>NZ_JAJBTT010000035.1:0-5492 GCF_020860705.1 Akkermansia sp.
TAGCATAAGGTTTGATTTGCAATATTTGCCATTGTTCGCGGATTAGAAATCCGTAATAGTCGGAGCAGGGAAATGCATTTCGCTTTCCTCCTTCAACTCAGCACAGTCAAATGAAGAAAACTTTATATTTAATTTCTTGTGTGGTGGCCTCCTCCCTGATGGCACAGGGCGCTACGCTGGTGTCCGAATGGGATGGATTTACCGCGGACGGCGCGGCTACGACGGGAAACCTGACTTTCAATTTCGGCGCCAGTTCTGTGAGTGACGGCGTTTTGAACGTGAAAGCCGACGGTTCGTTGGCGAACCGTCCTACGGTGGATTTGTCCTCCGCCGGCTTGAACCTCTCTGCCGGCCTGACTATTTCCCTTGAAGTGAAAGGTGGAGCCAGCAGAAATGGTGTCAACGACAATCTGATTGGCCTGGCATCTGCAGATAATCAATATTTGTTTGCAGCCGGTACTAACGGCAGCGGCAATGGCTCATTCCTGTTTAATGGAAGTATCAATAATGCGGGGAATACGGGTAATAACACCCCCTTGAACGTTGTTTCCACTGAATCGACAGCTATTCTTACCATCACGGCCGGCTTGGAAGGATCCCGCGTTGTGTTCAAGATGTATCAAGACGGCGAGCTTGTTGCTTCCGGGAGCACCACTAATACCAGCATGGCTCAACAGACTCTAACAAAGCTGACCCTGGGCGGTTGGGCAGGGAATTCTACTAGCAACACGACCGATGAGAATGTCTCCCGCTTGGCTATCTATGACGGCGCAATGACTGCGGATGAAGTTCAGGCCGCTTATATGGCCTGGACGGCTCCAGAACCTGCTACTACTACGCTGAGCTTGCTGGGGCTGGGGTCTCTGCTCCTGCACCGTCGGCGTCAGCATTAAGAGTTTTTCCGTTTTACGCGTTACAGGGCTCCATTCCCGGCAAAGGGGATGGGGTCTTTTTTTGAGAGTGGAGAGTGGGTGGGAAGAAAAGTGCGGAGAAGGCCAATAAAAAGAGGGCCGTTCCGCATTGAGGAAGTGGAACGGCCCTGCGAAGGTAAAAAGGCCGGGTTTGGGAACTCCCGGCGGCGTGTTATTTGACGGCGATCGTCTGTTCCCGGTCAGGGCCTACGCCTACCGTCGTGACGGGGCAGCCGATGAGCTCGCCCATGCGCTTGACGAATTTTTTGGCGTTTTCCGGAATCTCTTCCCAGGAGCGGCAGGTGGAAATGTCCTGCATCCAGCCGGGCATCGTTTCATAAACGGGCTTGCAGCGTTCCCATTCGGCCACCGTGGCGGGCGGATAGGCCTGGATTTCACCATCCAGGTCATAACCGGTGCAGATTTTGATTTCCGGACACTTGTCATAGCCGTCCAGGTTGGTCATGGCCATTTCATCAAAGCCGTTGAACATGGCGGAGAAGCGGAGCAGCACGCCGTCAGCCCAGCCGCAGCGGCGGGGGCGTCCCGTAGTGGCGCCGAATTCACGGCCCATGCTGTGCAGGTGGTTGGAGATGTCTTCATCCTCCGTGACGAAGGGGCCCGAACCCACGCGGGTGGTGTACGCCTTGCACACGCCGATGATGCGGTCAATCTTGTGCGGGGGCACGCCCGTTCCGGTGCAGGCGCCGGCGGAAGAGGTATTGGAGGAGGTGACGAACGGGTAGGTGCCGAAGTCCACGTCCAGGTAAGCGCCTTGGGCGCCTTCAAAGAGGATGCTCTTTCCGGAGGCCACGGCTTCATGCATGACCGGAATGGTGTTGGTGATGTGGGGGCGCAGCACGTCCGCGGCGGCGCTTACTTCCGCCACCATCTTTTCTTCATCCATGGCGGGAAGGCCCATGCGTTCCATTTCCGCATTCGCCATCTTGATGCGGCGGCGGAGCACTTCGTCAAAGATGCTGGGGTCCCTCATGTCCGCCATGCGCACGCCGATTCGGCGGGCCTTGTCCGCGTACGTGGGGCCAATGCCGCGCTTGGTGGTGCCGATGGCTTTTTTGCCGAGGGCGGATTCCTGGGCGGCGTCCATTTCCTTGTGGAAGGGAAGGACCACGTGGGCGCGGTCGGAGATGAGAAGATTGTCTTTTGTGATGGACACGCCCTGGCCGCGGAGTTCATTGATCTCCTCCACCAGGCCGATGGGGTCCAGAACCACACCATTGCCAATGACGCAAAGCTTGCCCGGCCACAGGATGCCGGAGGGGACAAGATGCAGGATGTATTTTTTCCCGTTGGCGATGACGGTGTGGCCGGCGTTGTTGCCACCCTGGCCGCGTGCCACCACGTCGGCGGATTCCGTCAGGAAATCAATCATTTTGCCTTTGCCTTCGTCGCCCCACTGGGAGCCGATAATAATGGTATTCATGATAAAAATGGAACTCAGAGACCTTAATGATATTCCATCCTTATGGCAAGACAATCTTACAAACTTGTTAAGTTTTCCTGATAAGATGAGTTGGAAAAAGAGAGATGTTCCGGGCGCCGGCAAGGAGGTTTCTTCAGGGAAATGGGCGTGGTTCTGCCGGATGGACCGGTTTCAGGAAAGGGGAGAGCCACGGTGCTGGACGGGAAGGACAGTGCCGGAGAGGGAAAGGAGGGTAAGAAGAGGAGGAAGGTGTGATCGCAGGAAGAAACGAGGGAAACGCTGATTCACCGTAGTCTTGCGCCTTTGGCGCCTGGGAGTGAAAGGCTCCCGCCTTTCGTAGATAAAAGATTTTTCCGGAGCGCGGCGGAGGCTCCTTTTTAAGCAGCAGCCGCTTCTGTGGAGGCAGCTATGAGGGGCGGGAGCCCCTCATTCCCAGGCGTGATGCGGCAGGGAAAGGGGCGGCAGAGATGTTGACGGACTGTTGATTTACGGTCCTTTCCAAACATTCCGGCGTATCCGTAAGACGGGGGGGCTTTTTGTAAAAAATCCCCGGACAGGTAATCCGCTATGGAAAAAGCAGGGGGCAGTGACCGCGGTAGCCCTTTTGAAAGGGAGTTTAGCGGAAATGCAGGGCGGAGCGGTGAGCCTCCGCGGGGACCAGGGTTTTCCAGATGTCTTCATCTGCGGCGATCATGCGCTGAATGTCCCGCGGCGTGTGGCGCAGCAGGAATTCATTGAAGAAGGGGACGTCCACCACCAGCCCGTTCGCCAGGAAGTGCTGGTACAGGTGCACGTACTGCTCCGGAGCGCGGAAGGTGCGGGCCGTAACGAATTCACCGGATTTGCGGTTGAGCCACGGAGAGACGTACAGGCGTGTCTTGTTCTGGAAGGTGCGGCCGAAGGATTCCAGGATGCCGCCGGGGATGTCTTCCGTCCATTTTTCCTTGAACAGTTCGTTCAGCAGGCCGATGGAGAGGGCGATCGCGATGGGTTCGTTCGTGTAGCGTGCAAGTAGCTCCGACAGGTTGTCGAAACGGGCCATTTTAGTAATCAGCACGTTTTTGCCCAGAGCCTTCAGGCTGTCCGCCCGGTCCAGGAAGTCCAAGTGGTCCACGTCCCCGCCGCGGAGCAGGTTGTTCATGGATATTTCACAGATTTCCAGGCAGCGGTCCGCCTGCGTCTCGTTGATGTGGGTGAGGAAGCACTTTTTCACCTGCGCCATCACTTCCAGATGCAGGTTGCAAACGGGGTTGAAGCTGCCCCTCATCAGCACGATGGGGCGCTTGTACAGCACGTCTGCCGCCTGGGCCACCTGGCCGTTGGCCAGGAACAGGGTGGCCGGCGTCAGTCCGGATTTAACCAGCTGGAGCGCAAAAAGGCGGTTGTCCACCATGGAAAAGCCGTGGCCCTCAAAACGGACGACGTCTATTTCCACCAGCCTGGGGTCCAGATTGTCCACCAGGGATTCAATAAATTCCTCCAGCCGGTCCCTTTTGAAAAAGACGGCGTGCAGGATATTGACGCCCAAAATGCCCAGGTCCTTCATCTGGCTGTCGTGGTCCGGGTCATTCAGGCGCACGTGGATGATCAGGTCGGAAGGTTCCGCTTCCGGCTTCAGCTGGAAGCGCACGCCTATCCAGCCGTGCCAGGGGCCGTTGTCCCGGTAGCCCTTTACTTTTACCGTATTGCAAAAGGCGAAGAAGCGGGTGTCCTTGCCGCGCTTGGGGCCCAGGCGATTGATGAGCTGGGTGAATTCGTAGTCCAGCATGCCTTTCAGGCGCTCCTCGGAAACGTAGCGTTTGACGGGGCCGTACAGGGTGTCGCTGACCGTCATGTCATAGGCAGAAATGGTTTTGGCCACCGTGCCGGCGGCTCCGGATGCCCGGAAAAACCAGTTGGCCGTTTCCTGCCCGGCGCCGATTTCCGCAAAGGTGCCGTAAATCGTGGTAGCCAGGTTGAGTTGGAGGGCTTTGTCCTGTGTTTGCGCTAGTGCTTTGGAACTCATGGAAAAAGAGGGGCGGAGTCAGACAGTCAGTTGGTGGAGGGGAGGCGGGTGCGGGTGGCGTCGCTCATCCACCCGGAATGCAGCAGCTTGTCAATGATGACGGCCTGGTTGCCGGGCAGGTCCGCCGGGTAATGAATGAGCACGCAGACGCGCACGGGGCCGTTGTAGAGCAGTTTGGTCAGTTCCAGGGCCAGCGGGGCATACCTGTCTACATAGGCGTACAGCCGCTCCCCGTTCGGAAATTCAAGGGAGAAGTTGATGTAACCCGTATTGCGGTAGCTTTCAGCGGAGGACTCCTCCAGGAAGGGCGTTTGGTAAACGCCGGACATGCTGAGGATTACTCTGACGGGAACGGGAGCGGAAGGCTTTTTAGCTTCCAGTTCTGCCGGGAGCACGTGGGAGTATCCCTCCCAGGCCTCCCAGTCCAGCTTCCATTTGTCAGAGGGGGGATCATACAGGAAAACGGCGGGGCGGACGGTGTTGTCATCCATCAGCACGGAAATTTGAAGCAGGTCTCCATTCTTGGAGCTCTTGCCCGCTTCATGAGGCAGGTAGTCCTTGTACTGGCCATAGGCGGCCCAGTGGGCCATTTTGGGGGCCGTGGCAGCGGGATCCATCACGTAGTTGAGCCTTTCTTCGTCTGATTTCGCCATGCAGTACAGGGCGAGCTCATTCATGGCAGCTGTGATGTGGGCGGAGACGGATTCCACTTCCCGGTCCTCCCGGCTGCGGGAATGGGCCGTGAGGCGGTACTGGTGTTCCCTCTGCTTCAATTCCTCCAGCAGGTCCTTGTTCACTTCCAGGGAGAAGTCCGCTTCATGGTCCACAAACAGGTCTGAAATGTTCACGATTTTGGAGCCTTCCGCTTCCATGGCCCTGCCGCGCAGGAACATGAAGACGCCCAGGGCTGCCAGTACCAGGCCGGTGACGAACAGCCAGATATGCCAGGTGGGGCGGTATTCGCTGCGCGCGGCTTCCTTGGCGCTGAGCTGGTATTCCGGCACTTCCTGCGCTAGGGTGGCGCTGCCGGCGGTTGCAATGGAAGGGGGGGGGCCCCGGGTTGCGTCCGGTTGGGGATTGTTGTGGGAGTGCCGGAGGGGGTGGTGCCCGGGGTGGCGTGATCGGTTATCGA
>NZ_JAJBTT010000035.1:5502-14082 GCF_020860705.1 Akkermansia sp.
CCGCCCGTGGTACCCCGCCCCTTCCTCCGACCGCCGCCCGCGGCGGCGGTCCGCCACCCTCCGTTGTGTGGCCCGGTTTCCTTCCGTTTGCGGATTTTGGTGGTATTCCCGGAGGAGGAGGGGCCCTGGGTGCCGGGAACGGTTATGCTCCTTTTATCCGTCTTCTTTTGCGGCGTCAGGGGCGGCAGAGGAGAGGAAGTGTGCCTCTTTTCCTTTTCCTGAACGGCTTCCTGCTGTGCGGCGGGGTCCGGTCTGGAAGCTGGTTCCGGCGTTTCAGAGGTCCGTGCCGGACGAGGGGGGACGGGCGCTTCCTCCTGTCTGGTGGCCGTGACGGTGGAATGACAGACGGGGCATTTCACGTGGCACCCTATGCAGGAAAGCTTGACGGCAAAAGGATTGCTGCACACGTTGCAGCGGCAGGGAACGACGGGGGAGGATTCCTCCGCTTCATCCTTCGCTTCCTCTGCCTGCCGGGCAGTGACCGGAGCGGAGCAAATGGGGCATTTTACCCGGCGTCCCAGAAAAGACGTTTTTACGGCAAAAAGATTTCCGCATGACGGGCATGTGCAGGTTACCGTATCCTGGGATGGGGATGGCATGAGAGAAGAAGAGTTACAGGTGGATGAATTCGGGAACCGGAATAGTGATGGGCTTGGGCGCCGGCAGGGTAATGCTCGTGTCCGTATGGTCCGGAGAAACGGGGTCCGCGGAAAGGGCCTGGGCGTCCGGCACGTTTTCTCCTGTGCCCAGCAGTTCAAAGTTGCGGGTGGCCGGTCCCTGGTTCAGCTCCGTGTGGTAGGGGTCGTCCCCCTGGAGGATGGCCTTGGTAGGCAGGATGGGGGGAAGGGGCAGAATGCGGGTTTGCGCCGTGAAGGGGGAAACGGGGGTGGAAACGTCCTCCCCGTGGAGATCGCAGAAGGGGAGGCTGGAATCCCCCTTGCGGAGGTATTCAAACATGGTGTGACGGCGGTATTTTTTGTCCACCGGGTCAATGTCATAACAGCTGTGCGTGGCTCTTTTGCCGGTGGTGAGGCAGATTTCCACCCGTTCCACGCTGGGCGGGGGGGCCAGTTCCCCAGCCGGGAACAGCTGCTCCGCTTCCTTAATGGCGGTTCCCAGGATGGAAGCGCAGGTATCTGAAGAGAAAGCCCCGTTATAAATGGGCTTTTTCCCTTCCAGAAAGCCTATCCAGATGCCGCAGGTGATCCGGCTGTCATAGCCGAACAGCCAGTTGTCCGCAAAGTCGTAAGTGGTGCCCGTTTTTACGCCCCCTTTGAAGTCTCCGGGCAGGTGGGGCGCCACGCGCTGGGCGGAACCGTTTTTCAGGGAGGAATGCAGGATGTTGTGGAGCTGGAAGGCCGTGGCGGTGGAGGCTGCCCCCTTCCGCACCTGGGCGTTGTTCCGGGTTTCAATGGCCTGGGTGGATTCCCAGATCAGCTGGCCGTCTTCATCCTCTATCCTGTCCAGGTAATAAATATCCTGCGGGCGGGAGCCGCCGTTCGGAATGGCAGTGTAGGCCAGCGTCATTTCCTTCAGGGAAGCTGGTTCCGTGCCCACGAAGATCTTGGGGCGGTAAACGGGGTTTACTTCCGTGCTGCCCGCTTCCCGCACGGGTTTGCGGATGCCGAAGTCCGTGAGTTTTTTCACGAAGGGGGACGTGCCCATGTCCATGCCCATGCGCAGGGATGCGGCAATCTTGGAGGCGGACAGGCCGCGGTGGGCGGTAATCATGCCTTCATAACGGTTTTTGGAGCTTTCCGCCCCCCATTCTCCCAGGATGCCTTCCGAACCGCCGATGCCGGTGAGGCGGTTGTCAATGGCGTCATCCAGAATGCGGGTGACGGGGCTTTTGCCCGTATCAAAGGCCGTTGCGTACAGAAAAGGCAGAATGGCGGTGCCGGTGGGGCGGGCCCCGTCCTTGATGGCATCATACTGGCGCTTGGTGTAGTCCCGCCCTCCATGGTAGGCCAGGACGGCTCCCGACTGGTTGTCCACTACCAGGACGGCGCCTTCCAGATAGCGCGGTTTGTTTCCTGAAGATTTTTGGTAGTCCGCGGCCTTCTGGTGATGGTAGCCGGGGCGTTGTTCAATGTTTTCCAGGGCCTGTTCCAGGGATTTTTCGGTGGCCTCCTGAAGCTTCTTGTCAATGGTGGTGTAAATTTTGAGACCGGCGGCATTTACGCGTTCTTCCCCCAGATAGGCGGTGATTTCTGCGGAAATGCGTTCGTAAATGTGGGAGACGCCGCGTTTCAGGGGCTTGGAGTTGAGTCCCAGGTCCATGGCGGAAAGGCGTTTGGCTTCATCCTCCGTGATGTATTTTTCCCTGGCCATGCGGTTGAGCACATGGTTGCGCCATTTCAGGTTGCCTTCCGGATTGTTGAGGGGGGAGAGGTCTTTCGGGTTTTTGATCAGGGCGGCGATGGAGGCGGCCTCCCGCGTGGTCAGGTCCGCCGGCTCCTTGCCGAAGTAGCCCAGGGAGGCGGCCCGAATGCCGTAAAACCCGCTGCCGAAGTAGATGCGGTTCAGGTAAAACTCCAGCACCTGGTCCTTGCTGTACCGTTCCGTAATCCGGCGCGCGAGGGCTATTTCCACAAATTTGCGGCCGAAGCTGCTTTCATTCCTGGCCTTGGCCCGGTTCTTCAGGTCGTACGCGTTTCTGGCCAGCTGCTGGGTGATGGAGGAGGCGCCCTGGTTGGCATCCCCGCTGTTATGGATAAATTCCTTGCCCGCCCGCAGAATCCCCAGGAAGTCGTACCCCGGATGCTCCCGGAAGCGGGAATCCTCCTGGGCGATCAGCGCATTGACCATGGCGGGCGCTATCTTGTCCAGCGTGACGTAGCTGCGGTTTTCTACATAAATGCGGCCTATTTCCTCCCCGTTCCGGTCATAAATGATGCTGGGCTTTTCCAGGTCGTTGATGCGTTCCAGATCAAATTCCGCCGCCCAGTTGTCATAGCGCTTCCAGGCCATCATGAACCCGAAGTAGCCCACGGCTCCTCCGATGACCGCCATGACCAGGCACCACAGGACCAGCTTCCTGACAAAGCGCCCGAACCGTTTCCGGGGCTTTGCCTTGGGGTGGCGCCTTTTGTTGGCCTGCGTATGCCTGCGCGGAGCTTGTGAACTTAATTCAGCCATGAAGATGGAACAGGATTTGTCCTGAGAGGAGAAAAAACGTGCAAAAATCCTAACGGATTCCCGTTTGTTTAGCAATACCGTACCCTGTTGGCGAGTGAAAAAAGAAGGCATGCACCCCCGGATTCTCCCGGAATGTCTCCGGAGCGCCTCAAAGGCTTGCGTCGCTCCAAACGGCTTATGGTTCCTGTACGGCGTTGAAAATATTGCCTGCCTTGGTGAGACCGTGTTCCATGGTGTACAGCACGGCGTCCGCAGCCTTGCCCAGCATCACGTCCAGGAGTTCGCGTTCCTCCGGACGGAATTTGCCCAGTACATGGCCTATCATCTCCCCCTTGCCGCGCGGCAGCCCGATGCCGAAGCGGAGGCGCGGGAATTCCTGGGTGCCCATATGGGCGATGAGCGACTTGATGCCGTTGTGGCCTCCTGCGGAGCCTTTTTCCCGCAGCTTCATGACGCCCAGCGGGAAATCCACCTCGTCATGGATGACGAAGACGCTGCGCGGATCCAGCTTGAAAAAGCGCATCATGGGCCCCACGCACAGGCCGGAATCATTCATGAACGTGGAAGGCTTCACCAGTAGTACGCCGGGGCCGGCCGCCAGCTCGCACTTGCGCTGCTTGTCTGCCTTGAACACGCAGCCCCACTGGGCGGCCAGGCGGTCCACCACCATGAACCCCGCGTTATGGCGGGTATCTTCATAAGTCCTGCCCGGATTGCCCAGGCCCACGATCATTTTAACGGGCGCGTCCACGATGAAAAAAGGGGAAAGGAATGAAAGCTGCACTTCCGGCGGCCGGAGCGCGCGGGAAATCCTGCACCCGTTCCCGGAGGCGATCAACCGTTCCGTGAGACAGCCGGGCGGTTATCTGCCGGCCTTCTTCTTCTGCCGTCCCATCAGGAACCCGGTGAGAACGTCTTCCAGGGCGTCTCCGGTCCGGATCAGGCGGTAGTCCGCGTTGATGTCCGTACAGATGGCGCGCGTTTCCTCCAGGTAGCGGGACACGATGGCGCGGTACTCGTCCGCAATGAGGTCCGGTTCCGTAATCAGGGAGCCGCCGCCCTCCATGTCCACGAAGCGGATGGGGCGGTCAAAGTCAAAGTCTATTTCCAGCTGGTCCACCAGATGGAACACGGCCACGTCATGCTTGCGGAAGTGGAGGTGGCGCAGGGCGTTTTTCAGCTCCGCCGTATCCGTGAACAGATCGGAAAAAATCAGCACCAGCGCGCGGCGGCTCACGCGTTCCGCCAGTTCGTGAAGAGTCTCCGGCAGCACGGTTTCCCCCTTGGGGTAATGGGTGTCCATCTGGCTGATGAGCACATTCAGGTGGGCGGCGCGGCGGGAAGCGGGGATGTGCAGCGTGGCTCCGTCCTTCGTCTGCTGGGAAAAACTCAGCCCCACCGCGTCCCCCTGCCGGATGGCGATGTAAGCCAGGTTGGCCGCCAGCCTGCACGCGCGCATGTACTTGGATTCCACCTGTTCCGGATGGTAGTTCATGGAGCCGGAAAGGTCCATGACGATGTAGGCGCGCAGGTTGGTGTCCGCCTCAAACTCCTTGATGTAATATCTGTCAGACCGCGCGTACGCCTTCCAGTCCAGGCGGCGGGTGTCGTCTCCGGACACATACTTGCGGTACTCCGCAAACTCCACGGAAGAGCCGCGGTTGGCGCTCCTGTGGCGGCCGGATACGTTCCCCGCCATGCTGTGGCGCGCTTCCAGGGGAAGATTTCCCAGGCGGCTGAGCAGGTCGTGGTTCAGGTACTTCATGGGAGGTCGGGAAAGGGGAGGGGTTCCGCAGGAAAGGTCAGGCTTCCGCCGCCAGGCGCGCTACGGCCTTGCGGGGCGTGATGCCCTGGGATTCCGCGGCGAAGTTCGTGACCACGCGGTGCATCAGCACCGGTTCCACAATGGCGTCTATGTCTTCCTTGCGGACGATGTAGCTGCCCTGGAGGGCGGCGCGGGTCTTGGCCCCCAGGATCAGGAACTGGACGGCGCGCGGTCCTGCGCCCCAGGCCACGTACTGCTTCACCCATTCCGGGGAGGTTTCCAGGGAGGGGCGCGTGGAGCGCACCAGCTTTACAGCATACTCGTAAATATGTTCCGGAACGGGCACGCGGCGCACCAGGTCCTGGTAAAAAAGGATTTCCTCCCCGGAAAGGACGTGCTTGAGTTCCTCATTGCGGTTTCCGGTGGTTTCCCGGGCGATGCGCATTTCTTCTTCTTCCGTGGGGTAATCCACTTCAATCAGGAACATGAAGCGGTCCAGCTGGGCTTCCGGGAGGGGGTAGGTGCCTTCCTGCTCAATGGGGTTCTGGGTGGCCAGCACAAAGAAGGGAGGCAGCAGGGTGAAGGTGCGGCCCATGACGGTGACGCGGCGTTCCTGCATGGCTTCCAGCAGGGCGGACTGGGTTTTGGCGGGTGCGCGGTTGATTTCATCCGCCAGAACGATGTTGGCGAAGACGGGGCCCTTGATGAACTCGAACTGGCGCTTGCCGCCTGCGGAATCGTCCTGGATGATGTCCGTGCCGGTGATGTCAGCGGGCATCAGGTCCGGCGTGAACTGGATGCGGTTGAAGCTGAGGTCCAGCGTTTTTGCCACGGAGCTGATCAGCAGCGTCTTCGCCAGGCCGGGAACGCCCATCAGGAGCGCATGGCCGCGAGAAAACAGGGCGATGCTCAGCAGTTCCACGACGCGCTGCTGGCCGATGATGATTTTGCTCAGTTCCGAGGAGAATTCCTTGTAAATGGCGCCGAGCCGGTCAATGGCGGCCACGTCGTCGTCGGGCAGAGAGGGGGTGGTGGGTTCCATATTGCAAGTTCATAACACTTTTCAGGGCCTTTTCCACCAAATAATCGCGTCGCATTCATTTTCCCTGCTTGGAATGGGAAGTGAAACGGGGTAAGGAAGAGGCATGCCGAAAATCGCACTCATTCAACTGTCCGCAGACGCCCGGCCCTCCGTGAACAAGGAAAAGACGGAAACCGCCATCCGGGAAGCCGCCGCCAACGGGGCGCAGATCGTCTGCACGCAGGAACTCTTTACCACGGAATACTTTTGCAGGACAGAGGAGTGCGACTTGTTCAACCTGGCGGAGCCTGTTCCCGGAGAACTGACGGCGGCCCACCAGAGGCTGGCCGCGGAGCTGGGCGTGGTGATTGTGGCCTCCGGTTTTGAAAAGCGCGCCACCGGTCTGTACCACAATACCGCCTGGGTGGTGGATGCGGACGGAACGTTCCTGGGCATGTACCGCAAGATGCACATTCCGCAGGACCCGGGCTTTGAGGAAAAATTCTACTTCACCCCCGGCGACCTGGGCTACAAGGCGTTTGACACCAGGTTCGGCCGCATCGGCGTGCTCATCTGCTGGGACCAGTGGTACCCGGAAGCCGCGCGCCTGACGGCCATGCAGGGCGCGGAGATTATCTTTTATCCCACCGCCATCGGCTGGCTGCCGGAAGAAAAGCCCCTGCTGGGGGAACAGCAGCACTGCGCCTGGGAAACCGTGCAGCGCGGCCATGCCGTGGCGAACGGCTGCTACGTCTGCGCCGTCAACCGCGTGGGGACGGAAGGGGAAAGCGAATTCTGGGGCCAGTCCTTCGTGGCGGATTATTACGGACAGATCGTCGCCAAGGCTCCCGTCAGTGAGGAAACCATCCTGTACGCGGACCTGGACCTGGACGCGTTGGAAGGCCACCGCCGCATCTGGCCCTTTTTCCGCGACCGCCGCATTGATTCCTACGGCGGCATTACGGAACGGTGGGGAAAGTAAAATCCTGGCAAATTCATTTCCATGCGTGAACTTTATGCGGAAATGTTTACCATCCCTGCGGTACTGCGCCTGCGGTGCCTGGGAGTGAAAGGCTTCTGCCTTTCATGCTGAAAGTCCTCTCTGGAGCGTAATGAAGATTTGCAGGATTGATCAGGGCCGGGAGGTCCTGACTCCCAGAGATGGCCACCGTTAAAATTCAAGGTGAAGAGATTGATGTACCTGTTTTGACAGGATGTTCACTCCGCGGAGTTTATCCTCCATCCAGCCGGACATCTTTTGATCATCCTGTTTATTTTCCATTGCCTGGAGGCTGGAATCTGAGTTCTTTTTCTCTCCGTAACGTGTTTCAGTATGTTCGTGAAAAAACATGGGTTGCTCCGCACTGGCGGAACAACCCATGAAAGAGGTAAAAGGGGCTGTACTAATCGCAGATGACGGCAATCTTGATGCCCTTCATCTGGACGTTCGTTTCCAGGGCTTCCGTGATTTCATCCAGCTTGAAGCGGTGGGAAATCAGCTTGGTCAGCGGCAGGCCGATGCCGTAGGCGCGCTTGAGGAAGTCAAAGGTGATCGGGTAATCCTGCGGGGAATACACCCAGGAGCCTACGGCGGTCACTTCCTTGTTGCAAAGGTCGTAATGGTGGTTGATGACGCTTTCCCCGCCGTCCATGAAGAAGCCCACTTCACACAGGCCGCCGCCGCGCTTGACGAATTTCCAGGCGTTTGCTCCGGCCTTGCCTACGCCCGTGCACTGGAATACGAAGTCCGCCAGCCGTCCGCCGTTGTCCTTCTTCACGGCTTCCAGCAGGGCGTTCAGGTCTGCATAATGGGTAAAATTATAGGTGCGGGAAGCGCCCATTTCTTTGGCTAGTTCCAGGCGGGAATCATTGCCGTCCACGGCGATGATGGT
The DNA here is from genome assembly GCF_020860705.1 of Akkermansia sp. Classification (GTDB taxonomy): domain Bacteria; phylum Verrucomicrobiota; class Verrucomicrobiia; order Verrucomicrobiales; family Akkermansiaceae; genus Akkermansia. The sequence goes on from NZ_JAJBTT010000035.1 coordinate 13,319, forward strand.
TTCAATGCCCAGCGTGCGCAGCGTAGCGATCTGGAGCAGGCCGATGGGGCCGCAGCCCTGCACGAGCACCACGGAATTGAACTTCAGCAGTCCGGTGGACTTGGCGCGTTCCAGGGAATGGACCACTACGGCGGCGGGTTCCACCAGAATGCGCTGGTCCAGCGTCATGCTGGAGACGTTGAAGAACGTGGAGCCCTTGCGGATGACCAGGTACTCGCCGAAGTAGCCGTTTAAATGCACGTCGTCGTCAGGCATCAGGCCGTACACGCCCACGTTCTCGCACAGGTTGGTGCGGGCCGGGGTGTTCAGGCAGGCGTCGCAGGTGCCGCAGGGGATGATGCAGGTCACGATCTTGTCCCCCAGGCCCACGGGATTGCCCGCCGTATCCTTCGTGATGTTCTTGCCCATGGCGACGATTTCCCCCGTGCCTTCATGGCCCAGCACGACGGGGCAGAGGCCGAAGGGGTCCCGGTTGTATTCGTGGCCGTCCGTGCCGCAAACGCCGCAGGCTTCCACCTTGATGAGCATTTCATCGTCTCCGATGGCGGGAATGGGGTATTCACGGATTTCAAATGTCTTGGGAGCTGTCAGAACAGCTACGCGTGCGGTCTGTTGCATAGTGCGCCTACACTACCCTTTGTGGTTCGGATTCTTCAAGTACAAATGCAGGTGAAGGGGAATTAACTTGCTGGGAGAGGAGAAGAAAGAGCTCTGACCGGATAGCCGGATATATGCGGGTAATGGGGGTAATGGGGGTAATGGGG
>NZ_JAJBTT010000030.1 GCF_020860705.1 Akkermansia sp.
ATCGCCATCCTGTTCGCCGTCACCGGCGCCCGGGCGGCGGAGCGGGCGAGGAGGGTGGCGATGGCGAGGGCGCTGGATTTGGCAATACGTCGGGACATTTCTGTCTCCTCAGAGTGAATGGGGAAGATGGGGAAGATGGGGAATGGGCGCGGCTGCCTTTTTTGGCGGTTATGTACCATGTTCTCAGGACGTCCCTGGCCTCCTCCGTCAGGCTGGCGCGCGTGGTTCCCCTCTGGATCAGGGAATCAAGATAATGGCGGAAAAGGCTCTTCGGCGTGGCGGTCATGGGAGGATAAAGCCAGATTAGTCCATGGGAGGCCTTCTGTCACGATGATTTGCACCGGGCGCTTTTTCTTCCCGCAGCCTGCCGCTGCAGCAAATGACACGGTAAAAGGTGGAATCCGCTGCAAAGGAGGATGCAAATTGAGCTGCTCCTGCTCCGGCATGGAAATGGCCGCCAGCAGCCGTCTCTCACATGTTATTCTATTTTCCCTTATGTCTTTTTCTGAAAAATTAAATGATCTGATGGATCATCCCTCTTCCCTGGTTCGCCGGTTCATGTTTTTACTGGAACCGGTGGAAGACGAACGGCTGGAGGCCATGGCGCAGGAGAGCCGCCGCCTGACGCGCCTGCATTTTGGCCGGACCATCCGTTTGTTCGCCCCCATTTACCTGTCCAACGAATGCATCAATAATTGCAAGTATTGCGGTTTTTCCCGGGACAATCCCATCATCCGCACCACCCTCACGGTGGATGAAGTGGTGCAGGAAGCCCGCTATCTGCACGGCCTGGGGCTGCGCAGCATCCTGCTGGTGGCCGGGGAGCACCCCAAGTTCGTTTCTGACGGGTACATGCAGGAGTGCCTGGATGCGCTGCATTCGTTTATTCCGTCCCTGGGCCTGGAAATCGGTCCCCTGCCGGACGACCGTTATGCGGAGATCGTCCATCACGGGGCGGAACAGCTGGCCGTGTATCAGGAGACTTACAACCGGGAAGTGTATGAAACCCTGCATACGGCCGGAATGAAGAAGAATTTCAACTGGAGGCTGGATTGCCCGGAGCGTGCCTATCAGGGAGGGTTCCGCCGCATCCAGATAGGGGCCCTGTTCGGGCTGTCCCCCTGGAGAAGGGAGGCCATGGCGCTCGCTACCCATCTGGATTACCTGCAGAAGCATTGCTGGAAGTCCGCACTTTCCGTAGCATTTCCGCGGATGCGCCCTTATGCCGGAAATTACGAGTATGAACCTGATCCGGAACTCATGCTGGATGACCGCCATTTTGTCCAGCTGATGGCCGCCCTGCGCATCTGCTTCCCCAAGATCGGCATGTCCATCAGCACCCGTGAACCCGCGCCGATGAGGAACGCCCTCATGCATCTGGGCATGACCCATATGTCCGCCATTGCCCGCACGGAACCGGGGGGATACACGGGTGTAGGAACGGCCACCGCCCATTTGACGGTGCGCGGGAACCAGGTGGAGCTTCCCGATGACAGGAAGGGGCGCTGCAAGGCAACGGAACAGTTTGAGATTTCCGACCAGCGTTCCCCGGAAGAGGTGGTCTGCGCTATTCGGAACGCCGGGCTGGAACCTGTCTGGAAGGATTGGGACGCCGCCCTGGATGTGGTGTAAAACGGCCGGATTCCGCGGAATAAAGTCATACTTCCGCAATGCTGTGATGCAGCATTGACGGCATGTGCCGTCTGCCATATTTCCAAGCACAATGATTCGTTATTATTGGGGGAGACTTTGGCCGTTTCTCTTGTTTGCGTTTGGTATTGAGGTGGTGGAAAACGTGTTTACGGTATTTTTTGAATACCGCAACATGGATTTCGGGTTGATTCCCGTTTTAAAAACGGCGTACGTTTTCGTGACGGAGTTTGCCATCGCCATGTGCTACTGGCTGCTGCCTTATACCATTTATTTGTGGATTCTGCCGCGCAGGAAGGCGGGAGGAAAGGCGGACCGTTGGATTACTTCCGCGTGGTTTTTCCTGTTTGTGCTCGCCAATCTGTTTGAGGACGTGGCGGAAGCTTTTTTCTGGAATGAGTTTGAAGCCAGCTTCAATTTCATTGCGGTGGATTACCTGATTTATACCAAGGAGGTGATCGGGAATATTTATGAGTCCTACCCCATCATTCCGATTCTGGGCGGCATTCTGGCCGTGTCCGTCCTGGCCGTGTGGGGGATGAAGCGTTTTCTGATTCCGCACCGCGGAGAAGCTCCCGCCGGATGGAAGAGGGGCTGCGTGGTGCTGTTCCTGCTGGCATGCGTTACGGGAGGGTATTGGCTGGTGGACATCAAGGATGCGGATACCGTGAACAACCGTTATAATTCGGAGATGGCCAAGGATGGCCTTTACAGCCTGTTCAGCGCCTTTCTCAAGAATGAACTGGATTACCGGGATTATTACAAGACGCTTCCGGATGAGGATGCGGCGGCATTTCTGGCACGGGAATTCACAGCGGATGATACGTCCGTGCCGGACGCAGCGTCCGGCAGCGTGAAAAGGCACGTACGCCCCTCCGGAGAGGCCATCCGTCCGAACGTCGTGGTGGTGGTCATGGAAAGCATGGGGGCGGAGTTTTTAAACGAGTGCCGGGAGGATGGGGCGAATGTCACCCCGTGCCTGAGCCAACTGAGCAGGGAAGGCATCTTTTTCCCGAATACCTATGCCACGGGCACCCGCTCCGTACGCGGCCTGGAAGCGGTGAGCACCTCCATGCCCCCGCTTCCCGGCATGTCCATTCTCCGCCAGGAAGGGAATGAGCATTTGCAGACCATTGGATCCATTTTCAGGGACAAGGGGTATGACCTTAAGTGGATTTACGGCGGATACGGGTATTTTGACAACATGAATTATTTTTTCGGAAACAATGGATTCCAGGTTCTGGACCGCAATTCCATGGATGATTCCGAGGTGACCCATTCCACCGTCTGGGGCGTTTGTGATGAAGATTTGTTCCGTCGTGCCGTGCGGGAGGCGGATAAGTCCTACGGGAACGGCACGCCCTTCCTGCAGGTGGTGTTTACTACGTCCAACCACCGGCCTTACACGTATCCGGACGGGCGCATTGATATTCCCTCCCATACGGGGCGCATGGGCGCCGTGAAGTACGCGGATTATGCGGTAGGCGCCTTTGTGGAGGAGGCCAGGCGCAGACCCTGGTTTGACAATACACTGTTCGTGTTCGTAGCGGACCATGGCGCCGGAAGCGCCGGGAAACAGACGCTTAATCCGGAGACGCACCGCATTTTTTCCATTTTCTATGCTCCTGCCCTGTTGAAACCGGAACGGAGGGAGACGCCCGTGAGCCAGATTGACGTGCTTCCCACCCTGCTCGGGTTACTGAAATGGCCGTATGAGGCGGCCTTTTACGGAAAGGATGCCTTGAAACCCTCCTACCAGTCCCGGTATTTTGTGAGTAATTACCAGTACATTGGTTATTTGAAGGGGAGGGACATGGTGGTGCTCAAACCCCAGCGTGGCGCGGAGTTTTTCCGGGAGGGGGAAGCCGTTAAGCCTGATGAGCGGATGAAGGAGCTGGAAAAGGAGGCTGTTTATTATTATCAGCACGCTTCCGGCTGGCGCACCAGCTTGAAGGAGTAAGTCCTTCCCGGAGTGCGGATGCCGCGTTCCGACGGCATCCTTCCATGAATAGAGAGGGGAGGAACGCCGTCAGGATTTGGGTTGATCCCTGTAATCCTGAAGAGCGTCCCAGTGGAACGTGAAATGCTTCTGCATGTGGAGCCCGTTGGCGAGAATGAACATGAGGGAAATGCGGAATTCGTTATTGGTCAGTCCGTCCAGTTCCTTCTTATCAATCTTCATGGAAAATTTTCCATTCTTTTTTCCCAGGCGTTGTGAGAAGGAAACGGCATCGTAGTCCTGATTGACTGCATAGGGAGGGTCCTGGAAGTAGACGTTCAGCGCCTTGACGGTCTGAGGGCTTTTGTAGTTGCCGGAAACCAGTATCTGGTCACCCTTGAAGGAGATGGCTACGTCCTTGACTTCCACCTCCGGCTTGCCTTCATAGAATTTCTGTGAAGGTGTGACGGAAAATACTTCACAGGCATCCAGCAGAGCACAGCTGGCGGGAGTCAGGAACGTGGGGCTGGTGCCGAACGTGTAGTTGCCTGCTCCCATCAGGGCCGTGCCGTATTTTTTGCCGTCCGAGGCGGTCTGGTGGTTATGGGGCAGGTTAAGGCCGTGGCCCAGTTCATGGGCCATGCCGCCGTACCATTTGGTCAGGAGTTGTCCCTCCCTGGTTTTCTGGCCCAGGTGCTTGATGTCGAAGGCCGGGTAATCCAGGGCGAAGCAGTTGCGGCCCATGCCGTAGAAAGGAACGCCGCCGGGATTGTCGGGGCCGTTCTTTTCATCATTCCAGGTAGGCATGATAATGAGGGTGTGCTGCCCCTTCTTTTTGTCCGGGTTGGCCTTGAAAAATTCGTCGAGCTCCTGCGCTGCCTTCCATCCGCCGCCATTTTCATACGGGTAGTGGGAAGCCGGATTTTTGGCCTTGTATTCAATGATGTTCACGCGACCGGGGGATTTGATGTCCAGGCCGAAGGAGCGTGCTCCATAGCCATGCCTCTGCATTTCCTTGCCGTAAAACTGCTGAAGGTAAATCAGCAGTTCGCTGAGGCGCCGTTCATAGTCCGGAACGGGTTCCGTATCACTGCCCAGAAAGTAAACGACATTGAGCTGATGGGCCGTTTTTTTCAGGGCGATCCGGTCTTTCAGAATGTCCGGCACCGTGACCTCGGCAGAGGATATTCCGGAAGCCGCCGCAACAAGGGAGAAGAAAAAAAGTGAGGAGAAGAGGCGCTTAAACATGTTTGCCTACGGTAGGAATGCACCTTCCAAAAACAAGGAAATTTACTGTCCTCGCCGCCATTTGCAGAACAGGCCCCTTCCACGGTAACAGGAACGTCGGAAAAAGGCTGCATCCTATGATGCAAATAAGTTTGTAAAGGTTGAAAGATCAGGATTGCAGTGGCGGTAAATTTATGACATCATCATTAAAGCATGCATCTCCAATCTCTTTTTCTATCTGCTGTTTCAGTAAGCGCCATCTCCCTGGGATGGGGAGCGCTGGACAAGCCTTCCGCCTCCAACCTGATCTGGTCCGATCAGCCAGCCGTGGTTGTTTATCCGCAGGAAGATAAGAATCCCGAAGGTGGTTTCGGCAAATACAAAAAACCGTTAGCCGTTTGGGAGTCGGAAGGTTATCCGATCGGCAACGGACGCGTAGGGGCCATGATTTTCAGCGCACCCAACCGCGAGCGGTTTGCCCTGAATGAGATCAGCCTCTGGTCCGGCGGAGCCAATCCCGGTGGCGGCTATGGCTACGGGCCTGATGCTGGGACGAACCAGTTCGGGAACTATATGCCTTTCGGTGATTTGTTCGTGGATTTCAAGGATGGCGACCAGCCGGCCTCCGTGACTGTTGAAGATTTTACGCGCGCCCTGGATTTGCGGGACGGCATCCACAAGGTGAATTACAAGGCGAATGGAGTGACATATGACCGCGAAGCGTTTGCCAGTACCCCTGCCAATGTGCTGGTGCTGGATTACCGCGCCAGCAAGCCCGGAAAGTTCAGTGCGGATTTTTCCATGAACAACCAGTTTGGGGCGGAGATTTCCGCCAAGGGGCCTGTGATTACCTTGAAAGGGATTCTGAAAAACGGCATGAAGTATGAAGGCCGTGTCCTGATCCGTCCCAAAGGCGGTACGATGACTACCACAGCCGATAAGGTTTCCGTGAAGAACGCGGATTCCTGCATGGTGATCATCGCCATGGAGACGGATTACCTGATGGATTACAAAAAGGACTGGAAGGGAGAGGCTCCCGCCAAGAAACTGGACCGTTATGCAGCCAAGGCGGCCACTGCGGATTACGCCGCTCTGAAACAGGCGCACATCGCCCAGTACAAGTCCATGTTTGACCGCGTGAAGGTCGACTTCGGGAAGACGGAGCAGGACGTGGCCAAGCTGCCCACGCCGAAGCGTCTGGAAGCCTATAAGAAGAATCCGGTGGATCCTGATCTGGAAGAAACCATCTTCCAGTTCGGGCGCTATCTGCTGTTGTCCAGTTCCCGGCCCGGAACCCTCCCGGCCAACCTTCAGGGGCTCTGGAATGATTATGTCAAGCCGCCGTGGGCTTGCGACTACCATAACAACATCAACGTCCAGATGGCTTACTGGGGAGCGGAACCCGCCAATCTTTCCGAATGCCATGAGGCGCTGATCAATTATGTGGAGGCGATGGCTCCCGGCTGCCGGGACGCCTCCCAGGCCAACAAGGGGTTCAATACCAAGGACGGCAAACCCGTGCGCGGCTGGACAGTCCGCACCTCCCAGAACATTTTCGGCGGCAACGGCTGGCAGTGGAACATTCCCGGCGCAGCCTGGTATGCCCTCCATGTTTGGGAGCATTATGCGTTCACCGGCGACCGGAAATATCTGGAAAAGCAGGCTTATCCCCTCATGAAGGAGATTTGCCATTTCTGGGAAGACCATTTAAAGGAACTGGGCGCCAAGGGTGAAGGATTCAAGACCAACGGCAAGGACCCGAGCGAAGAGGAGAAAAAGGATCTGGCCGATGTGAAGGCCGGAACCCTGGTGGCCCCCAACGGCTGGTCTCCTGAGCACGGCCCCCGTGAAGACGGCGTGATGCACGACCAGCAGCTCATTGCGGAACTCTTCACCAATACGATCAAGGCCGCCCGCATTCTGGGCAAGGACGCTTCCTGGGCCAAGAGCCTGGAAGGCAAGCTGAAGAGGCTGGCCGGCAACAAGATCGGCAAGGAAGGGAACCTTCAGGAATGGATGATCGACCGTATTCCCAAGACGGACCACCGCCATACTTCCCACCTCTTTGCCGTTTTCCCCGGCAACCAGATCAGCAAGCTCAAGACGCCCAACCTGGCGGAAGCCGCCCGCCTTTCCCTGGAATGGCGCGGCACGACCGGCGACAGCCGCCGTTCCTGGACGTGGCCGTGGCGCACGGCCCTGTGGGCCCGTTTGGGTGACGGGAACAAGGCGCATGAAATGGTTCAGGGGCTTTTGAAGTATAATACCCTGCCGAATATGCTGACAACCCATCCCCCCATGCAGATGGACGGCAACTTCGGCATTGTGGGCGGCATTTGTGAAATGCTGGTGCAGTCCCATGCCGGAGGCCTGGACATCATGCCCTCCCCCGTGGAGGCGTGGCCTGACGGCGCTGTAAAGGGGCTGAAAGCCCGCGGCAATATCACTGTGGACTTCACCTGGAAGAACGGCAAGGTGGGCAACGTGAAGCTGTATTCCGATCAGCCCAAGGTCCTGCCTGTGCGCGTCAACGGAAAGATGACCCGCATCAAGACCCTGCCGCTGAAATCAGGAGCGGAAGCTCCGCAGGCCGCCGCCAAGTAAAAAAGCGGCTCTGTCGCCCGGTTCCATCCACGGCAGGAAAAATAGTCATTGCTTCCAGCCCTCTTTCAGGGGGCTGGAAGTTTTTTATGGCGCCATGGCGGAAAGACGCCGGGTTGGGAATCTGCCAAGGAGGCAGGGCGGGAGATGGAATTTCTCCCATGAACGGAGTTTTCTTTTGACAGAAGGGCAGAAAGCCATATTCCGGCGAGTGTCCGGAAGTTTTTCCATACCATGACTCCTGGAAAAAGACGGAAGGCTCTTATTTCTTTTCCATCCGTCCGATCAGGGAGCAGAGGGCACAGGAATGGCGCAGGCACAGGTCTTCATGAATTTGAAGCAGGGCCTGGTGGTGCCACGCTTTCACGAGAAAGGCGTTTGCGTCCGGCCTGCGGCCCAGCAGGGATTGATGGACAGAGAGCACTTTTGTCCCCGCCTGCCCGGACCTGAGGGAGAGGTAGTGTTTCCAGGAACGTTCATCTCCTTCCGCCGGAAGGAGATGGTTGACGATGAAGTCCATGATTCTGTCCCTGCCCATCAGGGCCATGGGGCGCGGGGACGGTGCGGAGGGCAGTGTGACGTGGTTGCTCCAGTAAGGATGCCTGAGGGCGGAAAGATAATCTGCCAGGCCATCCGTATGTCCGGAAGCGCAGAGCCGCCGGAAGGCGTCAAAGTCTCCGGCGATGACCGCCAGCGCCCCTACGCGCCTCTGCGGATGGTTGGCCGGCCTGCTGCCGGAGAGCGTCCAGGGAAAGGTCCGGTCCGGAGCCAGCTCAAAATGTTCCCGCAGGGGCCACCATTGAGTCCAGAGCTTTTTGTGGTGGGCCACGGCTTCCGGCGTGCAGGAATCCGGCAGAACAGGGACCAGGAATCCGGCGGTGCCGAAAAGGAGGGGTTCCGGGCATTTGCGGATGGCGTCCAGAGGCGCGCGCAATGCCAGATGGCGCATGGCGGTCTTGTTGGCGTGGTAACCCAGCGTTTCCGCCAGGCTTTCAAAAAGCGTCTGCTCTTCTCCTGCATATTTGACGCGTTCGGCATAACGGCGGTGCTTGTTCTGGAAGCGGTAGGCCGCAGCCGACTGGAGGAGGGTTTCCAGAGGTTCCGGAGCCATGGCGGCCAGCAGCTCGGCATGGCGGCAGTGACGTTCCGGAGCGTTCCCGGACGGGGGTGTTTCCGCAAGGGCCAGCACAGCGGGAGGAATGACGGCCAGGGAGATCCGCTCATGCCGGCTGTTGCGGGTGAACCATTCCCTCCGGCTGGGAGTGCACGCCAGATGCAGGATAACTCCGTCAAACGCCGGATTGGAACCGTGGCCGTGGCGTTCCCAGTCTTCCGGTGCGGGATCCAGCTCCACGTCCCCGGTACGGGGAACGCCGTTTATTTGGATATGGGCGTTCAGAAAATCCGGACCTGCGGATTTGTTCCAGTCACCGAAGTCCAGAATGCGGATGTCCCTGCCCAGATCATCCGTAAATGAGGTTCCGAACCTGCCTTCCAGCAGAAGAAGCTGGAGCGTCCGTTCATCCGGAAGTCCGGAATGGAAATGGAAGGAGGGTTCCCTGATGGTGTCCGGCCCTTGCTCTTCCGCTGCGGAAAGAGCGTCACCGTACAGGGAGGCCATGGAGCGCATGTCCATGCGGAGCGGGGGAGATTATTTGTCCTTCTGCCGTTCCAGTTCTTCCTTCAGGCAGTCGGTCACATTGCGGAATTTTTCTTCATTCTCCTCACTCAACTCGCTCAGAGTTAGATGGGAGTTGAGGACGTGCAGAGTCTGGTCCTTGGCATCCAGATGGATGGTGGGGGCGTTTTCCGCACTCAGGCTGGCCCGTATCTGGTCCACTTTTCCCCTCCAGGGGGCGGTGGGCGGTTCAATGCTGAGCAGGGCGTCCAGCCCCAGGCTTTCCAGCGCGCACAGGCAGCGTTCGCTGGGGGAAGCGATCTGGACGGCGCCTCCGATGGGCAGCAGCCTGCGCGACAATCCCGCCAGGGTGCCCATGAAGGTGGAGTCAATGCCGGAGCAAGTTTCCAGGTCAATGACGATCAGGCGCCCCCCGGAAGCAATGTAGTCATCCCCCAGGGATTTGACGGTAGGGCTGTTGGCAAAGCTTCCGCGTCCGGAGCACCGAATCCAAAGAAATTCATCAAAAAGGCCGAAAAGAATGGAAGAATTGTTGTTCACGTCGTTGAAAAATGGAAACCGTATGAATAACAAGAGAAAGCGCTTGGGTCAAGTCAGGATTTAACATGCATGCCATCCGGAAGAAAGGCTGCCTTTCCGGCAGGCGGGACTTTCTTCCGGAGGATTCTCCTTGATTCGGAGGATTGCCGGGAGATTCAGGAATTCCTGGTGCCTTCCCCCGTCCCGGGGAGGAAGCGGTAGTACACTTCCAGCATCAGCGTAGCGAGGCACTGGCGGTAGATTTTGTCGTTGGCATGCCGGTTCTGGCTGGTCTGCACTACTCCCCCCGGACCTCCGAATCCGTTGGGTGCAAAGCTTCCGTCGGAAGACTGGGCCTTCAGCACCGCATCCCGGAAGGCGCGGTTATAAGCCTTCCATACGTCTCCGCCGCGGTTCATGGCCGCCTGCACTCCGTAATAGTGCTGGTAGAGGTTGGAAGTCGTGTCGCCGGCCTTCCAGTCAAAGGGACGGTTGGTATTCCTGAGCATCCAGTCCAGACCTTTCCTCGCCGTGCTGTCCGAACCGCTGCCGCACATTTGCAGGGAAAGCACGCCTACGCCTACCAGGGAGGCCCGTGGTTCGCTGCCGTTCTCCTGGTAGGAAAAGAGGCCGCCCGGAAGGGAAGTCCTGCGGCAGTACATGGCCGCCTTGCGCAGGGCCGTGCGTATCTCTCCCCTGGTGGGCTTGATACCTCCATGCTCGGCTGCCTTCAGGGCCTGCACGTTCCAGCCGGTGACGGAAAGGTCCGTATGGGCTCCAGGCTGCGTGTTGTAGTTGTAGGCCCAGCCTCCGTTGGTATTTTGTCCCTTCATGATCTGGTCCACGGCTTTCACGACGACTCTTTCCAGGTTGGCGATGGAGGGGATGTCCATCTGCTTGCAGAAGGTATAGGCCTCGCAGAGGGCGTAGGTGGCTACGGCGTGGTCATAGCTGACCTCGTTTCTTTGAGGGACCAGGGAAATGACGGGGTTTTTTACACCCTGGTCCACGAGGAAGGAGATACCTTTCAGGACGGTTTCTCCAAAGTCTTCGGAAAGGGGCGTTTCACAGTGGGCCAGGTAGGAGAGCAGGGAGAGCCCCGTCATGGCGCACTTGTAGTTCTGGGGCCCGTCTCCCCAGGAACCGTCCTGGTTCTGCTGCTTCTGGAGCCATTTGAGAGATTTGACGACGGCTTCCTCGCACTGGGGAGTGCCGCCGTTTTCCGTAATGCGCTTCATGCGGTCGTTCAGGTCGCACCGCTTGGAAAGGATATTGATGTCCGGTCCGTTCCGGCCCGGCCCTTTGGTATCGTCAAATCCTATTTCTCCATCAATGTCAATACCTGTAAAGAACTCTTCCGTCAGGGTGTTCTGTTCAATATCCGGGACGGGTACGGCTGTATCCAGGGGCGCGTAGGCGGCAATGACTTTTACCTGCTGGTCCATAGGGGAACTGGAGGAACGCTGGACTTTCTTCATGGGGTCGGGCCTGATGGGGTCCTCCGCGCCCTGGTGGGCCAGAGGGTAGGCGACAATGGACGGAGGTTCCGGAAGGAACGTGATGATGTTTACCAGATAGAGCAGGAGGCTCATCATGGCGACACCGAGGACGGAAACGGAAACCGCTGCCGCCAGGTTTTTAACGCGTTGTTGCTTCAGTTCCGCAAGGGCGTTTTCTGTACTTTCGATATGCAGGCTCATGGATGGAATGGGGTTTGATTAGGATTTCACCATCCCTCCAACAATGTGCAGGTGCAAGTTTAAAATTTATAATATGCTTATATTTAGCATGTTGTTATTAAATTGTTACTTAGAAAGTGGCCAGGCTCCCTTTAAGAAAGGGACGGCGGATTCCGGAATCATGGGGAAGAGAATGAAAAGCCCTCTTTCCCGGGGAGGAAAGAGGGCTGCGAAAAAGCCGGAAAATTTCGTCAGGAATTCTTGGTGCCTTCCCCCGTACCGGGCAGGAAGCGGTAGTAGGTTTCCAGCATCAGGGTGGCCAGGCACTGGCGGTAGATGCTCAGAGTCTTGTCATTCATGCCGGAAGTGAAGCCCACATCGTTTTGCTTGAAGCTGCCGTCCGCATTCTGTCCGCTGAGCACGGCGTCCCGGAAGGCTCTGTTGTAGGAGGTCCAAACGTCTCCGCCGCGGTTCATGGCCGCCTGGACGCAGTAATAGTGCATGTAAAGATTGCTCTTGATGTTTTCCGTTCCGGATCCCTGGCCCCATTGAAGGGTTTTGACATTGTTCTTGATCCAGTCCAGTCCCTTGCGGGCGGCGCTGTCGGAACCATTGCCTGTCATTTGCAGGGAAAGCACGCCCACGCCCACCAGGGAGGAACGGGGCATGTTGCCGTTTTCCTTATAGGCGAATTTGCCGTCCGGCATCACATTCTTGCGCACATAGCTTGAGGCTTTGCGCAGGACCGGGCGTATTTCACCCTTGGAGGGCTTGATGCCGCCATGTTCGGCGGCCTTGAGGGCCTGCACGTTCCAGCCGGTGACGGAAAGGTCAATGTCCGGATTGATCTTGTTGTTGTAGCTGTAGGCCCAGCCTCCGTTGGGGCACTGGGCATCAATGATTCTGTCCACGGCTTTCACGACGACTCTTTCCAGGTTGGCGATGGAGGGGATGTCCATCTGCTTGCAGAAGGTATAGGCCTCGCAGAGGGCGTAGGTGGCTACGGCGTGGTCATAGCTGACCTCGTTTCTTTGAGGGACCAGGGAAATGACGGGGTTTTTTACACCCTGGTCCACGAGGAAGGAGATACCTTTCAGGACGGTTTCTCCAAAGTCTTCGGAAAGGGGCGTTTCACAGTGGGCCAGGTAGGAGAGCAGGGAGAGCCCCGTCATGGCGCACTTGTAGTTCTGGGGCCCGTCTCCCCAGGAACCGTCCTGGTTCTGCTGCTTCTGGAGCCATTTGAGAGATTTGACGACGGCTTCCTCGCACTGGGGAGTGCCGCCGTTTTCCGTAATGCGCTTCATGCGGTCGTTCAGGTCGCACCGCTTGGAAATGATGCCGGGGATGCCGCCACCGTCGCCGTCGCCCGTACCGGTGCCGAAGCCGTCACCGATGTCGATGCCCATGGAGAGTTCCTCCGAGGGAACGTCTACTTCAATATCCGGATTGACGACGGCCACGTCCGCGGACGCTACGGCGGCAATGACCTTCACCTGCGCGGCGGTGGAGGAACTGCTGGGGCGCTGGGTGGTCTGGGTGACTTCCGGGGTGTCAATGTCCGGGTTGTCGCCTTCCTGGGTGGCGTAGGCTACCATGGGGGGATCTTCCGGAATGGCGACGATGATGTGTACCAGGTAAAGGAGAAGGCCCATGAGGGCAACGCCCAGGAAAGAGACGGAAACGGCGGAAACCAGCGTTTTGACGCGCTGTTTTTTCAGTTCCGTAAGGGCGTCTTCTGTACTTTCAATGTGGAGACTCATAGAGGGACGTGTCTGGTTGGTGTAACGGCAAAAGCTCCCATATCCTTGAAAAAGGGGGAGAATTGCGCGGTTACAGGTAAATGATGCTGGCCTGCCTGTTCATAAGGCTGGCAGCATACTAAAACCAGACGAGTCGGTATGTCAATCAGATTAGGAATTCTTGGTGCCTTCTCCCGTCCCGGGGAGGAAGCGGTAATATACTTCCAGCATCAGCGTCGCCAGGCACTGGCGGTAAATTTTATCGTTAATGGAGCCTCCGTTACTGTTCACGAGGCCCCCCGGCCCGGGAAAGCCGTTCGGGGCAAAACTTCCGTCGGAAGCCTGGGCGCCGAGGGTGGAATCCCGGAAGGCCTTGTTGTAAGCCTTCCAAACGTCTCCGCCGCGGTTCATGGCCGCCTGCACGCCGTAGTAGTGCTGGTAGAGGTTGGAAGAAGTGTTGTTCGCCTTCCAGTCGAAAGGCCGGTTGGTGTTCTTGAGCATCCAGTCCAGTCCCTTGCGCGCCGTGCTGTCGGAACCGTTGCCTGTCATTTGCAGGGAAAGCACGCCCACGCCTACCAGGGAGGGGCGGGCGGTGGCGTCTTCCCTGCCTTCCTGCATGTAAGTGAAAAGGCCGTCGGGCTTGCCGCACTTGCGGCAATAGGCCGCCGCCTTGCGCAGGGACGTGCGTATCTCTCCCTTGGTGGGTTTGACGCCGCCGTGCTCGGCGGCCTTCAGGGCCTGCACGTTCCAGCCGGTGACGGAAAGGTCCGTATGGGCGCCTGCCTTGGTATTGTAGTTGTAGGCCCAGCCTCCATCAACGTTCTGGTTGTCCAGAATCTTGTCCACTGCCTTGATGACGACTTTTTCCAGGTTGGCGATGGAGGGGATGTCCATCTGCTTGCAGAAGGTATAGGCCTC
>NZ_JAJBTT010000046.1 GCF_020860705.1 Akkermansia sp.
GTTAAGAGTTAAGAGTTAAGAGTTAAGAGTTAAGAGTTAAGAGTTAAGAGTTAAGGGTGGAGAGTGGAGAGTTGAGTTGCTATTAACTATTCCCTATTAACTGTTAACTAAAAAACAGAGCCGCTCCGGATCTTGTCCGGAACGGCCCTGGAAGTCCGGAGAGGGAAGTATCTCCACTCTCCTCTCTTAACCCTTAACTCTCTTAGAAGTCATACCGGTACCCCACGCTTCCGTTGAGGGAGTTGGCTCCGCTGCGGATGTCCGCGTTCCCGTTCACGAAGATCGTTCCCTTCGTTCCCACGGGTACACTCAAGCCCGCTCCGATTTGCAGCGCCGTCGTCCCTACCTTCGCTCCCCTCACCGTCTGCGTGTAGCCGGGGTTGGCCAGGAAGCCTACTCCCGTCTTGCCACGGTCGTCTCCCATGTCCTGGGCCGCATTCACTCGGAACTCTGCCAGCGCTTCACGTCCAAAGACATTGCTGCCTACCAGCCCCATCCACCGGCCGCCCAGTGCTACCGTTCCCGTCGTCCATTCCTGCTTGCCTACATTCAGCCCCGCATTTCCGGCTCCCGTTTCCGTGTAGCCGTCCATGCTCGTTTTCACGATGGAGGCGTTGAACAAAGGCTGCAGCACACTGCTCTTGTCTTCGTTGAGGTAGATGTCATAGGTCAGCTCATACATCGCTCCGAATCCCCACCCGTTGGTGTCTCCCTGCGTGCTGTAGCTGCCTTCCCCGTAGTTGACCGTACGGTTGAGTTTGGCGTCGTTCCAGCCTCCCGTCAGGATCAGCGTGTGCGCCCAGCGCTTGCTCTGGTAGCGCCCGAAGAGGTTGGCGTAGTAGCTGTCCAGGTGGCCGTCGGCGGAGTCCGCCGCGCTGGCCGTCAGGTCACCGTAGTTGGCCGTGAAGGCCGCTCCCATGGTGAAGTGGTTGCTGATGTCCACATCCATGCCCACGGTACCGCCCCAGGTAGTGAGCTGGTAGCCGCTTTCATCCCCCTTGGTGTCCAGCTTGGCGTAGGACCCCGTGCCTTCCATCCACATGTGGAAGTAGGGCATGTCTTCGTTGACATAGGAGGGGTTGACGCCCATCAGCGTAGTGCGGTTGCGGATCCAGCCCATCTGTTCGCGCAGGGCGTCTCGCTGGGCCGTGCCCAGGGCGTTTACCGTGCTGCCCGCTGCTGCTGCCATGGAATGAGCGGCCTGGGAGGTATTGCCCGACTGAATGTCGTTTCTGACCGCTTCCCGGAAGTCGCCAAGAACGGTGCCCTTGGGCGCGTCGCCGCGGCTGTTCCAGAGGAGGTTGGCCCCGGCTTCCGAGTTGGCCGTGTTGGCAGCTCCCAGGAAGGCGTTGTCTGTCTTGACCATGCCGGTAACGACAATCTTCCCGTTTTCCGAACGGATACCGAATTCCTGATAATAGAAGTCAAAGTAGCCTGAGGCTTCCACGGAAGCTCCGTTTGCCGTGACGGTGCCTCCCGCTCCCTGCGCATCCACCAGCGTGAAGTTGAGGTTGGCGGTCGGGTCCGCCGGGTCGTCGTAGTCTTCCAAACTGCCCAGGGAAACGGTAGTCCCGTCGAGATTGACGTCGCCAGCCTGCACCGTGATGACCGGGCCGGAGAAGAGGTCGTCCCGGTTGGTGTTGATCACCAGGTCCAGATTGGAACCTGCCAGGTTGAGACCGTTGGTCACCGTCAGCGCCGTGTTCACGGCATCCACTCCATCCCCCACCGGAGCCAGGCGCACATGCGTTCCGGAACCGGCGGTAAGCGTCTTGTAGGTCACGGAACCGTTGCCGCCTGGGGCGCCTATCAGTTCCAGCGTTCCCTTGGTGACGCTGAGGGCCTGGCCGGCCGCGCCGTTCCCCTTCAGGGTCTGCGTGCCCGTACCATTCATGGTGATGCTGCCGTCTCCGCTGAGCACTCCTTCATACAGGGCGTTTCCGGCTGTCGTGATTTCCAGAGCTGACCCGTTCTGGAGGGATCCGGTCCCCGTAAGGCCGGAGATGCTGTTGGCGGCGTTGCCGAGATTTAAGGAGGCATTGCCAGCAAGGTCCACCTGCACGCCGTCCAGCCTGGAGGTGCCGTTGAGCGCCAGGGAGGCGTTGTCCGCCACCAGGAGCTTGCCTTCCCCGGAAATGGTGCTGCTGGATAGTTCGGAGCCGGCGGCTCCGAGCGTCAGCTGGCCGTTCTTCCCGAGGGATAGCGCGCCCCCGTTGCCTTCATCCGTCACCGTTCCCGCTGCCGTCTTCCCGGTGATGTCCAGGGAAGAGAGATTGCCGGAGTTGGTGGAATTAAGCTTGATGAAACCAAGATCCGCCGTGCCGGAGAGCGTCAGTTTGCCCCCCTGCATTTCCAGCGTTCCGCCGGTGTTCACGGTTCCGGCAAGTTCCAGGGAGCCCGCTCCCGTTTTGGTGATGTTGGCCGTGCCGCCATTGATGGTTCCGGAGTATTTCGTGTCGGGTCCGGACGTATTCGGATCAGTTCCCAGCACCTCGTTATTCAGGATGACGGAAGCCGTCTTGTCATTGGTGCTGGTGATATTGATGACGCCGGAAGCCGCACCGGAGAGGTTGTTAACCGTCAGGCCGTCAGCCGCATTGTCCACGCCGGGGATATTGAGAGCCAGATTGCCGTCCACCATGACTGCACGGTATGGGTCCAGTTCGGAGTTGAGAGTGACCGTCCTGTCTTCACTTCCCACCGCGTAGATTTGCGTGGCGTCCCCCGTGATGCCGATGGAGCCTCCGTTGAGGCCCGTCACCGCAAAGCCCAGGCTTTCCAGCTGCGGGGTGAAGGTGGCCGTGCCGTAGCCCAGGATGCCGTTGGTCAGGTTGAACCACGCCGTACGATCGCCCGCTCCCCAGCTTTTCATGGCATTGATCACATCGGCGGACAGGGTAAGGGTAAGCGTTTCAATTTCCAACTGTGTTCCGTTCGCGTCAAACCGGATCATGGAGGCGCTTCCATCCAGATTCTGCTTCTTGGAAACGTTGCCCGTGCCCACCACCAGGCTGGCGCTGTCCAGGCTGGCAGCGCCTGCAATGCCGCTGATGACCGTTCCGGCATCCGTCATATTAATGGTCTTGAGAGCGGAACCGGAAAGGGAGCCCAGAGAGATGGAGCCAACGCCGGCGGCCGCGTTCACGGAGACGTTCTTGACGCCCTTGTAATTCTGGCCGCCCGTCAGGTTGCCCCCGGTAACGTTGAGCGCGGCTTTATAGCCATTAGCGCCGTTCTGGAAAGCAAGTGTGCCGGAAGCCAGCGTCAAGGTGCCCGCGTAATCCGCGCTGGCGGCCCCTACGCCCAGAGTACCCGTACCGGTTTTCAGCAGATTGCCGGATCCGGTGAAGGCGCCGTTGAGGGTGATGTTCCCGCCCGTGGTGTCCACTGTAGCGGTCTTGCCCGCAGCGGCATTGAGCACAACTCCTGCGGAGGCGGCCCAGGCCCCCGTAGCGTTAAGCGTGCCTTCTCCCAGCGTAAGGGTGCCGGATGTTCCGGTAATATCCCCGCCCAGCGTGAGCGTGCCGTTTCCGCTGAGGGTAATGCCGGAGTTGGAGCCATCCAGGAAGGAAGCTCCGGCCAGCACGGCCGTTCCGCCGATAATGTTCAAGTTGCCTGCCAGCGCGCCCTGGCCGTTGGCGCCGCCCAGATGAACGCCGCCGGAGGTGAGCGTCATACCTGTAAGCACGTTGACTGCGGAAGCCTGTGTATTGCCCCCCACCGTTCCGCCGCCGATTTGCAGCGTGGCGATGTTCTGGGAATGTTTCAGGTCCAGCGTCACGCCGTAGGTGACGTCAACGAGGTCGGCATTCAGCGCACCATTGACCGTAATGGTCCGGTTGGCCGTGGCCGCTCCGTAGCCGGACAGAACGATGCTGCCCCCGGCATTGCTGAGCGTGCCGCCGAGCGCATCATTTCCATTGACCGCCTTGACGAGCAGGGATCCTTCATCCGTTTTGGCAAGCGTTCCGGTGATGTTCTTGAGAATGCCGAAAAGGGCTATCTCAGAACCGCCGGAGAGGTTGAGGGTGGAACCGTTGGCCACGGTAATAATTCCCGAGAGCACCTTGGTATTCGCAATGCCCCCCAGCGCCACGGCTCCGTTTCCGGAAATGTTCCAGTTGAGACCCAGGAAGCTATCCTGCCCGGCCGTATCCACCGTCAGCGTGGTGCCGGCGCCGGAGGCTGCCAGCTTGACCGCGTCCCCGGCGTTTTTCTGCACCATGACCTGCGTCAGCGTTACGTTGCCAGAAGCCTGCAGGGTGCCCCCGCCAAAGATAATGGAGCCCGTTCCCAGCGCACCGTTGCCGTTAATGTCCACCACGCCGCCGTCCAGAGAGGTGGAACCGCCGTACGTATTGGCGGTGCGGATTACCAGCGTGCCGTCTCCCTTCTTGGTGAGGATGGTCGTGGCTCCTGTAATGTGTCCGGCTCCTTCAAAGGTGTAGGTGTTGGCGGCTCCGCTGTTGTTGACGATGATGGAAGACGGCGCCACGTCTCCCGTGATGGAGACGGTTTTGTTTTCCGCCGTGTTGTCAAAGATAAGGGGCTGCCCGTCCGTGCTCACCGGAGGCGCGCCCGCTCCCGCGTAAGTCCAGTTGCTGACGTCCCCTGCGCTCCACGTATTGGAGCCCTCCGTTCCGTTCCAGGTGAGCATGTCCGCGGTAGATTCAATCTTGAGCTGAAGCGTTTTGCCGTCCGCAGAGAGCCCCAGCATGTAGGTCAGTTCCGGATGGGTTTCATTGATGAGTTCTCCCACGTTGAAGGAACCCAGCGTCAGCGTTCCGGTTCCCACCGTCAGGAGGGAATAATCGCCGGAATCCACCAGAGACTCGTAATTGGAGAGGGTGAGGTTATGTGTCCCGGTGAGCGTCAGGCCTCCCGTAAGCGTCACCAGAGCGGTTCCTCCCGCAGAAAGCCCCGTCATGTCAAAGGTAAACGAGGAACCGGCGGCCATCGCCAGGCTTCCCGCCACATTGAGGCGGGAGTAGCTGCCCAGCGTCAGGCTGCCGATAGCTCCGCCATCGCTGGTGATCGCACCCGTGGAGAGTGCATCAGCGGCGGTGCCGGCCTTCACGCTGACCGCGTTCTTCAACGCATAATTGCCGATGTCCAGCGTTGCGCCGGAAGAGATGGAAACCGTGCTGGTCCCGAACGCTGCGGCGTTTCCGGCCGCCAGCGTTCCCGCTTCCGCATTGGTCGTGCCTGCATAGGTGTTGGCGCCGCTGAACGTCACTTTGCCCGTTCCCTTTTGAGTGATGGTGCCCGTACCGCCAATGGCGTTGGCCACCGTCTGATCTCCGTTTACCGCGTAAGTCAGGAAGGCGTCACCGTTGCCGCCAAGCGTCACGGCTCCTCCCCCCAGGGTTCCGGCTCCCGTCAGCAGGATTGTCCCTTCCTTGATCAGGGTTGCATTGGTATAGCTGCTGGCCTTGTTCAACTGGAGCACCCCGTTCCCCTGTTTGACCAGGTTGGTGCCGCTGCCTTCCGTGGCCACGATCACATCCAGCTTCAAATCAGCCGTGTTCGTGTCGTCCAGCGCAAAGTTCCCGCGGGCTATGTCAAAAACAGCCGTACCGCCGCGCAGGGTCAGAGCGTTCGCCTCGTCGGTGGCAGGAGCTCCTTCAGCTACGGAGAAAACGCTCATTCCGGTAGCGGACTGCTGCGTTACAAGGGTATTGGTGCCGCTGTACAAGTCGAAGCCGTTTAATCCTCCGCCTGCAATATTCAGAACCACCCGGCTGTTGTTGAACACCATTCTGGTAGAGGCCATCGTCGTGTTGCTGCCGCTGACATTCCAAGTGCCGTTGTTCAAGGTCAGCGTGCCGAAATTCCCACTGTTGTTGTAGCCGAACGGATCCCCTGCCGTGGTATTCAGCGTACCGCCGTTCACCATGAGGTTCCCGTAAAGAATGGACTGCGCGCCACTGTTGGGCCCCTTGCCGAGATTCAGGACCGCCCCCTCGCCCACCGTGGTCAAACTGGTTTTCGTCTGGGCGGCAGAAATTGTCAGGGCCGTTCCGCTACCCATCACTTCCAGATTGATGCCGGAGCCATTGGCCAAATTGGTTCCAAGCGTATTGGCGCCCCCGGAAGTAAAGGCGATCGTGCCTCCGTTGATCGTAGGCATGGTGGAACCGAGGATACCTACAATTCCACCCGTTACGCCAATTTCCAAGCGTCCCGTCCTGTCCACTGTCACCGTTCCGGTACCCAGGGCCATGTTCGCCTTCACGACAACGGTACCCTCCTTGATGTTCACCGCGCCGGAATAATCATTGTTGGTGCTGTTGAAGGTCACTTTCCCTTCCCCCAGCTTGGTCATGGCGCCGTTTCCGGAAAGCTTGCCTCCGTTATTGGTCAGTTCCAGATCCTTGCCGGCTCCATTGTTGAAGTAGATGGCCTTGGCTTCCATGTTGCCCGTCAGGACCACTTCTCCCGTATGGGCACCGTCAAACAGATACGTCTCCGTATTGTCCACGGCTCCGATCTGGTTGCCGTCCCAGACAATCACGCCATTCGCCATGCTCACGGTGACGGACACCGTCTTGCCCGCCGTATCCACGTTAAACTCGCCATGATACAAATCCGCCAGAGTTCCAGTCAGGGTCATGGAACCTTCATCCGCAAAGTTCCCGGCTGTCAGGTTGTCCCATCCGACTAGCGTATAGGTCCCAGCGGTCACATTGCCGTCAATATTCAGGCTCACGCCGGCATCCGCCCCCAGCTCCAGGTTGGCTACCGTCAGGATTGCGCCGCCCGGCGTCAGGGCGGCCCCGTCAACGGCCAGGGAGGCGGCACTGAGCGTCCCCGTCACCTGCTGGGAACGCAGGGCCGTCACCTTGGCGGAAGAAGCATTCAGCGTCCCGGCCAAAGCCGTATCCGCGTTCAAATACAGGTTGGCACCGGAAAGATTCAAGATTCCGGTAAAACCGGAGGCGTCACCACCCAGGGTCAAAGCCCCGGCATTGTTCCTGGTATTCACCGCCAGAGTTCCCGAGCCGCCTAGGCCGCCGAGCACCTTGAGGCTGTCTCCGCTCACGATGGTAGCCCTTCCGTTTCCAGACGTTTCCACGGATACCTTTCCATTGAGATTGACGTTCACGGTGGCACCGGTAAAGATGTTCAGCGTCGTAGCCGCATTCGTCCCTTTCAGGGTGATGTCCCCGGCCAGGGAAACGCCACCTGTGATCGTATTGGAGTTCAGGTTGCTGAAGGTGACAGTCACGGAATTCGCGCCGCCTCCCATCGTCACGTTCCCCTGCCCCCACGGAGTCAGGGTCTGTCCGGAAACGATCGACGCGTTTCCTATGTTATACGTCAGATTAACCACCCTGTCCGCAACAGTAGTAAGGATTTCCGTATCCCCGTCATAGGAGTTTTTCACCCATCCCGCGTTGAACCCCCACGCGTTATCACCATTGGAGAGGTGCGTAATCAACAATCCGCCCATACCGCTGATGGTTCCGTTAACGGAAGTGCTAGCTCCATTCGAAGATCCGGCTATGGTAGCCCTTCCGTCGACAGCATCCAGAACAATATTCATCGCGAAAGGGCCGCCTGAAGAATTTCCATTATATAAGTTAAGAATGGAGCCGGCGCCCATGGTCAATGTTCCCGTTCCATTAATTTTCCCATAGGCATGAGACACAGTCATCGCCGTATTGCTTCCGAGAACAATGTTCATACTGGACGTGTAGGCATTGCTGTCTCCCAACAGGAGTCCACCCTGTTCTATGACAAGCGTTGCTCCGTCCGAAGCATTGAATGCAGCAGCATTCAAATTCAAGTTGCCTGTGCCGGTCTTTGTCACCATACCGCCGATTCCTCCGTTCAAGGTAGAATCCCCTGCGCCGATGATCAGGGAGCCGTCCCCGCTATTCGTCAGCTTGCCGCCATAAGTTCCGGCGCCGAGCGTCAGGCTGCCGTCTCCCGTACGGGTGATATTCTGCTCCCATCCAGCCAGGGCAGTCCAGGCCACGGCATTCCCATTCGTATCCACCAGGATGGCATTGGAAGCCAGCGCATCCTTCTTGATCTGTCCGGAAATATCCGCCGTGATGCCCGCGCCATATTTGAGAGAGCCCCCATTAAAAATGATGTCGCCGCTGCCCAGAGCGTTGGCGTGCTGCATTTCCACCGTGCCGCCGCCCAGCAGGACTTCTCCGGAAAAACCGGCATTGTCCGTAGCGATGGACAAGGTTCCATCTCCGGTCTTCTGCAGCTTGGAGCTTCCCGTGAGGGAACCGGTTCCCGTCCACGTGTAATCGGTGGAATCCGCATTGACGACAATCAACTTCGGATTCACCGGTCCGGCGATGGTCACGGTCTGCGGCACATTGCCGGTCACGTCTCCGAAAACGACGCCGTTGCCATCGGCAAAGGCCAGCCCCGCATTCCACGGGGAATTTCCCGTTCCTCCCACCGTCCACGTATTATCTCCGCCGCCTGTCCAGGTCAGGGTCGTCACCTGCTCCACGACAAATTTCAGCACATTGTCCTCCGTGCTCCAGTTTCCCATAAAGCCGGTTCCCAACAGGATGGTATTGGTCAAATCTCCGGTGATGCCTCCCGTGGCATTGATCAGGTTATAGGTTCCCGCGCTCCAGCTCACGCCGTCGCTGTTTTCCAGCAGAAGGCTGCCGTTCACCGTCAGGGCTCCGTTCAGGGTCAGCAGCGCATTTCCATTTACCGTCATAGGAGCGGCGTCAATAAGCGTCCCGGCGCCCAGATTCAGGTTGCCGGTCATCGTGTTCTGCCCCCCCAGGGACAAAACGCCGGAGCCCATGGTCAGGCCGGCATTCTCATCCACGGCGGAAACGTCCAGGCTCACCCCTGCGGACAGGGCAAGCCCCCGGTAACCCGCGGAAATGCCGCCGATAGCCGCATTGCCCGTCACGGAAAGATTCTTGTTGGTTCCCATCCCGGAGGCATGGCTCACAATGAGGGTGCCACCTTTCAGCTCCACCCCTCCCGTGAAGGAAGAGGTATTGGCCAGAGTCAGCGTCCCGGCGCCGTCCTTGATCAAACTTCCATCTCCACGGAACACATTGTCATTATCCGTGGCCATGCTCCCGGCTCCGGTAATGGTCAGCACGCCGTTCAGCTGGACATAATGGGTAGCGTCAGCGGTAATTTTCATGGTGCTGGCGGCATTCACCACCTCCACCGTGCCCCCGCCCGCCGCTACCGTCAGTCCATTGCCGAACGTACCGTCGGTTGCCTTGGTAATTTCCAGGCGCCCGTTGTTCAGGGTCCAGTACTCCGTGTTAACAGCCATGGACCCCAGCCCGGCGCCGTCATAGGTATATTCCCCCACGCGCAAGGTGCCGCCGTTGGTCACGGTTACCTGGTAACGGGTGTAATTATCCCCCGTCATGCTGAGACTGGCTCCCGGAGAGCTCAAATCCAGCGTGGCACCGTTAATGGTCAGGGTCTTGGAGACGGTGCCGCTGCCCACTACCACGGTGGGCGCCGTTTCAATCTTGAAAATTCCGCCGCCGGTAATGGTAAGACTGTTGTTACCAATGTTGAACGCCCCCGCCGCCTGGGTAAGGGTTTTTCCGGACTCAATGGTCAGCGTTAAATTGTCCGCTCCGATGGTGGTGTCTTCATTCCACGTAACGTCCGTATCAAAAACCTGGTTCTCCGTAATGGTGAGGGGGGCGGCATGAACGGAGGCAGGCCATACGGCGCAACAGGCGAGCAAAGCGGACAACAAATTCAAGGGCAAATGCAGCTTCATAAAAAAATAACTTATTATAAATAGATTAACAAACGTGTGGTCTTTTAGCAGAGATGAGATACGCTATTAAGCAAATGGAATATCGGATTTGAAATCCGGTGTCAATCTGGAAATAACGTTCCCAAGGTTTTAAATTATCCCCATCCTTTTGTTTCCCTCTCTTCACCTCGGAAAAATCATCCATTTTATTCAAATAGAAACCCCAATAGGAATATCAATAATATCTATTTATAAACACATTACTATCTTTTCGTAATTTTCTTCCAGAACAATATCTCCCCTTGTCCGGATTTCAAATCCGCTTCTTTTCCCTTACATTTTTTCCTTGAAGAGCATGGCTTTGCTGCAACGCATGCGGCCGTCCCGGTCCAGATAACTCCCTCATGCAAACAGGGATGCATCTTCTTTCTTCATCCGGTACGCCGGCGCCCCACCCCGGAATTCCCATAAAAACCATTCCGCACACATAAAAATCCATTCAGCTGCCGCAGCAGCTTTTCAAACAGGCACACGTCACAAGAAGAGAGGCAGGAAGGATCCTTTCCTTCTTGCCCTCGGCACAACAACTTGCTAGCATGCGCCAAGCGAGTTTTCCCTCTTTTTCCATGGCCATTTTCGGTACCTCCCATCTGTCCGACGCCGGCGACCTGCTGATTTTCAACAAGCTGTCCCATAAAACCCTGCTCATGTTCGAAAAAGAACTGGGCAGAGACCGCATCACCTATCTGGTGGAGGAAGCCCTCCCGCCGGATGCGGCCATCGCGGCCCATCTGGAATCCACCAGGGCGGACGGCATCCTGTTCCGGGCGGAGACCAGTGATCCCATCGCCCTGCGCGCGACGATTATGGAACGCATCAACCAGGGCCGCCGGGTGGTTTTCCTGCCCGGTCCGGTGGCGCATATCAAGGGGTCCATCTGCCAAATTCCGCCGCGGGTGATGAAAACCCTGGGCGCCCTCCATATTTCCCCCATACCCGTATATGTGGGCTTCTACACCAGCTCCGTGCTGGATGCGGAAGCGGATACGGACGCGCAGGCGGATATTCAGATACACATTCTTCCCAAGCTGGCTCCCGGAGCGGAAATGGCGGCGCGCCTGACTTCCGCGTGGCTGGAATGTTCCGCCCAGGCTTACGCCACGCTGCCCCAGCTCCACGGCTCCCTGTCCGCCCTGCTTTTCCGCAGTCTCAAGCTCCATTCCGACTGCCGGGTGATTGACGGCATTGACGATACCACGCTGACCTACGGCCAGCTGCTGGCCATTTCCGCAGCCTTCGCCAAACGCCTGAAAAAGATCACCACCAACCGCCGCGTGGGCATTATCCTGCCGCCCGGCAAGGGAGCGGCCATTGCCAACCTGGGCTGCCTGTTCGCCGGGAAAACGCCGGTGAATTTCAACTATTCCTCCTCGGAAGGGGCTTTTGCCAGTTCCGTCAAGCAGTCCGGCGTGGACTGGTTCATCACGGCGGATACCTTCATGCGCAAGCTCCAGAATTTTCCCTGGCCCCCCCAGCGGGACCTGATCCTCATGGAAAGGGAGCTTCCCCTGCTCAAGGGTTCCGCCAAACGATGGGGACTGGCCATCAAATTCCTGACCGCCGGCTTCATGATAAAAAAGCTGGGCCTGGACAAGCCCACGGGCGCGGATGAAGCCGTGCTGATGTTTACTTCCGGCTCTTCCGGAGAACCGAAGGGCGTGCCGCTGACCCACCACAACCTGCTTTCCAATATCTCCCAGTGTTCCTCCCGCATCACACTGGCCCCGCAAAGCAGGTTCCTGGGCAGTCTGCCCGTGTTCCACTGCTTCGGCATCACCATCGGCCTGTGGTACCCGATGATCGGAGGGTACGACATGGTCACCTATCCCTCCCCGCTGGAAGCCAAGCGCCTGGGCGCCCTGATCAAGCAGTACGGCATCAGCCTGGTGGTGACCACGCCCACCTTCCTGCGCGGATTCATGAAGCGCTGCGAGCCGGATACCTTCAAAACCGTTCGCTACCTGATCGTAGGCGCGGAGAAGCTGCCGGACGATCTTTCCGCCGCTTTCCGGGAGAAATTCGGCACCACTCCGTGTGAAGGCTACGGCCTGACGGAGGCTTCCCCCGTCTGTTCCGTCAATTTCATTGACCCGGCCCCCTCCAATGCAGCCGGGGACTTCATTCCCGGCATGAAGAAAGGCTCCGTGGGAGCCCTGCTGCCGGGCATCGCCGTCCGCATCACCAGCCCGCATACGGGCCGCGTGGTGCCCGTCACGACTTCCGGCATGATCTGGCTGAAGGGCCCGAATATCTTCCCCGGCTATCTGGGCGGTCCGGAGGCCGACCGTGACATATTCGTGGATGGCTGGCTAAAAACCGGGGACATAGGCTCCGCGGACGAATTCGGCTTCCTGAAGATCGAAGGCCGCATTTCCCGCTTTTCCAAAATAGGCGGGGAGATGGTGCCCCATGAAGCCCTGGAATCCGCCATTATGAATATCTGGAACCTGGATCCGGCAGACGAGGAACGGCGCATAGCCGTCGTCACCATTCCGGACCCCGTCAAGGGGGAGGCCGTCGCCCTGCTCACCACGCTGGTGACGGATTACGTGCACCAGGCGCGCACCCTGATCAGGCACGGCCTGATCGACCAGGGGCTGCCGGCCCTGTGGTGCCCCAAGGAGATCATTCCCGTGGAGCATATTCCGGTGCTGCCGTCCGGCAAGCTGGACATCAAGCAATGCAGGATGCTGGCGTATGAAGCGCTGAATATCCCCTTTGAACCATAATTTATGGAATTCCCGGAGGAAACGCCCGCCGCTCCCAGGCCCATCACGGTCAAACAGCTTGTTTACCGCCTGAGGGATACGGTCAGCATTGCCGTGGGCACGCAATGGGTGGTGGGGGAACTGAGCAACGTCAAGCACCATACCAGCGGCCACGTTTACTTCACGCTGAAGGAACAGGGAGCGGAAATTTTCTGCGCCTTTTTCAAGGCGGCGGCCTCCAGGTGCCCCATACGGCTCCAGGAAGGGATGAAAGTCCATGTGCTGGGAAGCGCTACCGTGTATCCGGACAGGGGCCAGCTTCAGCTGGTCATCAGGCAGGTGAAAGCCGCCGGACAGGGAGACCTGCAGGCCCGTTTTCTGGAATTGAAGGAAAAACTCCAGCGGGAGGGATTGTTTGACGCAGAACGCAAAAAGAGCATTCCAGCCTTCCCCCGCGCCATCGGCATCATCACCTCCCCTACCGGCGCCGTCATCCAGGACATACGCCACGTGCTGGAACGCCGCGCCCCGTGGGTGAAGGCCTACCTGCTGCCCGTGCGCGTCCAGGGGACGGGCGCGGAGCACGAGATAGCCGCCGCCGTCCGCGCCTGGTCCCGCTCTTCCCTCAACGGACTGCCGCCCGTGGATGTGCTCATCGTGGGCCGCGGCGGCGGCTCCATTGAAGACCTGTGGAATTTCAATGAGGAGACGGTGGCGCGCGCCATTTACGAATGTACCGTTCCCGTGATTTCTGCGGTGGGCCATGATACGGATTTCACCATTGCGGATTTTGTGGCGGACCTGCGCGCGCCCACCCCCACTGCAGCCGCGGAACTCGCTACGCCGGATGGACCGGAATGGCTCCGCAAGCTGGACAGAATGGAAGAGGCCCTTCACGCCTCCGCCCGGCATTCCCTGTTGCGTTCCAAGCTGAAACTGGATGTTTACCTGCGCGGAAAACTGCTGGATGCGGATTCCCTGCTCTCCCCCTACGCCCAGCGCCTGGACGACATGGAAGAAACCCTGCTGAATGCGACCGCCACGCGCATTTTTCAACATACGCTCCGTATCAACCAGCTGGAACACCAATTGCAAATGCGCCATCCCGCCCACCGCAACAGGGAGAGAGCGCAGCTCCTGGCCACCCTCCAGGCCGGATTGACCCATGCCGCAACCGCACGCATGGCGGACTTTTCTTCACAACTGGCTCTTCTTCAAGCCCGGCTGGAAGCTCACAGTCCGGAACAAACGCTGCGCCGCGGGTACGCTCTGGTAGAAAACCAGGATAAACAACTCATCCGGCAGACGAACCAGGTGCATGCAGGAGAAAAATTGAAAATCCGTGTCTCCGACGGTTGTTTTTTTGTCAAGGATGACACACCGCAATAAGCTGGTCACAAGCGCCTAAAAGTGCATTTTTTGCACTCAATCTAACAAATTGTGTTTTTTCTGGATTTTACAGGAAATGGCACCTATCCTAATAGAAGCCTGTCACTGCTCCTATTACCCGGTCCCATAACTTCTGTACATATGCCTTGTAAAAACATCACCCGCTACACTTACGAAACGACGGCCTTTCAAGGCTATCGGTTGGCGATCTGTAAGAACAAGCGTTTGTTCACCCGTTATTTCTCCGATTCTCAATACGGGGGTGCTGATGCGGCGCTTCAGGAAGCAATGAGAGTGAGAGATAACATTTTCACACTTTTTGAACAGGGCAACCTGACGGTTAGCCAAATTTTCGCAAAATATACCGTGCGTTCACGCAGGCAGTCCGCCGCTGACCGCCGTGAAAAAATGATCCACGGAAAAAGGGCTCTGGGCCACGTGCGGCAGAAAGCCAAACTCCGCGGCTGAGACATCCAGGGAAGTTGTTTTCCACTCCAGCAGAGGAGTTCCCTGCATGTACCGGAAATGTGACATCCGGTCAAGGTGGTGCACGCTCTTGTTGCTTCAACAGGCCCCGCTCCGTTCGGGAGGCGGGAATGCGTTGATGCATGCAGCAAGGGAGACGATCATCCACACCACAGCGGCCCATTTCGCCATGTTGTGAAACGGGAAAAGCCCGGGACGGCCCAACAAAGGCGCTCCCAGTATCAATGCGGCGCCGCCGGACAGGCGATGAAAGGCCTGCAACACGCTGTCAACATGCAGCCCATACGCTTTCTTCTTCCGCCTGGCCACCTGTAAAACTTCCCGTCCTGTGGGACGGAAAGCCTGCTGAAAAGGGCTTCAATTATCTGCGGCGGCGGCGCGAAGCGGGCTTTTCCTGTTCTTCCGCAGGAACTTCCCCTATCTTTGCCATGACCCTGCGGGCTTCCGTGGTCCTGTTCTGTTTGAGACACACGGCGGCCCAGCCGCGGTGAATTTTCTTATAAAGTTCTTCCGACTGGATGGAAGCCAGGTTGTCCTGAAGCTTCGCCTTGTCCTCCTGGCTCAGCGCATCCCACTCCTCCACCAGCTTTCCATACTGGGCCTCCGCGAGCGCCCATTGTTCCCTGCCAGCGCTTATCTCCGCCTGAAGGTTCAGAATAACGGGCTGGAGCGCCTGGACAAACGTGGTGTTTTCACGGGCCACTTTCATCGCCTGGTCCAGGTACTTCACGGCCTGGTCGTAATCCCGCGCCTTCAGGAAGGCGGCGGCCATGTTCACCTCCTCATAAGCCCGTTTCACCAGGGCTTCCGCCTGACCGTATTTCTCAAGCTGGGAACGCAGGGCTGCAATGTCCTGGCTCAGGCTGGAGCCGCTGAGAATGCGCGGCGCATCCACCCCCAGCGTCATGGCTGCCCCTTCCGCGCGGGACAGCAGGCGGGAGGCCTCCTTCAAATCCCCCATTTGCATCCTCACCTGCGCCAGGGCCAGCATCGTCTCCGGCGTGCAGTCCATCTCCGTCTCCGAGGCGCGGAAACAGATCAAGGCGGCTTCCAGACGGTCTGCCATGGCTTTCAGTTCCGCCTGGGAATACTTCCGGCGCGCATGGAGCGGCATATTCAGTTCATTCAGGATAATGCGCCCCATGTCCGGACTGGCGGTCAGGCGGAATTTGGTGAGCAGTTCCCGGGCGATGGCGCTTCCCGTGCTGCCGGGCTGCCCCGTGGCCTTGTCCGGCAGGGTATCCTGCAGCAGCAGGATCTTTACCATGCTTTTCACGTCCTCCGGCTTTTGCAGCATGCTTCTCATGACAGGAGAAGAGGCCTGGCCGCATAATGCGGAAAAGCGCTCAAACCTGGCCTGGTCATACGCATAATGGGCCAGCGGTTCCAGACACGCGAGACGGGTGGAAACCTGGTCCTCCGGCGTATTTTTCAGGATCACCTCATAAAGCTTTTCCGCCGTGGCGTCATGCTTGCGGGCGGCAAATTCCCGCGCCCAGTTCAGGCTGACGCCCAGAAGGCGCTTCCTGTCCTCCTCCGTCATGGAAGCGGAAGCGGACAGCTTTTTTTCCAGCAGGGCCGCCAGCATGGGTTCAGACTCCTTCATCATGCCGCGCCTGTCCATTTCCACCGCCAGCAGCCATGCAAAGGAATCCCGAGCCTCCGGGGAGTTCATCCATTCCACCTGCTTGTCCACGGAGGACGCCAGCTGCGCCAGTTCCGCATCAGTGCCGTTCCAGGAGGCCAGCATGCCCTGCAAATGGCCCATGGCCTGGGTCTGGCTGTGCACCTCATGGATGGTCGGCTTGAACCATCCCTCAATCGTGGGCCAGTACTGGATGTATCCGAACCAGAGGCCCCCCAGCACCATCAAAAAGAGAACCGGCTTCCAATAAGACTTTTTTTTGCGTGAGGGACGGTAGGGTTTGTTGGAAAAATGACGCTCGGAACTCATGCAGGCATTGAGCCAAAAAAACGGCACAAATCAAGCAAAATAAATACCTCGCAACGTCTTACGGAGGCCAGGCGGATCCTACCGCCGGGAAGCTCTGGCGCTGCCGGACGGCCTGCGCCCGGGGGAGGCGATGCGCACGCGGGGGAAGCCGGATTCCTTCCAGCAGGCATCCGCCTTCCCCTTCATGCCCAGTTCATCGTAACAGCGGCCCAGCTGCTTGTAATTCTCCGACCGCTGCTCCCCTTCCAGCATGGGGAGCACCGCTTCAAAGGCATCCACGGCCTCCTTCCACTGTTCCCCGTCGCACAGGGCGTATGCCTTGCATAAATAGGACTGCACCAGCAGGTTCCTGCGCTCCGGCCCTTCCCCGCATTTCAGCAGGAACTCCACGGCTCCGGCGTAGGCGTTCAGGGCGCCTTCCCGGTCCCCCGACATGTCGCTGGCCAGGCCCAGGGAATAGTAAACGCGGCCCAGGGACAAGGCGTCCGAAGCAAAATGGGATTCCCGCAGCTGAATGGCCTTTTGAAGGTTTTCCCGGGCTTTGTCTCCCTCTCCGGCGTCCAGCCATGCTTTGCCCAGCCCTTCCAGGGACTGGGCGGAAATGACAGGAGAAGCCGCGCTGTTGCCGATGGCCTTCAGGAAATCTGATCGGGCTTCCGGCGCGGCCTTGCGCATGATATTCACCCATCCACGCTGATCATACAATCCGGCCCAGAAGGCATGGTCCTCCGGCAGTACGCCGCGGGCGGCGCCTTCCGCCTGGTAAAGATAGGCCAGGGCTTCCTCATAATTTCCCTGTTCCGTGGAAATGCGCGCCAGCCCGCGCAGCGCGTTAAGGCAGTCATTCAGCAGATAGGAGGCGTTCTCCGAACCGGAAAGCCCCTTTAAAAACAACTCCCGCGCCTCATCATTCCTGCCTGCCTCCAGCATGGCCTCACCCATGCTGATGCTTGCCAGGGCCAGGTCACCGGTCGTCTTGTCCGGCTGCGGGCACAAGGCCAGGGCTTTCTTGAAATATGCGCGTGATTCCGGAATGCGCCCCGTGGCGCGAGCAAGCCTGCCCTGGGCGGCCAGAAGCCTGGACCTGACCGGGAGGGCATCCGCTCCCAGGCGGGCGGCGGCGTCCACGGCACGCTGCAACAGGGTATTCGCCTCATCATTCCTGTTCAGCATCTGGTCAATGGAGCTCATGGTCTGGAGGGAGCGAACCAGTTCCGCAGCCATTCCCTCCTTCTCATATCCTTCTACGGCCGTCTTCAGGTAATCATAGGCCGGAGAATACTGGTGCTCCTCCAGAAGAGCCTTCGCCACGGCGTCCGCACGGGGAGCCCACAGCTGGTAACGCCCTGCGGCGTACCCGGCGTCAATCAATTCCCTGGCGACGGGGAGTGCGCGGGCCACGCCGTCACGGCTGATCAACTCACGGGAGAGTCCCCAGGCAGTTTCCGTCCGCAACTCCGGATCCCTGATCCACGCCAGCCTCTCCTCCCGGTTGTCCAGTATACCGGCCAGGCTCTCACGGGAGGCAAATACATCCGCCATGAAACGGGACAAATTCTGCATGGCTTTTTCATCACTCTTCTGCACCACCACCGGCGGGGTAGTCAGCAGCCCTTCATCATAACCGATGCGGTACGCCATGTGGTACGTCAGGAACTCCAACAGCAGCACAAGCACGCACAAGCACAGGGCAATCAGCCATTTGGTACGCGAAGACAGGGGTTTTAAAGGAGAAGAGGCCTGCATAACAAGTGCATAACGTTACCGGGCGTTCCCTGAATTTCAAGCTTTTTGCTTGGAAAGGGGCCTCCGCCATGCACCCAGGCAGCCGGCAGACCTCCGTCCACAGTTTCCCCGACGGCGGCCGGGATCAGGTGCAGGGGGGGACTGTCCTTCCGCCTTTTCTCCCTTTCCAGCCATCCGTGGCCGCATTTTCCAAGGGTGTTTCCCCTGGAATCCGGGACGCCGCGCTAGCTCCCTCCGGCCGTTTTACGCTTCCGCTCGGAAGCACGGTACAGCTGCCAGGCATTCCACAGATTATGCCACAGCACGTAAAACGTGGGGCCCAGCGCGGCAATGGGGCTGGAATAAGTCAGCGCCAGGTAAATGGACAGCGTCGTATTCTTCTGACCCAGGGCCTGGCTGCCCTCTGCGGCGCGGGCACGCCCACCCAGTAAATGTCCCAGCCCGAAGTTGATCACGCAGACCAGCAGCGCAATAACGCCGATCTGTTCCAGCACGCGGTCTGAAATGCCGTCACGGGAGGAAATATCATAAGAGGCGTTTGCCGCGATCAGCACCAGAATCACCACCCAGATGCCGAAGGTGACATCCTTCAGTTTCCGCGGCCACGCAATGGCGCGCGGATAAAAACGCCGCGCCGCCAGCGCCAGCACCAGCGGCAGAAGCATTACCAGGGAGATATTCTGGGCCACGTTCAGGTAAATCTCAAAGCCGCCCTTCCCCACGACCGCAGGCAGAATAAAAGGCAGCAGGGCGCAAATGACGCCGTTGAGCAGCAGAAGGGCGGTCAGCATGAACTCCACGCTGCCGCCCAGCAGCCCCATCACCACGGGAGCCGCCGTAGCCGTGGGCATGATGCCCACGAAGAAAGCCGCCTCCGCCAGGTACCCTTCCCCGAAAAGGAGACGGCACACGCCCCAGGCCGCCAGGGCCACCAGCAGATTGGCCCCCACCAGTAGCCAGTGCGTCCGCTCCGGCTTCATCCGTTTGAAGCGGATGCCCAGGAACGTCACAAACAGCATGCCTATCAGCATCCATTTGAACGTCCAACTGTACACATGCAGGCCGGGCATCATATACCCCGCAATAAAGGCCACCACAATGGCAAACGTGCGGATGAGGGACTTGAACATGAACTCCGGAGGCAGTGAAACGGTTAGGCGGGCTTTCCGCACAGGCGGATCAGGCCGGCTACCTGGAGGGAAATCAGCTCAAACAAATCCTGCACGCTGCCCTTGGGAACCCTGTTGTTCTCCATCAGCTCCATAATCATCCGCAAACGGGTCAGCAGGCCTATCATGATGCTTTCAATAGCCAGCACCGTCCAGAAAATCTGGTACGTGGAAGCGCCCGGAAACATGGAGCGGATGCAGTCATGCAGCTTCCTGCGGATGGGGGAATACACCTCCTTGATATACTCCACCGCTATCTCAGGCGTCTGCACGTGGCAAATGGCCAGCAGCCGCAGGTAATGGGGGAAATTACCCAGACCGTCCAGCTTCACATGCAGAAGGCCGTGGAAGGAAGGATAAACGTACGCATGGGCCAGAGCCTCCACGGTTCCCTCCTCCATGGCCTCCTCCATCATGGTAATCCGGAAATCCCGCGCCTGCGGCGCATACTTCATCATGACCTCCTTCCAGAGCCCCTCCTTGCCCCCGAAATAGTAATTGGCGGAGGCGATATTAACGGACGCCTGCTGGGAAATCATGCGCATGGAAGTGCCTGTATAGCCGTGCTCCGCAAACAGGCATTCCGCCGCCTCCAGCAATCGTTCCTTGGTTCCTTGCTGTCGTTTCATGGCGGTGAAGGAAAGCTTGGAATTACCGGTTGACGCGCGCCGCGCGGACCTGGAGGGAATGGTTATGAGCGTCCAGCCCCTCCACCCTGGCGAACTCCGCCACATACGGGGCGGACCTGAGCACGGCGTCCCGGTTCATCCGCACCACGCTGGTGCGCCTCTGGAACTGGTCCGCCCGCAGACCGGAAAAGGATTTGCCGGCTCCTCCGGTGGGCAGCGTATGGCTGGGGCCTGCCAGGAAATCCCCGCAGGCAACCGTGGAAAGGGTTCCGGCGTAAATGGCCCCCGCCGTCCGGATGCCGTCCAGAACAGCGTCTTCATCCCGCGTGACGAGCACCAGGTGCTCCGGCGCAAAAGCATTCACCAGGTCCACCCCCTCCTGAACGGAGGAAACCAGAAAACCGTAGGCATGCTTGTCCAGCACCTCCCGGATGATGGCTCCGCGGCTCAACAGGGCGGCCTGGCGCTCCACCTCCGCCTCTACCTGCTCCAGCAGCGTTTCAGACGTCGTCACGAACACCACCACGCTGTCCGGACCGTGTTCCCCCTGCGCCAGCAGGTCGGCGGCCAGGAACTCCGCATCCGCGGTTTCGTCCGCCAGAACCATCACTTCACTGGGCCCGGGCAGCAGGTCAATGGCTACGGCCCCCACCAGCTGGCGCTTGGCCTCCACCACAAAACGGTTGCCGGGACCGAAAATCTTCTCCACCGGCCTCACGCTCTCCGTCCCCAGAGCAAGGGCCGCCACCGCCTGGGCGCCGCCCACCTTAATAATCTCCGTAGAGCCGGAGGCTTTCAGCGCATATAAAAGAGCGGGGTTCACCCGGCCGTCCGGCCCGCAGGGCGTGGCGGCCACAATCTCCCGCACTCCGGCGGCCTGCGCAAAACCGCCCGTCATGAT
The DNA here is from genome assembly GCF_020860705.1 of Akkermansia sp. GTDB lineage: Bacteria > Verrucomicrobiota > Verrucomicrobiia > Verrucomicrobiales > Akkermansiaceae > Akkermansia. Next base: position 20,767 of record NZ_JAJBTT010000046.1, read on the forward strand.
GGACGTGGATACCAGGGGGGCCTTTCCGCCGGGAATATAAATACCCACGCGGTCATACGGAAGGAAGCGTTCCGCTACCTCCACCCCCTGGGCATTGACGCCGGACCAGTCCTGCCTGCGGCTGCGGTCTGAAAAATAATGGATGTTCGCCAGGGAGGCGGCAATGGCCTCTTTCACGGAATCCTCCACGGCGGCTTCCGCTTCCGCCAGCTCCGCTTCCGTGACAAACAGGGAGGAAGAATCCAGACGAACCTTGTCAAATCGGGCGGCGTAGTCAAACAGGGCCTCGTCCCCGCGCGCGGAAACGTCCCGAATAATAGCATTGACGGTGTCCCTTACGGAATCCTCCGGGAGAGCGCGGCGGTTCATCCGGCTCTTCATCTCGTCAAAACACTTGTCGGAAGGGCGGTAAATTTTCATAAAAGATATAATACGGAAAATGAGAAGGAAGTTTCACAATCTTTGAGCATGCAGTCAAGCCTTCTATCCTCTTTGATTTCCAAAGGCACTCCATGAATCTCCCGGACAAAAAATCAAAAGACCAAACCATTCTCCCTTGACCGGCACCAGAAATAGGCCTAGCCTTTCTTCCGCAAACATTTGGCCGAACGGCCCACTGTCATGAACATTCACGAATATCAAGCAAAACAACTCTTTGAGCGCTTCGGCGTGGCTACTCCCAAGGGCATTGCCGCCGCCACGGCTCAGGAAGCGGCACAAACAGCCCGGAACATGGGCCTCTCCCAATACGTAGTTAAGGCACAGGTACACGCCGGCGGCCGCGGTAAAGGCACCTTCAAAAACGGCTTCAAGGGCGGCGTGCACGTCGTCAACTCCGTGGAGGAAGTGGAAGAAGTGGCCGGAAAAATGCTTAACCAGGTTCTGGTCACCAAGCAAACCGGGGAAACCGGCAAGCTGGTCAGCAAGATCATGGTGGCGGAAGCCGTGGACCTGAAGAAGGAATGCTACTTCGCCATTCTCCAGGACCGCTCCCGGGAATGTCCCGTCATCGTAGCCAGCACGGAAGGCGGCATGGACATTGAAGAAGTGGCCGCCACCCGTCCGGAAGCCATCATCCGCGAGCATATTGACCCCGCCCTGGGCATCCTTCCCTTCCAGGCCCTCAAGATCGCCGTGGCCCTGGGCCTTACCGGCCCCCTGCTCCGCCAAGCCACCAAGCTCATCACCAACGTTTACAAACTCTTCACCACGCTGGACTGCTCCCTAGTGGAAATCAACCCCCTCGTCGTCACCACGGACGACCGCGTGTGCGCCCTGGACGCCAAATTCAACTTTGACGACAACGCCCTGTACCGCCACCCGGAAATCATGGAAATGCGGGATGAAACGGAAGAAGACCCCCGTGAAGTGGAAGCCGGCAAGTACGACCTGAACTACATCGGCCTGGACGGCAACATCGGCTGCATGGTGAACGGCGCCGGCTTGGCCATGGCCACAATGGACATCATCAAATACTACGGCGGCGAACCCGCCAACTTCCTGGACGTGGGCGGCTCCGCCACGGAGGAAATGGTCACCAACGCGTTCCGCATCCTCACCAGTGACAAGAACGTGAAGGCCCTTCTGGTCAACATCTTCGGCGGCATCATGCGCTGCGACGTCATCGCCCAGGGCATTGTGGCCGCGGCGAAAAACATTGACATGCAGATCCCGCTCGTCGTCCGCCTGGAAGGCACCAATGTGGAAATCGGCAAGAAAATCCTCGCAGACAGCGGCATCGCCATCATCCCTGCCGACAATCTGGACGAAGCCGCCCAGAAAGCGGTGGCAGCAGTCAAATAACCCTCACCATTTATTACGACAATGACATCTCTCATTGACAAAAACACCCGTCTGGTCGTGCAAGGCATCACCGGCAGCGCCGGCGCATTCCACGCCAAAAACTGCATGGACTTCGGCACCAACGTAGTCGCCGGCGTGACTCCCGGCAAGGGCGGCCAGCTCTTTGAAGGCAAAGTTCCCGTATTCGATACCGTGGCGGAAGCCAAAAAGGCCACGGACTGCAACGCCTCCATGATCTTCGTGCCCCCGCCCTTCGCTGCGGATGCCATCATGGAAGCCGCCGACGCGGGCGTCAAGCTCATCGTCTGCATCACGGAAGGCATCCCGGTGCAGGACATGCAGAAGGTGAAAACCTTCCTGAAGGACAAGGACGTCACCCTCATCGGCCCGAACTGTCCCGGCATCGTCAACCCCGCCGCCCATTGCAAGATCGGCATCATGCCGGCCTACATCTTCAAGCCCGGCAGAATCGGCATCGTCTCCCGTTCCGGCACGCTCACGTATGAAGCCGTCTGGCAGGTCACGAACATGGGCCTGGGCCAGAGCATGTGCATCGGCATCGGCGGCGACCCCGTCCACGGCATGACTCAGCAACAGGCCGTGCAATTCTTCACGGAAGACCCCAACACGGACGCCTTCATCATGATCGGTGAAATCGGCGGTTCCGAAGAAGAAGAAGCCGCCGAATGGATCAAAAACAACTGCAAAAAGCCCGTCGCCGCCTTCATCGCAGGAGCCACGGCTCCCAAGGGCCGCCGCATGGGCCACGCAGGCGCCATCGTAGCCGGAGGCAAAGGAACGGCAGCCGCCAAGCAGGAAGCCCTGAAGGAAGCCGGCATCGTGGTCGCCAAGACGCCCGCCCAGATGGGCGCCGCCCTGGCGGAAGCCATGAAAAACAAGGGCATGTAAGCCCCCGTTTACACACTTCCAATCATCTCAAAGCGCCTCCTGTCCGGGAGGCGCTTTTTTGATGTAAACATTATACTCCATGCATCGGCAGTTTGACTTGCTTAAAATCCGGCGTTAACCTGCCGGTCAACAGACGACATGCCGATTTGAAAAGAAAAATGGAAAAGGAAACCATGCCATGAACATATCCGTTATTCTGGGACATCCCTACTCCTATAGCTTTAACGCGGCCATTGCCGCCACAACAGCACAGGCATTAAAGGAACAGGGCCACACCATCCGCTTCCATGACCTCTGCCGGGAACAGTTCAACCCCGTTCTGCCTGACACGGAACTGGTCAGCGACGTCCCGGAAGACGCCCTGACAGCTCTCCATCAGCAGGAAATCAGGGAAGCGGACGGCATTGTCATCATCCATCCCAACTGGTGGGGGCAGCCTCCGGCCATCATGAAAGGCTGGATTGACCGCGTGCTCCGGGAGGAAGTGGCCTATACCTTCCCCAAAGGCGATAACGGAGGAGGGCTGCCCATCGGTCTGTTAAAAGCAAAAGCGGCTCTGGTCTTCAATACCTCCAATACGCCGGAGGAAAGAGAGAGGAACGTCTTCGGCGACCCGCTGGAACGCATCTGGAAAGACTGCATCTTCGCTTTCTGCGGCGTGCATGTCTTTGAAAGGAAAATGTTCCGTATCATTGCTGCCAGCACTCCGGACATCCGCGCCAAATGGCTGGAGGAAGTGCGGGAAACAGTACGCAGCCTCTTTCCCCCGGAGAGCGCCTCCCGGTAAGAACCTACTCCGTACCAGGATGAGCGCGCATGGGAATTCCTGAAAGCCACGGACTACTCCCCTACCGTAAACTTGGCGGGAGGGGAAACTAGTTTCCCTTTAAAGCAATTACGGCCAAATTGATTTTCATACTCCCCCGTCAACGTGTATTCCCCTTGGGGCAGCCCTTCCGGATATCGATTCTTGATAAGTTTTGGCAAAGGGAAGGATACAAGGTAAATTCCGCCAGGGAGCAAATCCACATACTTCAGCGGCTGGCACAGCTCAATCTTGATACATGGCATGTAATCCAGCACTTTTTCCCCTTTGTCATTGTGAATGATCACTCTCAGTGAAAAAAGATTTTCTTCATCCACATCAAACAGATCAAGAAGATAAATGGGTGTCTTTCCCTGATTTTTAAACATAAAACTGGCTGGAGCATCAGGAGAGACAGGATCCCACCACCGTTCTCCCTGCATGGAAAGAGTAATGGGGCTATCCGGAACAACCGTATTTTTTTCCTCTTGTCCCGTATCACTGGAACATTGTTCCGCTCCCCGAAGAGAGGGAACAAGGCAAAATGCCCACAATAAAAAAAGAATGGTTTTCATGGCGAGGATACGTTATTCATTTTTAATAAACGCTTCACAGAGAAAATCAATCAATAAATAACATATCTGCCGCAGCAAATAAGGGAAAGGGGCAGCATCGCCATTTTTTAATCCTTCCCCATTAATAATTTCGGAACAATCAGGCTTCCTTCATGCCCCCCTCATTCCCCGGCCTTGCCACTCATACGCCGGAAGAACTTCGGCAGTGACGGCTTGTTGAACCGTATCCGCATGCAACTCTCCCTGGCCGGTTTCCCAATCAGTGCGGTCAGGCATTTGGCTAAAAGGTACATGATCCATCCCCTCTTCTTTCAACCCTGCCGAAAAAGCAGAAAAGAGCCTGCACCGTTAAAATGCAGGCTCTTAAAAAATGAAAGGTTTTGGCGGAGCGGGAGGGATTCGAACCCTCGGTACCGGTTTTGCCAGTACGTTCCTTTAGCAAAGGAGTGCTTTCAGCCTCTCAGCCACCGCTCCGTCTTGGGTAATGTGTGGGGAGAAAAGTACACACTTCCCAAAATGATGTCAATACATAAATAAGACGGCGGGAATTACTCCAGGTAGGTGTACTGGTAAGTCAGTTTCTTTTCCTCCCCCGGTTTCAGCGTGATTTTCCACTGGAATTTTCCATCCGGGTTCATGACCCGCTGCCAGTTGGGAAGACTGGCCATTTCCCCATCATCCGACACGGCGGAAGGAGTGCCGATGACCGCTTTGCTCACGCGCATGTCCATTGCACTGCCGGAAATATTCTTCATGGTCAGCGTGCCTTCCACCGTATATTTCTGCCGGGAGCGGCCCTTGTGCTCCACCTGCTCGGAAGAAAGGGTTTCTTCCGAAAGACTTACCATGGTCTCCATGGATTTGTTCAGCCGGACCAGCACATGTTCTCCCGGATTGGTGAAAGTAAGGGTGCTCTGGCCCGCAAGCCTGCCTTGGGACACGAACTCCACCATTCCCGTGGACCACGGCACGTTCAGGGAATTCGTCAGCCGGATGCAGTGCCAGACATCCAGGGGGGAGGCGGCGGCTTCTCCGCGGGGCTGGTTCTGGTTCCATTCCGCCAATGTCTTCTGGTTGGGAACGTCCCAGGTATAAACGTGGCTGTATGGAATATTTCCGTCAAACAGGTTTTTGGTCACTCTTTCCTTATATTTGCAGGAGAAGCCGGGTATGGAATAGAAGAAGAGGTCTTCCGCCTGCCGGATTTTTTCCGGGTCAATGGCCGTGGCCTCCTCCATATTGAATACGGGCCGCTCCGTTCTCATCTGGCTCATAAAGCCATTGGAAGGCAGCAGGGAACGCACATATTCCATTCCCGGCCTGTCCGACCCCAGGGCGGCAAACAAAGCGCTCATGTTCTGCTTCATGGAGAGAGGGGAAGGCAGCCCCGGCATCTGGAGGGAGGGAAAGCCGGAGATCAATTCCATATCCACCTTATCCAAATCCATCAGTTCATTCATGATGGTGGCCTTGCACTGCAAATACCCCTTTCCCTCCCCACTCAGCTCCACCCGGTAGGTGGGCAGCCAGCTGATTCCGGAGGAAAGGCTGTTGACCGTAATGGTTTTCCCCGGAGCGGGGCGTGCCAGGTTCAGGACCAGCCGCGTTCTCTCTGCGCTCCACGTGGGAAAGGCAATATCCTTGTCCAGAATCTCAATCTGCTGAAGGGTGTATTCCTGCAGCAGCACATATCCCGTTTCCGTTTGCAGCAGAATCCCCTTTTCCAGGGCAGAGGGGGAACGGTACCCGGCATCCGCATCTTCCACGGGGGAAGACATGGCGTCCATCATGTTGGGACGGAGCCCTTCCAGAGCACGGTTATTCCCAGGCGCGACCACCCGCCCCGCAACCACGGCACCCTTGTCCGTCGTAACCCGGACGAGCTTTCCGGCATTGGCCCTCAAAAAATCCCCCTTGCCGTAATCCGTTTTGGGAACCTTGACGTTCACCCTGCTGCTGACCAAATCCCGGACCAATACGCCCTGTTCCGCAGAAAGCCAGAAGGAGCCGTAGGAAGGAGAGGGGAGCCCGGTCAGTTCCATGGCCTCTCCCTCCGCCGTTTTCCCTTCCATCGTCACCGTTCCATAGCCATTCTTGAACAGAGCCAGTTTTCTGGGCTTCATCCGCACCTCCGGCAGGGAAGCTTTTTCAACAGAAACGGCATCCGGAACGGAAGCGAGGCAGGAAACGCCAGCCAGGAACAACGGGAACAATCCAAATCTGCAGATTCTTACCAGGCGTCCTGCACTGATCATGGTATCATGGTCTATTGTCATGCATACAGCCTAAACGGATACCTCACTTAAAATCAATCAGAAACCGTTCTTCACCTGCAAATGTAACACCGTTGTAACATTCAACGACTAAACAACGGGGAAAAATACGGCATTCCGCTATGGCGGCATGCACAGTTCGGACAGAACAGGGCGGCCTTAAACCCCGCAATGCTCTGCGATCACTTCCAGAAAGTCATCCAGGTACCGGGCGGCCTTCTGTTCCCCGATGCCGTGGACGTTCATGGCTCCGCGCCGGGTGGTGGGTTTCAGCCGCGCCAGCGCTTCCAGGGTGGAATTGTGGAATACGGCATAAGCCGGAATCCCGGCCTCACGGGCCAATTCATTCCTCAATTCCTTCAATTTCAAAAACAAATCTTCATCAAACTCGCCCAGAGCAGTCAAATCTCCCGTAGCCCGCACCCTGGTCCGCCCCGTGGAGGCGGAAGCCTTCCCCCTGCGGGCAAAAGGCCAGATCATGGAGGCGTCCCGCCGTCCCATCATCACTTCATTTCCCTTCGGGCTCAGGGTAATCAGGGGGCGGTCCGCTTCTCCGCTCATTCTGGTCAGGCCAGCCATCTGCATGGCGCGGAACAATTGGCGGATATCGTCCTCGCTCCAGCGGGCAAGAATACCGTAGGTGCTCAACCGGGACAGAGACGTTCTCAAAATCTCCTGGGTCTTCGCCCCCTTGAGCATCTGGATAATTTTCGTCTTCCCCCACCTTCCCTGCCAGGAACCGTCCCCCATCCGCACGGAGGCGCGCGCAATCCCGCTCAACGCCTGCCGGACCACCCTGGTTTCCTCTTCACCCAGGGACTGCCCTTCTTCCACCCCCAGCGCCATGCACTGGTCGCAGCGGCCGCACGGTGCGCCATCCTCTTCCCCGAAGTAATTCAAAATCCACTGCTGGCGGCAGCCGGAGGAATAGGCGAACTCCGTCACCGCTTTCAGTTTTTCCCGGTCCCGCACCTCCTTTTCCCTCAGAGCCTGTTCGTCCAGGGGAATCTTCAAGCCGCTGACAGAGGGATCCTCCACCCTGGTCATCTTGACGCGCTGCCCCGGAACGTCATGGCGGCTGATCGCTCCATTGCGCGTAAGAACGGACAAAGCCGCCCCCACCTGCATGGCATTCCGGCATTTGAGGCGTTCCGCCATCTCCTCCATGGACCACGCCACCTCGTGGGATTCCGCACTGCAATGCTTTCTCAATAACTCATATAATTCCACAATCAACGGAACGCCCGGATTCACTCCTTCAATAAAAAACTCCTGTGTGCGCAAATCCGCATGGTTGAACAAAAGCTCGCAATAGGCGTCATCCCCGTCGCGTCCGGCACGGCCAGCTTCCTGGTAATAAGCCTCCACGCTGCCGGGAATCTCAAAATGGGCTACAAACCTTACATCGGCACGGTCAATGCCCATGCCAAACGCATTCGTAGCAATAACGATGTCTGCATGGCGGTTCATGAAGGCGTTCTGGGCTTCCTCCCGCTGCTCATCCGTCATGCCCGCATGGTAGGCCGTCACGCTCAGGCCAAGGTCGGAAAGGGCCTCATGCACCTGCTCCACCTTCTTGCGGGTGGAGCAATAGATAATCCCCGTCTTATGGCTTTTCACCAGCTCGTACAGCCTCTTGTACTTTTCCTTGTGCGTATCGCACGCCGTAATGCGGAAATGCAGGTTCTCCCGCGCAAATCCGCGCACGATCGTCACCGGATCATCCAGCCTCAAATGTTCCAGAATATCCTCCCGCACACGGGGAGTGGCCGTGGCAGTCAGGGCAGCCACCTGCGGACGGCCCATCGCTTCAATCGCCCTGCCCAGTTTCAAATAATCCGGGCGGAAATCATGACCCCACTGGCTCAGGCAATGCGCCTCGTCCACGGCCACCATGTTCACGTCCACTTCCGCCAGGGCATGCATGAACCCCTCATGGCCGAAACGCTCCGGAGCCACATACACCAGCTTGAACGCCCCCGCCTTCATGGCGGCCAGGCGTTCCTTCTGTTCCGGAAAACTCAGGGAACTGTTGATCATGGTAGCGGGAATACCCTTGGCGGTCAGGGCATCCACCTGGTCTTTCATCAGGGCGATCAACGGGCTGACCACCAGGCACACCCCGTCCCGGCACAGGGCCGGAAGCTGGTAGCACAGGGATTTACCGCCGCCGGTGGGCATCACCACCAGCACGTTGCGGCCCTCCATGATGGAAGCCACCACGCGATCCTGCCCCTCCCTCAAGCCGGAAAAGCCGAAGTACTCCTTCAATGCCTCCATCGGCGACCTGATCACCTTGAATTCACTCATCTTTCCCGTTCAGTGTGCCACAGCCCATTCCGGGACGCAACGCCTTTCCCCTCCTTTTCCACCCCGGAATGAACGTCCTGCTTCTGAAAGGCACTCCTGCCTGCGAAGAAGGAAAATGAGATTTTTTCTCAAATCTCCTTACAAACATCTTGACTTTCCCGGAGAAAAATCTATATTTCTCTCACCGCTTACGCGGTACACGACGCAAGTCAAAGCGCCCGTAGCTCAATTGGATAGAGCGTCTGACTACGGATCAGAAGGTTTGGGGTTCGAATCCCTACGGGCGTGCCACTTGCATCACTCATCGGTAAATAAAATGATTCCTGCCTGAACGTCATGGCGGGATTTTTTGTCTCTACCGGTATACATATGGGGGCGCCATGGTTTCGACTGGAAGTCTGCGGTGCTGGCTGCATGTGAAGGTTAATCGGCTGGCCTTCTAAAAAGCCGATTAAAAAAATAAATGCAGAGTCTAACGACCTTGCTCTGGCTGCCTAATTAGTTCAGCCGCGTCAGAACCTCAACGCCTGCTAGAGGGGACGACGAATATTCAGCAGGCTGGTGCAATGCGGGGTTGCCGCGCAACGCACGAGACTTCCACAGGCAACTAGCGAGCCTGCCTAGTTGGCGCATGACGAAGCAGCCGCGAAAGCAGCAATATGCGTCTGAACATGGAGATGCCGGTATCAACGGCCTTCAGGACACGGGTTCGACTCCCGTCGCCTCCACCATCTCAAAACAACCGCAAGCGTTTGAAAAAGAACGCTTGCGGTTTTTGCTTTTATAGAACCGCAGTACAAACTGCAGTACATTATAATGACTTTTAGAAACAATGTACTGCGGGAAATTGCCGTGCACTGCGGGTATAAAGAAGCCCTCTCCTGCGGTGGGCAGGAGAGGGCTTTGGTGAAAATGTTGTCCTGGGCGTAACGGTTAGTGTGGGTGTAGCCGTCCGCGTCCCGGTACACGGCAGTCATCGTGAACTTGTCCCACTCTCCAAGACATGGGAACTGTAGATGTAACTATCTATCTGCAATCATGCTATCAGTCTTGGTCTTGAGTATCCGGATCAATAAAATCCTCTATCGTCTCGGACTGGACGCGTTATACTTGATGGCCGAAAATCCATAATACGCAGGTTTATAACCGTTCATGTATCGCTGCATAATGCGCGGAGCACCTATATGTCCACAGTTGTGGCGTTTGTACTGTTGTAGATGTCCAGGTGGCATGCGTTAAATCCTACCGAGTTGTAGGTATGTATGCCCCGCACATTGGCGATGCGTATGCAGCAGCGATTATCGTAGCCGCCTGTCATTAGCCACAACGTCCCATAATTGTCAGTATCCCAGCCAGTGTCACGGTACTGGTGAACACCAGCCCGCTGATGGATGCGGGCACGGCTGTGTTGCTTCAAGGGGTAATAATGCCCTCGTAGTCTTGACAAACTTTCTCCCCGCTGAACGGGAGTAATAAATCTCTCTGACTCTGACCCAGTACCCCCTGGCCTCAGAATCTCTTGTGCCAGATATAGTCACATCCAGCACCTCGCCAAAGTGCTCAGCGCTAGTGTGCACCCTAGTGTAATCGTCAAATAGAGGCACATCTGAAAAGATGATGTCTGCTCAAGCGTGCAGGTTCCCATTCTCCCGATCAGAAGGCACAGGAAAAACAGAAGACCGCTAAAGACGGGGTTCATTCATGGAGGCGGAGCCGAGGGAGCCGGCTGCAAACTTCTCCTTTTTCTTCCCGTCAGTTGCCGGCTTTTTCTGCTTTTGGGCAAAAATCAGGTATTCCCAGACCGGGTAATGCCGAACCACCCGCCGATGAAGAAAGAATGCTCCTGCAAATACCAGGACCGCACCAACCAGGGCAGAAAGGATTTCCTCAGGGAGAATTTTTAACAGGAGCGGCATCAAGTAGGGCAGGACCAGGCAATGGACGGCATAAATGAAGAAGAAGAGGGGAGCGCATGCCCGCGCAATGTTGCGAAAGAACGTCTTTTCCGCCAGCAGGACGCACAGGGAGCCCAGTCCCAGAATCCCGGAAATCCAGCAAGGTATGGTGTGCAAGGTTTCCGTGGAGATGACGCCGCCATGGTTCAACCACGCTATTGCCGCCCACGCGGGAAGGGAAATAAAACCTGTTTTTTTCAGGAACAGCTTGATTTCGCCCAGCGTCAGGGAGGAAAGACAGAATCCCAGCATGAAAAAAGCTAGGGCGTCCGCCCACGGAACCCGCGGGGGGTCGGAAAACAGCGCGTTGAGCTCCGGAAACAGCACCACGGAGAAGAGAACGGCTATCGTCACGGGAATCAGCAGCTTCCTTTTTCCGAGGGCGAATAAAAGCGGGGAGAGCATGCTCAGCGCCATCACGTATTTCAGGAACCACAGGGGACCATCGTAAGGGAAGGTGGTTCCCAATCCCGTCAGCTTCCAGGGCAGGATGCTCCAGTCCCACGCGCTTGAATGGCCCAGGCTTGAATAAATCCAATGCCTGAAGAACGCTTCCAGAAAAGCCGCCCCGTTCCATGCCAGATAAAATAGAACATACCTGCACGGGGAATGGCGCCAGTAGAACATTTTCCTGCGTCCCACAAAGTAGGCCGCCGCCATGAACAGAAAGGGCACCCGCTGGAAGAAGAGAGGGAATTCCACTCCATTTCCCGCAGCATGAAAAAGGACGATGAAGAACAGGCCCGCCACCCTGCCCAGGTCAAGCCAGCATTCCCTCGGAGGCGCTCCGGGAACACTCCCCGGACGGGCGGCCCGTTCCTTTTCCGGCTCCCCGGCGTGACGGCATTCCTCAAGCATGGATATTTTCATTCCGGCAAAGAATCAGAACGGCCTTTTGCAATACGGTTCCACGGCCCTCATGCCGTCATGAACCCGCACCGCCTCATCCCTGTCCTCCCGGGAAGCGAACAGGTACAGGGCATATCCGCCGAATCCGCCTCCCAGGTATTTCTTCGCCAGTTCCTCCCCCAGGGCTGGAAGGGGAGCCATTCCCTCCTGGAGCTGCACGCTATGGTAGAGCGCCACTCCGGCCGCCAGTTCATGAATGCTGCGCTCCATCACTCCGGCTCGGGCAATCAGGGAAGACTGGGCGATGCGGGCATAGTCCCTGCACCCGTCAGCCATTCCCGGCGTATCATGGTCATGCCCGGTGTGGAAGACCGCCATTTTCCCAGCCAGAAAGTCACCGGAGCTCTTGATGTCCAGCACGGGAACGGCGCCGGAACGCCAGACGCACAACCCCGTTTCCGCAATCACGGCCGGGTCCTGCCAGCCAACCCCCAGGGCAAGTTCCGACTGGACGGGGTCCCTGCCCTGCAGCATGGCCCAGGCTCCGCTGCCTCCCAGTCCGGCACGGAGTTCATAGGGCCAGTGGTCCAGGGAGACAAACGGACTGATGGAGCAGTTGACAATGTACGCCCCCTGCCGCGCATGCCTGGGAACGTCCAGCCAGCCCCCCGCAAAATCCACGCGCAGGGGAACGCTAAGCGGGGCCTTGATTCTGTTCACCAACTGAGTGGTGGAAATCTGTTCGGAACAGGGAGGCGTTTTGGGAAGCACCACATACCGCGCTCCAATCCTTGCGCACAGTTCCCTTTTAAGGCCGCCGTAACAGTCATCTTCCGTAACGGCCAGGATATCGGGCCGTTCTTTCAGGAAAACGTGTTTAAAATCCATTCCCGGCTCCAGATTTTCTCCGCAGACCACCTTGTCCACCATGCACAGGCTTTCCAGAATCACTTTTTTATGGTCGTCCGGGATGGATGGTTTTCTGCGCTTGTGTTTCCAGAGCACCTGCCCGGAAGCGAAGGAGACGATGAGGAAATCCCCCAGCGAACGCGCTTCGCGGAAGAACTGGATATGCCCGGCATGAATGATATCGTAAAAACCGGAGACGAATATTTTGGTAGCCATGGTTGAAATGTATCAAGGTGTGGATGTTGCTGTATGGAAAGGGGTAAACATTAAACCGGCGCGGCGGGAACCGCTGGATGGGAGAAACCCGCCTCCCACTCAAGAGCCATTGTTTCCAATTCCCGGCTCCCTTCCACATAGTCCTCAAAGAGAACCGGATATTGTGGCAAAAGCAGCGGAAGGTCCTCCGGAACGTTAATTTGATGCCGCCTTCCCAGTTTTTTCCTTACCAGGCGCTGGAGTTCGCAAAAAGCCATCGGCACCAGGCTGGCGTTGGACGGCAGGTTCCAGAACCCGGCATCGTCGCTCACAACGACGAATTTCCTGCCCTCTTCCCTGCCCCAGGCCGCCAGCAGGTCACCCATGTTGCCGGGAAGCCGGCCGAAACAGGAGACCAGAGTACAGGGAAGAGAGGATGTCTTTTTTCCCATTCCGGAGGAGGCAGACGGCCTGGCCGCCTTTTGCCGTTGTTTTTCACGGATAAAAATCCAGGGCAAAACAGAGATTATTTTCCAGCAGCGTTTCATTTGCTTGCGGGGTTCATTGAAAATGCGGTAGAGAAATTCCAGCCTGCAGTCCACCATCCAGGCGGGGGCCCTTCTGATATGCCGCCCGGAGACGAAGTTAAAGACGGCTCCCACGGCCACCATAACCCCCCGCTGAAGATGGGGGCACAGCCTGTTCATGAATATTTCCTGCTTGGGAGCGCCCAGTGAAACCCAGACGATGTCCGGCAGGTATTCATTGATGCGCCCGGCAATAGCCGCGTAGTCAAATTCATCCACAGGGCAGAAAGGCAATTCCTCAAAAGGCATGCTCTTCACGCGGGGGTCTTCCCCTTCCAGGATCCGGCGCAGGGCATCCAGCGTGTCGCGGTTTCCCCCCAGGAACATCATTCTGTATTTTTTCATGCTGATGGCGTCGCTGAAAATCTGGGCGCCGCAGTATTGGGGCCTGTCCGCATGCAGCAGCCATTTCAGGTAGACGGGCACCCAGCCGCTGTCGCAAATGGTCAGGAGCGCTCCATTCAGCACATTCCTGTATTCCCGGTTGCGCTGTACCTCGGAAAGCACATGGCCGTCCGCCACACAGATGTATCCCGCGCCCCCGGAACGGAGCACTTCGTCCATGCGCCGGAAAACGCGTTCACGGTCAAATTCGTATCTGATGTTGAAATAGGTCTCCATACGGTTTTCACTCATGGTCAATGTTGACGTTCCTTCAAAACTTCGCGGTAAATGCCGGCCATCCTTTCCGCCTTGCGGTTCCAGTCCAGCTCCCTCTGCCTGGCGTAAAACTCTCCATCCATCTTCCGCAAGACCTGCCTGTTATGGAAAAAGAAACGGATGCGTTCCGCAAAGTCCCGGGCAGACCGTCCGGGACGGGTCAGGGGTATCTTGCATCCCACGGTTTCATCAACGATGGTTCCCATGCCGCAGGTATCAAAGCAGAGCACGGGCAGGCGGTTCATCAGGGCTTCCACAAGCACGGTCGAGGTAGCCTCCATGATGCTCGGAAAGAAAAACAGGTCGCTTCCCCGCATGAGTGATTGCACCTTTTCATTGGAGACCGTGCCGTGCCACACGCATTGCCCCGCCACGCCCAGCCGCTCCGCAAGGTTCCGGTAGCCCGGCTCCCTCTCCCCTCCCCCGCAGATATGCAGCTTCAACTCCGGCAAATCCCGGAGATGGGTGAGGGTCTGTAATGCCAGGGCCAACTGCTTGCTGGGTATCATGCGGCCTGCCCACAGCAGCCTGAATTGGCCTCCGTCCGTTGCCCGCCGCACCGCCTCCGGCCGAGCGGCGCAGCCGGTTTCACTCATCAACAGCACTTCCCGCCGATGGTAACGTTCCATTTTCTCCCGCACTCCCTGAACGGAAGCCAGCACGGCGTCAGCGCGCTTCATGGCTTTCCGCACCCTGGGCTGGAACCTGGCTTGTACAGTATTGATCACGTTTTTCAATGCCGCCTTCCCCACCTGCCTCCAGCCGCTTTCCCGCAAGTAGGCCACCGGCGTATTTTCCATTCCCCCCACCGGTCCCCATATGTAGGGAATTCCCCCGATTTTCCACAGCATCCCCGGCTCCCGGAAGCCGATCATGTTTAACTGGTGAATGACGTCTATGCGGTTTTCCGCCACGATGCGCCGCGCCAGCACAAGCGCCCGCTCCTGCCATTTTTTGTAATAGCGATAAAAACGCCAGTCTCCCTGGTCCCAGCACATCCGGCGTATTTTTTCCGGCACGGGAAGATAATGGAACACGATGTTGCCGGCCTGGGGAAGGCGGGCGAGTTCCCGCTCTATGTTTTCCCTCCATTCCCCTTCAGTAATCACCTGCACCTTGCAGTGCATGGCCACGTGGATGACCCAGTTCCACCCCATACCGGGTTCGCTGCCCCAGTCCGGGTTGACGGCATAAGCGTTAATCAGGATTTGCATCATGGCTTGTCTGTTTTATGGAATCAAGGTAGTTCCGGTGCCTTTCCTCTTCTTCCGGGGTGGCAAAGCGGCGGCGGATGACCCGGGCCGGATTGCCGCCCACCACGGTCATGGGCGGCACGTCTCCGGTCACGACGGCCCCTGCCGCCACAATGGCACCGTCCCCCACGCAAACGCCCCCCAGTATGACGGCTCCATGGCCAATCCACACGTCGCTGCCGATGACCGTCATCCCGTCCTCCCAATTCCGGGGAGAATCCCAGACGGCGCAACCGGGCCTGTTAAAGGAATGGTCCCTTTTTCCGATGAATGAAACGCGGGCGGCGCACAACACGCTGTTTCCAAAACGTATATCGCAGGAGACATGGCAGTGCGGCCCCAATTGCACCCTGTTCCCAAAAATGATCCGTTTGTGCGGGGAATTCAGATGCACATGCCTTCCTATCCTGGTCATTCCCTCCACGGTGACCCAGCGTTGGATAAGGCGGAAACGGATGAAACTGCGCACTCCGTTGGCCAGGGAACGCAGAAACAGGATGGGCCGGGACCTGCCCGGGGCTGCATTGGAGGAAGCATTCATCATACAATATGTTCCATGAGATGGCTGACGTATTCCCGGAATCCGGCAGGCATCAGGCATTCTTTCAGGCGCGGAGAGGAAGGACTGGCGCCGCGGTCCAGGCAGGTTTTCCGGAGAAGAGAGGCCAGCCCCCTTTCATCTTCCGGATCGAACAATTCCCCATTCCAGCCCCGGCGGATCAGACAGGCGGAGCCGCAACGCCCGGAAACCAGGCAAAAACATCCGGCAGCCAGTGCATCATTGACAACCGCTCCAAACGGTTCCACCAGGCTGGGAAGAACAAAAACGTCGGCCAGATTGTACCAAGCGGCCAGGCGTTCGCCTTCCAGCCAGCCGGTAAAAATAGCGCTGACCTCCAGCCGGACGGCCAGATCCTGCAAGACCGTCCCCAGGCGGCCCGACCCCGCAATCACCAGAACGGCGTCCTCCGGAAGGGCCGCAGCCGCCCTGACCAGGCATTCCAGATTCTTCTCCGGGGCCAGGCGCCCCACATACAGGACCACCCGTTTTCCGTGCAGGCCGTATTCCCTCTGCATGGAATGGCTCACGGAAAGCGCTTCCCGGCATTGTTCCCGGAATGCCCGTTCATCCCTGACAATCGGAAAAAAGACGCCCTTTCCATAACGTTCCCGGTACCAGCGGCATGCCTCCATGTCCGGGAGAATCACATCGTCCATCACCGGCATCGCCGCCTTCCGCGCCAGCGCATGCATGCGGGACAATTCATTGCCGCGGATCATGTCCATGCTGTCATCGCAGATGCTGACGATTTTGAATTTCCAGCGGCAAACCGCGCGCAGCAGGCACACTTCCAGAGCCAGAATGGAAAACTCCGGAACGATCACCAGATCGGGCCGTCCCTGCCGCAGAATGCGCGCAAGGCCGGAGGGAATGCGCCGCCCGGCCACCCGAACATGGTTCAGGTATTGGGGGCGGAAAGCGCAGCGGGCTTCCATTTCCTCCCTGTTGTAGTGGTGGTCCGGAGAATTTTCATATTCAAAAAACGCCTCCATGTCTCCAAGCCGGGCCAGCGCATTGAAAAAATCAATGCGGTAGGGAGCCAGGTATTGATGAAAGACCATCAGTTTACGTTTGTTGCCGTTCATGATTCAGTGCCTTTTCCTGTAATACTGCCACGCTTGCCTGAAGAAGCCGGAGGCCGTCTCCCGGACGCCTACGCACCGGAGAGAAAACCGCAAGGGGTGTTGAATTGCGCCGCTCAGCTCCAGCAGCTCTTCATCGGAATATTGGAAAAGGCGGCTCAAACAGCATTTGAGGAAGGGGATTCCATGGCGGCGGGAGTGAAAGGGAATGACGTGCACCCCCCGGCGGCGTCCCAGAAGCTCCCTTTGCCTCCGGTCAATGGGAGAAAACAGGGAATGAAAATAATAAACGGGTGTCCCCGCATGCAGAAAAGGGGCCAGGCGGTAAAAAGGAGCCCGTTCCGGGTCGTTCCTGTACCGTACCAGCAGGGGATTGACTCTGGCGGCATCTTCCATTTCCGTTTCCGGTGCAAGATCAAAATAGCCGTTGAAGGAGAAAACGCGCTCCGCATGCAACAGGGAGCCGAAGAGAACGGCCGCATAGCCTCCCGAGGAACTGCCCACCATCGTTACCCGGCAGCCTTTCGTCTCGTTTTCAAGCCACTTCAGCACCTTTTCCGGAGAGTCCAGGCGGCTGTTGACGCCAGCCAGGTACCATTGCTTGAAAACGTCTCGGATGAAGATGTGCCTGCCGCAGCCCGGAACCCTGGTTCCGAACCATTCAAACGTATTCCGCAGGGTGACCCGTTCATGGAACCGGGCGCGGTTGTTGGGAAAGTACAAGTCATTGCTGCTGAAATAAACGGCGCATCGCGAATCATCCCCCTCCGGAGAGCGCTCCATGAGGTAATTGTCACGGGTCCTGTACGTCTCCAGCACCTCTTCATCATCCGTCTGGAAAACCCAGTCTATTTCGTCGCTGTCCATAAGAAGGGGAGAAAAACTCGTACATGCATGCAGACCATGGCCTTGCACGCAGCCAGCAGGCCGTCGTGCCTGCGGACGTAGTGGAAGTAATACCTGGGCTGGGCATTCCCCAGCGGGGAATACAAATTGCGGAGCCTGCCTGCCAGGGGCACCTTCCGGTCCGTCCAGGAAACGGCCTTGTCATGCCGTTCGCAGGTTCCCAGGCAGGAGGGGGCCACCCGCAGCCTTATTCCGCGGGCGCGCGCCGTCCGGGAATAGTCGTAATCCCCCAGGGCGTGCAGGTAGAACCCGTCCAGAATACCGATGCGCTCCACCACCCGCCGCGGCACCCATAGAATGTTCCCGTGGCATAATTCGCACTCCCTCAGGGTTCCATCCGGAATAACGGGCTTCCCGCCCGCCGTGCCTCCGTAAGTCCACTCATCCGTGCCAGGATGGCAGGTGGAGCCGCAGATGACGGCGGCGTGCTCCATCCGGCGTGAGGCTTCCAATAGATGGCCTACGGCAAACGGATGCAGCACGGTATCATCATTCAGCCACAGGTAGAAATCCGCATCCTTCTTCAAGGCGTCCTCCCATGCCATCCTCATTCCCCGGTTCCAGAACAGGGTTCCGTCCCCCCTGATGACGGATACGGAGGGGTAAGCCTGCCGCACGGCGTCTCCGGAGCCGTCGGAGGAACCGTCATCCACCAAATGCACGGAGACGTCCAGCCCCGCTTCCGGCAGTGCGGAGAACAGGGCGGCAAGGGAGCGGAGCGTTTTTTCCCTGCGGTTGTGGCACGTCATCAGAACCGCAAGTTTTTTTCCGAAGGTATCGTCAGTTTTCATGGAATGCGTACGGAAGGGAGAGGGTTAGAGGAGCGACGGCGGAAGATGCTTTCCACCCATTCATGAAGCTCGCCGTCTGTCATGGCCCGGAAATGGCTGGAATAGCACATGGCGATCATCATCCACAGGGAGATGTTCATGATATCCAGGTTGAAGTTGGTATCCTCCAGCCATCCCCAGAGCCAGCGGAAGGCCACGAACACGCCCAGCAGCTTCATCCAGCGGTTGTTGGATCGGTAAATGGCCAAGCAGGAGGCCTGCCAGTAAAATCCCGTGTAAAGGAAGAGTCCCGCCACTCCCGTCCAGGCGAAAATATTGAGGAGGACGGGTTCGCACCAGGCTCGGCGTTTCTGGTCCCGGTAGGACTGGCGCTCATCACTGGACATCTGGAATCTGGTTTCATAACCCTGCGCCGGGGTGCGCCCCAGCAAAATGCAGCCGTCCTTCAGGGAAGAAGAAGCCACCTCTTCAAAGACGATGCTCCGGGAATCCGCCAGCAGGTCATCCTCCATGGAACTTCCCGGCGCTCCGGTGTAGGAGCCGACGTCCAGAACATTGAAGACGCCGCCCAGCCCAAGGGCGAGAAAGAGGGAGGGAATTAAAAACAGGGCGTGCCGCATCATCCTGTAAAAGCAGTCCTTGAGCAAATCCCTGCCGCAATAGGCGGCTAACAGGAACAAAGCCGCCAGCGCCTTTAAAATCTGGCTCCTGGCCCCCATGCTGACGCACACCATCAGGCATGCCATGACCAGCACCACCAGCTTCCATTTCCGGGGCAGCAGGGGCAGCCACGGCACCAGCATCAGCAAGGGATTCAGCAGGGAGGCGTAAAAGTCCGGATTGAGGGTGAGCATGAACAGGAAAAAAACGGGGATGAACACCTTGAACCAGACGGACAGGACCTGCCGCGTCACCTCCGGCAGGCTGAATACGTAAACCAGCACGGGAATGAAAAGCGTGGGGGCATTCGTCACAAGGGCCCGCGCGGACCAGTAGCCGTCCACGGCGAAGACGCCCCGCAGGCAGCAAATGAATACCCACAGGAAATAAATGGAGAAGAGGGGATAGACGGGGGCGTCCTCCCGCCGGAAATACTTCCGCATGATGACGAAGGACACCGCCAGCAGGAGGGCGGAGGAAAGGGAAATGGCCTGTTCCGTACAAATCGGGTGAAGGACGGCGGCAGACGAGTACATGGCCAGCATGATCATGGCCTTCACCAGAATGATGAAGGGGAGCACGACCCGGATGCTTGAAGGAAGGCGGGATTTCCCGTCAAGGGGCAGGCCTTTATTCGCCTGAAATAAAAGGTCCGTATTACGCATGCACGCTCCTTTCCATCATCGGAGAAACTTTCCCCTCCTCCAGCCCGCGGATGCGGCGCGCCGGATTTCCCGCCCATACCTCATTGGAAGGGATGGAACGCGTTACCACGGAACGGGCTCCTACGACGGCGTTATCCCCGATGGAAACGCCTTTTAAAATGAAAGCTCCGGCCCCGAGAAAGACGTTGTTCCCAATCCTGACGGGAGCGGACCGGCGCTGAAGCCTGTCCTCCGCTCCCCGCCTGGCTTCCGGGTCCAATGCGTGGAAATCCGTATCCATGATATGGACTCCGAATCCGGCCTTTACATCGTCGCCAATAGTCACCGACCGCGTGCAGATGATGACGGTATTGCTGACGCCCACCCGGTTGCCGATGCGCAGCACGCCGTCCCGGTCCACGGAAATCAGGCAGCGCTGGGAGGAACGGGAGACGCCGTGGGGGCCGTTTCTCATGGTAAATTCCCTTCCTATGCGGCACGGAACGGAACGGCGGTGGCTTCCCCTGGATATCCTGACGTCCGGAATTCCGAACGAACAGAGGCCGGGGCCGTAAACCGCATTGCCGGCATACAGGAGCCACCTGGCATACCAATTGTGAAGCGGATGCGTGCAGACGGCCCAACAGCGGAGCACGGCTTTCCTGGTAAGGCAAATCAATTGCTGCATGAGGCCCCCTCCCTTCCTTCATCTTCTTCTGTCCCGTTTCTGGCATCTCCGGCAATGCTCCCGTAAATGCGCTTCAGCTGTTCCGCATTCGCGGAACGGTCATGCCTTGCCAGGGAGGCCTGCCTTCCGCGGAAGGAAATGCGCCTGCACAAATCCATGTCCCCGAACAGGCGGCATACCAGCATGGCCAGCATTTCCGTCTCTTCAAACCGGTACAGGAATCCCGTTTCCCCGTCGGACACGGAATCCATCATGCCTCCGGCATAGGACGCGATGCAGGGAGTGCCCACCATCTGGGCTTCCCCCAGAGAATTGGACTCATTTTCAATCATGGAGGGGCAAACGAAGACATGCGCCTTCCGGAATTGGCTGCACATCTGCTCCGCGTCCAGGCGGCCCAGCCAGAGGAAGCGATCCCGGACTCCAAGCCGTTCCATCAGGTTTCCCAGATAACGGGCGTAGCCGTTCCTGCGCCACGCAGGGACTGACAGGATGTCCGGTCCGGCCACCCGCACCCTGGCGTCAGGATAATGCCGCAGGACCAGAGGAAGAGCCTCCACTACCTTGTGCAGCCCTTTCAGGGGGTAGTGGGACTGGCTGAGAAAAATCGTATGCTTTTCGCACGCCCCGGCATCCCATTCATGACGGTAAAAGGGTTCCCTGAGCGTGGGATGAAGAACATGGTACCGTGCCGCGGGGTTCATGGCCCATGCGTGGGTACGGTCCCAGGCGGTACGCCCGATCACATGGCGCACTTTGCCGAACAGCTCCCGTTCATATCTTCCGCGCGCCTTCATCTTCCGCTGCTGGGCAAAAAGCGTATCGCGGCGCAGCAGATCGCGGAAGGTAACGGATTTCACGAGTTCCCGGGGAGAAATGCCGCCCAGATAGAACCCGGCGCAGACGGAAGACAGCCCCTGGATGGAAACGGCCGTGCGTTCCGCCCCGCAGGCCCGCGCCCAGGCCAGGGAGTGCGGATATTCGGAACCGTGGATATGGACCACATCCGGGCCGAACATGTCCCTGATTTCCCGGAAACAGGGTTCCAGCTCCTTCCTGTACCCCTCCATGCCGGCAGGGGCGGGAATCAGGTAATAGGCCATGGCCTCCCCGTCCAGGCGGCGCAGAGTGCGCCCCGGGTAAAGCATGGCCGCGGCCAGCTTTAAATCCGGGGCGGCCTTCAACAGCTCCTGCGCCCCCGCGTACATCCAGCCTCCCAGAACCGGTTCCGGAAGTCCAAGCATCCGGCACGGTTCAGGAAACAGGATATTGGACAGCCAGAGCACGTTCATCCCTTTTTCCGGAGCATTCATCTTCTTCACCAGTAGCACCCTCCTTCCACACGGCTGGCGTGGCCTACCGTTTCCTCTCTTCCCGGCCGCGCCCACGCGTCATTGAAAAGTCGGGAATAATCATATTTGGGAGCTCCGGGATCGGCCCCGTAGGCCGGGTCTTCCCAGCGCCTGCCCCGCAGGCCGAACAGCAGTTGAAGAGCCCCTCCGAGATGCACGGCCTGCCTGCCCCGCCTCTTGGCATGGGCCGCCAGATGGAAGCCGTAAGCCCCGCATCCGATGAGACAGACGTCGTAATCCCGGCGGTCCATCTCCCCCTCCATCCATGCCAGGGCTTCAAACCAGTCGGCAAAACGGCCTGGCCCCGCGCCCAGGCTCTGGACGGCGGCCAGCGTCTCCAGGGAAAAGGAAGGAAGAACCTCCGGGTTTTCAAAAATCCTTTCCCTGTTCCGTTCATATTGAAGCGTTATGCTTTCCGCAAAAGGATGGACCACCAGCACCTTCCTTCCCTCCAGGGTCCTGCTCCATGGCCGGGAAGACCAGTAAGGCTCCAGATTCAGCAGGCGCACACGAGGAACGTCCCGGATCATGGGCATCACCTCCCGTTCGTACGGAAGCCAGCTTCCCAAGACATCCAGTTCCATCATATCACGGAGCATCAGCTCGCAGAAACGGGCCAGATATTCCGGCGTGGCCGGGAAAAAACCGGACCACTCCCGCATCTGCCTCATGATGCTTTTATTCCACCACCACTGGTCTCTCCGGCCAGTGATGTAATCCAGCGGATTCCTGCCCGCCTTTCCAATCTCCAAATAATTATGCAGGCAAGACATTTCCGTGCAGCCAAACCGTCCCACCATGGCGGGGCGCCCGGAGCGGAGAAGGTTCTCAATCATCGCGGAGGCCGCATCCGCATCCAGTTCACAGGAGGGGGGGCGCAGTTCCTCCCTGCCAGAACAGCGGTCAAACACGCGGCGCAGCAAATGCAAACCCTGGTGCATCAGTGAAATCATGGCATGGACAAGTTTAATTGCCTCCGCAGGCATTCCCTTCCCGAAGGAAGCGGCGCTTCATGGACCGGAGTTCCAGCCGGCTACGCCACGTCTTCCAGTTCCTGGCGGCATTCCTGATTCTTGCGGAGCAAGGGGTCTTTTCCTCCGGATCAAAAAAACCCCTCCTGGAAAAATCCATGGATATGCCGTGCCGTTCAAACAGCTCCGCCACCGGCCCGTACCATTTGCCGTGGATGATGCCCGTGAAAATGTAAGGAATGATCTGGTACCCCTCCCGGGAAAACAAGGAGGGGTCCACCGTTAAAAACTCCATGCGGGAATACTTCGCCCTCCGGCTGCCGAAGTATTCGAACTTCCATGCGGATTCCTCCTTCCTCAACAGGGAAAGCAGCGTCTCCCGGCGCCACAGGGAGCCCTGGCAGCACGCATACCAGGGGTAATCCGGGTCACTGGTGAAAAGGCCTTCATACCGCGAAGGCTCACGAGCCGGAATTCCCTCCGGCGTCAACTGGATGCAGGGAATTTCCGGATGGGCGCGCATCAGCGCCGCATACCTTTCCACCGCCTCGCCGTCCACCGGCGCCGTCAGGAAGTAATCCTCCTGCATGTACAGCACCGTGTCCGTTTCCATGGCCTCCAGGGCCCATTTCAGGCATTCGCTCCACGTGGCCCTCCTGCGCCCTGGAATGATCCGGCCTGCGCAGCTCCTCAGGGAAACGACGTTTTTTTCCGGACCGGAGTAGGACTTGTATTCCGTATTCAAGTAGACGCGGGCGGAGCAATCAGGCCAATAAAGGGACCAGAGCCTGAAAAAAGGCTGCCAGCAGTCTTCAAAGGAATCACAGGTATTGACGAGAATGGAATAGGATTTCATGGAATTATCTGGAAAACTGGATTTTCCTCCAGGCGCTTTTCAGGAAAAAAACAAAGGTGCCGCGCTCCCTGCCGTCCAGAGAAAAAAACCAGAGGAAAAGGAGGAAGACGACCAGAAGCGAGCAGGTACGGAACAATACCGGAACAGGTGAAAGAGACGCATCAATCCGTGACAGGAGAATGCCCGCGGCAAACGTAGCCACGCTGGGAACAAGGCACGGCGCCAGCACCCGGAAAGAAAAATCCCGCAGGCCGAGACCAAGGCGGCGCACGCAAATGAAAAGGGCCAGAATCCCCCCCGGAAGGGATACGAAGAGAATGGCGGCCACATACATCATGCAGGGAGGCCACCCCATGCGGTAGAATCCCCAAGTAGAGCCCAGGAAAAGAATTCCGGACCCCGTTTTCACCAGCGTGTACAGGCGGATGTTCCCCTCCGCGTAAATGGCGGATCCCAGGCTGAGGAAAAGCTGTTCCAGCAGGGTCCTGGCAAGCTGAAGCCTGCAGAACAGGACCGCCCAGGCGGGAACGGAATGAAGCCAGAGGCCCAGGAGCCCCGGAGCCTCCAGAATCAGGGGAATGGCGAAAACCGCCATGAGCAGGTAGGCGAATTTGCAGCCGGACAGGGTGGCCCGCAGCATGAGGCCGCGGTTGCCCGCCCCTTCACTTTTTGAAATGACCGGATTCAGGGCCTTCAGCATGGTCCCGGAAAAGGCCATGGTTTGTCCGTTGATCTGCTGGGCGACGGCCTGCGCCGCATTGAGGGCGACGCCGAAAAAGTGGTTCAGGACAATGCCGACGCCGTATTCCGACAACATGCTGCTGGCGGAAACCGTGAAATTCCAGCCCGCAAAGCTCCCCATTTCCCGGAAAACGCCGCGTTTCCAATAACGCAGCGGCGCAATCACGCACTCCACATAATTCCTGCGGCAATAAACAAGCATGGCCGTCATGGCAAGGATGGAAATCCCGGCCATTAAAGCTCCGTACAGAATCAGCTTGTCTGCCAGCACGTGAACGACAAGCAGGGCCGCCCCCAGCTTCAGGAAAGATTCCAGAACGCCTATGACGGCGAAATACAGCATATTTTCATGGGCGTTCAGCATGGCTTCATAGGGAACGCCCAGAATGCCGGCCACGGTGCTGGCGATCATGGCCCAGTAAACGCACCTGGCGGCAAAAACCCGGTCTTCCGGAATATTGAGGAGATGCCCGAACAGGAAGGGGGCCGCAGCATACAGCAGGATTCCGACCATCACGGCAATGGCAAGATGGAGCACCACGCTAATATTAAACACGATTTTCTGTTTCTCCGGGTCCCCTTCCCCCTCCGCGTAGCTCATGAAGCGCTGGGTAGCCGCCGCCATGCTGGCGTTGAGAAAGGCCAGCATGGCAATCACGCCCGCCACCATGTTGAAAATACCGAAGTCGTCCACTCCCAAGGCATTCAAAACCAGACGCGTCGTGTACAGGGAAATGAACATGGTAATGCCCATTTTCATATACAGGAATCCTGTGTTCCTTATCACTCTGGAGACGGTGTTCATGAAACGGAGGAAGAAGAAAATCCGGGAAAAAGGCTATAGGGCGAATGCTGAAGAAAAAGGGGTGGTTAACGGCGCTATCCGTCAGTTTCGGAATACTCGTTGTAATAATGAAAACGGGAGTTTTTGAAATTCTCCGCATTGAGGATAACAGCTCCGGAACGGAATTCTCCTTTGTCCGCCAGCCCCTGGATGACGGGGACGTACTGCCTCTCTATCATGCCGCACCTGATGACATAAAGGACCAGGTCCGCATGGCGCGCCATGAGGGAGGCATCCGCCACGACCTCATAAGGGCAGCCGTCCAAAATAATGCGGTCATACCGGGCGCGCCAGTACCGGAGCAGCTCTTCCAAACGGCCCTGAGTCAACAAAGCGACGGGATTGGGGGGAACGGGGCCTGCCGTCACCAGGTCAAATCCCGGGAACCTCCTACCGGATTGCAGGACGGAATCCGGAGAGACCTGTGGATTCATCAGCAGGTGTACGAGGCCCCTGGCATTCTTCCCTCCGTAAAAGGCGGAAAGACTGGCCTTGCGGAGGTCTCCGTCAATGAGAAGGACTTTTTTCCCCGTCTGGGCATACACGGCGGCCAGGTTCAGGGCCGTAAACGTCTTCCCTTCCCCCGCCCTTGTGGACGTAAGGAACAGGACGCGGGGCGCTTCCTCCGGATTGGGCAGCAGCATAAGTTCCGCATTGTTGCGGAGGATGTGAAAACATTCCTCCATGAAGGAGCGGCCATTTGTGACGACCAGCGGCATCTTCTTCCGCTCCTTTCCGGAAAGCAGGGGCAGCTCCCCTGCCAGCGGCAGGTCCGTCAGGCCGGCAAGGTCCTTCTTATCCCGCACCTTTGTATTCAGGGCGTTTCCGGCCAGCAGGGTCACAAGGCTTGCAAAAGCGCCTCCGGCCATGCCGCCCAGCGTCATCAGGGACAGTTTGGGTGCTACGGGGGCGTTGGAGCCGAACGCGGGTTCCAGAATGCGCGCGCTCGGTTCCGTCGTGGCCAGGGCCAGGGCGTTTTCCTCCCTCTTTTTCAGCAGCATCAGGTAAAGTTCCTCCATGACCTTCTGCTCCCGGAGCAGAGGGACCAGGCCTTCATCCTTGGAAGCCATGTCCGACAAAAGCCGGTTGAGTTCATTCCGCTCCTTTTCCAGCTCACCCATCCTCACTTCCAGCGCATTGCAGTAATTGGCGATGGAACGGCCAATGGACTCGCGCATCTCCTTCATATTCTCCGCGAGGGAGGAAACCATGGGATTCTGCCTTCCCGCGCTGGCGAACAACTTTTTATGCTGGAGGAAATTGTCATTGAAAAGTTCTATCTGCTTGGCAATTCCCGCATCCTGAATGCCTATATTGGCGGGGATCATGTCCTGCCGCCGGCTCCGGTCCGCCAGCAGCTTGGCGAGCACCTTCACCTGAATCAACTCCGTCCTGGTGGTAAAAAGTTCCGTCCCTATTTCCTGCACCCTGTTGAACGTGGCATCCAGCGTCGTATCCATGTCCTTGACGATCCTGCTGTTGCGCTTGTAGTCAATCACCTGCTTGTCTACGCCGCCGAGCTGGCCACCGAGCTTGCCAATGCGTTTGACAATGAAATCCTCCGCCCTCGAGGCCGCCATTTGCTTCTCCCGTCTGGAATGGTCATTGTAAACCTCAATAAGATAATTCAGGGCGTCTTCCGCCTTTTGGGGATGGGAAAGCCTCAACGTTAGCTCTAGCAGGCTGCTTTCCTTGGAATCGGGCCGCGTTACGCTCAGCTGGCCCAGCATTCCGGCGGTGGCCTCCTTCACGGAAACGCGCTCCACGAAAATGGTCCTTCCCATGCTGCCTGAAGAAAAATGGGAAGTAGGGCATACCTTCACCGTAGCGAAGGAAAGCTTCAAAGGGACACCGAACTTCCCCTGCAGAACGTTTTCCCGGCCCTCCTTCTCCCGATAGGACAGGGAAAATTCCCGGCCATTCAGCGGAGTAACCGCCAGGGAGCAAGGCTGAAACGCCACCTCTTCACTGAACTCCGCCTTCAGAGGAGTCGTATGGTAAAGATCCACTTCCCGGATATTCCGCTTCTCCCAGTAAGAGACGTCAAGCCCCAGCCCCTTCACGACACGGCTCATCACCTCCGAGGACTTGACCACATAGCTCTCGTTCGCCAGATTGGCCTCCCCCGGCTTGAACCCCAGATCGGAAAGAATGATTTCCGAAACCTGGGCGTTCTTCTGCTTGTCATCCCTCAGCATGATGCGGGCGGTCTTCTGGTACGAATACCCCTGCCGGGCGCAAATGAAATAAGCCACCCCCCCGCCCAGCAGGGCGCACGCCAGAATCCATGGCCAGTACCTCCTGGCCGTGGAAAAAATGAACCGGAAGGAAAAAATATCGTTGTCCTCAGGCTGTATCACTGAAACGGGCATGAAAGGGAAACAGAATGAAACGGCTTACAGGCTGATGGCGATGACGGCAATAAGCAGGGACAGGCCCGAAAGGCCCCAAGTGTAGTACTGGGCGCTTTCGCTCCTCATGTTGATCTTGCGGTCCGACGGAGTGACATAAATAATATCATTCTGCCGGATGTAGTAATAAGGGGAGGAGAAAATGGACTTGCTGCGCAGGTCCAGCTTGACGATCTTCCGGTCACGCTCCATTTCCCGAATCAGCACGATGTCCCTGTTGCCGTCGATATTCAAATCTCCCGCCCGGCTGATGGCGTCAAAAATGGTGACGCGTTGGCCGTCCACCTGGTAGGAGCCAGGATTATTCACCTCCCCCAGAACAGAAAACTTGAAATTCATGATCTGGACATTGACGGAAGCGTCCTTAATGTAATCACTGTTGCGGAGCTTCGCGGAAATGTCATGGGCAAGCTGGGAGCATGTCTTCCGGGCGGCCTTCATCCTTCCGATGACCGGCAGGACAATATATCCCTCGTCGTCAACCAGATACCCTTTAGGCCGCGAATTACTGGCGTTGTTGGAGATGGAATTGCCCATTTCCGCCATAATGAAGGGGGTAGTCAGTTCCGGCTGCTTGCTGCTGACGGAAATATAAAGCTGATCGTCTTTTTGAATAGTCGTCTGGTATTTGGTGACTATATCCTGCCGGGTCTCACCCGTAATGTCCTGGATATAGAGAACCTCTTTCGGATTGACGCAGGAGGCCAGCAGCATGGTGCAGGCAGCCAGGGAGGCCAGGCGGAAAATTCCGGAAGAAAAGAGAGGGGGATGTTTCATCATCATTAAGGTATAAGGGTATGGCTTTAAACAAATAAACAGTCAGGATTCCTCCTGCTTGGACGGAAAAAGCACAGGAACGGAAAGATCGTTCCTGATGAGTACGCTGCCCGAGATGTTCCTGAAAGCGTCCTCGCACTGCCGCACATCCTTATGAGCCAGCAAGCGGACAACAGTTTGGAAAACGATCCTGGCGTCCATGAATAGGGAAACATTCCGGGCGTAAACGATGTCGTAGCACAACCGCCTATAGAACGGGATTCCGTTCCTTCCGTATACCTGGGCCATACCGGTCAATCCGGGCCGGACGGAACAGCGCGCCATGCGGCAGTGGCCGGGAAAAACATCCAGCTGCTCCGGAATCCATGGCCGGGGGCCTACAATGGACATGTCTCCCTTGATGATGTTGACCAGCTGAGGGAGTTCATCCAGGGAATAGCGGCGTAAAAAAGTTCCCAGCGGAAAAGACCTCAGATCATCCGGAAGCAGGAGCCCCTCCGGATCACGGGCATCCGTCATAGTCTTGAACTTAAAAACCCTGAACAATTTCCCGCGGTACCCCACACGCGTCTGGAAAAAAAACGGAGACTTCCGCGTATGAACCAGGAGTATTATGGATATAACGGCCAGAAGAGGCGATACGAACATCAATGTCCATAAGGAGATAGCAATATCCAATACACGTTTTCCAAAAAACTTATACATGACTCCACCCGCAAACTACCGGATTTCAAATCCGGCATCTGCCTGTCCGGGAAAAAACGTTCATCATCAATGATGATAAATAACTTGCATGATTCTGAACTTTCTTTTCATGCCGCCTTGCGGAAGACCTGCCATTTATATATTCAACCACAAGTATCTGATCCGCATGAAAAAATATTAATTCGTCATTGACGGCGGATTTGAAATCCGCACTTTTCATGACCTTAACAACAACAAAATGGAAAGGCGAAAAACACCGCCATTCCTGAAAAAGGAAACCGTTTTCCACTCTCACAGGAACAACCAGAATATTCCGGCCTCTATATTCCGCAGTTGAAGGGAACCGCCATGGCAAAACAGGAAAATTAAGGGAAAAGGAACTTGAATTTCCGCGGGTTGGAAAATTCTTTCGCAAAAGGACGGCATTCCGAAGAAATGCGCCTGGGACATGCGCCAAAAGCACACACCTTCACGGACAATGAATCGCCGGCAACAGGCATCAAGACAAAAAACCGGTCCTTATGGCACCATAGGCCGGATGGCATTCCCTGCCGGAGTTGAACCGAGCCTTTGCCGTTGGAGAGACGGCCTTCCTGACCGCTAGAAGAAGGGAACGTTACAGCCGGAATAAAACAGCCTGCTTTCCACAAGCCGCTGAAACTGGCATAGCACTTTTCCGGAAAGAGTCAATGATTTTGCCGCGGATTTTCTCTTTTTCAATCAAACACGGGGTTCCAGCAGGGATCATCCGCAGCGTCAAAACACATCAAAACCTGCTCCGGAGTGTTCTTTTCCAAAGCCATGGGAGGCAGTTCATCCCGGCCAAACCAGCGGCTTTCCGATGTTTCCGGATTGGCATGGAAGGAACCTCCCTTTTCCTCGCACAAGACAAAGATTTTACAGACTCCGTAGGCATAAGGGGGATGATTGTGCCTGTTCCTGTCATGCAGGGCAATCAGGCGCACGGCCTCTACATGCAGCCCGGCCTCCTCCCATACTTCCTTGACCGTATTGTCGCGCACGGATTGGTTCACATCCACCCAGCCGCCCGGCAGAGACCATAATCCGGAACCAGTTTCCCTGACCAGCAATATTTTACCTTCCCGGAAAATAGCGGCGCGGGTATCCATCTTGGGCGTTTGAAAACCGGTTTCACTGCAAAACAATCCCCGCACCATATCCATATCCAGCCCGGATTTGGCGCTCATGATTTCCGCGGCAATTTCCCTCAACCGTTCGAAACGCTCCAGATCATAAGGATCCCTGGCATAAGTTATGCCTGCCTGGGCCAGGAACTGAAGTTCCACCGCCCATTCCAGCCACTTTGGCGGCCGTGCATTGCGGACCGTATCACCAGCGTCATCTATATCCCCACCCTAGCACAAGGAGCCATTCCGGAGAACTCTATTTTCCTCCGGCCATCCCGCGGTGACGGCTTGTTCCCTCAATCCTTCCGGACCATTTCCCGTGAACGGGGCAGACTTTTTCACGCAACCAGCATGATTCATTCATTCCGCCTTTCATCGATCAGGGTTCTGCATTCCTCCGGGGTTACCGAACCGCAGGAAAAGACGCCTCATGATGCCCCCGGCTGCATGAGGCGTTGTTCATTTCCTCCCGCTGTCTTCCGGCAAAGCGACAGGTTCCCCCAAGAACTTCGGTTTACGCCCCCACAGCCACAAGTCCATCATCATCCATACACGCGCCGCACGTTCCCGGAACCAGCTTTTGACGCGTGAACGGCGGTTGGGTACATCCGGGGCGCTGACAGCCCAGGCGACCATTCCCTCATGTCTGGCAATCGCCAGGGCGCGTTCATTGTGAAACTCCTGGGAAACAACGATCATCGTAGAAACTCCAAAGACCTCTTTCATCCTCACCACGGAATCCAACGTCCGCAGCCCCGCAAAATCACAGACAATCCGGTCCTCCGGTACGCCGCGTTCCATCAGCGCCTGTTTCATCCATTCCGGTTCATTGTAGGCATGGGAACTGTTGTCTCCGGAAACGATAAAAGCCGTCGCCTTCCCTGCCCGCCAAAGTTCCGCCGCCGTATCCATCCTGTTATAGAAGTACCCGTTGGGGCCTCCCTGGAACGTAGGGGAACACCCCAGCACCAGCGCAGGCGCGCGGACGGGAATATCTGCGGAACGCTCAAAAATCCTGCCCTCGGAAGCAGAAGCGATGTACCACTCCGCCGCTGCCGACAACAGAACCACCGCCAGCAGGATGCCTCCCGCTACTTTCAAGATGAAAAAGAATAATCTTCTTTTATTCTGACACGGAAAAACCATACTTATTTTTCACCAAACAGATGTTCATTCCTTAACGATTAAGATTGCCAGCGCCTCTTGCGGCAGAAGCTCCATCAGGAACATTTCCGTCCATGCTGACCCTGAGAAAAACGGGGACGTAAATATTTCCAGGAGTCCGGATGCTTTTCCCTGACTTTGAGTTTACAAATAAAAAGTTAACAACCAATTTTTTTTATTTCCCTTTAGCTTTCATACGCGATTGAAGATAGGTTTTGACGGAAGGATGCACCGTCTGGATGTCCAGAACCGAATCTCCCCATTTATTCCTAGCCTTGATGTCCGCTCCGTGATCCACCAGAAACCCCGCCACGTCCAGATAGCCGCCCTCCGCGGCATAGATCAGCGCTGTTTTCCCGTACTTGGTTTTTGCCTTCACCTTGGCCCCTTTTTTGACAAGGTACTGGACCATCTCCAGGCATCCCCGCTCGGAAGCTTTCATCAGGAGCGTGTGCCCCTCCTTGTCCGTACCGTTCAAATCCGCGCCCTTGGCCACCAGAATTTCCATGCCTTCCATATTCCTTCCATCAGCGGCATACGCCAGCACGTTCCTTCCTCCCTTGTCCCTGGTTTTTACATTGGCTTTCCTGTCAAGCAAGTAGGCAAGAATGTCATTGCGCCTGCACGTAGCCGCACGCATCAGAGTGGTGATGCCGTATTCACGGTCCTTCTCATTGGGATCACATTTGCATTCCTCCACCAGATATTTGACGATGTCCATGTTCCCGCCTTCAATCGCCCTCATGAAGACGGAAATGCCGTACTTGTCCACCCCCTTGGCATCGGCACCCTTGGACAGCAGGTAATCAAAAATATCCTTGTCTCCCACATACGCCGCCCAGGCGAGAGGAGACCATGACATGCTGTCACAGCTGTTGACGTCGTTCCCTTTTTTCAAGCCTTCCAGCTGCAGCTCAAGATTCATCCAATTCTTCAGCCGGTTTTTAAACTTTAAAGGGTCAAGCTTGGATTTCACCGCTTTTACTTTGCTTAACGCGGCATCGTAAGAGTCAATGCCGGCGGCATCAGCAGAAAAAACGGAAACCGCAGACAAGCCCGCAGCGACCAACCAAACGGAGAGTCTATACAAATTCATATTAAAAGCAGGGTAGGAAGAAGATCCGGAAGCCTGACAATCAATCCTTCCGGACAGGTTCCAATATAAGGCGGAGCGTCTTTCCAGTCAATAGCGGAGAAACAGGCAAAACAGCTTGTCAACAATTCCTCTTTCCCGGAAGAACCAGGGAAGATTGCATGCAAGCTCATTCAACCCAATCGGAAGTCTTCTTGAACCACTTCTCCGCCAACTATGGGGTAACTATTTTTGACCGGAGATACAAGTAAGAAGCGGTAATTTCCGTAGGCGTGAAGACGAAAAAGGCCCGCTATAAGCGAGCCTTTTATCTACGCAATTTATTGCTGTTTAGTGAAGTACCCCCGACCGGACTCGAACCGGTACGTCCTTGCGGACAACAGATTTTAAGTCTGCAGCGTCTACCATTCCGCCACGAGGGCATTGACCGGACGGCACTCTACAGGAATGCCGCAGGGATTCAAGCACGAATCCCTTCCGGACTTTTAAATCCTAGTCGCAAACTTCCACGACCATGCTGATTTCCACAGCCACGTTGAGCGGCAGGGCGGATACGCCCACGGCCGTGCGGCTGTGGCGGCCGATTTCACCAAAGGCTTCCACCAGCAGGTCGGACGCGCCGTTCAGCACCTTGGGATGATCATAAAAATCAGGTCCGGCGTTCACAAATCCGTTCACGGCCACAATGCGGGATACTTTTTCCAGGGAGCCCACCGCCTGCACGATGACGGCCAGACGGTTCAGCATGGCGGCGCGCGCAGCGGCCTGCCCTTCTTCCACCGTTAAGTCCTCCCCTACCTTGCCGAAGTATTTGTCCTCCCCGTTGACGGAAATGCCGCCGGAGAGGTGAAGCAGGTTTCCCGTGCGCACGCACTGCACGTAGGAACCCACGGGCGCAGGTGCGTCATAAATGGCATAACCAAGGTCGGAAAGGCGTTGACGTATTTTATCCATAATAGAGAATTTGACAAAGGTTGGATTGGAAGAATGCACCGGAAATATTTGCATTTCCAGATGCATTTCATGACATTTTGAACAATTTTCCGCCCGTTTGCACGTAAAATGATTGCCATAGGCCTCATTTAGTTGCTATTGAAACAACCCGTACATGATGACCGACGAAACTCCTTCCACCAACCCCAAGCAGCAGATTCCGGATCTTTCCGGCCTGGCCGACTTCCAATTTGGTCCGGCCTGGGCTAGACCGGGAGCCCGGCAGGAACGTTCCGCCTCCTACCCGGAACACAGGTCCGGAGACAGGCAGGGAAGCGAACGCCGCCCGCGGCGCGATAATCGCGAAGGACGCCAGCCCCGGGGCGAACGCCGTTTTGACGGTCAGAATGGTGAAAGGAGATTCAACCGGGAAGACCGCAACCGCGGCTCCTTCCGGCCGCGCCGTGACGGAGACCGCCGCGAGCAGGCGCCCCGGCCGCCGCTGCCTGAACCGGCGGAAGGCCTGCGCGTGGAGCTTCGCCCGGTGGATTCCGGCCTGGCCGCACTGCATCAGGAGGTGCAGAAGCACCGCCGCACCATTTCCCTGCTGGACCTCGCGAAGGTGGTCATGGGTTCCTATGACCGTTATGACCTGGTGTTCATGAAACAGGAGAACGGCCCGGACCTGTACCAGTGCAAGCACGGCGACGGAGCCTGCTTTATTTCCCGCCAGGAGGCCGTCAAGCATCTCTGGCAGTCTTCCTGGATGTCCAAGTATTATGAGACGGTGGAACAGGAAGTGGAAGCGCCCAAGGGCGATTTCAAGGCCATTGCCAAGTGTTCCCTGAATAACGAACTGGTAGGGCCCGTAAACTGGCACGGCTACCAGTCCGCCCTGATGAACCTGCACCGCACCAAGTTTGCCAACATGCCCTTTGAGGCCTTCCGTTCCAAGATCGTGACGGATAAGAGCGAAGAAGCCGTACAGGCATGGCAGGACGCCGTTTCCAAGCGCACTGCCTGGAAACCCGTCCGGGAAGGAGCCTCCGAAGTTCTTCTGGAATCTCCCGCCGCCGTGGAGCAGGATTTTGAATCCAACCATTTTGAGGATTGCTATGACGTCACGGACAAGGTGTTCGTCAATGGAGCCGTAAAAAAGAATCATCTTTCCCCCGGCCTGTGGGCGCACCTGATCCAGTTGTCCGGCACGACCCGCCGCCATCCCAGCATGCTGATTCCCAACCTCTGCCACGGGCTGGCGCGCCATCACATGCCCATTTTCAAATGGAAGGGCAACCATTACACAGGCCCGGCACGCCCCAAGGCCATGGAAGAAGGCACGGTCCTTTCCGATTCCCTGATGTCCATCGCCACCTGGGCGGCCAAAAATCCGGGCAAGGGCGTAGACGCCATGCTCAAGGAGCTGGCGCCCGTTCCTGATCCGGAACAAGCCACGGAAGAGGAAGTAGCCCAGGCCAAGGAAAAACAGCAGAACCTGGTCCGCGACCTGTTATGGCTGTCCGAACAGGGCTACATTCTGGTTTTCTCCAACAACACCGTCAGCCGTCCCAAGGCAGTTCCCACCCAGGCGCCCTCTCCCAAGAAGGTTCCCAA
The DNA here is from genome assembly GCF_020860705.1 of Akkermansia sp. Lineage (GTDB taxonomy): Bacteria > Verrucomicrobiota > Verrucomicrobiia > Verrucomicrobiales > Akkermansiaceae > Akkermansia. The sequence goes on from NZ_JAJBTT010000046.1 coordinate 55,792, forward strand.
GGACAGGCAGAAGAAGGAAGAGAAGGCGCAGGAGACCCCGGCAGCGGAAGCCGCCGCTCCGCAGGAGCAGAAGGAGGCCGCCCCTTCTTCCCAATCCCCGGCCGTCCAGGAAGAACCGGCTGAAGAAACTGACACAGTGACAGAATCCGCAGAAGCTGCCGCCGTACCCGCGGAGGAAGAGGCTCCTGTGGAAAATGTTCCGGCGGCGGTTCCTGTGGAAGCTTGACGCTTTTCCCGAATTTCCCCGTCATACAGTCCGCAGGATTATCTTGATTCTGCGGACTTTGTTTTGTAGAAGAGAAGGAAATCAACAGGATTTTACATATGATCAGTACTACAATGGCAACCGCTCTCAATGAGCAAATTAAATGGGAAATGTATTCGGCCAACCTTTATCTGGCCATGTCCGCCTATCTGCAGGATGCGGGCCTGACAGGATTCGCCCACTGGATGCGGATCCAGTATCAGGAAGAAACCGCCCATGCCCTGAAATTTTACGATTTCCTTCTGGCCCGCGGCGGACAGGTTACCATGCTTCCCATCGATGCACCCGCCGCAAACTGGTCCAACATTCTGGAAGTTTTTGAAGAAACGCTGGCCCACGAACAGGAAGTCACGCGCCGCATTAATGACCTGGTACGCCTTGCCAAGGAGGAACGGGATTTTGCCACGGACATTTTCCTGCACTGGTTTGTCAGCGAACAGGTGGAAGAAGAAGAGACCGTCAAGGACATCATCAGCAAGCTGCGCATGATCAAGGGAGAGGGCCAGGGCATGCTGCTCATGGACAAGGATCTTGGCGCCCGCGTCTTTACGCCTCCCCCCGCCAACTAACGTACGGCAACCGTTTTCCCGGCCATTTTCCGGCATGCTTCTTCATGGAAGCCATTTCCCGGAGAATGGCCGGTATTTTTTTAGGAGGGAAGCAGGAGCCTGCGGGAAGAAGAAAGAGTCTTCCGGGAAAGGCCTTCTCCTTCCCTTGTTGTTTCCCGGCAGCGTACAGCCTTTTTTCAACCGTCTGTTCCGTTTTCCAGGCGGGATACTTCTTCTTTTCCACCGGCTCCATTCCGGACTAGGGAAAGGTATTCCCAGACGCGGCATAAAACATGTCCGCCATGGAGCTGCCGTGCTCTCTAAAGCGCATGCACAGCCCAGGGAAACTCCATTCTCCTGCACCCTTTTTTAATCAAGGAACATCCTTCCTTGCACATTCCTTCCGCCAACGCCGGACTTTCTTTTAGCGGCAGCAAACCCCGGCTGCATCGCCCTGCCGGGCAATACAGCAGCATTCCTTTTCCCGGCCACACAACCGCATAAAACTTTCCTGAAACGGGGCGTCTTTTTCCGCTGTTTCCCCTTTCCCAAGGTCTCCTTCCATGCCGGGCTTGTCATGCGGTGACGCCCTTTTATGCCAGTTCCATGCAGATTTCAGGTAGGCATTCAAAGAAACTTTCATTTTTCAACAGCTTACATCTATTTTTAACATGTTATTCACATTCTATCTCCAAAATACTATCATTCTATTAACATTCAACATATTGTATCCTGAATACCGTCCAAATTCTTATTATCCGCAAATGTAAAATTTTAATAAAAATTTATATTTTTGACTTGCCCGCGGAAGGCGGGAACGGTAGGTTGGCTGAACCGCCGGCCAGCCTCCGGACGGCACCGTTAACAAACCTCCCCCCCGACATTCACAACGACCATGAGCTCCATTTCCGAAGAAGCAAACAAGCTGGCGGATTTCATCCTGTTCACGCAACGTTCCTGCATTCTGAATCTCTCTTCAGAATTGAATGAGGGCAAGGTTTCCTATCCCCAGTTCTTCCTGCTGACCTACCTGGCCAGCGAGGATTTCCTGAGCATGTCCAGCATTGCCGTGAAGATGGGGCATTCCACCGCAGCGGCCACCGGCATGGTGGACAAACTCCAGGAAATGGGCTACCTGAAGCGCATGAGCGCAGCCAAGGACCGCCGCAAGATCATGGTCGCCATCACCCAGGAGGGTCGCGACCTGGTGGACCGCATGCGCCAGAACATCGTCCGGGACCTGGCCGCCCTGATGGCCGGAGCAGACCCCGACGCCCGCCAGACGCTCGCCGACACCGGAAAATCCATCAGGAAGCGCCGCCTGGCCTGACTCCCCCCAGCTCCCTTCCATTTGTCCCTTTTCGGGAAAAAGCGCCCCTGCATCCAGAGAGGCCTATTGATGGGTGCTTTTCCTTCCACCTTCGCCGCCTGGCCTCCTTTTTCTGTAACTGCGGGAGCATTCCTGACTTAATCCAACCGCCAGGGGCAGGTTCACTACGAACCGGCAATCCGCAACATCCCCGCCCAGCCCCGCTCCAGCGGAGCAAGAAAACCTCCCGCCCCCTTTTCCGGCGGAACCGCTCCCATCAAGCAGAGGAGGCATCCCTCCCTTTTTTAAAAAGTCTTCCTGCGGAGATTGTTTTTGCCTGAACTGGGGCATCGTGTTAAATACTGGCAGTCACGAATGAAACAGACCATGGATCTCCACACTTACCTACGCAATTTTCCGGACGCCCAAGGCCGCTTTGGCGAATATGGCGGCGTTTACCTGCCGGACGAGCTTGTTCCCGCTTTTGAAGAAATTACGGAAGCCTATCAGACGATCGCCCACTCCGCCCAATTCATCAATGAACTGCGTCGCATCCGCAAGCAGTTCCAGGGCCGCCCCACCCCGGTTTACCATTGTGAACGTCTTTCCCGTCACCTGGGCACCTCCCAGATTTACCTGAAGCGGGAAGACCTGAACCATACGGGCGCCCACAAGCTCAACCACTGCATGGGGGAAGGCCTCCTGGCCAAGTATATGGGCAAAAAACGCATCATTGCGGAAACAGGCGCCGGCCAGCACGGCGTGGCGCTGGCTACGGCCGCCGCCTTCTTCGGCCTGGAATGCGAGATTCACATGGGCGCGGTGGACATTGCCAAGCAGGCCCCCAACGTCACCCGCATGAAAATCCTGGGCGCCAAGGTGGTGCCCGTCACCCACGGTCTTCAGAGCCTCAAGGAAGCCGTGGACTCCGCCTTTGATTCCTACCTGAACAGCTATCAGGACTCCATTTACTGCATTGGCTCCGTGGTGGGCCCCCACCCCTTCCCCCAGATGGTGCGCGATTTCCAGATGTGCATCGGCGTGGAAGCCCGGGAACAGTTCCTGGAAATGACGGGGCTTCTCCCGGACGCCGTCTGCGCCTGCGTGGGCGGCGGCAGCAATTCCATGGGCATGTTCACCGCCTTCCTGGGAGACCCGCTGGACATTTACGGCGTGGAACCGCTCGGCAAGGGCCCCAGGCTGGGGGATCATTCCGCTTCCATCACCTACGGGCGCAAGGGCGTGCTGCATGGTTTTGAGAGCATCATGCTCCAGGATGAGGACGGCAATCCGGGTCCGGTCCATTCCGTAGCCAGCGGACTGGATTATCCTTCCGTAGGCCCGGAACACGCCTACCTGCACGACATTGGCCGCGTGAACTACGTCACTGCCACGGATAAGGAAGCCGTAGACGCCTTTTTCAAGCTTTCCCGTTACGAAGGGATCATTCCCGCCCTGGAAAGCTCCCACGCCATTGCCTACGCCATGAAGTGGGCCATGGAAAACAGAGGAGGAGCCATCCTGGTCAACTGCTCCGGCCGCGGAGACAAGGATGTGGATTACGTCGTGGAACATTACGGCTACGGGGAAGACCACCAGTTCCCCGCCTGATTTCACTCTCACCCCTTTCCGGCGGACGGAGACTGCCTGTTCCCCTCCGTCCGCCGCCCTTCCGCACGGCCCCATCGCTACGCCCTTTCATGAAAGAATTGTCCAGCCTGGTTCAACGGAGTTTTCACGTCACCCCGCGGGAAGAAGATTTCCATACCCTGGCTCTGGGCGCGTCCGGGCGCACCATCGTCCGCATCAGGCTGGACGGCCGCACGTGCATCGGCATCCGGTGGGGAAATGACCGCGCGGATAACGATTCCTTCATTCCCGCAGCCCGGCATCTGCGCGCCCACGGCGTCCACGTGCCGGAGATTTATGATTATGAACCGCTTGGTCCCGGCTGCGGCGCCGCCCTGGTGGAAGACCTGGGAGACGCCAGCCTGCTGACCTTCCGGGGAGAACCCTGGACCTCCCTGCGCCCGCGCTACATCCGGGCCATGGAACAGCTCCACCTGCTTCACGACTGCCCGTTTCCGCAGGAATTCCCCCTTCAGCCAGCTTTTGACGAAGCCCTGTACCGCTGGGAGCAGGCCTATTTTGCAGAGCACCTGCTGGGCACCCATCTGGGGCTGGAAACGGAATCCTTCCTGAACCACCCGGCTCTGGAAGAGCTGGCGCAATTCCTGGGCTCCCTTCCGGAGCGCCCCGTCCACCGGGACAGCCAGTCCCAGAATGTGCACGTCCACGCGGGGAAAACCTGGCTGATCGATTTTCAGGGGATGCGCGGCGGCCGTCCGGAATATGACCTGGCCTCCCTGGTTTATGACGGCTATGCCCGGCTGAAACCGGAACAGGCGGAGGATTTGCTCCGGGAGTGGGAAAACATCACCGGCCATCCCCTGGATGACCGTATTTTCCGCGCCTGCGCCCTGCAACGGCTCATGCAGATGCTGGGTGCCTATGCCAACATCGGCCACAACCAGGGGAAAACCTGGTACCTGGCGCAGATTCCCGCCGGATTGGAACACCTGCGGAGGCTCCTGCCCGGCTCCACGCTTGCAGAACCGCTGGCGTCCATGCTAGCATGATTCCTTCCGTACCTCTGATGACGCTGAACCCCAGATTTCTGCTTATTCTGTCCCTGTTCCAGATATCCCTGGGGCTGGGCTGGATCTTGGGGTATGCGTTTCTCCAGCCCACCGTCTTTTGTTATGAGAAGGCGGCGGAACGTTCCCTGGCCGGGAAATACCGGAACGTGCGCCCGGAGGGCCTGAATAGGGAAGGCAGCATCGTCCTCCAGCCTTACGACTATTTCAACAAGGGGCAGACGGCCCAGCTTCCCGTTGTCTCCCTGCACCGGGAATCCTCCCTGAACAGCTTTGCCGCCTATCCTCCCAACCCCATGGATTACACGGTGTTGTTCCGCCACCTGTATGAACAGGGGGCCAGGAACGTCTACGTCATGGCTCCCATGGCTTGGGATGAAGAACCCGACAACATCGTCAAGGCCGCCGTGGGATATGAGCTGGACCGCTTCCGCCACCAGGCGCTGGGGCGGCAAATGAGCGAATCCGCCCGGCACGCTCCCCTTCCGCCGGACTGGAAGGCCCTGGCTATTCCCGCCGCCAACATCGTGGGAAAAACGGATCTGTTCCCGCGTGCGGACAAGCTCGTGGGGGAAGCGCCGCAACTGGTAACGTCAGCACAACCCCTGGGGACCGTCGTGGAAAACAATGAGCTGTTCTCCCCGGCTCCGGAGAACAGAGTTTCCCTCCCGCTCTTCATCCGCTGGGGAGGGGAAATCATCCCCACCCTTCCCCTGGCAGCCACCCTGAACGCCCTGGATCTGAAACCCGGTGACGTCAGAATCATTCCGGGAGATTCCCTTTTTCTGGGCAACAAGCGCTCCATTCCATTGGACGAATACGGACGCATTCCCCTGGCGGAGCACAGCAGCCCCACCATGCTGGACACCAAGGAGGTCATCATCCCCGTGATGTCCGGTCTGCGTCCTCCGGATACCACCGCCGTCAGAAAACTGCTCTCTTCCGCAGATGCAGTCATCGTTTCCGAACCGTCCGCCCTTTCCGACACGCCGGACGCGCAAGCCCTTCTGGCGGCGCAAACCATCCGCAGCCTCATGGGGGCCCTGGCTCCGGCCCCCGCCGTCCTGATTCCGGCAGCCCCCTCCTGGGTGCAATGGGTCATCGTGCTGGACGTCCTGCTTGTGGCCGTCTGGGCTCTGCGTTTCCAGCGCCGGGGACGCTTCATCGTCTGGGGGCTCTGCATCCTGGCGGCCCCGGTTATCGCATGGTACCTGTTCTCCGCCCATGACATCTGGTTCCCCGTCATGACGCCCGTGACAGGGGTGCTGTGCCTGGCTTTGGCGGGCAGCCTGTTCCCCTGGCTCTCCCCTCCCTCCATGGAAGCAGATGAAGAAGAGGAGGAAAACGCCGGAACGCCCCCGCCGGAAGGGAACGGTGCGGGCCATGTGCTCCCCCCCGACAATCTGTACCAGGAACCCAACGAGGTGCCTATTCCCCATCATTCCAAAAGAGAACGTCCCGACCCATGACACCGCGCAAACTCATCCTTTTCATCTGCACCGGCAATACCTGCCGCAGCCCCATGGCAGAAGGCCTTTTCCGGAAGCTCTCCGCAAACCATCCGGAATGGCAGGCAGCTTCCGCGGGAACTTCCGCATGGCACGGGCAGGAAGCCAGCCCTGAAACGCTTCATGTCCTGGAGAAGCACGGCGTCAACCTGTCCTGCCATGAAAGCCGCCCCGTCACGGATGAGCTGATGCAGAACGCTACGGCCGTCTATGCCATGACGGAAAGCCACCTGGCCGCCCTGCTGGCCAATTTCCCCGAACATGCGGACAAGATCAGGCTGGTCACCTGTTACACGGACAACCGCAGCATCGCAGACCCGATCGGCTGCGGACAGGCCGCCTACAACAGCGTGGCACGGCAGCTGACAGCCGCCATCCAGGCCATCATCGCCCGGATGGAACAGCAGGACTGACCAACCTTTTCCCCTTCCCTCTCCCGTGTCCTCCCCTTTCATCCGCATCAACCTGTCCCGGCAGGAGCTGGCGCTGGAAGAGTCCGGAAAAATCCTGTTCCAATGCCCGGTTTCCAGCGGGAAAGCGGGTACGGGCCATGAAGAGGGCTCCGGAAAAACGCCTACCGGCCATTTCCGCATTTGCCAGAAAATCGGGGAGGGAGCACCGGAGGACACCATCTTTGTTTCACGCCGGCCCACCGGCCATTATCCTTCCGCCATTCCGGAAAACCTGGATGAACATTCCGACCTCATCCTGGCGCGCATCCTGTGGCTGGACGGCCTGGAACCGCACAACGCCAACACCCGCAGCCGCTATATCTACATTCACGGCACCAATCATCCGGAACTTCTGGGAACGCCGGCCTCCCACGGCTGCATCCGCCTCTCCCCTCCGGACATGCTGGCGCTTTTTGGCCTGGTGGAGGAAGGTACAGAGGTATCCATTTTTCTTTAAACCCTTCTTTTTTAGAGGCAATCTAAAAAAGTTACTCCCGAAAAAGGAAAATAATTGAACAAAGCCCCTCCCGGGATGTATAAAGTATGAAGGTACCGGTATTTGGCTGCCGGCATCCTGTTCCATCAACATTCACTCATCCCCAATCAATCATGGACGATCCGGTCTTACTATCCCGTCTTCAATTCGCTCTCACGGTCATGTTCCACTACATCTTTCCGCCGATGACCATCGGCCTGGGGGTGGTTCTGGTGGCGCTGGAAGGCCTCTGGCTGAAAACGAAAAACGAACTTTACCACAAGCAGGCCAAGTTCTGGACCAAGATATTCGGCATCATCTTCGCCCTCGGGGTGGCCTCCGGCATTGTGATGGAATTCCAGTTCGGCACCAACTGGGCTGACTATTCCCGCTGCGTGGGAGACATTTTCGGCAGCCCCCTGGCGGCGGAAGGCATCTTCGCCTTCTTCCTAGAATCCGGCTTCCTGGCCATCCTGCTCTTTGGCTGGGACAAGGTAGGCCCCAAGATGCACTTTTTATCCGCCTGCATGGTGGCCCTGGGCGCCCATTTCAGCGCCATCTGGATCATCGTGGCCAATTCCTGGATGCAGACCCCCGCCGGCTACAAACTGGTGGAGGTGAATGGAAAAATCCAGGCGCACATCACCAGCTTCTATGACGTGGTCTTCAACCCGTCCACCATGGACCGCCTGACGCACGCCCTGGCCGGGTGCTGGCTGGCCGGCGCCACGCTCGTCCTCAGCGTCTCCGCCTGGTACATCCTGAGAAACCGCTTTACGGCCGGAGCCAAAAAGAGCTTCAAGGTAGCCCTGGTCATCGGCCTCATCGGCGTGGTGGGCATGGGCGTCACCGGGGACTCCAGCGCGCGTGAAGTCTCCATCCACCAGCCCGCCAAATTCGCCGCCATGGAAGGGGTCATGGAAACGGGCGCACCGCTGGCCCTCCACCTCGTCGGCTGGATGAACCCGTCCACCCATGAAGTCACGGGCATCTCCATCCCGTACATGCTGACCTTCCTGACCCATCATGACCTGGATACGCCCATCACCGGCATGAATGACATTCCGCAGGACGAACGCCCCCCCATCCTGCCCGTCTTCTACTCCTTCCACCTCATGATCCTGATCGGCTGTGCGCTGGCCGCTCTGTTCCTGCTGGGCCTGTGGGGCTGGAAAAGGGGCTGGCTTTTCAACAAGCGCTGGCTGCTCTGGTGCTTCGTCTTCTCCGTACTGGGACCCCAAATCGCCAACCAGGTGGGCTGGGCCGTGGCGGAAATGGGACGCCAGCCGTGGATCGTGTACGGCATCCTGAGAACGGAACATGCCGTATCCCCCACCCTCACCGCGGCGGAAGCCCTATCCTCCCTGGGCATGTTCGGAGTGATTTACGCCCTGCTGCTGGCCCTCTTCCTCTATCAGATCACCCATAAAATCCGCAAGGGTCCGGACCAGGAAGCAAAAGAAGATGACGGCACCGGGGAAGGCAAGCTCCAGGTTCCCTTCGTTAAAGACTAATCCCTCACCCCCCTGTTAAAAACCATGTTGGAAAACCTCACTCTCACAGACCTGCAAATCATCTGGTTCATCCTCGTCGGCGTGCTCTTCTCCGGATACGCCATCCTGGACGGCTTTGACCTGGGAACGGGCACCCTTCAGCTCTTCATCAAGGGCGATGAAAACAGAAGGCTTACGCTGAACGCCGTCGGCCCCGTGTGGGACGGCAATGAAGTCTGGCTCATCACGGGCGGGGGCGCCCTCTTCGCCGCCTTCCCGTACGTATACGCCTCCGTCTTCTCCGGGTTCTACCTGGCCTTCATGCTCCTGCTGCTCACCCTCATCTTCCGGGCCGTCTCCATCGAATTCCGGAGCAAGCAGCCCATGAAATGGTGGCGCAGAGGGTGGGACACCACCTTCTCCATCAGCAGCCTCCTGGCCGCACTGCTCATCGGCGTAGCCATGGGGAACGTGACCAAGGGCATTCCCCTGGACGCCCAGGGCAATTTCACCGGCACCTTCCTCAGCCTGCTGAACCCCTATTCCATTCTGCTGGGACTGACGACGGTGGCCCTGTTCGCCATGCACGGCGGCATCTACCTGCTGATGAAAACGCAGGGGGATCTTCAGGAACAGATTAAAAAACTGCTCAAGCCGTGCATCATCATCTTCACCATCCTGATCATCCTTCACGGAGCGGCCACCCTCCTGTACGTGCCGCACGTGGCAGCGGCCCTGGAGCGCTCCCCCTGGATTTACGGCATCGCAGCCCTGGCGGTCATTTCCATTACGGCCATCTGGATCTTCATCAGCAGGAACCGTCCGGGCTGGGCCTTCATCTCCTCCTGCTCCACCATGGGCTGCATGATGGCCCTCTTCGGAACGGCCATGTTCCCCAACCTGCTTTACTCCATGCCCAATCCGGAACATTCGCTGAACCTGGTCAACGGCTCCTCCACGCGGGAAAGCCTGCTGGTAATGACGTACATCGCCCTCATCGGCGTGCCGATCGTGCTGGCGTACTCCGCGGCCATTTACTGGGTCTTCCGTGGAAAGGTGCAGCTCAATGAACACAGCTACTAATGCCTGAAAGCAAAGCTTTCAGGCAGTGAATAGTTATTAGCAAACAGGTAACAGCTTCCACACACCACTATTAATCGTTAACTCTTAACTTTAACTTTCACCCCCATGAACGCCTCCGTCTTTTCCAGACTCCCGCCTGAAAAAATCACGGCGCTTCATGAATCATGGAAAAACGATCCCCTGTCCGTGGAACCCCTTTGGGCAGCCTGGTTTGAGGGCTATGAACTGGGCAGCGGCGGCGCTCCGCAGGAAAACGGGAAAACGGGGAACGACACGGACGCCTCCCCCTACACCATCCCTCCGGAAAGCGCGGAAGGCCGCGGGCGCGTCAACCAGCTCATCCGGGCCTACCGGGTCATGGGCCACCAGTGCGCTCGCTTCAATCCCCTGGATCCGCCGGACAAGGCATGCACCCCCGTCAATCCGGAGGAAATGGGGTTCCGGACGGAGGACATGGACCAGCCCATCAACATCGGCACGTTCATGGATGGAAGCATGTTCACCCTGCGTGAAATCATCGGCCATCTGCAAAAAACGTATTGCGGGGCCATCGGGTTTGAATACCACCACATAGACAATCTGGAAATCCGCTCCTGGATTGAAGAAAAGATCAGGCTCCGGGCGGACGGCGTGGACTACGGTCCGGAAATCCGGAGGGACGCCTTCGTCCACCTTTGCAAGGCGGAACTGTTTGAGGAATTCCTGGGCAAGCGTTTCATCGGAGAAAAACGCTTTTCCCTGGAAGGGGGGGAAGGCGCCATCGTCCTGCTGGACGCGCTCGTCAAGCGCAGCCCGGCCGCGGGCGTCTCCCACATTGAAATGGGCATGGCCCACCGCGGAAGGCTGAACGTGCTGGCCAACATCCTCCACAAGCCGCTGAAAACCATCTTTCACGAATTCACGCCGGACTACCTCCCGGAATCCCCCATTGGCAGGAGCGATGTGAAATACCACCTGGGCTACGCCACCACGCGCCATGTGGACGGGCACGAACTCCACATCCGCCTGTCTTCCAACCCCAGCCACCTGGAAGCCGTGTACCCTGTGGTGGAAGGCAGGGCCAGGGCCATGCAGCACAACCTGGAAGACGCGGAACGCAAACATGTGCTGCCTCTCGTCCTGCACGGAGACGCCGCCTTTGCAGGACAAGGCCTCGTGGCGGAAGTGCTCAACCTTTCCCTGCTGAAAGGCTACCGTACGGGAGGCACCGTGCACCTCATCATCAACAACCAGATCGGCTTCACCACCAGCCCGGACGAGGCCCGCTCCTCCCGTTACGCCACGGACGTGGCGCAAATGCTCCAGTCCCCCATCCTGCACATCAACGGGGAAAGTCCGGAAGACCTGGTCTGGGCGGCGGAATTCGCCCTCCAGTTCCGCCAGCAATTCGGCCGGGACATCATTCTGGACATGTACTGCTACCGCCGCCTGGGACACAATGAAACAGACCAGGCCGCCTTTACCGCTCCCATGCAGACCAAGCGGATTGAGGCGCGCCCCACCGCTGCAGCCCTGTACGGAACGGAGCTCCGGGAACGCGGAGAATTGACGAAGCAGGAGGAACAGGACATTCGGGACCATATCTGGGAAGGCATGGAACAGGCCTACCGGCAAATGAAGGAAAACCCCGCGGAATACATCCTTCCCCCCACCGCCCAGGACGCGGAAGAAACGCCCATCCCGCGCACCAGCGTGCGGACGGGAATCAGTCCGCAGCTATTCCAGGACATTGGAAACCTCCTTACGGAACTGCCGGAGGGATTTACGCCGCATCCCACGCTGGAAAAACGCTTCCTGTCCCGTCGCCGGGCCGCCTTCCGGGAAGGAGGCCCTCTGGACTGGGCCATGGCGGAATCCCTGGCATGGGGAAGCCTGCTTACGGAAAACCACACCGTCCGCCTCTCCGGCCAGGACTGCCAGCGTGGCACCTTCTCCCAGCGACACGCCGTCCTGCATGACTTCAATGACGGCTCCCTGTACACGCCCCTGGAAAAACTGAATCACGGCACCACCACCTTCCACATTTACAATTCCTCCCTTTCGGAAGCCTCCGTCCTGGGGTTTGAATACGGCTACGCGCTGGACAGCCCGGACGCGCTGGTCATGTGGGAGGCCCAGTTCGGGGACTTCGCCAACGGCGCCCAGGTCATCGTGGACCAGTTCATTGCGGCTGCGGAAGCCAAATGGCACCAGAAAAACCGAATCGTGCTGCTGCTACCCCACGGCTATGAAGGAGCCGGTTCGGAACACTCCAGCGCGCGGATGGAACGCTATCTCCAGCTTTGCGCGGACGACAACATGCAGGTCATTAACCCCACCACTCCGGCCCAATACTTCCATGCCCTGCGCCGGCAGGTGCACCAGAACGTGCACAAGCCCCTGATCATCTTCACGCCTAAAAGCCTGCTCTCCCGCCCGGAGGCCGTTTCCCCCCGCCGGGAATTCCTGGCTCCCTCCCGCTTCCATGAAGTGCTGCCGGATCCGGATGCCCCGGCGCCGGACCAGGTGACGCGCGCCGTCTTCTGCACCGGGAAAGTTTATTACGACCTGGCCGCCTACCGGAAAGAGCGGAACATTTCAGACACGGTCCTCATCCGTGTGGAACAGATCTATCCGCTGGCCGAGGAACAGCTCACCTACCTGCTGGCCCCCTACCAGAAGGTGCGCGACTTCATCTGGTGCCAGGAAGAACCCTCCAACATGGGGGCCTGGGGCCATCTGCGGAACCGTCTGGGGCGGCTCTTCGCCACTTCCTTCCGCTACGCGGGGCGGCCGCCCATGGCCTGCCCGGCGGAGGGAGCCAAGGCCCTGCATGCCGCCGCGCAGAAACGGCTCATCGCCACCGCCTTCGGGCCGCGGGCGCAATCCTGAACCCACCTTCATCCCATGAGCGACATCCTGATCCCCAACTTCGGAGAATCCATCACCACCGCCACCGTAGCCGCATGGCACAGGAAGGACGGCGATCCGGTGGCTAAAGGCGATACCCTGGCGACGCTGGAAACGGACAAGGTTTCCACGGACCTGGAGGCGGAAGAAAGCGGCGTGCTGGAAATCTTGGTCCCGGAAGGAGAGGAGGCCCCCATCGGCGCCGTTCTGGGCCGCATTTCCCCCGCAGCCGGAACCTCAAACGCCGCACCGGAAGAGGAACAGGCCCCTGTTCCGCCGGAACCGGAGCAACCGGATGTTCCGGAAACCGGGCAAGACGCTGCCCCCAAACCGGCAGCCCCCACGGCTGAAATTCCGGAACAGAAACCGGAAAAGGACACGGCCACCACGGAACAAGCTCCCTCCGGAGAGAGCACGAAGACCGGGGAGGAGAACACCCCGCGCTTCATCAGGAAGCCCATGACCCCGCTGCGCCGCACCATCGCGGCCCGCCTGGTGGAAGCCCAGCACCAGGCGGCCATTCTCACCACGTTCAACGAGTGCGACATGTCCGCCGTGATGGAACTCCGCAAGCAATTCAATGCAGCGTACCGGGAACGGTACGGCACCAAGCTCGGCTTCATGAGCTTCTTCATCAAGGCCGCCGTTCATGCTCTGAAGGAAGTGCCGCAGGTCAACGCCAAAATCGACGGCACGGACATCGTGCAAAACCTGTACTATGACATCTCCGTAGCCATCGGCACGGACAAGGGCCTCGTGGTCCCCGTCCTGAGGGACTGCGACCAAAAAACGCTTCCGGAGCTGGAACTGGAACTCGCCTCCCTGGCGGAAAAAGTACGTAACGGAAGCCTTTCCATGCAGGACCTGCAGGGTGGCTGTTTCACCATCTCCAACGGGGGAACCTACGGTTCCCTGCTCTCCACCCCCATCCTGAACCCACCCCAGAGCGGTATTCTGGGCATGCACGCCATTCAGGAACGCCCCGTCGTCCGCGATGGCCGGATCGTCGCCCGGCCCATGATGTACCTGGCCCTCTCCTACGACCACCGCCTGGTGGACGGCAAGCAGGCCGTGCAATTCCTCATTGCCGTGAAAAACGCCGTGGAAAACCCGGTGTTTGAGCTGTGACCTTCCCTCCGGAAACGGGAAGGAAAGGAGGGAAAAAGAAGAGAGATTAAGCAGTGCGTCCGCTTCGCGGAATTTTCAACTATGAAGGCCAGAAGGCCTTCATTCCCAGACAGCCGTCTTTTGCACACCCCGTGGCACACTGTCCTTCTTCCGAGCCTTCCTAATAGCTGGAGCTCTGGGAACAAGGGCCTCCCGGCCCTTGTAAAAACTCCCAGAGAAATAGGCAAATACTTTCCAGAAAGCCTAGAGGCATTTTATTTCCCCCTGATGAGAAAAGCTCTCCTGAATAAAAATTCACCGGAGGGAACGAGAGAACCATTCTCTGCCATAAACTTGGATATGACGCTCCAAATCAACATTGGTGATTCTACCGCGAATAACCAAATCCACCTCCACGGGCAGGTTCAAGTCAGCAAGGCGCGCTTTGAGCGTCAAAAGAACGGACATATCCAATTTCTCGCCTTCCAAAGCAAGGTCAATATCGGACGCAGGCCTCCATGTCCCCATAGCGCGGGAACCGAACAAAACGGCTTTCCGAATCTGGGGGACCTCTGAAAGAACTTCCCGGATGCCTGAACGAGCCTTTGCCGTCAATCCATCGTTCAATTCTCTTTTCCTGCCGCTATGTTCAGATTTTCCACACATTGAGACATCATGGGAAGGAATTGTCCCTTAATCAGGGAAACCGCCTCTTCCTCTATGGAATGATCATAAGTATGTACAAACAAATTGCGGCTCTCCAACGCTTGCAGCCAGCAATCAATATTGTCTATCAGACCTGCGCCAAACGCCTGCCTGATGGCTTCACGAGGACTATTGACGCTGTACCCGTCATAGACCAGCTTATCCTTCAGTGTTTTCCAGCACAGCTCAAACGTAAATTCATAAGTCTGCACCAAGCCAGCCATTTCCAGTTCATTGTATTCCGGCCGTGCACAAGCATTGCGCAACCGGGAAAAAGCCTTATTCAGGTTTTGAAGCCTTTGTTTCCAGCGCAGATGCCCGTTCATATTTTAATATCAATGAATGAAGAAAAGAACCCCGTTCCGGGGCTCTTTTCTTAAAGCCGTTACATATGGATGGCGATTCCCTCGGAGGACAGCATGGATTCATGAATGGCCTCAGACAGGGTGGGATGGGCGAAGATGGTGGCGTGGATGTCCTCGTCCGTCAGTTCCGCCTGAAGGCTGACGCCCAGCGTGGCAATCAATTCCGTGGCTTCCGGCCCCACGATGTGGGCTCCCAGCAATTCGCCGTTTTTGGCGCCGTACAGGGTCTTTACAAATCCGTCCGGTTCTCCGGCGGCCACGGCCTTGCCGATGGCCTGGAAGGGGAATTTCCCCACCTTGTATTCCACACCCGCTTCCTTGAGGGCGCGTTCCGTTTTGCCGACGGAAGCCACCTGCGGATAGCAGTATGTGCAGCTTGGGAAAAAGCCGACCTGTTTGGGCTGGTAGTCCGCCTTGAACATCCCTTCCACGGCCTGCACGGCTTCAAACGTGGCGGTGTGCGCCAGCAGAACACCGCCGATCACGTCCCCCGCCGCATAGACTCCGGGAATGGACGTGGCATAGCGGTCGTTCACCTTGATAAATCCCTTTTCCGTCAGTTCCAGACCGGGAGCGGAGGGGACGACCGGCTTCACGCCGATAGCCACCAGGCAGATGTCCGCCGTGATTTCCTCTTCCTGTCCCTTGCTGTTTTTCACCTTGGCCTTGACTTGGCCGTCGCACGTTTCCGTGACGGATTCCACGGAGGCGCCCGTCATGACCTTGATGCCCTGTTTCTTGAACGCGCGCTCCAGCGTCTGGCAGGAGTCATCGTCTTCATTGGGAAGCATGCGCGGCAGCGCTTCAATGAGCGTCACCTTGGTTCCGAAGGAGTTGTAAATATAGGCAAATTCCGTGCCGATGGCGCCGGATCCGATGATGACCATACTTTCAGGCCGCTTTTCCAGCACCATGGCTTCCTTGGAGCCGATGATGGTGGTACCGTTCAGGGGCAGGCTGGGCACCGTACGGGTAACGCATCCGGTGCTGATGAGAATGTTCTTTCCTTCCAGAACGCTCGTCGTTCCGTCGGCGGCCTTCACCTCCACCTTGCCGGGGGAGAGAATGGAGGCTTCCCCCGTGACGGAGTCCACCTTGTTTTTCTTGAACAGGAAGCCCACGCCGCCGGCCAGGCGGTCGCTCACCTTGCGGGAACGGCCGATTACTTCGCTCCAGTCCACGCTGACGCCTTCCACGGTCATGCCGAATTCCTTGGCCCGGTCAGTCACGGTCCGGTACGCCTCCGCATTTTTCAGAAGCGCCTTGGTGGGAATGCAGCCCCAGTTCAGGCAGGTGCCCCCCACCCGGTCGCGTTCCACGCACACCACGGATTTTCCCAGCTGGGCGGCGCGGATGGCGCCTACATAGCCGGCAGGGCCTCCACCAATGACGATCAGATCATATTGCATGAAGATACTATAAAGGCATCTCCCCTTGCGGGTAAAGAAGGAATATGAACATGGGCCGCCTGAACGGCTCCCCCAATGACAAAAGATGAAAGACTAAAGATTAAATAGCGAGGGAATGCCTGTTAAAGACTATTTTCTCTTTTGTATTTGGTCTTCCGTCTTTATTCCCTCCCCTTCACCCACTCCACCAGGTCCTGCATTTCCTCGGCGGTGTCTGCGTACAGGCCATCCGTATAGGTTCCGTGGTCGTACAGGATGTTCCCTTCCACCATGGTGAACACACAGTCCTTGCCAGAAGCGGCATAAACGGCATGGGATGCCTCATTGAAAATCGGGCACAGGTTCGGCTCGTCCAGGTCCAGGGCAATCATGTCTGCGGGAGCTCCCGCGGCCAGTGTTCCCAGCCCGGGCGTCCTGAAAATGCGCGCTCCTTCCGCCGTCGCCATCTTCAGCGCCTGCATGGCAGGGATCGCCGTAGCATCTCCGCTGCATCCTTTGGCAAGAATGGCGGCCAGCTTCATCGTTTCAAACATGTCCAGGCTGTTGTTGCTGCATGCCCCGTCCGTACCCAGGGAGACGGGAATGCCGGCCCGCACCATGTCCTGCACGTGGGCAAAGCCTGACGCCAGCTTCAAATTGCTGACGGGATTGTGGGCAATCGCCGCGCCAGAAGCCGCCACCAGTTCCAGCTCATCATCCGTCACGTCCACCATGTGGGCCAGCACGGTCCGTTCATTCAGCAGCCCCATGTCCCGGGCATAGCCCACCGGGCGCCTGTCCTGGTGCAGGGACCGGCACTGCTCCACTTCCCCGGCGGATTCGGACAGATGGATATGCAGCATCAAGTCCAGTTCTTCCGCCAGCTTCATGGAATACCGCAACACGTCGTCACTGGTGGTGTATACACTATGCGGCATCAGGGCCACCTGCACCCTGCCGCGGCCCGCAAAGCGCGCCGCCTGCTCCCGGTACAGGGCTTCCGCACCGTCCCAGCCGCTGTACGCCGGGGAAGGAAACGCAAAAACGACTTCGCCGCCCACGCAGCGCATTCCCATGCGCTCCGCCTCCCGGAGCACGTTGGTTTCCAGCAGGTAGGAATCCACAAACGCCGTGGTGCCCGTCCGCATCATCTCATACATGCCCAGGCGCGCGCCCAGGGAAACGATCCTGTCCGTCAAACGGGCCTCCACCGGGAAAATATGCCCGGTCAGCCATTCCATCAGGGGCAGGTCATCTGCAAAGCCGCGCAAAAAGGTCATCGGAACGTGCGTGTGGGCATTCACCAGCCCCGGCATCAGCAGAACATTTCCCAGATCCCTGCGGGAAGCGGGACTCCACCTTGCCTCCAACTCCGCGGCGCTTCCCGTTTCCAGAATTTTCCCGTTCCGGATGGCTACGGCCACGTTTCCGGCAACGCCGGCCTGTTCCGCGCCCGCCAGCATGCGGGAAGCGGTCACCAGCAAATCACACGCTTGTTGTTCCATGCCGCAGAATGTACCCCACCGGGTCCGTTCTGGCAACTTCATCCCCCGCGACCGGAGGATTTCCTGTAAATTTGACATTTCATGTTTGACTTCAAAAGAGAAAACTGCCAAGAATGGACTACAGTTAAATTCACCATTTATCCCCCATATGAACAAGACTATACTGTTAGGTTTGGCCCTCGCGGCCTCCGTGTCTTCCGCCAGCGCCTACAATCCCGGCAAATATGACGGCCAATTCGGCATGTCCCTGGAAGGGGCTTACGGAATTGCCACCAAGGACGCCATGCCCAACGTGGCCGGCGGCAATCTGAGCATTTTCAATTACATTGAAACCGGCAGTATTGTTCACCAGATTTCCCTGAACGGCGGCATCCTCTCCGGTTCCCACCATCCCAGCATGCAGGACCTGGGCACCAGCGGTCCCTATACCGCCAGCCTCCGTTCCACCTATATTCCGATGATGGCCGGCTATACGCTCAACCTTCCCATCGGCGATTACACGATGTTCTATCTGGGAGGCAAGGCGGGCGCCACTTACGGAGACGTGAAGACCACCATTCATGGACTGGAAAACGGCAGCCAGACCTACAAGATTTCCACCACCAAGTTTTCATGGGCGGCCCAGGCCGGATTCAAGTTCAGCATCTCTGAAAGCGCGGACTTCCTGATCGGCTATGAATACTACCAGATTCAGGGCTACAACGATCCCGGCTACCACACCATCAAGCTGGGCTTCTCCTGGAACTTCTAATAATCATTAAGTTCATCACTGCCTTCAGGCGGCTCCGTACACTACGGAGCCGCTTTTTTTGCGTACAAGGAGCGCGTGCCCGTGCGGCATTTGAAATTTTCCGAGTCCACAGGACCTACGGATTTTAAAGAACGCGCATCAAAAAACGTACTCTTTGACGCTTGCCCCGTCTTTCGGTTGCCGCAGGGGCTTCGGAGCTCCGGACGCAACAAGACCGCTCCATCCTTTTTGGACGGAGCGGCCGGAGAAAGTCAGACCGGAATTTTTCCGGGGTTCTTAATTGGCGGGCTTGAACGGCTTGGGTGACGCATAGACTTCATAGTCCTTGATGCGGCCGTTTTCCCGGTCCTGGCGCGGCAGGTAGCGGAAGCTGGATATCTTCTGCACCTTCCCCAGGTCCAGCACGATCATGTGCGGGTGTGCGGGATTGTCCCCCTGCCACTTGGTGTGCCAGTAGGTGGTGGGCTGGTTGTCCATCACCAGTCCCGCCTGGGCGGCTTCTCCCACCGTTTCATGGGAATCCGCATACACCACGGACCACTGTTCGCGGGGAAGCAGGTTGCCGGAGGCATCCAGGAAGTTCAGCTCTGCAATGGCGGCATGGGGGCCGTTGTCATAGGCATTCTTGCTGACAATGGCAATGTAGCGGGCCTGGATGGGAGAACGGAATTTGATTTCCTGCTGTTCCGCCCCCCTGGCAAAGGTTCCTTTATGCACCAGCTGGTTGGCCGCGGGAACCACAGGCTTGCCCACGCGGAAGACGTCCGCCAGGGCTGGATCCCGTTTGACTTCATAGATGGCCTCCTTCACGCCTTTCACCGTGCCGGAACCGCCGTCCACGTCCAGCACCACGATTTCATTTTTCCCCGGTTTCAGGTATTCCCCGGGACAGTAAAGCGCCTGCTGGGAGCCGATGAACCAGAAGCGGCCCAGATTGTGGCCGTTCACCCACACGACGCCCTTTTTCCAGCCGTCCCGCATGTCCAGGTAGGTATCCTTCGGGTTGGAGACGTTGAAATAGCCACGGTGGAACACGGGCTGGTCGCCGCCCGGCTTCTTGCCGGAGAAAGGCAGGAGTTCCACGCCCTTGCACGGGAGGTTGTAAATGAGGAAGTTTTCCAGCTTCTTCCCATCCAGCGTGATGGGGCCGCGAATGCCTTTGCGTTCTCCCTGTATCTGACCGCCGAAGTTGATGCGCCCCATGTTTTCCACAAAGATGTCCACCGTGTGGAGGCCCGCGGGAATGACCACGTCACAGGCGTCCTGCTTGTAACGGCGGTCCGCCGCCCCCTGCCTCTTGCCGTCCACGTAAACGATGGCGCGGTCCTGCATGTTGTTCATCTTCAGCTCACCCTTCACCGGGCCGTTCACTTTCGTCCGGTACAGGATGAAGCCCAGACTCTGCCCCAGGGCTTCCATGTGCACGGGCTCCTTGCGGATGACAGGCTGCGGCAGGCGGTTGAACATGCCGGCCTTCTCCGTGAACGTGATGGGCGGCAGCTCCATCATGTCCGGCTGGGCGGGAGGTTCGGGCAGCTTGTACGTATCACCGTAATAGTCCTGAATGGTCTGGCGGAAGGTACGGTAGCGGTCCGTCAGGGTTCCGTTTTCGGAAATGGGAGCGCCGTAGTCGTAATTGGTCACGTCCGGAGTGTAGGCTCCCTCCCAGTTCGCCCCGTTCATGAAGCCGAAGGAGGTGCCGCCATGCGCCATGAAGAGGTTGGGAGAGACGTTGTTTTCCAGCATCCACTTCAAGTCGCGGTTGAAGCCTTCCGTACTGCCGCCGTTTTTGGGCTTGCCCCAGTGGTCAAACCAGCCCACCCAGAATTCGCCGTTGATGCGGGGCGTCTTGCCCTTGTGCTTTTCCAGGTTGGCAAAGGCGCCCTTGGCCCCGCCGCCGAAGTTCATGGCGGAAACGATGCCGGGCAGCGTGCCGTTGTTAATCATCCAGTCGTTCGGTCCGTCCGAGGTAAAAGGCACCACTCCGGGAAGTTCCTTCTGGATGACTTCCAGGTGTTTTTTCACATAGTCCTTGTCGGAGCCGTAGGAGCCGTATTCGTTTTCCACCTGGGCCATGATGATGGCCCCCCCCTTGGTGATCTGCAACGGTTCCAGCATGGAACAGACTTTCTTGAGATAAGCCAAGGCCGGTTTCAGGAAACGGGGATCCTGGGAGCGGACCTTCAGGTCCGCATCCTTCAGCAGCCAGCCGGGGAATCCTCCGAATTCCCATTCCGCGCACACGTAGGGCCCCGGACGCACGATGACCCACAGGCCCGCCTTCTGCGCCTCCTTGATGAATTCCACAAAGTCCAGGTTGCCGGAAAAGTCCCACTTGCCCGGCTCCGGCTCATGCACGTTCCAGAACAGATAGGTGCAGACGGTGTTCATGCCCATGGACTTCATGCGCTGGAACCTGTCTTTCCAGTGTTCCCGCGGTACGCGCGGATAGTGCATTTCCCCGGAGATGATTTTCACGGGCTTTCCGTCCATCAGGAAGTTTTCCTGATTGGTGGTAAAGACATGCTTGGCGCCGTCATTGGATTCCGGCAGAGGCATGGGAGCGGCCACGCAAAGATGCCCTGCCAGAAGAAGGATGGAAAAAAGTGATAATTTCATGGCGATGAAGTCAATAAACGGTTCTAGGAAACAATGAGGGAAATTATGGTGAAAAACCGTCCCCTTTCAATTTAAAAAGAAGCTCAAGACCTGGTTTTATTACGGGGCGGCGTCATCCGGCCTTTCAAGGCGTATCACCTGATGCCTTTCTTCAAACGGAACGCCGCGGCGCCGTGCCTCCTGCGTTTCCCTCTTCATTTTTTCATCCACCCAGTACAGGTGGGATTCCAGAGGATTGTAAATCCTGGGAGAACAAAAGCGCGTGGGGGATTCCGGCCAGCGTATCCAGCGCCAGCAGGCAATGTACGTATAGGGCTCCCGCCAGCCGGGAATCCAGACGCACAGCTCCTGAATACGCTTCTGGGCGCGATGAAGGGCTTTTTGCAGGGAGACAATATCCGGAGCATTCCGTTCCGCATCCAGGGCGGCGTCCAGTTCAGCATCCGCCACGGCAAAAATATTGTTCGTGTTTCCCACGGGATGGCCGCGGGCGTCATACGCCAGCTCGGAAGCGAACGTTTCATACAACCGGGGGAACGGCGTCTGCAGCGGCCAAGCCCACAATGCGGCCTGGTACCGTTTTTCAAAGACCTTGCGGGAACAGACATTATAAGTCAAAGAGTCCAGCCGGAGGTCCAACCCGCATTTCAGGGCCTCCTGCCTGATCAGGGAGCAGATGTTGACTATCAGGGAGGAGGAATCCGCAAAGGTCAGTTCCACAACCAGCCGTTCCCCTCGTTCATTTTTCAGCACGCCGTCCTCTCCCATTTCCCGGTAGCCGGCGCGCGCAAAATATTCCATGGCTTTTTTCTTGCTGTATTCCGGCGCATTCAGCGGAACCGTCAAATCGCCGTATCCTTCCATGTAGGAACCCAGCCTTCTCATGTTCCCGCGGAACAGGGTATCAATCACCATGCCCATGTTGACGGAATGAGCCAGCCCCCTGCGGATGTCCGGATTTTTCAGCAGCTTGTTGGAACAATTCAGGTACAGACCGTACGGGGGACAGGCATATCCGGCTTCCAGGCTGTACTTGTCTATGTAGCCCTGGTGCACTTCCGGCAGTTCCAGTCTGTTTTCCCACACTTCCGGCTTGCGGACGTTCATCATGTCCAGCTCCCCGCGGCGGAACATTTCAATCGCCTTGTTTTCCAGGCCCACAAACACATGCTCCACCTGGTCCGCATTGCAGGAATAACGGTAATATTTCCTGTCCTTCGCCCACCAGTCCTTCACCCGGGCCAGGGTAATGCGCTCTCCTATCCGGATTTTTCCCGGAACCACCATATAGCCTCCCGTATTCGGCACGGCCTTCCACTGGTAGCGTTCCAGAAACAGGGAATTGAAATCATGGTAAAAACCGGGATGTGCCGGATGAAAATCCACACACGCCATGTAAGGCAGCAGCGGACCGGGAAACGGCAGCGTCAGGGCAATGACGGAATCCCCGTACACCGTGATCTGGTCGTACGAGGACCGGAACAGGGTGGTCCAGAAAGGATCCCTGGCAAAGTCGGACGTGCGGAGGCAGATATTCAGCAGGAAATCCTGTGCACGAACGGGGCGCCCGTCCGAATACGCCGCCTCCGGGTCCAGATGGTAAAAAACGGTTTTCCCGTCTGCGGAGACGGCCCAGCGGTCTGCCAGCCCCGGGATGGGCCGGAAGGTTTCCGGATGCAGTCCCACCAGGGGAAGCCACACATTGTCAACGGCGGAGTAGTTGAAAAAATTCTCACTTCCGGGCCCGAATGCCCTCAAGGTACCGGGGAAAGGCGTATTGATCCACAGCCGGACTTGCCCTCCTTTCACGGCCCGGGGATCGCCCACTTCCGGTTCATCCATTCCGGTCTGCCATTCCAGCCCTTCCGGGATTTCCCCCACGGGAAGCATGCGGATATGGTCCTTTAATTCCAGCCTCTTCCTGATGCGCTCCACGGAACGTTCCTGCTCCGCCAGACGCCGCGCATCCCCTTCCCCGCGGGAAACGGCCAGCAGCTTTTTCTTCTGCTCCCCTCCCGCCAGTTCCCGGTGCAGTTCCCGCTCCACCGCCCTGTTCCACCGTTCCACAAAGCCGTCAAACACGGCAGGCATTCCCCTGCCGTCAGCCTGTCCGGAGGCCTCATGCCAAATATGCGCCTCCCTCTGGGAGAAATAAAAAACTCCCCCCAGAAAAACAGCGAGGACCAACGCCCCCAGAATGGACAGCCAGCGAAACACAGCCTGAATTACTGCTTGATATTAACCTATTCCGGAACCTCCGGAAAACAAAAAGCCCATCTTCCGCCCGTGGCTGTTCCCTTCGCCTAGAACAACCCGCAAGACAGAAGATGGGGTGCAATCAACAATTAGTTCTGAAAAGCAATTAGAATTCAACCGTTACGCCGCCATAAACACCGATGCCTCGGGCCTGCTGAGCTCCCAGCAGATAGGCATTGGTCATCACGTAATCCTGATCGAACAGATTTTCTACGCGAACATGGAACGTCATGTTTTCCGTAGCCTTGTAATTGACAAACAATCTCGCCGTATAAAAATTATCCAAGCGTGTAGAAGCAAAATCCGTACGTCCCATGGCTCCAGTAACACCGGCTCCGACAGTCCATTTTTCCTGAGGAGTGGTATAAATCTCAGCATTCACCACGTGGCGCGCCGTATTGGGAAGCTGAATAGTCGTAGCTGAATATTTGTTGTTGGAAGCAATATCGTTTGCCTTAGGCATTGTGAACGTGTAATTCACACGATAACCGGACTTCCATGAATCTCCAAATTCGCCTCTGAAATCAACTTCTAGACCATAGGAAGTGGCATGACTCACATTTTCCCACGACGTATAGTTGACACCATTGATGGTTCTTGAACCGGAACCGGATATCTGATCATTGATGCGCGTCCAAAACGCAGTTACAGTAGCATAATGATGTTCAGCCAATTTCTGCTCAACTCCCAAATCCCCCCCCAAGGAACGAGACAGCTTCAAATCCGGATTCCCGGCATAATTCCAGCCTGCCGTAGAAAGGCCATAACGTTCAAAGTAAGTCGGGGAACGGAATCCGGAACCTATCGATCCCAAAATTCGCGTGGAGGAATCTTTGCCTGCAACTTTCCACGAATTGGCATATCTCCATGTCAGATTATTATTCCACACCGTGGAATGCTCCAAACGTAGGGCGAGACTGGAATTAAAACTTTCTACAGGAGACCACATCTGTTCGGCAAAAAATGCATAAACGTTTTCCAAATCATCCTGCATCTTGTAATTATTTTTTCCGTAATAATCATCACGGTCCCAAGCCATGCCTAAAACAGTAGTCCAATGCTTATTCCAAGCTAATGCATTGCGCCATTCCATCTGGGAACGACGGTTGATCATGACGTTAGGCTGAAAATCATTTTCAGGAGTATGGCATGAGTAATTCATGGTATAATACCCCAGCATAAAACTTGTACGCCAAATTTCGGTAAGCTCGGCATCAACACGGCCGGTAATCAAATTACTGCGATTCTTATCTTCCGTATTGTAAAGATGAGGGTCGATCGTAGTTTCCCATGTAGGAGGACCACCATAAATTTCCTGGGGAGTGGGATATTCAAAATAAGAATCCAGACGGCGGTAGGTGAAACTCAACTTTACCTTGTCGTTCACATCATAGCCAAGACGTACCGCTTCCTGCCACTGACGAAAATCGTTCATTCCCGTTCTATTGTCAAAAATAGACGGATACAAAGTAGGATCATTTTCCGTTGTCTCAAAACCAACGCCTACAAAATAGGAAAGATTTTTAATTTTCCCCAAGGACGTCACATAACTATTGAATGTTCCATAAGAACCGGCTTCGGCAAAAATCGTGGTCAACGGTTTTCCCTCCCCTTCCGGAGTATCCATGGCAATCACACCGCCGATAGCTCCGGAGCCAAACACCGCACCCTGGGCGCCTTTCACCACTTCCACATTGCCCACTGTGAAGAGATTGCTAATCCCCAACATCTTGTTGCCGGACATGTTGGAATCACTAATGCGCATACCGTCTATCATGGTGAGGGTATAATCCTCTTTACTCATGCCGCGAATGACGGTGTTACTCACGGAACCGCGCTGCCAAACACCGCCGCCGTCCAACGTGTAGACGCCGGGCATCTGGGAAAGAGCTCCCGTCAGGGTTTCAATTCCTTCCTTCTCGTATTCTTTCGGATTGATCACGGAAACGGAAACCCCTGACTGATTATACGGCACGCCCACAAAGTGGGACGCCATGGTCAATTCCGGCAAGACCTGCATGGTTTCCGTCTTGGCGACGGGCTTGGAATCTTCCTTTTTGGCGGATTCAGCAAGGGAGGACTGGCCTGCGAATGCTGCAAGGCCAACGGCAATAGCGCCCATTTGAAGGGCTTTCTTCGTATAAAGCATGGTTGTAACGCCTTACGTCCGGTAACTCGCCGGACAGTTGGACAACCCCACAGGCTGGTTTTCTGGCTTGCGAGACAAGCTCGCTTACAGTGGCGGTACCGCTCCGGATTCACACCGGTATTCCCCATCTATTTCCTGCCCGGCTATGGGCATCCCTGAGGTCTGTAACCCTTCCCATAAGGGTTCATGGGAGGGATAAAATACCAAAGGAACCGGTATGACAAGCCAAAAAAATTTTTCTTTGAACATTCCGCCACATGACGGACGTTCCCGCTTCCGCACTCGCCGCCTCGTCCCCTTTTCCGCAGGAAGCGCTCCATTTTTGTCTTGTCACTCCGGGAGAGGACAGGACATGATGCGCCCATGACGAGCGCCATCCCCTCCTTCCCCTTCCCCGGGAAGGATTCCCGTTTTCAGCGGAGCTTCCGGTTCATGGACAACTACTTTTTCCAAGGCGCCCCCTTCCTTTATTCAAAACAGACGCCTCCCCCACACTCCCGTCTGAATCCTCCGGCCCCAGGCACCGCGGCATGAACACTTTTTCACATGGAGGGGATTTAAAATCCCTGGCTGCGGATGCACGGCGCTCCGAACGGGATATTCTGGATTTCAGCGTCAACCTGAGGCCGGAAGGAATGCCGGAGTTCATTGCTTCCGCACTGTGGAGGGCCATGGACGACGCGGTTCCCTATCCTTCCCCGGACATGAAGGAATTAAGGGAAACGGCGGCGGCCCGTTACGACCTGCCTTCCGGATGCTTCGCCTTCGGAAACGGAGCTAACGAATTGATTCATGCGCTCCCGCGTGCACTGGGCCTGAAACAGGCCGTCATTCCGGAACCAGCCTTTTCCGAGTACAGGCTGACCTGCCTCCGCCACGGTACGAAGGTCCTTTCTCCCCAGATAGAAGAAAGGGATTCCTTTACGCCATCTCCCTGCGTGCTGGGGGAAAAGGCCGCAGACGGAAGCGCCATTTTCCTGGCAAATCCCTGCAATCCGTCCGGAGGACTGCTGCATGTGCAGGCCCTCCGCCAGGCCGTGCAGGACCGCCCCGGCGTCATCTGGATTCTGGACGAATCCTTCATGGATTATGCGGAAGAAACGGAATCCCTTCTCCGTGACGCGGCTGTTCTTCCCAACCTGGTGGTGTTGCGTTCCCTGACTAAATTTTACGGCATGGCCGGCGTCCGGTGCGGCTTCTCTGTCTGCGCCGCTCCACTGGCGGAACGGCTGCGGCAGTCCCTGCCCGCCTGGAACGTGAACGCCTTCGCAGCGGCGGCGGCACGCGCCGTGCTGAAACAGCCGTCTTCCTGGGCAGACGGGGAACGCGCCCTGAACCGGGAACGCCGGGAGGATTTGTTCCGCAGGCTTTCCGCCCTGCCGGGCGCCGCCGTGCTCCCGTCCGAGGCCAATTTCCTGCTCTTCCGCCTGCCGGGAGCGCCCTCCGGGCTGGCTTCCCGTCTTCTGAAAAACCACGGTATCGCATTGCGCGACTGCTCCAATTATCCGGGGCTGGAAACAGGCGGCTGGTTCCGCGCAGGCGTCCGCACGCCGGAGGAACACGCCAGGCTGGAAGAGGCCCTGCAAACCGAACTGAAAGGAAACGGCCCCGCCATTCTCCGCAGGCCGCCCAAACCGGCCCTGATGATCCAGGGGACCTGCTCCGATGCGGGGAAAAGCGTGCTCACGGCGGCCCTCTGCCGCATTTTTCTCCAGGACGGGCACCGGGTGGCTCCGTTCAAAGCGCAGAACATGGCCCTCAATTCCGGCGTAACCGCCCTGGGGGAGGAGATGGGCCGCGCCCAGATGGTGCAGGCCCGGGCCTGCCGCATTGACCCTGACGCCAGGATGAACCCCATCCTGCTCAAGCCCCATTCCAACACCGGCTCCCAGGTGATTGTCATGGGCCGCGCCGTGGGCCATATGGAGGCGGGGGAATATTTCACGGCCAAAAGGCGCTTCTGGCCGGACGTACGCCGCGCGTATGATTCCCTGGCGGACGAATATGACGTCCTCTGCCTGGAAGGGGCAGGCAGTCCCGGAGAAATCAACCTGAAATCCGTCGACGTGGTGAACATGAACATGGCCCGCTACGCGCGCGCCAGGGTTCTGCTCACCGGGGACATTGACCGTGGCGGCGTGTACGCCTCTTTCCTGGGAACGTGGATGACGTTCTCCCCCTGGGAAAAAGAGCTGCTGGCAGGGTTCGTGGTCAACAAATTCCGTGGGGACCCCGGCCTGCTGGCCCCGGCGCACCGTTACATGCTGGACCATACGGGCAAGCCCGTGCTGGGCGTCATCCCGATGATACGGAACATCAACATTCCGGAAGAAGACCGGGCCGCACTCCCCTTTGAACAGGACGGGCACGCCAAGCATGCGGACAGCCTGGACGTAGCCGTAGTGATGCCCGCCCACGTTTCCAATTTCACGGACTTCGCCCCGCTGGCGGCGGAACCGGACGTACGCCTGCGCCAGGTGCGGACACGGGAGGAATGGGGCAGCCCGGACCTGGTGATCCTCCCCGGCACCAAGAGCGTGGCGGCGGACCTGGCCCTCCTGCGCGCCGCCGGGCTGGAAGAACCTATCCGCCGGCACGCCGGAAAGGGAAAATGGATTCTGGGCGTCTGCGGCGGCCTGCAAATGCTGGGAACGGACATTCTGGACCCGCTGCACATGGAATCCATGGAGGAACGAACGCCGGGGCTGGGACTGCTGGAACTTTCCACCACCTTCGCCGCCGCCAAAACACTGCTCAACGTGCGCCAGGCAACGACCCCTCTGCCCCCGGCTGCCGCGGGCTATGAAATCCACCACGGCGTCACCCTCCATGGGGAAACGAGCGCGCCCATCATGTTCCGGGAGGACGGTTCCCCCTGCGGTTATGGCAAAGGCCGCATCTGGGCCACGTACCTGCACGGCTTTCTGGACGGAGACCAGTTCCGCCGCGCCTTCATCAACATGGTGAGGGAAGATTCCGGCCTGCCTCCCAATCCCGCCCTGCACACTTCCTATGACCTGGACGGCGCGCTGGACCGCCTGGCGGACGTGGTCCGGGAACATCTGGACCTGAAGACCATCTACCGCCTCCTTCAACTGAAACGCTGACCCATGTTCCCGTGCCCCTTCATCCTGCCTGCGGCCCTTCTGCTGGATATTCTGGCAGGGGATCCCCCCAACAGGTTTCATCCCGTCTGCCTGATCGGGTGGTGCGCGCGCCGCATGGAAGCCCTGGCGCGGCGGCTGTGGGGGGGAACTTTTATGGCGGGAATGACGGCGGCGCTCGGAACCTGCGCTGCCATATGGTTCGCCTGCGCGGTGTTTTTCCTTCCCTTTTCCCTCTCTTCCTCTCCGTGGATTCCCTGGATTCCGGCTGTTCTGGTCATTTACATCTGCATGGCTCCGCGCGGCCTGGCGGAACACGCGCTGCGGGTGGCAAAGCCCCTGCGTACAGGGAATGACGGCGACGCGCGACGCGCCGTTTCCATGATCGTGGGGCGTGACACGGAACGGCTGGACCGTCACGGCATTGCCCGCGCGGCTATTGAAAGCGTAGCGGAGAATTTGACGGATGGCGTCTTTTCCACCTTGTTCTGGGCCGCAGCAGGATGTTTGATAGGGGGCGCCTTCGGGGCGGCCTCCGCCGCCCTGGTCCACCGCGTTTTCAACATTCTGGATGCCATGTGGGGAAAGAAAAACGACCAGTACAGACACTTCGGCACATTCGCCGCCCGAACGGACGATGCGCTCAATTTTATCCCGGCGCGCCTCATCCTGCCGTGCATTTCCGTGGCTTCCCTATTCGTGAAGGGAGCGTCCGCGCGGATGGCCCTCACTGTGGGATGGACTTGCCGCCATTCGCATGCAAGCCCTAATTCCGCCTGGAGCGAAGCGGCTTTTGCGGGCGCTCTCGGCCTCCGGATCGGCGGTCCGGTCTCCTACCAGGGAATTCCCGCAGATTATCCCTGGATAGGCTTCGGACGCACGGAAGCCACCGTCCGGGATCTGGCCCTGGCCATACGTCTCATGTGGATGACAACCTTCACGGGCACACTGATTTTCTCCCTCATCCTTTTCTTCTTTTCCCATTTCCAACCATCATGAATAAACTGCATATCCCCCCGCTGGACGAAGAGGCCGCCAAAGCCGCCCTGGAACATCAGAAAATCCTGGCGAAGCCCCCTCTTGCCCTGGGAAAACTGGAACCCGTGGCCATCCAGATTGCCGCCATGACCGGCAATCCCGCGCCGCGCCTGAAGGACAAGGCCGTCGTCCTCTTCGCCTCGGACCACCACATTGCCGACCACGGACTCAGCCTGACGTCCACGGACGTCACCTACATCCAGACCCGCAACTTCCTGAAAGGCGGCGGGACCATCAACGCCTTCACGCGCAATGCGGGAGCCCGCCTCTCCGTAGTGGACGTAGGCGTGAATTACGACTTCGGAGACCTGCCGGGACTGGTGAACAGAAAAGTCATGCACGGGGCCAACGATTTCAGCCAGGGCCCGGCCATGACGCGTGAACAGGCGCTGGAATGCCTGCAAGTGGGCATTGACATGGCCCGTGAGGAAAAAGCCAGGGGGCTGGACATCGTGGCCGCCGGAGAAATGGGCATCGGCAACACCACGCCGTCCTCCGCCATCGTAGCCGTGCTGACGGGCACGCCGGTGGAGACCGTGACGGGCCGCGGCTCCGGCGTAAAGGGGGAAGTCATCCGCAAAAAAATAGAACTGATCGAACAGGGGATTGCCCTGAACAAGCCGGACCCTTCCGACGCCATCGACGTGCTGGCGAAGGTGGGAGGACCGGAAATAGGAGCCATGGCCGGACTGATGCTGGGCGCGGCCTCCCTGCGCGTTCCCATTGTCATTGACGGCTTTATCGCCGGGGCGGCGGCGGCCATCGCCCAGGGCATCCGCCCGGAAGCGGCGCAATACTTCATCGGCTCCCACAACTCTGCGGAACCGGGGCACAAGCTCATCATGGACCAC
The DNA here is from genome assembly GCF_020860705.1 of Akkermansia sp. Taxonomy (GTDB): domain Bacteria; phylum Verrucomicrobiota; class Verrucomicrobiia; order Verrucomicrobiales; family Akkermansiaceae; genus Akkermansia. The sequence goes on from NZ_JAJBTT010000046.1 coordinate 86,309, forward strand.
ATCGGCGTCACCATGTACATGGACCTCGGCCTGTGCCTGGGGGAAGGCACCGGGGCGGCCCTTTTCTTCCCGCTGCTGGACGCCGCCACGCGCGTGCTGTCTGAAATGAAAACCCTGCCGGAACTGGACATCACCGTCCCGCGCTAACTCCCCCATTCCCGCACCATGGCCGTCATCACCACCATCCGCTCCGCCTTCGGCTTCCTGACCCGGCTGCCCGTAGGACCGTGGCCGCTGCAAAACGACCTGAACGGAATCTCCGCCTGGCTTCCGCTGGTCGGCATCGTCGTAGGGGGGCTGGCCGGCGGCCTCACGTGGGGGGCCTCCCTGCTCTTTCCCCCGCTGATCTGCGGCGTCATCGGCTGCGCGTGCTGGGTAGTTATCACGGGCGGACTGCATCTGGACGGCGTGGCGGACTGCGGAGACGGGCTTCCCGTGGAAGTGCCGAAAGAACGCAGGTTGGAAATCATGAAAGACTCCCGCCTGGGCACCTTCGGCGGCACGGCCCTGTTCTTCAACCTGGCCTTCAAGGCCGCCGCCCTGGCGGCCCTAGCGGCCAGCGGTTCCTGGGAGCTGCTGCTCACGGCATGCGCCCTGGCCGCCCTGCTGGCCCGCAGCCAGATCTTCATCGCCATGCGTTTTCCGGGAGCGCGCCCCGGCGGCATGGGGGAAGCCTTTAAACAGGGAACGCGCCCCGTCCACGCCCTGGGCGCCGCCGCCATCACCCTGGCGGCCTGCACGCTGGCAGGCTGGCACGGGCTGTATGCTCTGCTCACTGCGCTGGCTGGATCCACCGCCCTGCTCCTGTATGCCCGCCGCCGCCTGGGCGGCGTCACCGGGGATGTATTCGGCTGCACCGTGGAATGTACGGAATGGCTCGTCCTGCTCACCTTCTGCACTTTATGAAAGCTCCGCAAAAATGCCGCGTTCCGGGCCTCAACATCGGCTGCACTTCCTTCATCATTCCGGACTACTACGTCCCCGCCATCAGGGAATGCGTCCATTACGCGGATGACATCGCCCTCCTTCTGCTGGAAGCGGGCGACCATGGGGAAGGCCTCATTACCCCCGCGGAAATCAGGGAGCTGGGGCACATCGCCGCCGACGCCGGAGTCAAGTGGAACGTGCATCTGCCCACGGACGGCGGATTCGCCACGGAGGAATCAGGCCGCCGCTTTACGGAAAACATCATCCGCGCCATTGACCTGACCCGGGAACTGAATCCCTACACGTGGGTCATGCACGTAGTCACGGACCACATTCCCAGTCCGGACATGCGCCCGCACCTCACGGAGCGTGAAACGGAACGCATCCTCCGCAGCCTGGATCAGATCACGCCCCATCTGCCAGCTCCGGAATGCCTGGCCATGGAAAACCTGGAACGCCACCCTACCGACTATCTGGACCAGCTGGTCTCCGCTACGCCCCATTCCCGCTGCTTTGACATAGGCCACGTCTGGAAGGAAGGCCTGCGTCCGGAAGAACTGCTGCCGCTCTGGCTGCCGGACATACGCATGTGCCACCTGCACGGGCTGGAAAAACGGGACCACAAATCCCTGCACCACATGCCGGCTGATACGCTGGACGCCATCCTCCACCCTATGTGGAACATCCGCTTCTCCCCTCCCATCACCCTGGAAGTCTTCAGCCTGGATGACTTCCTGAACTCCCACCAGGCCATGCTTGAATCCCATGAACGCTACCTCTCTAAACACTGACGCCCCTTCTCCCCGCATGACGCTCGTCCTGGGCGGCATCAGAAGCGGCAAAAGCCAATATGCTGAAAAAATAGCCGCCGGATTCGGGAAAAAAATCCTGTACGTTGCCACAGCTGAAGTCTGGCCCGGGGCCGGCTCCATGGAGTACCGCGTCCGGAAGCACCGGGAACGCCGCCCTAACAACTGGCTCACGCTGGAATGCCCCCGCCGGGTAGCCGCCACCGTGCGGGAATCCGGCCTGCTGGACCAGGTGGACGGCGTGATTCTGGAATGCGTCACCCTGCTTGCCTCCAATACGCTGTACGCCCAGAAGGATCCCACGGACTACCTCCCCTTCCAGGAAGCCCTGATTGAAGAAATAGAGGCATTGAAGGAACTCATCCCCCAGTCCCCCGTGCCCTGGGTTCTGGTTTCCTCTGAAACCGGCATGGGCATCAGCCAGGCGGACGCGGAAACGCGCCACTACTGCGACGGTCTGGGAATAGCCAACCAGCTTCTGGCCAAAAGCGCGGATGAAGTCTACTTCATGGTGGCAGGACTGCCCCTGGCCGTAAAAAAACGTTAGAGGTACAGCTTTCCTTCACGCAACCTGAGTCAAAAAAGAAAGAAAAATAATTTTTTGATATTCAATATAATGCGCACTTCTTCATAAAGAAATGCACCGAATATTGACCGTGTAGTACCCCTGTGGTATGTTGACCGGGCCTTCATGATTTACGGAAGGCACTTCCGGGAAGCTCGTGGCACGAGCAGGAAATAAATGGGGAATCCGGTGTGAATCCGGAGCGGTACCGCCACTGTATGTTGTCCATTTCCAATGGGCAGCGAGCCAGATCGCCAGCCTCGAAGTATCTTATGAACCGCCGGCGAGTATTCCGGCATTCAGACCATATACATGCATTCATCCAACACGCTCCGCTTGAACGGAGCAGACTATGATGGTCCGGCCTCCTTGAAGTCCGGAATATTCCACACTCCTGCGGAAACCTCCCTGTACCACGCCAGGCACCGGATGCAGGCTGTGGCCATGACCCTGGCCTGCCTCGGCATGCTGGGAACGGTCCACGCCCAGGATACCAGCAAGGAAGACCTGACCGGCGTTTATGACGCCACCGTGGCCAGAACGGCCTCCGATGCAGACTTGGGAAAGGTCTCCGCCACCTTCAACATGACGGGCTCCAGCAATGTGCGCGGAATCTGGGGAAAATCAGGTACCCTCAGCATTGACACCATTGCCGGAAACGCCGAATTCAACGTCTCCTCCACGAAAAATAACGCTTTCGGCATTGACACCTCCTCCGGAGTCAATCTGGACATCGGCACCCTGGCAGGAACCTTCAACATTTCCGCAGCAAATACGAATGCCACAGGCATCCGGAGCTACGGGAAAATACTCTCCATCGGAACCATCACGGAAGACGCCCTCATCTCCATCACGGCCAACTTCTCCTCCAATGGCATTTATGCCTATCAGGGGCGCCTGGACATCGGTACGATGGCAGGGACAATCTCCGTGAATTTGGGAACGGGAAACTATGCACGGGGCCTGTATGCCTACGGAAACACCATGGATTACCAGGGCCCGCGCTACAAGGACGTCAACATCGGCGCCTTCTCCTCCACCGGCAGCATTTCCGCAACGACGACCGACGGCTACGGAGCCAGAGGCATCCAGTCCAATTACGGGCAGGTGAACATTACCCGGCTGGACGGTCAAATCACCGCAACCTCCGGCTCCAATGATGAAAGCGAAGACTTTTCCGCCATCGGCATTGAAGCCAGGGAAAACATCACGCTGGGAGACCTGGGAGCAACGGGAAGCATTACCGCCGCCACCAACGGCATGGACGCCTACGGTCTCTTCGCCGGAGAGGAAGGAGGTTACCAAACCCATTCCAATATTACCATCGGCAATGTGGGCGGCGCCATCCGGGCGGAAGCCATGACCGGAACGGCCGCCGGAGCACGCTCCACCGGATCCCTGACCGTGGGAGACATCAGCGGGTCCATCACCGCCTCCTCCACGGGAACGGCGGAAGCCTACGGCCTGCTGGCGGAATTCTCCCTGACCACAGGCACCATCAACGGAACCGTCAGCGCGGTTACAGCCGGCAACACGGCGGCTGCCCTGATGGGCGGAGCCGGCATCACGACCACCATCGGTTCCACCGGCGTCCTTGAAGCGACGGCAACGGGAGACAGCGCAACGGCATATGCCTTCTACAGCGGCTCCAATACGGGGTCCGGCCTTTCTACGGAAAACACCGCGGACAACATCACCGTGCACGCCGGCGCCGCCATCAGCGGCGTCTGGGAACTGGGCGGCTCCGGAGCGGAAGGCTCCGTGGATACCATTACGCTGCTGTCCGGCACGGCCGCGGATCCTGGGCTGTTTGACTACACGGTGCGGACCACCGTCAACACCAACAAGGACGATACGGCCACCCACCATTCCTCCGTCACCCTCAACGTGGGCAGTGCGGACAACAAGGCGAACTGGACCATTTCCACGGAAAAAGCGGCCGGACTGTTCAATCGCGTCAACGTGGGCTACGGCTCCACCGTCACCCTGACCGGGAATTCCCAGATCCTCCGTGACGGGGCTGCCCTCAACAACCAGGGCTCCATCTCCGGCAGCGGTACGCTTGCCATTGCGGAAAACATGACGCTGCTCAACGGAACCCTGGTGCAGAATACAGAGGGAACGGCTCTGGAAGTGGGCTTTGACGGACTGAACGTAAATCTGGACCTGGCCCGGAACGCCACGGTAGGCGCCACGGTGCTCAATACCACGGATTCCGCCTGGGTCGTCACGCTGGACCAGATCAAGGACGGTATCAGGGCCATGTACGGCACGAAGGTGGCCGGCTTCCAGCTGGAAAACTACCGCATGAGCTACCGCCTGCAGGGCCAGGTATTCCTGGGTGAAGGCGCTCCCATCGTCGTCAATCCCGGGGAAAGTATCTACGTGGGTGAAGGCTCCAAGGTCATCATCGGGGAAAACCTGCCTGAGCACGGCATCGTGCTGGAAGGAGGGGAGGTGGATTTAAGCCAGTCAGACGCCGTCATTTCTTCCAGCGCCGTCAGCGGCACATCCGGGCAGCTCACGCTGGCCGGGAAGGATGACAAGGAACAGAGCCTGAACTGGGAACACTCCGGCACGGTGGGCTACAGCGCCTCTGCCGCCGACGGAGGCGCTTTTGCCAACCTGAATATCACGGCACAGGACGTGAAGGTTGTCGCCAAGGGTTCCTACGCGGCGGAAAACGTCGTCATCAGCAATAACGCCACCCTCGTTCTGAACGGCAGGGACGCCAGCCTGGGCGTGGAAGGCGGGAGCATCCGGCTGGGGGAAGCACTCGCCCATCCGGCCAATCCGGGACACCTGGCGCTGAACGGCGCCACCGTTCTTTCCAACATGGAAACGAACAGCGGTTCCACCGTCTCCGGATCCGGCACGTTCAAGGGAGAAGTCACCTATTACGGCAGTGAAATCGTTATCGGCTCCGGTTCTTCCGCAGGCTACCACCACTATGAAGGCGGCCTGAACGCCTGGGGCGGAGTGCAGGAACTCACGTTCATCGTAAACGGAACGACGGCGGCTGATGCCGCCCACACCGGAGCGGACACCTATTCCCAGATGAACGTTTCCTCCTCCTACCATGTGGACGGAGCGCACGTCAACGTGGTCATTGGAGACAACCTGCTCTTCAGCAAGGAACAGAGCTTCTCCCTGTCCCTGGTCAACCTGGATCCCGGCACCGCCATTGATCCGGACGGCTCCCTGTGGGACCTGACCGGCATTGATCCCACGCTGAAGGGCCGTACGGACCTGGTCACAGATACGGACTTCACTGTTTCCAGTGACGGGCTGCACCTGATCTTCAACGGAAAGGTCAACATCAACGCCGTGAAGGCCCTGCGCGGGGAAGAAGCCTCCCGCATCGCCAACACGCTGTGGTCTTCCATTCGGGTGGTGGACAGCTTCGCCCATACAACGGCCTCCCAGCTGGACTTCCGCGGTCCGGGCAAGTGCAACATCTGGTTCTCCGGCCTGGGGGACTTCATGAACGTCTCCTCCTCCACGGGTGCCTCCGGCTTTGACTACAAGGGCGGCGGGTATGCCGTGGGCCTGGATTACGCCTGGACGAAAAACTGGATCTCCGGAGCGGCCTTCGGCCAGACCTTCGGTTCCTTCCATTCCGCGGACAGGCGGTTCAAGGCGGACCAGGACGGCCTGATGCTGGCCCTCTACCAGCGCTACCACCGCGACCTGCGCCGCGGAAACAGCCTGGACATTGACGGCTACTTCACCTACGGCCGCATGGACAACGACGCGGACGGAACGCTGGGCGGCAGCCCCACGACCGCCTCATGGAACGATGACGTGTACGGCTTCGGCCTGAAGGGAACCTGGAACATCCGCCTGAGCAATACGGATGTGCTGAAGCCCTTCGCGGGCATCGAATTCCTGTACGGCTCCCAGGGCTCCTTCGGAGAACGTTCCGGTTCCGGCACCGCCTGGTACCAGGACGGCTCCGTACAAAATTGGAGCATCCCCGCCGGCCTCACCTGGCAGAAGCAGATCGCCGTCGGCAAGGGCCAGTACCTGCTGCCGCAGGTGACCGTGGCTTACGCCGGAGACGTCTCCCGCCGCAACGCTTCCGTAAAAACGGACGCCTTTGGCACGCCCTTCCGGGCGGACGGAGTCCATCCCGGACGCCACGCCCTGATCGTCAATGCCGGCCTGAACTGGGTCATTTCCAGCGCCTGGAGCGCCGGAGCCTTCTACCATCTGGAACAGCGGGAACATATGACCAACCAGAGCGTCAACGCCACTGTGCGCTACTCGTTCTAAGAGTTCTTTCCATTGGGAAACATCCCGGAGGGAATCCATGGCGGATTCCCTCCGTTTTTTTCGGTAGAACGTTCATATTTCACAGTAAAATCTTGACTCTCCGGCCCCTTTGCCGCTTAATTTCACCGCTTCACGTGCCGACGTGGCGGAATGGTAGACGCGCTCGACTCAAAATCGAGTTCCAAAAGAGTGTGGGTTCGAGTCCCACCGTCGGTACCACCCTTTTCATACCGCAAGTTACTGTTTATTAGTACTTGCGGTTTCTTTTTTTCGGGTCAACGCCAAAATCGGTGGGAAGAGGTATTTGAGGTAGTTTTTCATC
>NZ_JAJBTT010000001.1 GCF_020860705.1 Akkermansia sp.
CTTCGGATTTGTAATCCGCTATGTATGCAAATAGGAAGAACTCCTGCATGGTGCTCCCATATCCAGTGTTCAGATAGTTACACACCTCTATTCAACGCAGGAATGACTGTTACGTCCATAATTCCTCCCTTTCACAGGAGCAAGCAGGATAATTGATGAACGAGCTTACAGCGTTCCAGAACCCGCAACGGCCACGTTGTGCCTTCTTGGCCTGACGGCCCTGATGATGCGCTACCGTAAGCATACGGTTTCCCCGTCTTTCCTTAAAGTGGTCCCACGACAGCGTGAGGTACCTTCTTTTATTGTTAAAAAACAGTTCAAAAACATTTCCGGCAGGAACGTTTCAATTCTTTCCTGCCGTTGTTCCCATCCATGAGCCCCTCCTTCACTTTGGAACAGCCGCAAGGGAACACCGGAAAAACCATCTTCCTTTCATGTCCGGAACTGCACACTCTTTCAGTAACCGACAGTCCCGCGTACAAAATGTCACAGGGAAACTCCACCCTGACCGGGTAAAATCCCTAATAGATGCACCTATTTATTCCAATCATGAATCTTCAAAAACAGCAACTGCTCCTGCGCCTTTTCCGGTATTTGAAAGGCAAAGAAGGAAAGCCACGATTTTTCAACAAGCGGAATATATGGCTGGTCGCCATAGCCACCGCCTATATTCTGACCCCTGATGAGTTTCTGTTTGATGGAATCGGCAAGCTGGGCCTTCTGGACGACGCAGCAGTTATTCTCGGAGCCATCTTCACCGTATTCCTTCCAGACGGAGACTCATGACCCACGCCTGCTGCGCCGCCCATGGACAGAATTAGTGGGACGAGATTTTCCGAAACTTCGGGGACTGCCCCATGAACGCCTCCGGATTGGCTAAAAGAAGCCTCTCCGTTTCCTGCCGGGAAAAACCACGCTTATGGAGCTCGCAGGCCAGAGCGGTCAACGCCAGAGGGTCGGAATCCCCCCAATCCGCCGCGGAATTGGCCCAGACGCGGTCCATCCCGTATATCTCCAGCATATCCGCCGCGCGCTTGGGATTCAGCTTGCTGGTGGGGTACAGGGTCAGCCCGGCCCAGTAGCCCGCTTCCCTTACCAACGGAAAAGTGTGTTCCTCGCAGTGGTCCACCAGCACACGGCCAGGGTCCAGCTCCGGACGGTTTTTCAGGGCTGAAAGAATCATTTTGGTTCCCTTCAGCTTGTCTTCCAGGTGGGGCGTGTGAATCAGAACCAGCTGGTTCAGGCGTATCGCCAAATCCAGATGCTCTTCAAAAATGGTCATCTCATGGGAGGTGTTCCGGTTCAGCCCTATCTCCCCGATGCCAAGGACGTTGGGACGGTCAATGAACTCCGGAATGAGCTTCATCACCTCCCGGGCAAAGGCCACGTCCTGCGCTTCCTTGGGATTGATGCACAGCCAGGTATAATGGTCCATGCCGAATTTGGCCGCCCTGGCCGGCTCACATTCCGTCAGCTGCACAAAGTAGTCCCGGAAACCGTCCGCGGAAGAACGGTCATAGCCGGCCCAGAATGCCGGTTCCCCTACCGCCAGACAACCTGCCTGCGCCATGGCCCTGTATTCGTCCGTGGTACGGCACACCATGTGTATATGAGGTTCTATAAATGCCATGATTTTTATTTGTTGAGGTTCGGGGCTCCGCAGGCCGCTTTGGCGGCGGCGGTTTCCGGCACGGCGTCATCCCTGTAGGAAAGGGCTTCCAGAATGGCCCGGACGCGTCCGGCTCCGGATACGGAGAGAAGGGGGAGCACTTCCACCAGGGCACGGTAACGGAAATCCGCCTCCCCTTCCCCGCGGTCCACCCGGTCCAGAAATGCGGCCACATCCAGTACGCCAGCGCGCGCCGCCGCAAAATCGGCGTCCAATACCTCTTTTTTACTCCTTTTCATGCCCAGACGATACGCCCATGCGGAAAGCCGCGTCAAGCCGGAACAGGTAACAAAATTGTAACTATTCCAAACTAGTGAATTGCAATGTCTTTCCGCGTCTTTTCAAAAATCCAAAAAGCGCCGGGAATTCAAGAAGAGGCTTGCCATCCGGGTTTGAACCGGGCATCCTGTGGAGACGCATTTATTTCATTAGAGCGCCTATGAATGCACTAGTAAAAACCATATGTACATTCGTAACATCCTCCATCGGCCGCAAAATCATTGTGGCGCTGACGGGGTTATGTTTGGTCTTGTTCCTCGCGGGACACCTGGCAGGCAACCTTCTCATTTTCGGAGGCCCTGAATGGATCAACACTTACGCCTACGGCCTACACTCCATGCCGGAAGCCGCCCTCTGGGGCATCCGCCTGGGTCTTGCGGTGATCTTTGTCATCCATGTCTGGCTGACCATTCAACTGAAGCTGGAAAACCACGCCGCCCGCGAACCTTACGTGTTCAAGAATACGATCAAGGCTACGCTCTCCTCCCGCTACATGATCTACACCGGCCTGACTGTTCTGGTGTTCCTGATCTACCACCTGTACCAGTATACCCTGCGCGTGGGTTATGATCCCACCCAGTACACCGCCTTTATTTCCGACGGCACGGTGGAAACCTTTGACGTGTACAAGATGATCGTCGCCGGTTTCTCCAATGTATGGTGCTCCGCTTTCTACATCCTGGCCATCCTGATGCTGTTCAGCCATCTGCGCCACGGTGTGCAGTCCATCTTCCAGACGGTTGGCGCTGATTCCCGCAAAATCCGGCCCTTTTACAACTTTGTCGCCATCGCCTACGGCGCCGTGATCTGCCTGGGCTTCATTTCCGTGCCGGTCTCGGTTCTTCTGGGTATCATCAAATAACCATCAACTCCTTTCAAAGTCATGATTAATTTTCCCGTAAGCGACTGGATGCCGGATGCCAAGATTCCTTCCGGCCCGATTCAGGACAAATGGTCCAAGTACAAGCTTGAGACCAAACTGATCAACCCGAACAACAAGCGCAAGTACACGGTGCTCGTGGTAGGTTCCGGCCTGGCCGGCGCCTCCGCCGCCGCCACGCTTGCCGAGCTCGGCTACAACGTCAAGTGCTTCTGCTACCAGGACAGTCCGCGCCGCGCCCACTCCATTGCGGCTCAGGGCGGCATCAACGCAGCCAAGAACTACCAGAACGACGGCGACTCCGTCTACCGCCTGTTCTATGACACCGTGAAAGGCGGCGACTTCCGCGCCCGTGAAGCCAACGTCTACCGCCTGGCGGAAGTTTCCTCCAACATTATTGACCAGTGCGTGGCCCAGGGCGTTCCCTTCGGCCGTGAATACGGCGGCCTGCTGGACAACCGCTCCTTCGGCGGCGCCCAGCTCAAGCGCACCTTCTACGCACGCGGCCAAACGGGCCAGCAGCTCCTGCTGGGCGCCTACCAGGCCCTGGAAAAGGAAGTGGCCAAGGGACATATTGAAATGTTCCCCCGCCATGAAATGATGGATTTGGTACTGGTGGACGGCGAAGCCAGGGGCATCGTCACCCGAAACCTGATTACCGGTGAAATCCAATCCTACGCCGGGGACACCGTTCTGCTCTGCACGGGCGGCTACGGCAACGTGTTCTTCCTGTCCACCAATGCGATGGGCTGCAACGTCACCGCCGCCTACAAGGCATACAAGCGCGGCGCCTTCTTCGCCAACCCCTGCTTCACGCAGATTCACCCCACCTGCATTCCGGTCAAGGGCGACTACCAGTCCAAGCTGACGCTGATGTCGGAATCCCTCCGCAACAGCGGCCGCATCTGGGTGCCCAAGTCCCGTGAAACTGCGGAAAAGATCCGCAAGAAGGAAATCCGCCCCGCGGACGTTCCCGAAGAAGAACGCGACTATTATCTGGAACGCAAGTACCCCTCCTTCGGCAACCTGGCTCCGCGCGACATCTCTTCCCGTGCCGCCAAGGAAGCCTGCGACGACGGCCGCGGCGTGGCCATCACCGGCAAGGGTGTTTTCCTGGACTTTGCGGATGAAATCAAGCGCATGGGCCGTGAATGGATCGACGGCCAGTACGGCAACTTGTTTGACATGTATGAGGAAATCACGGACGACGATCCCCATGAAACGCCCATGATGATCTATCCCGCTTCCCACTACACGATGGGCGGCCTGTGGGTGGACTACAACCTCATGTCCAACGTCAAGGGCCTGCACGTCCTGGGTGAAGCCAACTTCTCCGACCACGGCGCTAACCGCCTGGGCGCTTCAGCCCTGATGCAGGGCCTGTCCGACGGCTACTTCGTGATTCCCGCCACCCTGCCGGCCTACCTGACGACCATCAAGCCCGGTACCGTCACCACTGCTTCTCCGGAATTCAAAGCCGCGGAAGACGAAGTGAAGGAACGCATCAACAAGCTCCTGAATGTGAAGGGCACCAAGACGGTGGACTCCTTCCACCGGGAACTGGGTCTCATCATGTGGGAAGACTGCGGCATGGCCCGCACGGAAGAAAGCCTGATGAACGCCATCGAACGCATTCCCCAGCTCCGCAAGGAATTCTGGGAAAACGTACGCGTGACGGGCACGGCGGACGGCATCAATGCGGAACTGGAAAAAGCCTGCCGCGTGGCGGACTTTCTGGAATTCGCCCAGCTGCTCTGTTATGACGCCCTGAACCGCCAGGAATCCTGCGGCGCCCACTTCCGCGTGGAATACCAGCTGCCGGACGGCGAAGCCAAGCGCAACGACGAAGAATACGCCTACGTAGCCGCCTGGGAATACACCGGCGTAGACAGCCTGCCTATCCTTCACAAGGAACCGCTGACCTTCGAGAACGTGCACCTTGCCATCCGCAGCTACAAGTAAAGATAGCCAATACATTAACACTTAAAAGAAAGATTATAACATGGCTAAAACACTCAATCTCACTCTCAAGGTCTGGCGCCAGGAAAACCGGGACACCAAAGGCCGTATTGAGACCTATGCCGCCAAGGACATTCCGGTGGACGCCTCCTTCCTGGAAATGCTGGACATCGTCAATGAAGGCCTGGTCAAGGAAGGCAAGGAGCCGATCCACTTTGACCATGACTGCCGCGAAGGCATCTGCGGCATGTGCTCCCTGACGATCAACGGCATCCCCCACGGTCCGGAACGCCAGGTGACTACCTGCCAGCTCCACATGCGCAAGTTCAAGGACGGCGATACCGTCTGGATTGAACCTTTCCGTGCGAAAGCCTTCCCGATCCTGCGGGACCTGATGGTGGACCGCTCCGCCCTGGACCGCATCATCGCCGCCGGCGGCTACATTGACGTGCGCACCGGCTCCGCGCCGAATGCCAACAACATCGCCGTGGAAAAAGTGAAGGCGGAAGCGGCCTTTGACGCTGCCGCCTGCATCGGCTGCGGCGCCTGCGTGGCCTCCTGCAAAAACGCATCCGCCATGCTGTTCACGTCTGCCAAGATTGCCCACCTCAACCTGCTGCCCCAGGGCCAGCCGGAACGCACCAGGCGCGTCCTGGCCATGATGAAGCAAATGGAAGCGGAGGGCTTCGGCAACTGCACGAACCAATATGAATGTGAAGCTGCCTGCCCGAAGGGCGTGAGCGTGGACAACATCGCCCGCCTCAACCGCGACTTCATCCGGGCCAACACCAAGGAAGGCCTCTGCTACTAAGCAGGTTCTTTCAAACAGCGCTCTATTTAAAACTCCCTGCGGCATGAATGGCCCGCAGGGAGTTTTTTAATCCCTTCTCCTGTTCTGGAATAGCAGTGCAGTACCTCCAACACCCGGAACAAAAACAGGGCGTCCATCTGTTTGACGGGGATCACTACCCTTGAGCCACTACATCAAGGAAATCTCCAAACAGAAATTCTCCTGGGGAAGACCGATCCACAGAGAAAAGCATCAAACGACCGGACAAAAACATCATCCCTGTCTGTAACGGCCAAGCTCCTCCAGCCTGCCGTTAGAAAAGATGGAGCAGGATCAGAGTTTTTCCATAGAAACTTACCGAAGCAAAACCCGGCAAGTAGAAATTTACATAGCATTGAAAAGGAGGAACCCCTCATTTGCCGCGTTTGCATCATTTCTCCGGAACGCAGCAAAAGGCCAAACCAGAGATTCCGAACTTTATTCCCTATTCCGGGAATCCATGAAAATAGTCACCGGGCCGTCATTGACCAGGGAAACCTGCATGTCCGCCCCAAACTCCCCGCTTTCCACCCTGCCTTCCAGCAACGCCCCCAGTTCCTTCTTAAACAGTTCATAAAGGGGAATGGCCTGCTCCGGTCTTGCGGCACGAATAAAGGAAGGCCTGTTGCCCTTCCTGGTGGAGGCATGCAGCGTAAACTGGCTCACTACCAGGGCGCTGCCCCCCATCTCCTTCACGGAAAGATTCATCTTCCCATCCGCATCGGAAAATATACGCATGTCCGCCGCCTTTTTGGCAAGCCAGCGAGCATCCTCCTCCGCATCCGCCTCTTCAATGCCTATCAGGATCATCAGTCCCGGCCCCGTGCTTCCCGCACAAACGCCGCCGATATGCACGGCAGCCTCCTGGACGCGCTGAATAACCAGCCTCACTGCCCTTCTCCCTTCTCCCTGAGAATGGTCACCTTTGTCCCCGTCCGGGTCAGCATGGCCAGTTCATTGCAATCCTGCCGGCTTAAATAAAAACCAGGCGAACGGGGTACGCCGTGGGAAATGTCAATGACATACCCTCCCGACGCCAGCACCAGCGTCTTGTCCGCAGAGGGAAACTGTTTGCTGTAAATGGAAACGGGAGCCTGTTCATCCTTGACAGTTGTTTCCACATTCTTTTTCCCCCCATCCTTCATGGCCAGAATAGGGTATCCTTTTACAAAATTTTTCCCGTCGTAAAGGCAGACTTCCTTCTCCGGCACATTGACTACCACATGAAAATCCAGTGGACGGTACTTGAATACATCCCCGGCATGCAGAACGGGAATATCCATCAGACCGTTGAGATGCATCACCATGGCCTGGGAACAACCCAGCTTCCTGACCATGCGTATCCATGAATCCCCTCTCTTGACGGTGTATTTTTTCACGTCCGGCCCACTGGGATCCAGCAACTGGCGGATGCGCAGCCTGCCAATGAGATCCTTCGCCTCCCGCCCCACTACGCCGCCCTGCTCCGCCAGAGGCTGAAGCAGTTCCAGGGCCTGGGGCAGACTGCCCCGGTCCATCAGGCGCCGGGCTTCCGCCAGGGCCTCCGGACGGCGCGGCCAGAGAGAATAATTCTCCCCGTCCGCCAAAACTCCCTGGGCGCAGAAAGCCGCCGCCAGAAGGCTAAAGAAGACCCTTGCGCTTGAAGTCAAAGATGTTGATCTCATGGGATTTTTGTATCATTTCCACGGTGAATTTCAAGAGGGAGACCTCCCATGCGTCATCCACTCCCTCAATGAGAGCCATCAACGTGTCCTCCCCATTGCGCACCTGGTCCAACAGACGGCCGCGCACGGAATCAAGAGGTTCATGCAGAATTTCCTCATTCACTTCCGACCTCTTGAATCTGAATCCATATTCCAGCAGCGTCAAAAAGCCAGGGCCATTCTTGGAAAGCCAGTCAAAAAATCTCTTGGCCTCTCCGGAAAATCCCTCCGTACTGACTTCATTATAAATGGAAGGCCGGATGATCTTCGGTTTTTCCGCTTCCACCCAGCCGCTGCGCACGCGCACCACGCCCACCTCATCCATCAGCTCGCTGATGAGAAGGAAATTAAACCTGGTATCGCCAAAGGTATCAATGCGACGGTCCGGTTCATACACCACCCGGGTCATATCCGCCGCATAGCGGATATCGTCACGGGAGAAGGAGGGCAGGTCACTCATGGAAGAAGAAAGCTGGGGGCTTTCCATGAAAAAGCGGCTTCCTTGCCTTGGACAGGGAAGCCGCTTTTATAATAAAGGATTTTAGCAGTTCAACTTAACCCTGAACCTTTTCGATGTAGGCAACGACGTCGGCAACAGACTGAAGCTTTTCGGCTTCTTCGTCGGGCACTTCGATGTCAAAGTTTTCTTCGAAAGCCATCACGAGTTCAACGGTATCCAGCGAATCAGCACCGAGATCCTCGATGAATTTCGCATCAGCAGTCACTTTATCGGATTCAACGCCAAGTTGGTCAACGATGATACTTCTTACTTTTTCTTCGATGCTGTTGTCAGACATGATATTTATTGTTAAGGTTCATGGATACTACATGGGGTATACGCAATTTGCAACACCTATTTATGAGTTTTTACGTGTCATCCGGCCTCCTTTCCGAAAGTAACGAACTCCGGCCCAATTCCTTGCCCGCTCTTCAAAGATTCAGGGCGGCAGCTATCCGCAACCCGTTCAGCGTAATATCCGGGTCCACCTGGTCAATGCGCTCCACGCCCCTGGCTATCAGCGCAGCGTCTCCGCCCGTAGCCACCACGGCGGGACGCGCCTCCAGCTCATCCTCCAGCCGGGTCAGGATTTCCTTCACCAGCCCGCGGTAGCCGTACACGGCGCCGGACTGCATGGCCTCCACGGTGCTGGTTCCTATGGCGCGGGCGGGTTCCTGGGGATCAATCGCGGGAAGAAGGGCGGTATTGCGCGCCAGATAATCCCCCATGCTGGCAAGCCCCGGGGCAATAGCGCCGCCCAAATAAGTGCATTTGGGGCTGATTACGTCAAAAGTCACGGCGGTGCCGAAGTCCACCACAATGCACGGATACCCGTAATAGGCTACAGCGCCCACGGCATTCGCCAGCCTGTCAGCGCCTATCTGGCGCGGGTGGGGATAGTCGATGCCCACACCCAGCCGGGAATCGCAGGAAAGGAAATGGCACGGCTTGACCATCCAGTTTTTCAGCACTTCCGCTACACGCGGCACTACGGAGCACACTACGGCGGCATCATAACGGACGCCGTCCAGCACTTCGTCCAGCCGTTCCTCGCTCAGCTCCCGGGTAGGGATCATGTACCGTTCCGGCAGCAGCGCATCCGACGTGGAGAGTACGAACTTGGTGCGCGTATTGGAATTGTCGATCAGCAGATAGGTCACGGGAATCAGTTAGTACGTTCCTCCGCCAGTTTCAAGACCAAATCCGCTATCTTGCCGCTTCCCCCGGTCATATCCGCCTTCAGCAAATTTTCATGCATGCGCCTCCACTGCGCGCCGCCATCCGCCATCATCCCCCGTAGAGCGGAAACCAGAGCGCGGACATCCCGCACATGGAAGCCGCCGCCCAGCTTCTCCAGCAGGAGGGCGTTTCCCTCCTCCTGGCCCGGAAGAAGAAAGTTCACCAGCATAGGCCGCGCGGACGCCAACACCTCGTGCACGGTGGCGCCGCCGGCTTTCCCGACCACCACATGACTGGCAGAAAGATAGGAAGGCACGCGGCGCGTCCAGCCCCGCACAACCAGCCTGCTTCCGTACCTAGCGCGCAAATCCCGGATATGGGGATAAATGCGCCTGAACCGATGCCCCAGGATACAGGTCACGTGCAAGCCGGGAGCCGCCTCCAGCATGGCTTCCAGCTCCGCGCGCGCATGCCGGGCGGAACGCTGAGCGAAGTAAAGCACCCGGAACGGATCCCCCTCCTTCCAGGAAACGGGATGCTCCCGCGCCAACACCCCCAGGGAAGGATTGACGGGAAAACCCGTTACGCACAGCCTGTCCGGCGGAAGACCCTTCTCCGCCATGATTTCCCGCGTCCAGGGATCCGTCACGGCCCACAGGGGAGACTCCGAACACAGCCAGGATTTGTTAATAACGCAGGAGTCCGTCACGACGGTCAAATAAGGAACAGTTTTCCCAGTCCGGAGCGCCAGGGAATCCAGCATGTAGGGATATAACATGTACGTGCATACCACGGCGTCCGGCTTCCATTCCCGCAGCAGCCATTCCAGCAAACGCTCCACGGGCGCGAGCCCCTTGATGGGCTTTTCCGCCAGGTTGCGCTTGTCGCTCACCTCATACATCAGCTTCCAGAGACGGGGCATGCGGGCTATAATCCACAGGTAGGCGGCGCGCGTCAGACGAAACATCCCGGGCATTGCCTCCGCGCACAGATCCGTCACGCGGACTTCCGCGCGCGCCGTCAAGGCATCCCGCACGCCCCTGGCCGCGGAATTGTGCCCTTCCCCGTATCCCGCAGTCACAACCAGAATGCGCGGCAGACTTCCCTTCTCCATGGAGCAAGGTATACCATATCCCGTCCAATCGGAAAGAACTTCTTGCAGGGAGGAGGGCGCTGTCTCAGAGCTCTTTCTACGAGATCCGAAGAAGTGTCTGTTTTTACGGCAAGGGCCAAGAAGCTCTGTTCCCAATATGGCGGTCAGCCAGAAAACACGGAGGAAATGCACCTTCCCGCGGATTGCAAGAAAAACGTCCTGCTGGGAATGAAGGCCTCCCGGCCTTCATCGTTGGAATTGGCCGGAGTGATATAACATATTTCTTTTACAAGGGCCGGGAGGCCCTTGTTCCCAGATGAAGCAGTCAGCAAGAAGCACGGGGAAACGCACTTTCACAAGGACTGCATGAAAACGCCCTGCCGGGAATAAAGGTTTAATTCATTCATCTTTCAGATTCACTCACCCTGCGGGCTTCAAGTTTATACTTTCCGTCCAACCGGACTTGCCCGGTTTCCCGGCCTTCATGATTGAATCCAACCCGGGATGAAATGAAGGGATGATGTCTGCAAGGGGTAAAAGGCGTTTGCACGCTCCAAACGGAAAAGGATCACAAAAACGGCCTTTACACGCTATTATTCCCCCGATCACGCCGGATTTAACATTGACCTGCGCAAGCCGTCAGGGCAAGCTTTCAGCTATGCGTATCGTCTTCATGGGCACAGGCGACATTGCCATTCCCGCCTTCCGCAGCCTGATCCGTCATTCGGACCTGGTAGGCCTGGTTACACAGCCTGACCGCCCCGTAGGCAGGCACCAGGTACTTACGGCCCCTGCCATCAAAAACGTTGCCCGGGACGCAGGCATCCCCGTGCTCCAGCCGCATTCCCTGCGGACACCGGATGCGCTGCTCAACCTCAAGAGGCTGAATCCGGACCTGATTGCAGTCATGGCATACGGCCAGATTCTGAGCCAGGAAGTGATTGACCTGGCGCCCATGGGCTGCATCAATGCCCACGCCTCCCTGCTGCCGCGCCACCGCGGAGCAGCCTGCATTCAATCCGCCATCAAATCCGGCGATTCCCACACGGGAATCACCATCATGCACATTGTCAAAAAGCTGGACGCCGGGGATATCATCGCCCAGATCAGCACTCCTCTGGAAGACACGGAAACCGGAGGAAGCCTGCACGACAAACTGGCGCAGATGACGCCGGACGTGCTGCTGCCCGCCATCCACGCCATTGAAAAAGGAACCGCCACCCGCGTTCGCCAGCAGGAAATCCTGGCGACGTACGCCCCCAAGCTCCTGCGCGCAGACGGCAAAATTGACTGGACACTCCCCGCGGAGGAAATCGGCCGCATGATCCGGGCATATGACCCGTGGCCCGGCACCTTCACCAATTACTGGAACCGCAAGAACCGCATCCGCAACATGAAAATTTTCCCCGGCTTCACCATCGTCCCGGAGGCGGAAGGGAAACCGGGACAGGTGCTTTCCGCCGGAGAACAGGGGCTGCTGATCGCCTGCGGCAGCGGCGGACTGCTGGTGACGAACGTCCAGCTGGAAGGCAGCACGCGCATGAACATCTCCCAGTTGATTGCCGGCCACCCGAATTTGAAAGACATCCATTTTGACGTATAAATGGCCAAGTCCTTTTCCATGGAGAGCCTGAACACGGCCCAGAGGAAAGCCGTGCAGACCTTGCAGGGGCCCGTCCTGATCCTGGCCGGCGCCGGAACGGGCAAGACGCGCACCGTTACCTGCCGCATCGCCCACATGGTGGACCGGGGCATCAGCCCCAAAAGCATCCTGGCCGTCACGTTCACGAACAAGGCCGCCCTGGAAATGCGGGAGCGCGTAGGCCAGATGGTGGAACGGAAGGCGGCGCGCCAGATCATGGTCAGCACCTTCCATTCCCTCTGCGTGCGCATCCTGCGGGAGGACATAGGCCGTCTGGGGTACAAGACCAATTTCACCATTTACAGCGGGTCCGAGCAGAGCGGCCTGATCCGGCGCCTGATCGTGCGGCACGGCGGCATTACGGAAAAGATCGGTCCCAAGGATGTGTTGTCCGCCATGAGCCGGATGAAGAACAGCGGACTCGGCCTGGACTCTATTGAAGACAACCTGACGGCCAACATCGCCGCCTCCTACCAACGAGAGCTCCAGGCGCAGAATTCCGTGGATTTTGACGACCTGCTGATCCTGGCGGACAAGCTGCTGAAAGAACATCCGGACGTGCGGGCAGCCTGGCAGCAACGTTTCCGGTATATTACCGTTGATGAATTCCAGGATACCAACAGCCTTCAAATGAGCCTGCTGGGGCATCTGGTAGGTCCTGAACACAATGTCTGCGTGGTGGGCGACGACGACCAGTCCATTTACGGCTGGCGGGGCGCCCAAATCAGCAATATCCTGGAATTCGAGCGATTTTTCCCGAATCCCTCCGTCATCAAGCTGGAAGAAAATTACCGCTGCACCGCCCCCATTCTGGATGCCGCCAACGCCCTGATCCGCCATAACCTGGGCCGCCGGGACAAGACGCTGCGCGCCCACAAGGGGGGTGGAGAAGCCGTACGGCTGATTTCCATGCCCGGAGACGCGGAGGAAGCCGAGTTCATCATTACGGACATTGAAAACGTCCGCAGGCAAGAGGAGCGTCCCTGGGAGGATTTCGCCATCCTGTTCCGGGCCAACACTCAGAGCCGCATCATTGAACAGACGCTCCGGGAGCACAAGATTCCCTACCGCATGGTAGGCGCTCAGAGCTTCTTTGACCGCAAGGAGGTCAAAGACCTCATCTCCTACCTGGCGACTATTGAAAATCCGCAGGCGGACGAATACCTGCTGCGCATCCTCAACACTCCCCCGCGCGGCATCAGCGAGCTGACCAGCCACCTGGCCATCGACTGGAGCCGCGAACACGGCAACAGCGTCTGGGCCGCCCTGCAGGATGAGGAATTCCTGGCGGCTCTCTCCACCCGCGCCCGCAACAGCGTGCAGGAGTTCAATGACCTGATCGCCAGATATATTGACATTTTTCAGGACAAGGAAACCGACTTTGGAGACGCTCTTGAACAGCTCATTGAGGAAACCGGATTCAGCGAGTACGTCACACGCCTGTGCAAAACGGAGGCTGAAATCCAGAAGCGTCTCGTCTCCATCGGGGACGTGAAGGCTTCCCTCCGCAATTTCTGGCAGCCCGGAAAAACCCTCCGGGACTACCTGGCCCAGGTCACCCTGGACAAGGAGGACAATGACGACGACGTGGAAAACAAGCCCGGCGTATGCCTGATTACCATGCATGCCGCCAAGGGGCTGGAATTTCCCGTAGTCTATCTGGTGGGGCTGGAAGAAGGCATCCTTCCCCACAAGCGTTCCCTGGAAGACGGGAACTGCGATGAAGAACGGCGCCTGCTTTACGTAGGTATCACGCGTGCGCAGGAAAAGCTCATGCTGACCTATTGCGCCACCCGTCTGCGCTACGGAGACCGCATGCCCTGCCAGCGTTCCTCCTTCCTGAGCGAGATTCCCCCCCACCTGCTGGAATATGCCAAGTGGGAGGACCTGATGAACGCGGAAGCGACGGAGGAGGAATCCGGAAACTTTTTCGACTCCCTCCGCAGCATGCTCCTGGAAGACGAATAAAGACAACCGGGTGTTTTATCGGCCGTCTTTAACCACGAGTGACTTTTTATCAAACCCGGTTCAGCGATGGACGCGGCGGCGCATCAGCAGAGCCGTCAAGCCCACGAGACACAGGGAAACCGTGCCGAATTCCGGTACCGCCAAGTTGAGTACTCCTTCCGTCACTGCCGGGGAAGATACGGCATCATTGCCTTCCGGAGAAAGCAGGCTGTCTGTAAAATCCATCGTGGCACCGGAAGTTGAGAATCCTGCAACAACCTGCCAAGTCGGCATGGATGCAACGCTGGACAAATAAGTTTTCCCGATGCTCAAACCATTTCCACTGACGATTACAGGACTGCCACCATTCCCTGTTGGGACGTCAGCCAAGCCGCTCACGGTGGATATGGAAGAAACCTTATAGGAACTGTTCGGCTGTAAACTGCTGACATCAACATTTCCTGCATCTGTCAGACCACTCCCATTGTATCCCACCGTAATTGCAGATACAGGATCAAACGCATCCCTCAACCGGGCAGGGATTCCGGCAGGCGTAGGAACTGTTCTTTCCGTACCGCTGTCCAGGTTCCAAGGGCAGGCATACGCCCTGGACGGTCCGCCGAATGAAACCACCGTCGTACTGCTCCATCCCGGCATAGCGCACAGGAAAACAAGGAGGGACATTATATAGGCACGCATCTTCATTTTATCAACAGGGCGGGAACTTTTCCTTGATGGAACATCAACAAGGGGTTTGATTCCAATCCTTTCTTCAAGTTCATGCGGCAGATAAGAAAAAAAATCACACCTCCTCAATTATTCATGCAATTCGTTTACGAACAACAAGGAAGCATTTGTCATCCTTCCTGACATCCTTTTCCGATTTAAGAAGGTTGAGAAAAAACAGCCTCCCCCAGACACAAAAAATCCTCCCGGCCCTGAAGCCGGGAGGATAAAAACACAGGGTTGAACCCCCGTTTACATTACCAGAAGATAATGTACAGAGCCACCGTGGCCGCAATCACGAACCAGCCAAAGATTTTGGCACGGGAAGAAGATTGCAGGGCAACCACGCCCCGGTCGGGAAGCACGATGGACTGACCGCCGCGGGCAGCGTTCACCGCCGTGAAGATGAAGCCGATGAGCACCACCGTGATAAAGCACACGGCCATGCGGTTCAGGAAGGCCATTTCCGGCTGCCACACCTTCAGGATGCCGTACAGAACGGCATTGATGACAATCCCCAGCCAGCCGAAGATGCGCGGGCACTTCGGAACAAAGAAACCGAAGAGGAACACGCACAGCGCGCCCGGGCTGAGGAAGCCCTGGAATTCCTGAATGAAGTTGAAGATACCGCCAAAGGCCGGGCTGTCGAGGAACGGAGCAATGCACAGGGCGATCACGGCGCATACCAGCAAACCGATCTTGCCGACAGTAACCAGCTCCGTAGGCTTCGCATTCTTGCGCAGCTTGTTGTAAATATCCATCGTGAAGATGGTGGAAGCGGAGTTCAGCATGGATGCCAGGGAGGACACCACCGCGCCAAACAGGGCGGCCAGGACAAACCAGGTCCAGCCCGTGCCGGGAAGCAGCTTCCTGATCAGCGTACCGAACGCGGAGTCATAGTCAAAGCCCACCAGCGTATCCGTCAGGTAATAGTTGTCAGAATGGTCTACGGCGGGCTTGATGATCTTGCTGTTAAGCGTGGCGATCTTTTCCACGAACGGAGCGCGTTCCGCCAGAGTGGTCTGGTCATTGGCGGCATCCGCCTTCAGATCGGCGCAGGCCTGCTTCAAGTCAGCCAGAACATCTTCACTGACCTTCATCACTTCCGCGTTATGCAGGGCATGTGCACAGCCCTCTTCCACATTTTCCACCAGGAAACTGTCCGTAATCTTGTAAATGACGGGACGTCCCTTGACAGTACCCGGATCTTCCGCCTTGCGGATTTCCGCCGCATATTTTACTTCAGCCTGTTCCTTCAGGTCATTGCGGTACAGGTTGTAGGCCAGAATGCCGGGGACCACCACCACAAACGGGATAATGAGCTTGAGGAATGCGGCGAACACGATGCCCATCTGGCCTTCCGCCAGGGACTTGGAAGCCAGCGTGCGCTGCATGATGTACTGGTTCAGGCCCCAGTAGAAGAAGTTGGGAATCCACAAGCCCAGGCAAAGGGCCGTCCACGGGATTTCCGCATCGTCCGCAGGACGTATCATGTGAAGCTTGCCGCCCACAGTATTCACGCCGCTGGCCGCATCACCGGAGTTAAGTTCAAAGAAACGCGTCACACCATGCCAGAGACTGTCAGAGGGGTTCCCCAGGGAGGCTACCGTAGCGCCGGAATTAGCTGCGGCAGACTGCACCAGATGGTTCGGGTCTGCGCCGCTCAGGGCCATCAGGGCGAAATACGCCACCACGCCGCCGCCCACAATCAGGGCGGCTCCCCAGAAGAGATCCGTCCAGGCGCAGGCTTTCAAACCACCCACAAAAACATACACGGTTGCGCAGAAAGCAATGATGATGCAGCCGACGGTAATATTACCGAAGTCAATGTTCAGGGCGCTGTACCCCGTAAAGAACACGGAAATCACCTTGGCGCCTGCGTAAATTACGCCGGCGGTCGGCACGCCCACCAGAATCAGCAACGTGGCCACAGCCATCAGGGTGCGGGCCAGCGTGTTATAACGGTATTCCAGGAATTCGGGAATCGTGTACACGCCGCCCTTCAGCAGCTTGGGAAGGAAGCAGAAGGCCACGACTACCAGCGTGATGGCGGCCAGCCATTCATAACCGGCAATCGCCATGCCTACCCAGTTGGCGGCCTTGCCGGACATGCCCACAAACTGCTCCGTGGAAATGTTGGCGGCGATCAGGGAGAAGCCCACCAGCCACCAGGTCAGGCCGCGACCTGCCAGAAAGTAGTCTGAAGCGCCTTTGGTCTTCTTTTCTTCCTCCGTTTCCTGGGGATCACGGCTTTTCCAGATACCCAGGGCAATCACGCCCACCACCACCACGCAGAACAGAACGACTTCTATCGCGGAGAGAGGGGCCGTCTGGGTTTCCGTGGCAGCCGTCGGCGTTGTCTGGGCGGTGTCAGCGGCAGGAGCTGCCGGCTGCAGTTCTGCGGCAGGCTGTGCTTCCGCAGCGGGCGTCACGGCCGGAACGGCCAGGGAGGGCTGCGTACCAGTCGCCGTTGCGGGCATGGAGCCCTCCTGGCCGGAAACACCCCACGTCATCAGGGCCAGAACCCCGAATATGGTTGCTAGTTTTCTCATAATCAGTATGGATTAAGCTTGGTAGAGGACACGGGCGCCTTCTCCGGCACGGGTCACGAGGTAAGTGGTTTCAATGCCCGTTTCCTGGCAATAGCCGTCCAGAAGTTCGCGGGCCACTTTTTCCACGTCTTCCGTCTTCACCAGGGCGACAATGCAGCCGCCGAAACCGCCGCCCGTCATGCGCGCACCGTAAACGGAGGAAGCGGAAGGAATGCGGTCACAAAGAGAAACCAGGGTGTCCACTTCTGCACAGGAAACTTCATAATCATCCCGCAGGGAGGCATGGCTGCCGCGCATGGCTACGCCGGCTTCATCCCAGTCACCGCGGGCAAGAGCGTTCGCAAAGGCGTTCACGCGGGCATTTTCTCCAATGACGTGCCGGGCGCGGCGGTAGCGCACGTCGCCAAGCTGCTCCTTGAAGGATTCCAGCAGCCCCAGCGTGGCTTCCCGCAGGGACGGAACGCCCATGATGGCGGAGGCTTCCTCACATTGCTTGCGGCGCTGCCCATAGGCTCCATCCGCCAGCGAGTGCTTGACGGCGCTGTCCAGCACCAGTACGGAGACGGACTCGTTATTCATCGGCACCAGTTCATATTCCAGGGAAGCGCAGTCCAGCTTGAGAGCCATGCCCTTCTTCCCGTTGGCGGAAATAAACTGGTCCATGATGCCGCAGGGAACGTTCACAAATTCATGTTCCACGGCCTGCCCGATCAGGGCCACTTCCTTGGGATCTATTTCAACCCCGGCAAAGGCGGCAAGCGCCGTGCAGACGGAAACTTCAAGAGCGGCGCTGGAAGAAAGGCCGCCGCCACGGGGAACGTTGCTGTCAATCAGCATGTCCACCGGTCCGATTTCTATGCCGCGCCTGTGCAGGTTGGCCAGAACGCCGCGGACGTAATTGGACCAGAAAGGTTCGCCGGGAACCAGAGCGTCCTCCACCGCAATTTCATGGATTTGGTCTCCCAGGGAACCGCAGAAGCGATGCTTGCCCACAGGGGACGGAGCCACAGCTACAACACAATGGTTATCAAGAGCCATAGGCATTACAAAGCCATTATTATAATCCGTGTGCTCACCAATGAGGTTCACACGCCCCGGTGCCGCTGCCACATGAGTTGGCGCCTGCCCGAAATACTCGATAAAATACGGAGTTACCGTTTCTTTAGAGATTTCTCGCTGAACTAAATCCATAGTGGATTAATTTTGCCCCATCCCTTTCCGCACCTCAAGGTTAAAGTCTCCGTCCGACCATAATTTTCTTCATTTTCAACCAAATATTCCAAACACCCCTCAACAAGTACTCTCATTCCTTCCAAAAACGGCCTTCCGCCGCTTGAGACAACGGTCCGGAGCACCCTGGAAAAGACTCCGGAAATGAGGACCACCACCCCGCGATTCAACAATGCAAGGGAAGGCGGAACATCACTTCGCTCCACGGGCGAACAGCACCGCCGGGACGGTTTTCAAAAGCAGCTTGATATCCATCCACAGGGACCAGTGGTCAATATAATTCATATCCAGCTCCACCAGCCGTTCAAACTCCCGAATGTTGCTGCGGCCGGCAATCTGCCAGTAACCCGTTACGCCGGGCAGCACGCTTAGCCGGCGGCGGTGGGCGTCACTGGTAAAAGCCTCCGTCTCATAAACGGGCAGCGGCCTCGGACCTACCAGGCTCATTTCACCTTTCAGCACGTTGATGAGCTGGGGAAGTTCATCTATGCTGAATTTGCGCAGGAAACGCCCGAAGGCAAAAATGCGGGGGTCATTCTCCAGCTTGAAAATAGGGCCGTCCATGTCATTGCCATACTGGGCCTTCACCTCGTTCAGCCTTTTGTCCGCATCCTGGTACATGGTGCGGAATTTCCACATGCCGAACTCCCTGCCATACAGGCCGGAACGTTTCTGGCGATAAAAGACGGGCCCAGGGGCAGACAGCTTGATGCCGACAGCGGCCAACAGCCAGAGGGGGGAAGTCACTGCCAGCAACAGCAGGGAGCCCACCTTATCCAGAATCTTCTTCAACTGCCAGGAGGTGGTATAGGGAATGGGCGTGGACTTGTACACCAACATCCTGGCCCCTCCCATCACTCCGAAGTAGGTTTTATGCACATGAGGCATGCCCACCACCATGGTAGCGTAAAAGTCCACTCCCATCCGGCCGCACAATTCCACCAAACATTCGGGCACGGAGGCAGGCACCCCTTCCGGCAGAAACACTACCTTGCTGATGCAGTTTTTGATCAGCAGTTTCCTGACTCCTTCCGGCTCCACTTCCTCCGGAAGAAGTACGTTCAAGGCCTCCTTGAATTCCAGGTGGTCCTTTTCCAGAAGAATCCGGAATTCCTTCACGCGGTCCGGCATCCCGACCAGCAGCGTAGGCGCCTGTTCCGTCAGCCTCTTTTCCGCGCGGAACCGGAGGATGCGAAGCCACAGCACAGCCAGGAACGTCAGCAGGTACGTCAATATCTGAACCACAATGTTCACGGAAAAGGGAACCAAATAGATCCACGTAATACTGCTGATAGCGACAAAGCAGATATACGCCACCACGAACTTCCTGATGCAGCGGCCCAGCGTCAGGCAGCGGTAGTAAACCCCGAACTGGTCACAACAGAAATACAGCAGCAGGGACATCGTCAAAGGCGTCAGGACGAGCGTACGGAGGCGCCACGGTTCCGGCTGCAGTCCGTCCCACTTCCAGGAAACAAATCCCACGACAAAAAAGACGACGAATGCCAGAACAACAACAATTATTTTATTAATCCCATACGTAGTACGGTCGGCATTTTGAATTAGCATTGGCGAGTTAGTTAGTTAGTCAAAGTTAAAGTGCGCTGTCCCGGACTTTTTGTCAAGTTGCAAGCATCATGCCCCTCTTCCATGGAAAAAGATATTGGCCCTGCGGCTTTTAAAAACCGTAAAGCCCAAAATGACGGGATACCTGCTTGCAAGAGAGCGGCTCCCTGTGCATTGGTATACGCGTCAATCGACCGGACTGGTACCGCACCTAGCCGGATCGCCTCCCTATCAGACCATGCATGGACCGTTGATCGGGGCACGGGGCATCCTTACTCCTGGCTTTTCTGATGGTAGCGGAACGTCCCGGCGATATGCCGGACGGAACCTACCGCCTATAGCGACAAATCCGGTATGACACCAACATAATCACCAACTTAGAACATAAGTATGTCACAGCACAACACACAGGGAAGACAGGGCCAGGGAGCCCGGCGCCGCTATAACAAGGGCGGACGCTCCTATGGCAATGACCGCCGGGATTCCAGCGGCTATCGTCCCAAGTATAAAAAAGAAGCACCTGCCAAGCTCTCCTTGTGGCAGCGTTTCCTGGGCCTCTTCGGTATCCGTCCGGCCAAAAACGACAGGCCTGCCCCCAGGGATAAAGCCGCCGCCAAAACCAACACCCGCGTGGCCCGCAACAGGCAGGAACGTGTTTCCGCTCCCAAGCAGCCCGTCTCCAACCGCAGGCTTTATGTGGGCAATCTTTCCTATGAAGCTACGGAAAGCGACCTTGAAGACGTATTCAAAGGCATTGGAGAGGTCAATTCCGTGGAAATCATTTACAACCCCCGCACCCATAAGTCCAAGGGCTACGCCTTTGTGGAAATGAAGAAGATGGAAGACGCCGTCCGTTCCGTGGACATCCTTCACAACCAGCCCTTCATGGGGCGGAACCTGCTGGTCAGCGGCGCCAACGAACGCCAGGAACAATCCCGGCAGTCCCGCGAATCCTGCGCACCGCAAGAAGAACAGGTTTCCATGGAAGAAGTAAAGGAAACTTCCACCCCCCTGCTCCAGCCGGAAGCTCCCGCTCCCCAGCCCCAGGAACAGTAAAAACCATTTGATGATGCAGAAGCCGGCCTTTGGAAAAGGCCGGCTTCTTGCGTTTCGGGGGGAAAGGCGGGGATCCTCCGTTCCCAAAATCCGGTTTAGCCTCCGCATTCCCTCCACCCCCTCGCACCACCAGACAAAAACGGGACATGCAGGTAAACAAACGCCCGTCTACACCAAGCGGATCGGAGAAGCTTGAATCAACCCCTGCCCCCTTCCCGCCGGGAGATAGGCAGCAACCGCTGCGGCCACGAAATGACAAGCAATTATGGCAACCCCCACGCTTCACGCAGGCGCAGGTATTCCCTGGCTGGCAGCAGGATGTAAAGGGGATGCCGGGAGGGGTCCAGCCATGCGATCATGGCTCTCAGATTCTCCTCGCTCATGGCGGTACACCCGGCCGTGGGGGCAGCCCCGTTCCTGCGCCAGATATGGAAAAAGATGGAAGAGCCGGCACCAGGCACGGGCTTTTCCCTGCCAGACACAGCATTATGCTTGATAAACAGTTTCAGGCTGTGGGCGTAATCATTCAGCTTCATTTGTTGCTTGAACTCCCACGGAGTTGCAGGATCATGCTTCAGCACAAAGTGCTGGTTGTACAGAGGGGAAGCAGGATCATCCACCCACATGTCCCGCGGAGTGATGCGGCGGTACAGCATGGAACGTTTTTTCTGCGGAACGGGTACGGTGCCATACACGCCACCCAGTTCAAAAATGCCGGCGGGAGAACGCAAATCCCCCTCTTCTTTTTCCGGACCACCCGAAGGCGGGATGCTGACGCCTCTTCCCCACACCAGCCCGGACTTTCCCAACCGCGCCGGAAACGGTCCTTTTACCATTACCCAGCCGCGCGGACCTTTCTCCAGAAGGCTTAGCTGCACATGGGAACTGTTCCAGCCGTCCGCCGAACCCACTACCACCTGGCTGCAATCCGCAGGAAGAGCCGCAGCTGAAAAACAGAACGCCGCCAGCATGCACAAACACAGGTACACCGCCTTCATGGGCGACAGCATACCGGCGCCGTTCCGGAAGAAAAGCAAATACTCCGTCTCCGCAGGCGCACCGGCGGGCGGAGACCTCCTTCCTAATTCAACGGAAGAACTTCGTTCAGCAGAGACTCGATGCCCTCCTTGGCAAACCGGGAATGCAGGTACAGTTTTTTAGCCTCCATGTACTTGCCCAGGGCGGAACCTACTTCTCCCGCGTTTCTGCACTTTTCCGCGTCGTTCAGCAAATTCACCAGGGAGCTTGCCTTGGTCGTCAGGTCCAGATACTGGGCATTCAATTCCTGGTCATTGATGAACAGCTCCTGGTCCTTGGAACGCAGCAGCTGCAATTCCTCCCATGCGCCATAAACGTCCTGCATGGCCTCACGCTGGCGGGCCGCGCTCAGAGCACGTTCAATGACGGCCATCTTGCCCAGATCTTCCATAAACTGTTTCTGAAGCTCCGGATCATCCTTCACCAAAACGGCAAATTCATACTGGTTGTCAAAAATACGGCGGAAATTCTTGTTCTTGTGGAAACGCTTGAAATCTTCCAGCGCGTGGGATTGCTGCCCCGCAGCCATCATGGCATTCCTCAGCGGAAGAAGGCGGGGATTCTTGGGCCAGATTTCAATGGCGCTTTTCAGGCATTCCTCCAGCTTGGCGCGGTCTCCCCTGGCGAGGGCTTCCTGGCCCTGGGCAATATAGGCGTCACTGGCGAACACGGCGGCGCTGATAGCGGATTCAGCACGGCCCGTGCTGAAATCCCTGGAAGTCTTTTTCAGAGCTTCCACCAGGGTAAGCGCTTCCTCGTAATCCTTGCCGTTCATCAACTCAAACAACTTCTCCACATCCCGCTTGAAAGCGTACAGCTTCTGTTTCTTTTCATACGGGAACGTATTGACGGCAGGCATGAATTCGCCAATCAGCAGTGCTTCATTCAGCCGTTCCAGAGCGTCCACGTAATGGTGGGAATCCACCAGATTGTTCACGGCCTTCATGTGGCGGTCGGAATCGCGCGCCAGCTCGCGGGAAAGGTTGTCCAGAATGGCTACGGTGGGAGGGGCGCCCAGCGTTCCGCTGAACATCTTGGCGGCATCGGAATTCTTATCCAGCCGCAGCTTGGTATCCCCGTCATTGAACAGGCGGCTGTAAATGCCGCACCCTATGGAAACATGATCAAAGCGCCGCTGGGCAAACAGCTGCACCAGCGTGGACTGGAATACGATCTTCGCTTCCGTGACCGTCAGCACCTGTTCGCTTTCCAGCTTCAGCTTGCGGGCCTCCATTTCCACCATGCGCTTTTCCAGATACTTGTAGCGGGGGTTGTTTTTGGCCGGATTATTGTTGGAAGAGCCCTTCTTGGCGCCCTTCTGGTTGGAAGGAGAACCGGAATTGGTGGTCACGCCGCTTTCCATCAGGCTCAGCTTCTGGGCATTGCTGCGTATTTCCCTTTCCATCGCCTCCAGCATTTTCCCCTTGTTCTTCCCATTGGTCTTGGCCTGCCATGCGGTATAAATAGCCTGGCAGAGGGCGTCGGAAACGCCTCCGTCCAGCGGATTGCTGGAGGCGGCGGTCAGCAGGTCCACTACCTGCCGCACCACGTTGTCCGCCATCAGCCTTTCCTTGCGCATGGAAAGCGTCTCATGGAGCTTTTCAAAAATCTTCTGATACTCCTTCGCATCTTCCGTACTCTCCTCCGGCTGGCTCAGGTACTTGTTGAAACGCGCCTCAATTTCCCGGAAACTGCCCATATTCAGCGTCGTCCCGTTGATGGTCACGGTGCCGTCCTGGGGATTCAGGAAAGGAAGTTCATTGCCGTACAGGGATTTGGCATCCCCCTGCCGGGAAGGCTGGTAGGCGTTCGGCAGGGTTGCGGAGGGAGTGGCGGAAGGAGGAGCGGCAGGCGCGCCGCCGCCCGAAGCAGGCGGATTATACATCATCTGTCCCAATGCAGGAATCGTGCAGGCCAGGGTCAGGAGAAAGCAGCTTTTCATGGGGCGAGGAAGGTTGTTCATTTAGGCTGAATGGATGTGGCTACGCATACGCCGCGCACCTTCGGAGAGATGTCTTCCACCCGGAACCCTATTCTGTATTGCTGGTCACGGTTGATGTTCAGTCCGTTCCTGGCCTCCGGGGAGACACAGATGGGAATAATGTACTCTCGGCCGGAGGCGTCTTTGTACAAGAAGGAAATCAGTTCGGACTCACCGCGCGGAAAACGGTCAATCACCGTTCCGTCCAGCGCGTAATTGGTATTGGAAAGCTGGGAGGCGTTCATCGCCAGAATATCCAGGGGAATATCGGACCCCGCCAGAGGCTTGTCTTTAGCACGGAACATGACAACCCCCACAATGACAGCCAGCACAAGAACCGCAGCACCGACGATCAACATCGGTGTGGATGAGGAGGAACTTTTCTTTTTTGCTGCACGTCGTCTTGCCATAACTTTTGATGGAGAAAGTATATAACGAACTCCCTGCAAGTGCACGCATTAAATTACAGCTCCCAGCGTGAGCGCCTGATGCCCGCGTAGGAAGCCGCAATGCCGCACGCCACATGCACGCCCAGCACAATGTAACAAATCAACGCCGGCGTCAGCTCCGTATCCAGCACATTCTTAACGGCGTTGTATACGTCCGCCTTCAGGGCGGAAATACTGCCTGACCAGGCCCAGTACGCGGAAATGAAGGGCCGTATGAATCCTTCCACCTGTTCCGGAAGGGCCAGCACCGCTCCGGAGAGGGGAAGCTGGAACCCCACCAGGTAAATGCTCAGCAGGGAGGCCTGGTCCGCACTCCGGGCCAGGGAGGAAATGCCCAGGCACACAAAGGTCATGGCGGCATCCGCCAGAATCAGGAACAACAGATGAGTCAAGCCTCCGCCCCGGTCCCAGAAGAAATCCACAAAGGCAAACATCCAGACGGATTGCACCAGCACCAGAACACTCAGATAAGCCAGCTTGCTAGCCAGATAGGCGGAGGGCCTCATTCCCGCGTACTTCTCCTTCTCCATGATGGCCCGTTCCCCGGCCACCTCGCGGGCTGCGTTGTTGGACCCCATCAGGCCCAGAAGAATAACCTCAAACATGATGATGCCGGAGACGGCGGAACCCGTTTTCATATTCAGCTGCTGGGCCTCCATATCCCTCTGGAGGGTCTGAACGTCCTGGGTAGCGGAAAGGCCCACGATCTGCCCGGTTCCCTTATCCGTGAACATGGCTACCAGCACCGGAAACAGCAGCACCATCACCAGCTGAAGAATCAATTGGGAACGGTCGCGGAAGAAAATGCGCCAGCGCCTCCCCAGCAGGCAAAAGAATTGTGTGAAAAATCCCGGTACTTCCGGAATGTCTTCCTCTTCATCCTTCAGGGAATCATTCTTCCCTTCCGCAGCGGAAGCTTTTACGGAACCGTTCCCAATGGCTTCTCCCTTTTCAGTCTCTTCACGTTCCTCTTCCTTCCCGGCCTTCACAGCGCTGCGCACGGCATCCGGATCAGGCAATTCCCCGGAGAGAATTTTCTGCTCCCTCTCCTTTTCCAGGCGGGAATAATAGGAATCCCGGTACTTGCCCCATGACCTGCACCAGGAAGGGCCCTGACGGTCCTGAAGCTTGGGATAAATCTCTTCCAGAGAAGAAACGCCGAAGTAATGCAGCATCGTCTTCGGAGAACCATGGTAGGCCACGCATCCCTGGTGCATGACCAGGATGGAATCATACCTGTCCAGATGGGAAAGACTGTGCGTGACGGAGATGACGATGCGGCCTTCCGAACGAGAGATTTCATGCAGAAGGTCCACAATATCGTGCTCGGACCTCGGGTCCAGGCCGGACGTCACCTCATCACAAATCAGCAGACGCGGATTGGACACCAGCTCCATGGCCAGGGCCAGGCGCCGCTTCTGGCCGCCGGAAAGAATCTTCACGTCACGGTCAGCTATTCCCTCCATCCCAGTCACTTCCAGCGCATTGTCAATGCTTTCGTCCAAGTCGTCCACGGAATCGAAGCGACAGCGGAGCCTGGCGGCGCTCTCTACATTCTCATCCACGCTTAACTGGTCATAGGCAATGCTGAACTGGGGAACAAACCCGATTTCCGTCGGCTCAAAATCTTCTTCCGCCAGATCATGGCCGTTCCAGAAAAAACGTCCGTCCGTTTCAGCAATCATACCCGCAATCGCCTTTAACAAGGTAGTCTTTCCGCACCCGGAAGGTCCTACAATAGCCATAAAATGCCCTCTGGGCACATTAAAACTAACATTGTCCAATAATTTCAAAGGACCATCCGGTGTTTCTATCTCATACGTAATGCCGTCCGCCTGCAACATGGTTCTTTTATTCTAACGTATCAACTTCCGCATTATCAAGGAAAATCAGGCATCAGGATTTTATCTTGGCATCAACAGGAAACAGGCCATTCAAAAACTTCCTTTATAAGGCATTTCTCTTATCCTGCCAAGAAAGAACCCTTACTATTTCTCTTGCCGGGAAAGAACCGTTCACCCATCAACCATGCAGGATTACATCGTCACTCAAACGGTGAATCACTATCCTCTGCACAGGCATATCCGAGCGGCCGCGCGGCCCCGGAACGCCCGGAATAACGACATCCTGCTTTTTTTCATAGATTCCTCCCTTCCCCGGAACCATGATAGAAACATGATCCAGCAAGCGTCCCAGGAAGATTTTCCGGCAATTCTGAGTCTTCAATTTCTCGCCTTCGGAGAAGTGGCAAGGCGGCTGGGATTCACAACCCTCCCGCCCCTGGAACAAACCCTGGAAGATTTACAGGAAGAAGCCCGGCACAGCGTATTCCTCAAATATACGGAAAACGGCCGTATCATCGGGTCCGTCCGGGGCTGCCTGGATACTTCGCAAGTCTGCCATGTCGGCAAGCTCATCGTAGCTCCGGATTGCCGGAACAGGGGAATCGGCCGACAACTCATGCTTGCTCTGGAAGAGCGCTTCCGGGAAAAAGCCGCCGGATACCTCCTGTTCACTTCCGCAGACACCCCGGAAACTCTGTATCTATACCGCAAGCTGGGCTATACGGAACTAGGCCGGAAGGAAGCAGGCGGCATGACCACGGTGTTTCTGGAAAAGAAGGTTTAGCTTCTATCCCCTGCGACCGACTTCATTTCATCATCTTCCATACCACCAGCCGGGTAATGCAGCCTGCCAGAAGAAGACCTGCCGCAATCAGGAAAGGCGACCAGCCCAACATTCCTGCGGCCAGTAGAAACACCACCGCACACATCAGCAAAAAAGCATTGATGAACCGCATCAAGGTCCATTCTTCCGGGTAGAGGGAAGAAAAGCAGAAGGCATCCCACAGCCTGCCCAGGATAAAATCCTCAATGATATCCCATATACTCATTAACTCTTTTGTTTGCAGCAAATAAAAGGGTTTCTATTCCCGGGGGCAAGAAAAAATTACCTGAGAGGAGAAAATGAATGCCCCACCTCTTTTACAGGCATTGGATTGGCCCTGCCGGACAGAATGTTCTGAATGAAGCCGGGAAGGAGAAAAAGGAATTCGAAAGATGGATGAATCACCCTCCCCCTGTTCCTCTCCTCCTCATCACAGGCACCCTGTGGATTCTGCGTGCCCCAAACTCTCTCAGCCATGTTCAGAACGGAAAATCAGTATCGCCCACCGGGTCCACGGCTTTTTCCTCAAATTTCTTCACGGCTTTCTGCTGGGGATTCACGGCACGGACGATAAGAGCCCGGGGAGGCATTTTCCCATGTTGCTTAAATTCGCACTTTTCCTCACACAAATTGCAGGTTTTCAGCCGCGTGCGTTCCTCTGGCCGTTCCGTAGTGACCGGGCAGGCATGCTCGCACGCGCCGCAGCCAATGCACAGCGAAGGGTCCAGCTTGGGCAGACGGTGCTCCTGTCCATCCCGCCCCGTGTAGGGAACCGTATAAAGGGCCTTGGTAGGGCAATGCTCCGTACAGGCGCCGCAGTCCATGTCCTCCCGGGCAACCAGGCAGCGGCAGACGTAAAACTGGGCCACCGCGATACGTGTGGTATCCTTCGTGATTTCCGTCGTATCCCTGTCCGCCGTAATGGGCAGCCTCTGGATGGCGCCCGTGGGGCAGACTTCCGCACAGCGGTGGCAGTCGTAAAGGCAGTATTTGGTGGAAAAATCCATCCGGGGCTTCATGAATCCCTTGAGGCCAAGCTGCAAATAGGCCGGCTGGAGCACATGGGTGGGGCAGTTGGCGATGCACATCTGGCAGCCGGTGCATACGTCCAGAAAACGTTCCAGGGAACCTGCCCCGGGGGGAAGCACGCACTGGGTGGGGTCCAGCTTTCCGGCGGCGTTTCCCCGGCAGCCGGAAAGGGCGGTGGTGGCCAGACCCGCTGCGGTAGCCCCCAGAAACTGGCGTCGTGAACTTCCGGCGACGACGGGAGCCGCAACGGCGGAGGAAGGGGGAACGGGAACCGGCGCGGCTTTTTTCTTCCTGGCGGGAACCAGCCGGCGCGTTTTGGTAAACCAGCGGTAGCGTATTCCCCCTTCGCTGCATGACCGCACGCAGTCGTAGCAAGCTACGCAGCGGGAAGAGTCTATCTTGTATTCCTTCAGGTTCAGGCACTGCGCCTTGCAGGACTTGATGCATTTGCCGCACTTCTTGCAGGTGGCGGGATCAAAACCCAGCCGGAAGAGGGAAACGCGGGAAAGCAGTCCCAGCAGCGTGCCCACGGGGCACACCGTATTGCAGTACAGACGCCCTTTCCAGGCGCTCATGACCACCACAAGGCCCAGCATGCCGGCGGAAGCCAGCAGAGCCGGAAAGGCCACGGGAAAATAGTTCATGCGGACCAGGTCTGCGGAAGAACTGTCCGCCGCCAGCAGATTGTTCCCCCAGATAGCGGTAGGCCACGCCAGCACATACATGATGCGCCCGAAAATGCTGTACGGGTCCAGCCAATTCAGGGACAGCCCGGCCAGTCCCGCCACACAGCAGGCGGCCAGCAATCCCAGGACCACATACCGAACCCATGGCACGGGGCGCGAAAACTTTAAAAAACGTTTCGGCGCCATCCAGCGGCGGATCCTGAAAACGATGTCCTGAAAAATCCCCAGCGGACAGAGGAAGGAACAATACACGCGGCCGAACAACAGCGTGAGCACCAGCAGCACCGCCAGAATCACGGCAGAAACGGCAACCCCGTTCATAGCCCCCAGCATGGATGGAACAAACTGCCACTGCGCCAGGGAAAAGGAAGCCTCCATGCCTTCCCCGCCCCCTGTCATGTTCGGCACATTCCACGCGGGAATATGGTGCAGGAAAGCATACGCAATCCCGAGGAAGAAAATGACGGCCACCGTCACGCGGAGCCACTTCAGCGGACTGACGAAAAAGGCTTTGATGACTGACATATCAATAATAAACCCGCCCGGGGCGGAAAGTTGCTCCCCTCCGCGTCATCCGCAGGAGGGGAGGGAAAGCGCCGCCTCAGGCCATGTTGATACGGCGGATGTTGAGCTTGGAAAGGTCCGCGGTACCCAGCCCCATCTCTTCTCCCAGCTGCACATGGCGGATTTTTCCGGCCTTGTTCAGCAGGGCTGCGCCTGCGGCGTCAATGGCGACGATGTCACGGGAGGCCAGAAGAGTTTTGCGCTCCACCAGGTCATTCGTGTCCTTCCCTACGGGGCCGTTGCGCACCATCGGCATATAGGCGTCCAGCACGCACAGGTCCGGCTTGCGGAAGTATACGGCGTCCGCAATGCACTGGTGCAAGTCGTTCTTATGCATGGCGCCCCGGTCCCAGACAGTACCCATCACGTTCTTCATGCAGGCGGTCATTTCAGAACCGCTGTGGTGCTTGAGCGGGGGACAGGTGATGTAAACGTCTGCTTCCAGCACGGCCTTGTGCACCTTGGCGGAAGTGAATTTCTTGGCCTTCGGGTTTTCCGTCTGAACGTATTGCCCTTCATTGCCACCGTCCACCATCACGCCTCCGGCTTTTTCCACGGCCTCTTTCACGCCGCTGCCTTCATAGGCGCCGTTATGGCAGCAGTGGTCAAAAACCCGGACTTCCTTCGCCCCCGCCTGCTTGCACAGCTCCACCAGCGTGGCTACGGTTTCAGGATGAGTGTTGGAACCGAATTCCGGAGCCTTGTTCCAGCCGATGTTCGGCTTGATCACGACGGTCTGGCCCGGCTTGACAAAGGCCTGCATGCCGCCCAGCGTATCCACGGCCTTCTTCACCATCTCTGCACGGGTGCCGTTGCGGACTGCTACCAGGTCCGGAATGCCGGATGACGCCGGGGCTCCGGCCTCCTGGGCGAACAGGGAATCCATGTCCGATATGGCTGCAAGCGCTCCTACGGCGGCAGTCCCTTTTAAAAAAGTACGTCTGTCAGTCATTTTCGTTGTAAAGTCAGTGGTTCATTTCTGCATGCAGAAGCATGGGCAAGGTTTCATTCTCTTTTCTAACATACGTTCCCTGAAAAAACAACCTGTCATCCTTTCTACACAGAAATTTTATAAACGAATTGTCATACAACCGCCGCTCTTATACAACCCGGTCATGAAATGCTCCCTGCTCAGCCGTCCCCTCACCTGCGCGCATGACTGGATCCGCAACGTCGTGCTTCCCGGGGATACGGTGGTGGACGCCACGGCAGGCAACGGGCACGACACGGTTTTCCTGGCCCGTCTGGCCGGTCCTGCCGGGCAGGTGCATGCTTTTGACGTGCAGGAGGAAGCTATCCGCGCCACCAGGGAACGCCTGGAGGAAGCGGGGCTGCTTACTCCCGCCGTTCATCTCCATCTTGCCAGCCATGACCGCCTGGCAGAACTGGTCGGCGGCCCCGTGAAAGCCGTCGTCTTCAATCTGGGCTATCTGCCGGGCGGGGATAAAAAAACGGTCACCAGGACGGACTGCACCCTGGCGGCGCTGGAACAGGCCGCAGCCCTCATCGCTCCAAACGGCCTTCTCAGCGTCATGTGCTATCCCGGCCATGAAGGAGGGGATGTGGAAGCGGAAGCCGTGGAAGCCTTCCTTTCCCGGCTGCCCCATCATTCCTGGCGCACCGGCAAATACCAGCTGCTGAATACCGCCTCCCCTGCCCCCTTTCAGATCTGCGCGTTCAGGCTGGACTGACCATTCCCGGATTCCTCTGCCGGATCTTCTCCCCGCCCCTTTCGGACGCAAGCTCCGTTCCGCCATAATCCTCTTGAATTCAACCCATGCCTGAGTAAGGTGGAAGACATGAATATCCAACATATACGCCGCGGCTTTACAGTGGCCGCCGCCTGCAGCCTCTCCCTGTTGGCGACAAACTTCGCCACCGCCCAG
The DNA here is from genome assembly GCF_020860705.1 of Akkermansia sp. Classification (GTDB taxonomy): domain Bacteria; phylum Verrucomicrobiota; class Verrucomicrobiia; order Verrucomicrobiales; family Akkermansiaceae; genus Akkermansia. The sequence continues at coordinate 31,110 of NZ_JAJBTT010000001.1, forward strand.
CAGCCGGAGGAAAGCCAGGACCCGTTGCAGGGATTGAATATCCAGGAGGGACCGGGAACGCTGCGTTTGAAAACCATCGCGGAAGTCAAGCTTCCGGGGGGATGCATTTACCTGAACGGCACGGATACCTCCAGGCTGATGAAGCGGCTGGGCAACCCGTCGAAAGGAGGGGAACTGGGCAGCGTGCTGGGGGACCACTGCATCGCCGTGTTTGAATTTGACCCGGTAGGCTATGTGAAGGACGATGAGAAGGACGACCTGGACCCGGACGAATTGATGGACAGCCTCCGGAAAAACACCGCGGAAGCCAACAAGGAACGCGCCAAAATGGGAGCGGCGCCCATGTACATCAAAGGCTGGTATAAAAAACCCTATTACGATGAAGGGACTCACAATCTGGAATGGATCATCACCGGAGAAAGCGAGGGCGTGGACAACCTGAACGTCAACACCCGCATCCTGGGCCGCAAGGGAGTCATGACCGTGACGCTCATCACCGCTCCTGAAACGATTGACCAGGACTTGCCGGTTTACCGGAAATGGCTGGAAGGATTTGACTACCAGGCGGGGCAGAAGTACGGGGAATACCGCTCCGGAGACAAGGTGGCTGAATACGGCCTGATGGCCCTGGTTGCCGGCGGCGGCGCGGCGGCGCTCGCCAAAGGCGGCTTTTTCAAATCATTCTGGAAGCTCATCGTAGCCGGATTGGCCGCAGCCGGAGCCTTCATCAAAAAATTCTTTAAGAAAAAGCAATCCTGACAACCGCGGCGGATGAGCGATGAACAAACCACCTTCCTTCTCCTGGCCGTTCTTTACCTGGTGGAATGCTGCCTGATCGCCGGGAAAGACGCCGTTCTTTTTCTTCCCGGTCCGCTGGGGCGCTGCTGGAGGGCTCAGGAGGCAGGAAAAGGCATGGCCATCCGGCACGGGTTCCTGGCCATCTTGCCGCCCCTGGCTCCTTGGCGGCTTGCAGTGCTCAGCTCTCCTTGTCCCCTCCTGTTTCATCCTGCCGGAATCATCCACCGGGAAACGGGAAGGGAAATACGGTGGGAAGAAATAAACGCCCTCTCTGTGGAAAGCTCCCGGCTCTGCATCAACGGCGCCTCCTTTGCCCGTTTTCAGGATGAGGGCATGGCCGCAGCCGTCATGAACCAGCTAAACGCCCTTCGTTCCGGAACGCCAGAAAAGCGGACGGCTGCCCTCCGCAGCTTCCCCTCCCTCCGGGGGCATCCCGGCACTGTCAGGAGGGCCGTTCAGCGGATGGAGCGGCTCACCCTGCCCCTCCGTCTTCTGGGAACGGTGCAACTCCTGGCCATGTTTGCACTGCCTCCGTTACTTTTTCATCTATTGCCGCCGGGAGCGGCCTTCCTGCTTTCCGCCGCCCTGATTTTTCTGACCGGATGGAGCATCGCCGGATTGTTTTTCCGCATTCACCGGAAACTGTACCCGGAACGCCGGGGAGAACGGTGGGGCAAACTGTTCCATTTCCTGCTGTATCCTCCAAGCACCGCAAGAGCTGCGCAATCCCTCTCCCTGCCGCTGGGCCGCCGTTATCATCCGGCGGCATGGGCCTGCGCCCTGCTTCCGGTACGCCACCGCCGCCCCTTCCTGTCCCGGCTGCTCCGGGAGGCCCGCTATCCCGTTCCGGGGCCGGCCTCTTCTCCTGACACGGCAGAACGGTTCCGGAAAGCCTGCCGGGAAGAATACGAAAACCTGCACGCCTATCTGGAACACTGCGGAACTCTCCCTCCAGAGGAAGAACCGGAATGGAAAGAAAGCGACGGATGTACGCGGTACTGTCCCCGGTGCTTGGGCATTTACCGGACGGAAGCGGAGGCATGCCCAGCCTGTCCCGGCATCTCCCTCCGGCCTCTCCCTGCACACAGGGAAGAGCCAAAATCCTGATTTTCCCCGCAGGTACACGACAGGAAATTCCCTCACAGAGGACCGTTTCCGGCGTTTTCAGTCCCGGTGTTCCTTCATCCACTCCACCACCTGAGCCAGAGCGCGGGCGCGGTGCGACATGGAATTCTTCACTTCCATGGGAAGCTGGGCAAAACTCCGGTCATGGCCTTCCGGAACAAACAGGGGATCATAACCGAATCCCCCTTCCCCGGCCGGTTCTGTCAGCATGTGGCCCTCCACGGAACCGGAAAACTCCGCCAATACGCGGCCGTTCCTGGCAAGCACCATCACGCAGCGGAACCGTGCGGAAGGCTTGTCCCCCCGCCGGACTCCGGCGCGCCGCAATTCCTCCATCATGTGGAGATTGTTCCGCGCGTGGTTCCCTTCCTCCCCGCCGAAGGAGGAAGACCAGACGCCGGGACGGCCGTCCAGCACATCCACTTCCAATCCGGAATCATCCGCCAGCAGGACGCCGGGAATACATTTGGAGGCGGAAAGCGCCTTCAGCGTGGCGTTCTCCGTAAACGTGACTCCCGTTTCATCCACGGGAGGCGCCTGAGGATAGTCGGAAAGGTCCTTCACTTCCCATTTCCCGGCCAGCATGGCGCGGATTTCCCCGGTCTTGTGGGCGTTGCGCGTGGCGACTACCAGCAGAGGCAATGCTTGTTCCATCATCATGAATTTCTTTTGAAGTTAAAAAACATAGGGAAAGACGACGCTCAGCAGTCGATCTCCAGGCTGACGGGGCAATGGTCGGACCCTGTCACGTCCGCATGGATGGAGGCCCCCTTCACCCTGGAAGCCAGCGGATTGGAAACGCAAAAATAGTCAATCCGCCACCCCAGGTTCCGCACACGGGCTGCGCCCCAGTAGGACCACCAGCTGTACCAGCCCTGTTCCCCGGGATGCAACAAGCGGAACGTATCCGTAAACCCGGCCTCAAGCAGCTTTGTAAACCCGGCGCGCTCCTGATCGCTGAACCCGGCGGAAAAACGGTTCTCTTCGGGCTGGGCAATGTCGAGCTCCTGGTGGGCCACATTCAGGTCTCCGCAAAAAACAACCGGCTTGACCGCCGCCAGGGCCGCCACGTAATTGCGGAACGCCGCATCCCACTGTTCCCGGTAAGGAAGGCGCGCCAAGGCTCCCTGTGAATTGGGAGTATAGCAGTTGACCAGATAAAATTGTTCAAACTCCATCGTGCACACGCGCCCCTCCCGGTCATGCTCCGGGCAGCCGATTCCGGTGGACGTGGAAAGGGGCTGCACCCGGCTGAGAATCAGCACTCCGGAGTAACCGGCCTTCTCCGCCGGATTCCAAAGCTGGTAGGGCCAGGAGGAAAGCCACAAGTCATTCACCTGTTCCGGACGCGCCTTGATTTCCTGGAGGCAGAGGACGTCCGGCTCCAGCGCCTCCATCGCATCCCCCATTCCCTTGCCAAGAATCGCCCTCAATCCGTTCACGTTCCATGAAACGAGTTTCATGCACGCATACTTCCCGTTTTTACCGGTTCCGTCAAGCCCTCAAACACCCCCGCCGCACCCCCTTCCGGGACCCCGTTGAAAATCCTTCTTCCGGAATCATCTCCAATCTTTTGCATGCCGCATAGAACAAGCGTTTTTTCTTGCCAGAACCTCCCCCTCATGCTTACTTAAATAGGCAAACACCCCGAGAGACACTCGAGAGTGGGTCTGTCGACCCGCTCTTTTTTGTCTATCCATCACACTCCTCCACACTCATGACAAACGATATTAAAGCTTTGATTGACTACTACGAGAGGGAAAAAGGACTCTCCCGTGAAAAAATTCTTCTCGCTCTGGAATCCGCCTTTCTCTCCGCCTACCGCAAGATGGTTCCCGGTTCCGGCAGCATCAATTACCTGAGGGCTGAAATCAATGTGGACAAGGGCAAGGTGCGCATCTTTGCAGACCTGGAAGTGGTGCCGGATGAAGAGTATTCCGACAAATTCAACCAGATTCCCCTGTCTCTGGCCGTCAAACTGGACCAGAACGCCGTGCTGCACGATCTCCTTCCCACCAACATCACGCCCAAGGGCTTTGGCCGCATTGCCGTGCAGACTGCACGCCAGACCATGCTCCAGAAGCTGCTGGATGCGGAAAAGGAAATGCTCTACGACGAGTTCAAGGACCGTGCCGGCGATCTGGTGACGGGCACCATCCGCCGCTTTGAAAAGGGGGACATCTTTGTGGACCTCGGCAAATTCGAAGGCGTGATGACCTCCCGGGAACGAGTCCCGAATGAAGATTACAGCGTCGGCGACCGCATGCGCTTCTACGTCGTGGAAGTACGCACGGAAGCCCGTGGCCCGGAAGTCATCCTCTCCCGCAGCCATCCGAACCTGGTGCGCCGCCTCTTTGAATCGGAAGTAGTGGAAATAGGAGACCAGACCGTGGAAATCCACGGCATTGCCCGTGAAGCCGGCTACCGCACCAAGGTGGCCGTCATCAGCCATGACGACAAGGTGGACCCCGTGGGGGCATGCGTAGGCATGCGCGGCGCCCGCGTCAAGAACATCGTCCGGGAACTCAACAATGAAAAAGTGGACATCCTGGAATGGACGGAAGACCCCGTCACCTTCGTCCGGGAAGCCCTCAGCCCCGTGGAACCGCGGGAAATCACCGTGGACGAAGAAGCCAAAAAGATCTTCGTCATCGTCCAGGATGACAAGGACCTCTCCAAGGCCATCGGCCGCAGGGGCCAGAACGCCCGCCTCACCTCCCGCCTGATGGGCTGGGACGTCCAGGTGCGCGTCTTTGACGTCCAGGAAGAAGAAAAACGCCAGAACCAGGCGGCGGCCGAGGAAGTGATGCGCCAATGCCAGGCCGCGGCCAAGACCCTCAGCGAACAACTGGAAATTCCGGAAGAAACCGCCATGGGCCTGGTAACCATGGGAGGAACGGACCTGGTAGCCCTCACCGGATTTGAAGCTTCCGACATCGCGGAAAGCATGGGCATTCCCGCAGAGGAAGCAGCCCAGATCCTGGACAAGGCCCGGGACCTCATCTCCCAATAACCATTGAGCGCGGCGCTCAATATCTAACAAACTTAAATTAAGATGCCTAATAAACAAGAAGAGAACGAACCCAAAAAGGAAGTGTTGGATCTGATCGGCGGATCTCCCAAAAAGAAACGCGCACCCAAGCCGGAACCCGCACCGGAACCCTCCCGTCCTGCCCCGGTCAAGAAAGAAGCTCTCGACTTGCTTTCCGGCCCCAAGAAAAAAGCGCCCAAACCCGCTCCTGCCGAACCGGCTCCCGCTCCTGTCCAGGCCGCACCCGCCGCAGAACCTGCCGCGCCTGCATCCCGGGAAACGGACTCCGGAGAAGATAAAATCATCAACCTCAAGCCGCCCGTCTCCGTCTCCGAGCTGGCCGGCATGCTCCAGGCCAAGCCCTTCCAGATCATCAAGGACCTGATGGGCATGGGCATCTTCGCGAACCCGAACACGCCGCTGGACGCGGATGCCGTCAGCGCCATCTGCGACCTCCACGGTTACACCTTCGCCCGTGAAAAACGGGAAAAGGGCGGCGGCGTCAAAGCCCAGCAGGAACCGGTCAAGGAACCCAAACCGGTGCCGGTAGTGGAAGAACCCAAGGCCACCCTTATCCTGCGCACGCCCATCATCACCGTCATGGGCCATGTGGACCACGGTAAAACATCCCTGCTGGACTACATCCGCAAAACGCGCGTAGCCAAGGGGGAAGCCGGGGGCATCACCCAGCACATCGGCGCCTACACAGTGGACTATAACGGCAGCACCCTCACCTTCCTGGATACTCCGGGCCACGCCATCTTTACGGAAATGCGCGCCCGCGGCGCGGACGTGACGGACATTGTGGTGCTGGTGGTGGCCGCCAATGACGGCATCATGCCCCAGACAAGGGAAGCCATCGCCCACTCCAAGGCGGCCGGCAAGACGATCATCGTAGCCATCAACAAATGCGACCTTCCGGCCGCAGACCCCGTCAAGACCAAGAGCGGCCTGATGGAGGAAGGCTTGGTTCCCACGGACTTCGGCGGCGACGTGGAATGCGTGGAAGTCTCCGCCCTGACCGGGGACGGCATTGACGATCTGCTCGGCCTGCTCGTCCTCCAGTCGGAAGTGCTGGAACTCCAGGCCAATCCCAAGGCCAATTGCCGCGCCTCCATCATTGAGGCCCGCGTGGAACCCGGAACGGGCAGCTCCGCCACGGCCATCGTGGAAAGCGGCACCATCCGCGTAGGCATGCCCTTTATCTGCGGCCCGTACGCCGGCAAGGTGCGCGCCCTGGTCAACGACCACGGCGAACGCGTCAAGAAGGTGGGCCCCGGCATGCCCGTGGAAATCACCGGGTTCTCCGAAACCCCGAACGTGGGCGACGAACTCGTGGAAATGGAAAACGAACGCGCCGCCAAGAAACTGGGCGAAGAACGCCAGGAAGAACTGCGCAAGCAGCGCCTGGCCCAGCCGCGCAAGGCCCGCATGGAGGAACTGCTCGCCATGATGGGGGACGGCACCCAGAAAGCCCAGCTCAAGATCCTGTTGAAGGGGGACGTGCAGGGCTCCGTGGAGGCCATCAAGAAGGCCATTCTGGACATCCAGTCGGACAAGGTGGAATGCATCTTCCTGAACGCGTCCGCAGGTCCCATTTCGGAATCGGACGTGCTTCTCGCCTCCTCTTCGGACGCCGTCATCCTGGGCTTCAACGTCAAGGTGGAGGCCAACGCCGTGAAACTGCTCAAGCGGGAAGGCGTGCAGGTAAAACTGTACTCCATCGTTTACGAACTCATTGACCAGGTGAGGGACGCCATGCTGGGCCTTCTGGAACCGGAAACGCGTGAAACCATCATCGGCCACGCCAAAGTGCTCCAGGTCTTCAAGCTCAACAAGGGCCGCGCGGCGGGCTGCATGGTGGAGGACGGAAAAATCCTCCGTAGCTGTGAAGCGCGCGTCATCCGTGACAAGACTCCCGTCTTTGACGGCAAAATGTCCACCCTCCGTCGCTTCCAGGATGAAGTGGAAGAAGTCAAGGCCGGCCTGGAATGCGGCATCCGCCTGGGCGACTTCAACGAATACGAGGCGGGCGATATTATCGAATGCTACACGCTGGAAAAAATCCAGCAGACCCTGTAACCTTAAACAGGAATCAGGCAACAGGGATGGACGCCCCTTTCACGCTCCGCCGGGCGTTCAAAGAAGCTCCATCCCTGTCCTTTCTCCTTCATTCTTCTTTCTTCGATTGAACCAATCGGATCATCCATCACTCTATCTCTTCATATGAGCAGACGCACTGACAAGGTAAATGAACTCCTCCGCAGGGAAATAGGCACCACCATCCAGAAGGACTTTGAATTCCCCGGCACGATTGTCACCGTCATTGAAGTGGAAGTGACGGACGATTTGAAAGAAGGAAAAGTATGGGTGGGCGTGGTAGGAAAAATGTCACCCTCCCAGGTGCTGGAAAAATTAAACTCCCGCCATGGACTCATCCAGTCCGCCGTAGCGAAGCGCGTGGTGCTGCGCAACACGCCGCGCCTGACGTTCCGGCTGGACGACTCCGCCCAGCGCGGCGTTGACCTGGTCAATCTTCTGGAAGACATTGACAAAAACCTTCCCAAAGCCCCGCCCGCCGAACCGGGAGAGGAAGAAGAATAGGAACCTGCCGGAAGGGAAGCGTGCTTCCGGAAGTCTTTTTACAAGGGCCGGGAGGCCCTTGTTCCCAAGGGGCGGCCAGCAGAAAACGCGGGCAACAGGCAGCTTCACACGGTTTGGAGAAAAAGCTGCCCTGGGAATGAAGGCCTCCCGGCCTTCATCAACGCCCGCTTCCCGCACCATGTTGAAGGCCGTTCCTACCAGGCAAATGCCACAGGACTCCCCCCCTTCCGGACATTCCTTTCCAGATAAACGCGTGCATTTGCAAAATGCCTTGCATCCCTGATGTAACGATCAAAATAATCCGGCATCCATAACGTTCCCTTCCGTCCCACTCTTTTGTTAATCAACCGGCAGGAAAACGTTTTCCACATCCTGATGATCTTTTCCAACTGGGAAGTCTCATAAACTTCCATTAGCAGATGAACATGATTGGGCATTACCACCCAAGCATCCAAATCGTAGTACTTCCCATCATGGAATTCCCATGCATTTTTTACATACCGGGCACAATCCGGATGCCTGAGCAGGCATGACCCATGTCCCTGGTCGAGCCAGTATTCCACCCTTCTTTTTCGCTCTATTCCCCGCTGTTCCTGCGGCAGCTCTGCCGTCTCATGTTTCAAGCGCAGCAGAACATTATCCGGCAAGCTGTCTCCCAAACGATAGGTGATCATATGCAGAAGACGACCCTGATCGTAATGCGGCAGATGAATACCGCGGTGATACGGTCCCGTATAATATCCCATGAATGGATATTATGGAAATATTTTGGTTATTCAATGAATTTATTTATGCAAGGGAACGGTTATGGAAAATGGAATGAACCCGTGCTTCCGGAAGTCTTTTTACAAGGGCCGGGAGGCCCTTGTTCCCAAAGGAGCGGCCAGCAGAAAACGCGGGAACAGGCAGTTTCCCGTGGTTTGGAGGAAAAGCTGCCCTGGGAATGAAGGCCTCCCGGCCTTCAGCACTCAAACCAGGACGGGGTGAAACAACAGGGCTTTTACAAGGGCCGGGAGGCCCTTGTTCCCAAAGGGCGGCCAGCAGAAAACGCGGGGAACAGGCAATTTCCCGTGGTTTGGAGGAAAAGCTGCCCTGGGAATGAAGACCTCCCGGCCTTCATCAACACCCGCTTTCCATGGGCTTCAAGCTTGAGCTTTCCGTCCAACCGGGCTCGCCCGGTTTCCCGGCCTTTATCACCCGCTTTTTCCGAACTGAAGTGGAGATTCCCTCTGGATTACCTCGTCACTTTCAATCTCAGGAACCGGCGCTCGGGACCGCTTTCTTCCACCGTCACCGTATCACGGAATTCACCGTTCGTGTTGTTCGGAGCAACAGTTCCTTCATCCGTCCAGACCTTCAGGTCGGAAGAACTCTCCACGCTGAAGGTCACATCGGTCGCCTCCGGGTTTACCGGCCAGGAAAGAAGCAGGTATTTTTTCCCCCCGTCCTCCTGAATGGTCAGCTTCGTCACGCTTCCGCACGGTTTGTTGGGGTCCAGGCCCGTAGCATATTTCATCAGGTTGGTGATGCCGTCTCCGGCCGGGCAGGCGTCAGGCGCCGTTTGGTCTCCCGGCGCTCCTTCCCCGAAATGATCCTGGGTCCATTTATCGTATCCGGTCGGGGCGGGTTTTCCCGACTGGTTCAGCGTGAACGTCCTCTCTTCTCCATCGCACAGAATGGTCACCAGGGCCGTCCGCTCCGTTTGCTGCCCGTTAGCCTCCACCGCAATATCCAGCACGGCAGTCCCAGCACCGGAAGAGGGAGTCACCGTAACCCAGGGCTGGTCACAGGAAACCGTCCAGGGAAGCTGCGTCTGAACCGTCAGTGTCGTGGTGGTGGCGGCAAATCCCACCGTTTCTTCCGTCTTGTCGATATTGACGGGATTGACGTATTCATAGGAAAAGGCGCTGGCGGGAATATCCTGCTTTTCAATGCCCGCTTCCTTGCTCTCCCAGCGCATGGAAAGAGAGGAAGCGCCGGTTTTCCCTACATAGCCAATCCGGATGGGATGGATCCCCGCGGTAAGCTTCACCGGCTGCTTCGCATCGGGGGAAACATCGCTGGAAACGCCTTCCCGGGCGTTGGATGCCACCTCATTTCCGGAAATATAGACATAATCCGCATCAATCAGCTGCATGTCATGCAGGTGGACAAACGCCTTGGAGCCCGTATTGGAATCCGTCTGAAGATAGAATGTGTATTCCCCCGTGACCGGAACTTTAAGGTAGCCTGTAAGTTCCACGCCTTTTTCGCCGGAAAAGCCCGCATTCACATCCAGGACATCCAACGTTTTAGTAGTTCCCGTGGCGGCGGGGGCTTCTTCCATCTGGCGGAAATCCGGCACCCAGCCAAACCCGCGTTTCCAGGCGCGCCAGCGCAGCCCTCCCTCCTTCAGTCCGGATAACGCGGCTACCGGCTGGATATAACCGGAATCAAAATTCGTGACTGCCGTAGGAGAGGGACGGCGCATGCGAAGGGCCTGGGCCTTCATTCTTTCCTGAAGATCCGGGCGGGAAGAAGCTAGGTTGCGGGCTTCCTGGGGATCGTTCTTCGTATCATAGATTTCAAAATCCGTTCCGGGGTCGGCATCGTCCACGCGCACTCCCTTGAACCCGTCCACAAAGACAATTTGCTGCTGGGTACGTCCCCTTCCCCTGTGTGCAACCAGAAAATCGCCATTATTGGAAGGAGTGCTGCCGCCAGGCTGGGAATATTCCGCATAAATCACTCCGTTTCTCTGGCGATCCGGAACTCCCGCCAGCGTGGGCAGCAGGGAAACGCCGTCACAACGGGACGGAACGGGAACACCCGCCGCATCCGCGAAGGTGGCCATCCAGTCATGGAACTGGCAGGCGTGGAGGCTGATGCCGTTGGAAGGAATTTTCCCGGGCCAGCGCACCACCGTGGGAACGCGCATGCCGCCTTCCCAGCAGTCGCGCTTGATGCCGTCCATCATGCCGTAGCTCTTGAAATAGGAAGGGTTCTGGGCCCCGTTGTTGTAGTTGCCGGAACCGCCTTCATTATGGGGACCGTTGTCGGAAGTGAAGACGATCATCGTATTATCGTCAATGTTCAGATCCTTCAACAGCTGGATCACGTCCTTGATGACGTCGTCCACCCGGCGGATCATGGTGGCGTGGCGCCCTTCCGTAACTCCGAATTGCGTATGTTCCGGATAAACATAGCCATCTATCTGGAAAGTGGTCTCCTCGCCGGTCTTGTCAACGGTGAAAGGAACGCTCCCCACTCCGGACCAGCCGGCAGCCCCCGTATTACTGGCGGCATACCCGTCCTTTTCCTCCCATTGCAGCCCTCCGGTTTTCCCAAGACCGGCCGGATAGGGGCAGGCGGGAGCGGACAGGCAGCCGTGAGGGGCGGGAAAGGCCAGGTACAGAAAGAAAGGCTGGTTGGGAGTTTTTCCATGATGGTCCATGATCCACTTTTTGGCCCGTGCCCCGAACAGGTCCGTATCATACGCGGAGGCGGGAATCTTCCCGCTGATATCGGTCCATGTCTTCTCTCCCTGGTCATCATATTCAAAGACTTCCTGCTTCCCGTCCTTCAGATAATGAAAGTGGCCGGACAAATGCTTGATGATACCGTAAAAATAATCAAATCCCCGCATATGGGGGGCGGCAGTCAGCGCCTTAGGGCTCTGCCCCGCTCCGCCTATGCCCCATTTGCCGATGGCCGCGGTGTGATACCCGGCCTCTTTCAGCAGGCTTCCCAGCGTATGGGAGTTTTCAATGGGGTAGTCGAATGTGTTGTTGCGCACCACGCGGGAATGCCCCTGGTGCACGCCCAGCAGCAGGGAGGCGCGGGCGGGGGCGCAAACCGGAGCGGCGCTGTAATGGCGGCGCAGCTGCATGCCTTCCGCGGCCATGGTATCCAGGGTAGGCGTTTTGAAGCTGTTGCTACGGGTAACCTCGCGTCCATTCTTGTCCTGCTGCGTCCAGTTGACGCTCAAATCCCCCCAGCCCATATCATCCACCAGCACAAAGATGATGTTGGGCTTGGAACCGGAAATGCCGGCCGGCATCTCCGGCTTGACGGCCACATCCGTTTGGAGCGTCAGTAATTTGGAGCCTTCGTCATAGTTCCATGAAACCGCCCCCTTCGGCAATTCTTTCACGGTGATGGAAGCGGTCATCTCCGGCTTGAACTGCACGCCCAGCGTATGCCTGCCCGGCCATGAGGCAATGAAATCCTCAAAAGAGGAATCAAACAGAACGACGTATTCCCGTGCCTGCTGGGAGGGGTTTTCCGGCTGTACGGCTGCGTTTTGCGGCACTCCGTCCAGGGTGCTCACATGGGCACGCCCCAGCGTCAGGGCAGAACTGGGAAGGGAAATATCCCCATCCACGGCAAGACTGCTGCCCGGCGTATGCGTGATCGTTCCAGGGAACGCGCCGCTGCCACCCAGCGTGCAGTTTCCCTGCACCACCAGGTCCACCGCCGGAATTTCTCCGTCAAAGTGAATGGAAGAATTATTCAGCGTAATCGTTACGTTTTCGCCTACACTCCGGATTTCCCCGGCCTGCATATGCCGGTTCGTATAAGTCACCCGGGCGTCATCCAGAATCGTCTGGTTCAGCGCCCCGTTACCACCGGTAATGCCGGAGGCGCCGGAAAGCGTCACGTCCCCGTCCACTCCCGCATCCGTCAGATCCAGCGTGGCGTCTTCCAGGGCAAAGGACGTTCCCGTCCCGATGCTCCATTGACCGGACGCCTTCGCCGTGGTTTCGGAAAAAGTCACGGCCGCGTTTTCCCGCGTCACCAGGGATCCCCCGTACAGGAGCATGCCTTCCAGGCGGCCGACGTCCTCCACCGTAATCGTATGTTCCATGCCGTGATCCGTTAGATCCAGAGTGGGCGCTCCTTTCCCGGCACTCATGACAAAGCCGATGTTTTTGGAAATATTGTTCAGCAGCATTCCTTTTCCAATGCGCACGGCTCCGGAGCCCGTCAGCGTCACGCGATAGGGAACCTCTTTTTCCGTATCCAGGGAATATGCCCCGTCACTGGGAGCTGGACTGTCCCGTCCCACATAAAAGCTACGGCCTTCAGCCACATGCCACTCCTGGTCCGCGGCCACGCGCAGCCGGGCAATACCGAAGTCCGTATTGTAGCCGCCCATACTCGCGTTTTCCACGGTGATGCCGCCGTCCGCCACGCGCAAATGCGCGGTGGAACCGGAATTCAACACGAAAAGCTGGAGCCCCCCTCCCGACGGACTGCCGATCCCCTCCACCCGTATCCCCTTCAGGTACCGGCCTCCGGCAAGACCGCCTATATTGGTCTTTCCTACTGAATTCTTGTCCGTAAGCATCCAGTGCGTGTAGGCGGAAACCGCCGCACCGGGGGCGGCTGACGGCTGAGCCCCGTTCACGCTCCAATTATCTTCTTTTGTCCAGTCAGTCGAGGAACCTTTCCAGACGTAATTCACCTCCTGACCTTTTAACGGATTCAAAAATAACAGTGAGGACACCAGAACGGGGAACAAACGCAGCAGGAACATAATGATGGTAAAGAAAGGTGAGGTGAATCAAAAAAACACTTCTATATCAAGAGAAAAAGCCGCTCTTCGGGAGTGAATCCACAGAGCGGCTTGGAGAGATCAAATATCGGCGGGAGCACTGAGAATCAGGCTCTACGGCGGCGCATCATCAGCGCGGCCAATCCCAGCAGCCCCAGGGATGTCGTGGCAGGTTCCGGAACCATCAATTCACCGTTAATCTGGATGCCGGTGAGACCGGCAAAACAACCGGAGCTATAAGCGCTGTTCTTGGAGGCGGTGATGGTGATGATCAGATTATCACCCGCTCCCAGCACAAGATTATCATAATTATAGCTGCCGGTCCGGATGCCCTCCCATGTCCCACTGCCATTCGTTGACGTAGCTCCGTTATAAGTCAGCATCTGGTCTGCCTGACCGCTTATGGCAAGGGTCAGATTAATAGGTTTGTTTGTATTCCCGTCACTATTGCCGCCTATCCAGCCTGCATCCGCGGGCATGTTAACAACGCCATTTCCCGCCCCATGCTGAGGCTCGCCGCCGCTTGTGAATCCGATCATGGACAAATCAATGGAAGAAATGGACATATTCTGGCCACTCGTATTGGTGAAGGTGAAGGAAACGCTCCATGTATTATTATCCGCATTCCCGACATTCGCGTTGGGAGAAAATACGGTCGCGGGAATGGAACCATTCCCAAGCAGATCATTTCCAGTAGTACTCTTGTGAAAATCCCCGGTACTGATCGAAGTGGAGGAAGTGAGGCCGACGTCGGATACCGTATTCACGGTGACGGTATCCAAGGAGGTTCCTGTCCGGTTAAATGTAGTGGAACACAGCACCGCGGCCTGTGAAACCGCCGTTCCAAAAGACAGGGAGGCAATGAGTATTAATGTTTTCTTCATAACTAGGGGGGATGTTGAATGGAAACAACCCTTATTCCCTAGCGGATTGCCAATCCGAAGTCAACAATAAATGATCAAAAAGAAATGTTTAGATAGAAAACGGCATGGGTCCATTTTTAAAAAGTCATTTCCTATCCGGAAAATTTAATCCGATGCAACGCATAGAATGTCTGCAACCAATACAATAAGTAAGGCCCATCGAATTTCTTTTCGGATTGGCAATCCGTTCCGTATTTTTGCTCTTTCACTTATGGCTTACCAGAATGGGGGAGAATAGTTAAGTTCTCCGGATAGAACGCAAAAACCGCTCTTTAGGCCGAATCCACAGGGCTGCTTGATATTGAATAACTACGGACTTCCGGAAAATCAGGCTCTGCGACGGCGCATCATCAAAACAGCCAGCCCCAGCAGCCCCAAAGAAGCCGTGGCCGGTTCAGGAACCTGAAGTGCTCCCTGGAATTCCATGGACTTGATGCCGAAAAAAGAACCGTCTGTCTGAGTAGCCTTATCGACAAGAACGGAAAAATTCAGCGTATCTCCGGCTCCCATCTCTATCGGTTGGCTAAAAGTCAAAGTCACCGGAGTTCCGGTTGATCCGTTGCCTCCCGGAATCGTAGCAGTAGCGTCCACCATCTGTCCGCCGATGTTCAACGTCAAAGAAAAATCTTTCGGTGCGCTTTGTACCTTGCCTTCCCCGGAAAAAGAAATCATGGTCATCGTGACGGAAGTGATGGAGCATGTCTGGGCGCCTCCATTGGTAAAGATCATTCCAGCAGTCCATGACCCGCCGGCATTCGTTTGTACATTGACATCAGGAGTGAACAGGGAGGAATTCTGTCCCAAGGCCCCAATTGTCTTCAAAGAACAATCGGATTCCGCTCCACCGTTGTGCAGGGTCTTCTTCAGGGAATCAACGGTTCCCGTGATGCCGGACATCTCTCCCGTGTTGGTGAGCGTTACATCCGTCGCGGTGGATTGAGCCGCATTTCCGAAAGTAGTTGTCCACAAGGTAGCAGCCTGGGCAGACAACGAACAGGAAGCCAGAGAGGCAATAAGTATTAATGTTTTCTTCATAAATAAGAGTGAGGTGGTGGTGGATGGAAATTACTTTCCCCCTTTACCGGATTTGGAATCCGTGATCAGTAAAAGCCGCCATCAAGTAGGCCTATTCATAGGGAATATAAGGGTAATAGGGGCAATAGGGGAATTTTGCCAACCCTTGTTATTCCTGTTATCCTTATATGCCCTATTATCCCTAACCAACTTTTCCGCAGATTTTTTTCGTTGACTTCGGATTCCAAATCCGTTCTACGCTTTTTCCCGCCTCATATAACGGCTTGCCAGAAGCCCGGATAACAGCTAAGTTCCACGAACGACCTGCCTGCCCACACAGAAGGCCGGGCGTTTTTCCAACATGAACGGTTACTGCTATTTCATCCTGGGGATATTGTTCCTGACGGCCGGTTATTTCACCTACGGGCGCGTGCTGGAGCGGATCTTCCGTCCGGACAACGCCCGGCCCACACCCGCTGTGGCCTGCACGGACGGCGTGGATTACGTGGTCATGCCCCGCTGGCGCGTTTTCCTGATCCAGCTGCTGAACATTGCGGGGCTGGGTCCCATCTTCGGGGCCGTGATGGGCGTGCTGTACGGTCCCGCAGCGCTGCTGTGGATCGTGTTCGGCTGTATTTTCGGCGGAATGGTGCACGACTATTTTTCCGGCATGATTTCCCTGCGCCACCAGGGTGAAAACCTGCCGGAAATCCTGGGCCGCTACCTGGGCAGCCAGGCCCAGTGGATCAGCCGCGCCGCGTGCATCGTATTCAGCGTGCTGGTGGGCGTCGTCTTCGCCGTGGGACCGGCCGCCATCCTGGCCCCCATGACGGGCTGGAGCATTTCCTCCTGGGTGTGGATCATCTTCGGCTATTATTTTCTGGCTACCATCCTCCCTATCCAGGCTATCATGGGCAAGGTATACCCCTTCTTTTCCATAGCCCTGATCATCATGGTGGTCGGCATTCTGGGCGTGATGCTCCTGATGCCCCTGGCGGATTTCATGCCGTACTGGATGCACATTCCCCGCATGGAAGTGCTCCCGGACCTGGATTTCTTCCGGAACCGCCACCCGGCGGACTTTCCCCTCTTCCCCGTGATGTTCATCACGATTGCCTGCGGAGCCGTGAGCGGCTTCCACGCCACCCAGTCCCCGCTCATGGCGCGCTGCCTGAAAACGGAGGGTGAAGGACTGCCCGTGTTCGGGGGCGCCATGATTACGGAAGGGATCATCGCCTTTATCTGGGCCGCCGCCGCGCTGACTTTCTACGGCTCTCCGGAAGCCCTGGGAATGGCTACTGCCAACGGCAAAACCCCTGCCCTGGCCATTCAGATGATTTCCGAATCCTGGATGGGGCACGCCGGATCCATTCTGGTCATGATAGGCGTCGTCATCCTTCCCATCAGCACGGGGGACGGCGCCCTGCGGGTAACGCGCCTCATGATCGCAGACTGCTTCAAGCTGAACCAGGAACAATTGAGCCGCCGCCTGATGATCGCCATTCCTCTTTTTGCCGTGGCCATTGCCGTCAGCAGCATGGACTACGCCATCATCTGGCAATACTTCGGCTGGGCCAACCAGCTCCTGGCCGCCGCCACGCTCTGGGCCGTCTCCGTCTACCTGCGCAGCAAAAACCGCTGTTACTGGACGGCAGCCGTTCCTGCCGCCTTCCTGAGCCTGGTTGTGCTCCAGTACCTGTTTTCCAGCCCGGAAATGTGCGGCTTCAGCTATGAGGCCTCCCTGATCGCCAGCGTCTTGCTGGTGGCCGTCATCGGCGTGCTCTGCCTGTTCCGTGCTTCCGGAATGGAGGAAGTGGAAGAGTCCAACCCGTAATTTCATGAATCATCCCCCCCATACGCCCGGACACGCCGGAAAGGTTCCCTGGGGAGCCTTCTGGCGGCTTGTCCTGATCCAGGCGCAGAATTCCTTTAACGAAAAGGGAGCTCAATTCCTGCTGATTCCCCTGGGCGTCTGGCTGTACGGCACGCAGGGAGACCTGGAATACCCGCTGGGGGCGATCATCGTGCTTCCCTTCATCCTGTTCTCCCCGTTCGTGGGCTGGCTCTCCGACCGTTTCTGCAAGGCGCGCATCATCCAATCCATGGCCCTGCTTCAAATCTGCGTGCTGGGGGGCATGTACTGGAGCCTGCGTACCCACAACCTGCACGGGGCCATCCTGTGGTTCTGCGTCTTTGCGGTGCAGGCCACCATCTTCAGCCCGTCCAAGAAGGGCATTGTCAAGGACATCGTAGGCACTTCCCGCATGGGTTTTGCCAGCGGCATCGTGGAAATGGCCTCCATCCTCAGCCTGCTCATCGGCCAGATTGGCGTTTTCCTGTGGTTCCGCTACCTGCTGGAACCTTCCACGGACACCATCTGGCACCACTGGCTGGGGGATGGATTCTTCCAGTGGTTTGACACATGGCTGAAACCTTCCGGCCTCAATGACGGCTGGTATGCCGCCTCCTTCCCGTGCCTGGTGTTCCTGCTTCTGGCCATTCCGGTGGCCATTTCCAGTTTCTACCTGCCGCGGTATGCTCCGGAGGGCTTCCGGCCCTTTTCCTGGTCCCTGTTTTACGAACACTTCCACCAGCTGGGCAAGATGTGGAACAACCGTAACCTGCGCGTCAGTGAAATGGGCATCGGCTACTTCTGGTTCTTCGGCGGCACGATCATGCTGATGACCATCCAGATGGCCAAGGAAATCTCCGGCGGCAGTGACGATTTCAGTTCCGTGGGCGCCATGCTGATGGCCTGGATGAGCGGAGGAACGGTGCTGGGGGGCATCCTTGCCTCCATGATATGCCGCCGCCACATCCGGATGAACGTCTCCGTGACGGGAGGCGCGCTGATGGCAGTGTGCTGCGTAGCCCTGTCCACGGTCTCCATGACCTCCCACCTCTTTTATGCCCTGCTGATGGCAGCGGGCATTTCCGCCGCCCTGTTCCTGGTGCCGCTGAACGCTTTTTTCCAGGACCGGGCGGACAATGACAAGCGCGGGGACATGATTGCCGCCGGAAACCTGGTGGACTGCGCGCTGGGGCTGCTGGCCGTCGGGTTCCAATACGCCATGATGCTGGTCATTCCCCCGTCCTGGCAATTCGTCGTGATGGGAGTCTTGAGCCTGGGCATGACCTGGTTGATCTTCCGGTTTTCCCGCGTAACAGGGCGGATCAATTAAAATCACCGGGTCCTTCGGGCAACGATAGGGAAAAACACCAAGGACACCATGGATTTACCGGAACCTGGTAAGGGAAACCGGATAAAGATCCTGCTGGATGAAGCGCGAAGCATGAGATTCGCAAGGTGCGCCCGTGAGGATAACAAGGGACGGCGAAAATTTGAACAAAATATAAATCAAGTGCCTCCAGGAGAAAGGCTCCGATAGAGGGCAAGGGCCGGGAGGCCCTTGTTCCCAGGAGACTGACAAGAAAAAAGCCGCTTCGTGACTACCCCCCGGAAAAACACTGCCGACGCCCGGGAATGAGGGGCTCCCGCCCATCATGGCTGCGGATCACGCGCAATCTTTCATCCTTCTCCCGGCATCATTCCCTGCCCGGGCTGACGTAACTTGATTCTTGATAAAGGAGGGGAAAAAATTGAACGAAATACAAAACAAGATCTTCCAGGAGAAAGACTCCGATAGAGAGCAAGGGCCGGGAGGCCCTTGTTCCCAGAAGGCTGATGAGAAAAAAGCCGCTTCACGGCTACCCCCCTCGGAAATGCGCTGCCGGCACCTGGGAATGAGGGGCTCCCGCCCCTCATGGCTGCGGATCACGGACAACTTTCCCTCCTGAACGAGCATTCCCCCCTTCTAAATTTTCACGTCCACTGCGGGTTACCGCCGATTTTGCCGCGGCCTCCTGCGAGGGCGCGCGATTTACTTGCAAACCCGCTTTTATTCCGGCAACATAGGGGGGAAACAAGAAGCCATGAAAAAGTACCTTACCCTTCTGTTGTGCTCCCTGTGCGCCCTCGCGGGCTTCTCCGCCTCTGCGGACTCCACCGCCAGCCTCAAGGACGTCAATATCGTCATCTCCACCACCAAGGGAGACATTGAACTGGCCCTTTATCCCTCCAAGGCGCCTGTCACCGTAGCCAATTTCCTGAATCTCATCAACAGGGGCTACTACAAGGGAATTACCTTCCACCGCGTGATTCCGGATTTCATGATCCAGGGCGGCGACCCCACCGGCACGGGCATGGGAGGCCCCGGCTACAGCTTTGAAGACGAGTTTTCCCCGGCCCTCAAGCATGACGGCCCCGGCGTGCTTTCCATGGCGAACGCCGGCCCCGGCACCAACGGCTCCCAGTTCTTCATCACCCACGTCGCCACGCCCCATCTGGACGGCCGCCATACGATCTTCGGCAAGGTGCTGAAAGGGCAGAACGTGGTCAATTCCATCGTGCGGGGAGACAAAATCAAGGACATCCGCATTCTGGACAAGGCCGCCGCGGACGCCGTGCTGAAAGCGGAAGCCGCCCGCGTAGCCCAGTGGAACAAAACGCTGGACGCCGCCAAATAAACCAGGCCCCCCGGAACACCCATCGGCATGAATATTCTCAGGCGGTTCATCGACCAGGTTTTCACTCCCCCGGAAGTGGAAGCCACGCCGGAGAACATCGCCAAATGGGAAAAAAGAGCTCCCGGATGGGTCATCCATTGCAACCGCTGCGGCATGGAGGAACCCTTCGGGAAATACAGCATCCTTTACAAATCGGCCGGCCGGAAAAGGAACTTTGGCCGGTGCCCGCGCTGCCGCCATTGGTCATGGCTCGTCATTTCCAAAAAGGCAGATTAACATCATCCCCTCCTGATCATTTCAACAACGACAGGAATCCATCCATCAACCAACCATTCATTTTATGAAAACACTCATTAAAAACGCACGCATTATCTCTCCCGGCATTGACCTGCCCGGGGCTGCCGTAACAATCGAAGGCAAGACCATCACTGCCGTCTATCCCGCAGGAAGCGAACTCCCCGCCGCTGACAAGGTAGTGGACGCGGAAGGCAAGATGCTCCTTCCCGGCTTTATTGACATCCACAGCCACGGCGCCGGCGGCTGCGACACCTGCGACGCCAAGCTGGAAAGCCTCCGCACCATTGCGGAATGCAAGATGAAGGAAGGCGTCACCTCCTGGCTGCCGACCACCCTCACCCTGTCCCCCAAGGTACTGGAAGACGTGTGCGCCTCCGTGGCGGAATACATGAAGAACCAGGAATTCGCCAAGACGCCCGGCGTTCACCTGGAAGGGCCGTTCATCAATCCCAAGTGCTGCGGCGCGCAGAATCCCGCCTTTGTCCGCCAGCCGGATTATGATGAAGTAGCCAACCTGAATTCCATTGCCAAAGTACTGCTGGTCTCCCTGGCTCCGGAAATGCCCGGCGCTGTGGAATTCATTGAAAAAGCCACGGCCAGCGGCATCCGCTGCTCCGCCGGGCACAGCGCCGCCACTCATGCGGACTTTAACAAGGCAAAATCCGCAGGGCTCGTGCACCTGACCCACTACTGCAACCAGATGTCCCCCCTGCACCACCGTGAAATCGGCCTGGTGGGTTCCGGCCTGCTGGACAGGGAAATCAAGATTGAAATCATCTGCGACACCATCCACCTCTGCGCGGACATGCTGAAAACCGTATTCAAGAACAAGGAGACGGACCAGATGATGATGATTACGGACTCCCTGGCCTGCTCCTGGATGCCGGACGGCCCCGGGGACCTGGGCGGCCTGCCCATCATCGTGAAGGACGGCGTGGCTCGCCTTCAGGAATCCGGCGCTCTGGCCGGCAGCACCCTCAAATACGCCCACGGCCTGAAAAACGTGCACCGCCTGACCGGCAAGCCCCTCAGCGACCTGGTGAAGGCCACCTCCTGGAACCAGGCGCAATCCCTGGGCCTGGAAGGCCTGGGCAAGATTGCCCCCGGCTTCACTGCGGACATGGTTCTGCTGGACGATGATTTCAACACCGCCAAGGTGTTCATCGACGGCGTGGAAAAATACAGCGCGTAACCGCGCACCCGCGCGCCGGAGAGGATGGAACCCTCCGGCGCGCCGCCCTCTTCTTACCGTACTCCAACGTTCAATATTTACCTCCATGGCTATTACCATTGAAATGCCCCGCCTGTCTGACTCCATGCATGAAGGCATCGTCCTGAGATGGGTCAAAAAGATAGGAGAATTCGTGGAAGTGGGCGACCATCTGGCCGACATTGAAACGGACAAGGCCCATGTGGAACTCCAGGCATGCGAGGATGGAACCCTGATGGAAATCCTGGTGCCGGAAGGCGGCTCCGCCGCCGTGGGGGCGCCCATTGCGCTGCTTCAGTCGGAATTCGGCGCAGCATCCTGTGACTGCCCCCCGTGCCCCGGGGTCAAGTGCAGTCCGCTGGCCGCCAGGCTGGCTGCGGAAGCCGGACTGAACCCCGGCAGCCTGACAGGCACCGGTCCCCGTGGAAAAATCATGGCCGCGGACGTGCGCGCCGCCATCCGCTCCGCAGACGGTCCCGCCCGCCGGGTGCAGACCCCGCTGGCCCCCAGGGACACGCGCCACGCCACACGGGTAGACAACTTTTACCTGTATTCGCTGGAAGCGAACATGGCTTATCTGGCCGCCATCAGCACGCCCATCGCAGTCCAGTGTGAAAAACTCATCGGCGGCCGCTACAGCCTCTTTGACTACGTGGTGCGTGCTGCAGTGAAAGCGTGCCTCAGTGAACCGGAATGGCTGGCCGGGAGTCCCGCCGCAGAACTCCTGATGGTGCTGGACAAGGGGGAAAAGTATGTCTTTATTGAAAATGCCTCCGACAAGACGATTTACAACATCGCCATGGAACGGCTGGCCGCTCGCGCGGAAGGACCGCCCCCGGCGGGCAGCATCACGCCCAACATCCTGCTCTGCGACAGCCGCGTGAATGTGGAAGCCCAGCGTTCCGTGCTCCCGGAAATGCCCCACAGCATTATCAGCATCGGCGGCACGTCGCCGAAGACGGGCATTGAGGCGGGACGCCCCGTCTCCAAGCTCATCCTGCCCGTCACCCTGTACGTGAACGCCAACATTCTGCCGGAAAGCAAGGCGTCCAAAATCGCCGCCGAATTCAAAACTCTTCTGGAAAATCCGGTGCTGCTCCTCCTGTAGAAGCTCCCTCCGCTTTCACCGTTTTCCTTGAACGCTCCCTTCCGTTTCCCTGTCTCATCAAGCATGAAAAAAGTCGCCATTCTCGCCGCCCCCGGATTTGAGGAAATCGAGCTCATCGCCCCGCTGGACATTTTGCGCCGCCTGAACATGGACGTGCTCCTCGCAGGCGTTCAGTCTGACAAGGTAACCAGCGCCCATGACGTGGCCGTCAGCACGGACACCATGCTGGACAAGCTCCATGCCGACAAGCTGGACGCCCTGATCCTGCCCGGCGGCGCTGGCGCCTGGGTGCTCCGGGACACGCCGGAAGTCATCCATCTGGTCAAAAAAATGCATGCCTCAGGCAAACTGGTGGCCGCCATCTGCGCCGCCCCCATCGTTCTGGCGAAAGCCGGACTGGTGAAGGACAGGAACGTTACGGCCTACCCGGCCCAGGACGTTTACCGGGAACTGAACGAAGCCGGAGCCCACATCGTGAAGGATGAAAACGTGGTGCTGGACGGCAACATGCTCACCGCCAACGGCCCCGGAGCCGCCATGCTCTTCGGCTACTCCATCGGGGAATACCTGGGAGAAGACCTCCAGGTGGCCCAGCTCAAGGAGCAGATGTGCTACATGGGAGTATAGGTTCCGCAAAAAATGTTCCACCATCCCGGACAGGCCGTCCGGAGCGCCACCCGTAGAGCTGTCATCCGTACAGATAACCTTCCCTATCCTTCTGTAAGATCCAGACAGGCAAATTCTCCGTACGGACCTCCATATGGGGTTCTGCTTTCATAACATGGAAGAATGATGAATACAGCCTCATGAAGAGCGGGACAATAACGCCCTGAGCCTGTAATAACGCCCTCTCCTTCCGCGGCACCGTGACATCAGAGCGTGGTAAAGGCGAGTGAAGGGACCATCCTTGATCAAATCTTCTCCCAGAAGATGGCAAAAGGCGCAGTCCCACCGATCCAAGCCGCACTTGTCCAGAGGAATATCCGCCTCCTGCAGCCATTTCCTGTAACGGCTGCTCAATTCGTCTCTCTTCTCGGCATCCAAGTGAAAGAACTCTTCCCTGGGGGAGCAGACATAAGCCAGGAATCCGTCCTTCATCGCATACGCCAGCCAACCCTTTCTGACGGCCTCCTCCCAGCATCCGAGTTCCTTCCAGCGGGCCGTTATATATTCCAGCCTTTCCATGCGCAAGGCGCCATCTCCATCCCATAGAT
Organism: Akkermansia sp.; assembly: GCF_020860705.1. Classification (GTDB taxonomy): domain Bacteria; phylum Verrucomicrobiota; class Verrucomicrobiia; order Verrucomicrobiales; family Akkermansiaceae; genus Akkermansia. The sequence continues at coordinate 54,497 of NZ_JAJBTT010000001.1, forward strand.
CAGTGAGAGACCCAGCTCTTTTCCTGCGGTAAAAATACAACTGGTCGGAAATGACAGCCAGCCGGGAGGCCTTTGGAAGAAACTCCATCCAGAAAACGTAATCTTCTCCCGCGGGAAACTCCAATCTCACGCGCAACCCGTAATGTTGAAGGACCTCTCGTCGATACACCTTGTTACATAATTCAGCCCTCATCCGGCGCCATACGGGATTCCCGTTAAAACGGGCATTTCCGGAATCCGGTTCAAAACCTTCTTCCGGAACGTATCTGCCTTCCTCCGTCACTGATCCGCCTTCCTCGGAAAAGAAAACGTAGCCACAGGCCACGACCTCCGCATCATGCCGCCGCGCGGTTTCCACCAGCCGGGCATACATGGAGGCATCCACATAATCATCCGGATCCACAAAGCCGATATATTCCCCGCCCGCTACGGCCATCCCTGCATTACGGGCGGAAGAGACCCCTCCGTTTCCCTGGTCGATCACCCGGATACGGGCATCCTTTTCAGCCCACCCGCGCAGCACAGCCAACGTGCCATCCGTAGAACCGTCATTAACGCAAATAATTTCAATATCCCTTAGCGTCTGGTTCACCAGGCTGTTCATGCAGGTATCCACATATGGAGCCACGTTATAACAGGGAACAATAATGGAAACAGTATCATTCATAGAGAAGCCAGTTTTTTCAGATGTTCGCCGGAAGAACCGGAAAATCCCGCGCCGTTCCTTCTCCGCATTCTAATGAAAATCGGCATGACCGCAATGGCAAATCCCCGTCACAGGCACTAGCAGACAGTACCATGCTCATAAGAAGCATGCAGGAACCTCCTTGCCCCCCTGCATGGGAAAAAGCAAACCGTGAGCGGAAACAAAAAAAGCATCAGCTTATCCCCGCCGTATTCCCGGAATCAACCCTGCACTTCGGTAGATGTCTCAAAAACGGGAGGGCCCGAAAATTTTTGATATTGTGTTCTACAGGAAATTCATCAAGTATCCGGGACGGACTCTGCCCCCCGCCTTTCCCATCATCAGGAAAAACTTATCCGGAAAGCCGGATGCCTGTGACCTCTTCCAGATGTTGAAATAAAATTAGCCATGCACATCCTAATATCTCTGATCCGTTTTCTGACCATGTGGATTCCCTTCCGCTCTCCCCGGAAAAAGCTGCGCACTTTTCTAATGGATTATGTGTCCGACTATGACAAGGAGGCACGCCGGAGTGAAAAGGCATGGCGCAGGCACGAGGTAGCGGAACGTACCGTGCTCGTTTTTGAACCCAACGACTGCCATGGAGAAGTTATTTCCGGTTTTTGTGCCCTTTTACTCTCCATGGGGTACCGTGTGGATGTGCTCATGCACCATTCCCTGGGCAGCCAATTCCCCCTGTGCCGCACCGGGAATGAAGGAATACGCGCCTTTACCATCATGAAAACCTTATGGCCACGCCTTTACAGGGAAGAGGTCCTGAACCGCTATGAAGCCATTATTTTTACATCCTCCCTCTTTTATACAAAGCCGGGGATGCCTTCCGCCCTTGATGTAACAGGCTTGAGGAACCGCCGCAACCTTCTGATCGTGGAACACGAATTGAAGGACATTGAACGATTGAAGGAAGAAATGTTCGAACAGGAAGGCAGGCTGCTGACACTGGGCACCTTCCACAAGGGCATCATGGTCAATCCCCACTCGTTCGGGCAAATTTCCATCACCATCCGTAACCCGAAACCCGAATTTATTACCGTAGGCGCACTCTCCGCGGAAAGGAAAAACCACGGCCTGCTGTTTGAAGCCCTTACGGAGCTTTACCATGCTGGCTTTAAGGACTTTTCCGTCACCATCGTGGGAGAAGGAGAAATGGGAGAAATACCGGAACATTTGCGCCCCTTCCTGAACATCACCGGAAAACTTGACTTTCCTTCCATGTTCGCGGCCATGGAACGGGCAGATTATTTCCTTCCCCTGCTGGATCCCACCAATCCGGCTCACGAACGCTACATTTCCACCGGTGTCACAGGATCAGCCCAGCTCATCTATGGATTCGCGAAAATTCCGCTCATCCATGAAAAATTTGCCTCTTTCTACAGATTCGATGCTCAAAATGCCCTTCTCTACGGCAAGGAGGGACTCGGCAACGCCATGCGCCGCGCCATCACGCAAACGAACGCAGAATACGCCGCGATGCAGCAGAATCTCCTCCTTCTGAACAGACAAATAGACGAACAATCCCAGGCCAACCTGGAACGGGCCCTGGACGGCTGCCGCACCGGTTGGCATCCAACTTCCACAGATTGATCCATGGCCTCCCTCCGGCAGACACATCCCTGCGTTTCCATCATCGTTCCCGTTTACAATCAGGAACGTTACCTTGAAGAATGCGTGCAGAGCATACGCAAACAAACCTTCACGAACTGGGAATTGATCCTTGTAGACGACGGCTCTACTGACTCGTCCGGAGAAATAGCCGTCCGTTTTACGGTTATTGACTCAAGAATCAGCTACCTGAAGCAGGAGAATGGAGGCGTTTCTTCCGCTCGTAACGCAGGCATACAGCAGGCCACTGGAGAGTATTTGTGTTTTATTGACGCGGACGACTCCATTGCCCCGGATTTTCTCGAATGCCTCGTTACCATCTCCCATGAAAAGCAAAGCAGCCTGACAGTCGTCGGAAGCTGGTTGTGCCGCCAATTTCCAATGGATAAAATACCGGCTCTGCCTACCTGGGGCATGTTCCTGCGCCGGGATGTGGTGGCGAAAAACGAGCTCAAATTTCCAGAGGGAATCCAGCCTTGCGAAGACGGCCTCTTTTCACATTTCCTGCTTGCCCTGACGGACAGAATAGCCTTCTGCCCTGAAGCCGTCTATCATTACCGCCAGCATCAGCAGGGCAACCATCACCAGATACTGAATCAAACGGCGAAAATCCTGGATATGGTTCCCCGGTGGTTTTCCCTGCTTGAAGAATTCTACGGTAGCAGGGAAAATCTTCTGAAAAAGAAATCCGGGCATATCATCCGCTTCATTGAACATGAACCTTTTGAATTCCGCCTGCTCGGCATGCCTTTTTCCCCGGAAGAAGGAGAACGTCTGGACACCATTATCCGCCGTTTCCTCAACTCACATTTTTCCTCTGAAGAATGCCTGGCCTCCGGCCTGCATTTCCCTTTCCAAGTGTTTCTACAATCTTCCGGTTTTTCCGATTTTAAGAAAAAGCTCCGGCACATAGAACAACGTGCCCGAATGATCCGGAAAATCTCTACCCTGTGCCCTATTCCTTCTTGGAGGCGCAAAGCTAGGATGCAGGCAAAGGAATTATTGGAAATGATTGACAATATTCACAAAAATATTTCATTCTGAAACTGCTTTCCCATTTTCATACCCCGGAAACCGTATATTTTACCATACACACACTCCGGAAGGAAATATTCAAATGGACACATGCATCCATTCCCTTGCTTTCCACAACTCATGGAAAATTTTTATTTTAAATTTATAGTTCCTTATTGAATATTAAACTGCTATTAGCAAATAGCAATAGAAATTAAAAACAAACGGGACATTCAGGGCAAGAAAGAAAACGGCGTATTGAGCATCAAAATTTGCAGTCTGCTCCTCGATGAAAAAGACTGTCTCCCGTGAAAAACAGGTAATTGTCATTTCTTGTCGTAACTAAAACATCATCTTTCGCCCGTGACAGGGTTTGAATGAATCTGCACAGGATACCTTCATCTTTTCCTCACAGTACAAAGACAGCGACGCTGACTTACATACAACGAAATATCTGAAGAACCTGGAAAATTAATATGATCTTTCTTGACACAGAAACAGCTTTGATGGGAAAAGAAGATCTCCCATGCCTCAGATTTCCGTCATTATTCCCGCTTATAAAACACAGCAATACGTTGAACGCTGCATCTATTCCGTTCTGGGGCAAACTCTGAACAATATTGAAATCATTGTGGTCAATGATTCGTCTCCGGACAATACCCTTTCCATTATTGAGCAAATAGCGTCAACCTGGTCGGGAAATAAAACCATACGCATTATTTCCCATGAACGGAATCAAGGGTTATCCGCAGCCAGAAATACGGGAATTACTCATGCTCAGGGAGAATTCATCTATTTCCTGGATAGTGACGACTACATTGCCCCGAACGCCTTGGAAACTCTCCTGAATTTGGCTCAAGCGGAAGATGCTCCCGTCACCATAGGCGGAGTTCTGCAAGTAGATGAGGAAGACAAACCGCTTGATCATCAAATATGCCACATGCAGAATACGGTTCTACAGGGTAGAAAGGAAATTCTGCATGCCCTGCGGATACTTGATATCTACATTTCAGGATGCAACAAGCTGGTACGCCGCGACTGGCTGCTGGAAAACAAAATTTTCTTTGATGACGGGTATCTTCACGAAGACTGGCCCTGGTGCCTGAGGTTGGCCCTGCATGCGAACAAGATCGTCTGCAACACCTATGTCTGCTACTATTATGTTTGCAGAACCGGCTCCATCACAGACGGCAAAGACTTGAATAAATGCTTTAAAATAGCTCAAATGATTCAGAAACTGGTGGAAATCCTGGATGAATCCGGAGAAAGGGATACCATGGATCCTTGGGTATTCACTCTCGCTCATGAACTGAGAGGCCATATTTCCATGAGTTCCAAGGGAATTACTAAGAATATTGCCCTGGCTCATTGCTTTTCCCTCCTGCCCACTTCATTTGCAGAACATATACTTTCCTCTAAAAAACGGGCCATCCTCCGGCTATGGAAGGTTCTTCCCTCATGGATGCGTCATACAATTCTTTGCCGCATTGCCGGAAAATAAACGGCAAGAGACGGATGGTTTCACGAGAGCGTGTCGGCACAATATAAAACGTGATTGTTCAGTTTAATCGCGCGTTCCGCGTATCTAGGCCCGGGTAATACTTGCATTATGCCAAAGAGAAAGATCTGGCACAGGAATCATGGGCCATCATGCCGGAACACCGTTCCAACAACCGGGACAAGGAGAAGGCCACGCCAAAAGACAACCAGCCGCCACCCTCAGCCACATCATTCCTCTCCCATGGGCCTAATACAACACCTGCGGTTCAAGCATCTGCTGGCGTTCCTTGTCCTTCTCCAGGGGGATGTTCTCCTGTTTACGCCTGGCATCCTTCAACCGTTTTTCAGCAATGGACGCCCGGGTTTCTCCGGCTTTCACCTGGAATCCCGCACATCTTCCCCCGGGAGCGCCTGGCCGTACGCCACCTTTCCCACATCCACGATGCAGTTCTTCTCATTCAGGCGGAACACCAGCGTTTTCCGCTTTTCCTGCGGACGGCCGTAATCCGTGTACACTTCCGCGTACAAAGTAACCGGGGCCAGCATTTTCTGCGACCGGGTGCCGTAATAATGCGCCTGGATTTGATAGGGACCGGGCAGGGCCTTGCGTATCAAGTATTCTTCCGGGCCATAGCCCTGCGTCACATCGCGGGACAAATGACCGCCGGAAGAAGTCCGCTTGTGGCTGTAATAACATTTCTCCTCCCTAACGTCCGTTACCCAGAGGTCCATGTCTGACACGTCCGTGTCCCAGTTGATGACCACGCGTAAATCAACCTCCACCGGCTGCAGGAATGCGGGATCCATTCCCCCGGTATCCAGTTCCACCCCTGCCGCCCGGCTCCGGGAAACGAGCCGGTTCAGCTCCACCAGGACAATCTGCTCTATTCCGGTGAAGCGGCTGGACATCGGGCGTTCCAGCACCTCACGGTACATGTCGAACGCCTTCTGGGCTTCCCCCAGCTCATCCAGCACCAGAGCCAGATCCCGGTAGGACTGCGGTTCCTCAGGGAACAGGTCTTTCACGGTTTCAAAAATGAATTTCGCTTGGTCCAGTTCTCCCATGTAGCGCAGCTTGTAGCCCAGCATCCGAAGCAGGGAACGGTTTTCCAGTTCCAGTTCCGCCAGGTTGGACAGAATCTGAACAGCCAGGGCCTTGTCTCCTTTTCCGGCAAACCAGTCCGCGCAGTCCATGTAAAAACCGGGGCTTTCCCCGTACTTTTCCTTGAGCTTCATATAGACCGCAAAAGGACGGTCCGCCGCATCCAGCGCGGCCAGGTACGGCGCCTTGGAATTCCACGCCTTCACGTTCATCACGGGAGCAGAGCCGGCATTTCGTTCCCGCGCCTTTAATTCAGTAAAACTTTCTCCTCCTCCCAGAAACAGGGGCCCGTCTATCTCCTGATTATTTGGAGCCGGATTTTCGTTCCCCAGCAGATCCGGGGAAGCAGGGGGCAAAAAACGCAACCCGCTTGCCGCTCCTGTACTCCCCGGTTCCGAGAAAGGTGACGAGGCAGAACCAACGGCGGACTCCTCCTGGAGGACATTTTCTGAAGAAGAATGAACCGGGTGCTCCCAAAGAGAATCAACTTCTGCCAGAGCATTACTTCTGCTTTCATCAAAAGCTGCGGAGTAATAGGCACTTTTTCTGTGTGTGACCGTCTCTACCCCCTTTCTTGCTGAAACATTTTTCGGATCTTTTTCCAATATCCTGTTAAACAGGAAAAGGGACTTATCATAATCCCCAAGATCATAAAAACCGTATGCCAAGCGGAAGGTTTCCGCTATATCCACGGGTTCCCTGTCCAATTCCCTGTCACGGGCAGCTTTTTTCTCAGCTGCTTCTTTATCTTCCGCTTCTTTTTCCCTGAGGCGCTTTTCCATAGCCGCCACGCCCTTCAAGGCCGTAGGGTTATTTCCCTCTTCTTTCAACACCTTCCGGTAAATATCCAGCGCCTCCCGGTCGTTGCCCTGGCTCGTATAAATCAAGGCCTGTTTCAACCGGTCATCTTTCAAGACCTTTTCCATTTCTTCCGGATTGAAAAATTCCCTTGCGTACCATTTCTGCATTTCTTTCCAGGAAGCAAGGTACTCTTTTAAGCGGTTTAATCTTGCGGCCTCTTCAACCATGTCTTCCCCCTGTCCGCGTTTCAGCATTCTCTTATCATATTCCGCACGCAATTCCGGAGCGGAAGCGGGAGGACGCACACCGTATTTCAGGTATTGATCCAGAGAATCCAGTACGAGCAGAGAAGTACCGGGCGTCACGATTCCATATTCCATCCCCAGTTTCCCGACAGCTTTATCCCTCACGGCAGAGGGGGACTGGCAGAGAAGTTCCTGGAGCCTTGCCTGGGCATACAAGGCCCTCAGCATGGTTCCGGGCAGCGCCCCGGAGGCATCCACCGCCACGGGAATTTCCACTCCGGCAACCTCTGCCGTTCCGCAATAGGAACCCGGCTCCAGTTCCGCCAGCAAAAGGACGGAATCCGATGGCATTCCAGGAGCATCATACCTTACAAACGCTCCCCAGGGCATATTCTCACTGTCAATATAACGGATGGGAATTTCCTCCCCGGCAAGACGCTCCATCGCCTGCTCCACCGTTTGACTGGCCAAATCAACCACAGGAATGCCCATCCGAATGAACGTATTTGCATCCTTGCGCGGAGTCACCATCAGGGCAAAGGTTTTAGCGGAATTAATCCCCTTCTTTTCCGGCAAAGGGCTGAAATTGATAAATCCATCGCTGACAATCAGGCAATCCCAGGCCCCGGAACGAGCGTTCAGCTTTTCCCGGAGAATACTCCAGTCACAAGTGGCGCCGTCATAGTCCAGAGCCAGCAGTTCGCGGGCCAGTTCATCCAGATTGTCCGGAGTCACCTCGAATGTTTTTGACGGCATGATCCGGTCCCGGAAGACAGTCAGATTGATTCGGATTTGCTGCCCCTGCGTTCTGCCGCAGGCAAGATACCGTTTCAGAAAATCCAGAAATTTCGGAACATCCGCTTCTTTCATGGAACCGGAAGCGTCCCAAACCAGCTCCATCGTGGGCGCGGCTTCCACGCCGCTCTTCCTGTCTGCCCGCACAGGCCGGGGAATAATCACGGCGGCATAGTCCCTCCCGTCAAAAGACTCCACAAATACCTTCGCTTTCCCTGCCTCTTTTCCCTGCGCACGCGGCAGGGAGATGAACAGGTCTTCCGTCAGAGACAGGCCGTTCCACTCCTTCTCCGCCAGGAAGGCGCTGCGCCAGTCCTTGAATTCCACATTGTCCAGAGGCGAAGAGACGATGACGGGCTTCCGGCCGCTGAATACTTCCACCCTCAGCTTGAAGGAATCCAGCCTTTCCTTGAAATTCATCGGAAGCTGCAGGGATGGAACCCCGGAGGAATCTATGGGAAGTACAGTGGAATAACGCAACCGTACGGTGCGCGTGCCTCCGGCGGGAATGGGATATACGCGCGTCTTGAACATGTTGCCGCCGGACCATTCCACCAGACCGGGATCAACCTGCTGGCGCACTTCCTCTTCAAACGCCACGCGCGCCTTCTGCCTGGGCACGGGAACGCCGTCCACCATGCGGCCGTTAATGTCCAGCGCATACCCCTGTACGGTGGCTCCGGCGGGAAGCGGATACGTCAAATCCCCTTCCATCACACGTGTGTTGGGATTGTGGAAGACAAGCGTCACTTCCGTTTCCGACAGAAAATCCATCACCCGGGAGTTGATTTCCGCCCGGGAAATGGAAACGGGACGCTCCCCCCCCCGGCATTCCACCTTCATGGAGGGAGGTGGAAGAACGGGGGAACGTAACGAAGCCGTTTGGCCCAGCGAAATACAGCAGCCAAGAATGCACAGGCAAAAAGAAGATAAAAAATTCATCATAGGAGGAGGGGGAGGGGTGGGTGACAGGAAAAACAGGCTTTTCCCATCCCTCTCTTCCTACCATAAGGAAAAGTCCGTGGCAAACTATTTGTTATCAACGACCTTTCCGTTATTGAATTCAAAGGACTACCCCTCCGGAGAGCAAGGAAGCCGCCCCTCTTCTTCAAAAGTGAAACCTGACAGCGGCAAACCATGTCCAGCCGCTGAAGCACCTGGCACCTTCCGGCGCCCCGCCGGTCGTCGTATATTCCCCGCCCGCCATCAGCTTCAGCATGTCCGGATCTTCCGGGAAAAAGTAATAATTCAGGCCCATGTAAAAGGAGTTCATCGTGCTGACCCATTTGGGATACGTGGTCACCGCAGGAACATAACGGGCGTACATTTTCACGGCGTCCCTGCCATGGGAAAGCTGGTAGCGGAATACTCCTTCCCAATGGGGAGAAAACCTGTAGGAAGGCAGTACTACCAGGCCGCCAACATTCTCTCCCAAGGCGTTTCCTACTACATTGAACCCGGCCATGAGTTCCGTTACCATGGAAAATTTCCCCCGGGACATAACCCAGTCCACTGCCGCCACATCCCGGGCTCCCAACCCGGAGTAATAGGAATCCTCCGGCAGGGGGCGCCCCGCGTAATGAGTGAAATTATGAGCATACGTCAGCCAGACGCGGCTTTTCTCTCCCGGCAGAAAGCCGCGGGCGTCCAAGTCAACGGACGCCTTGGCAAAAGCGCTGTCCTCCGTGTTAAACCTGATTTCATGGGCCAGGCTGCTGCTGGTGTCATTCAGAAAAACGGACGCCTCCCACCCCACGGGCACATCCTGCCGCGGATTTTCCAGGACGACTCCCCAGTTGGAAATAGTACCCAGCTGATTGACCAGGTCAGACCGTTCCAGCGTTTTGATTTCACTGGCCGTCTCACGGAATTCCGTAGTCATCTTTGTAGTGATTTTCCCGGCGCGCACGAAGAAGGAGGGATTGACCTTGTATTTCAGATAAAGTTCAAAAATGCTCCAGTCCGTTTTCGTCCTGCGCCAGCGGCCATTTTCCACCTTGTACATGCCGTCCAGCTCTCCCATGTTCGTCAAACTGTGCAGCGTCAGGCGGTTCTTGAAGAAAATGGCCTCAAAGCCCACCTGGAGACGCCGCCATTCGTCCTCACGGCCATGCGACCCCTTCCGGAATTGATTGGCTCCGGAGGGGGAAACCCAGGCCCCCTGGTATTGCCCCGTCAACAGCAATTTGAACTGGTTCAGGAATTCCGCATCCTTGTTTTTGTAGAGATAGGGCATCTCCTTCAGGCGGGAGTACAAGCCGTCTTCCGCCGGATGGGAAGGAGCTGGTTTGGAAGCTCCGGGACCTGCCGGACCGGACGCCTTCCATGCCGAACCTTCCGCCCGCGCAAAGTCCTGCCCCCAAACCAGGACTACCAGAAGAAAACAGAGAATACGGGCTGACATATCCCATGAAGAGACACGTTTCGCTTGCGCTTCCGTTGAAGGGATGCCGGAGGATGCCGCGCATCCCGTGCGACGCTCCGGACCGGGTTAATGCGGCGTGTGAGGCTCCAGCATCTGCTGGCGTTCCCGTTCCTTGTCCTTGGCCAGGCGGCGCGCCTCCTTGGTCAGGTACTGCTGCAGACGGAAAGCCTTCTGTCCCTTTTTGCGCACCACATGCTGGGAAGTGCCGTCCGGGAGAATCGTGCACGCCTGCACGTTGTCCTTGAAACAGGCGTCCAGGATGGACTTGAGGCGGCGCGCCAGTTTTCCATTGGTTACGGGCACCATGAGCTCCACCCTTTTGTCCAGGTTGCGGGTCATCCAGTCCGCGCTGGCAATAAAGAGCTGGTGGTTGCCGCCATGGTGGAAGAAAAAGATGCGGGCATGTTCCAGATAGCGGTCCACAATGCTCACCACGCGGATAACCTTGCCGTTGGGCCGCGGGCCCGTCTTCAGGCAGCAGATGCCGCGAACATTCAGCTCAATGTCCACTCCGGCGTCTGCGGCCCTGTACAGGGCATCAATAATTTCCACATCCTGAAGACTGTTCATCTTGGCGGAGATGCGGGCGGGTTCCCCCTGCCTGGCACGTTCAGCCTCTCCTTCAATGAGTTCAATGAGACGCGCCTTCATCAGCGCCGGGGAGGGATACAGCTTGCGGAAACGCATGAGCTTGGTGCGCCCCGTCACGGAGTTAAAGAACTGGGAGGCGTCCGCCCCCAGCTGCTCGTCACAGGTGAGGTAGGAAATATCCGTGTAAATCTTGGCGGTGGTTTCATTGTAATTCCCCGTGCCGAAATGGCAGTAACGCCGCAGCATGCCCTGCTCCCGGCGCACGACCAGGCAGATTTTGGCATGGGTCTTCAGTCCCTTGACGCCATAAACCACCTGCACGCCGGAACGCTGCAATTCCTCCGCCTTTTCCAGATTGCGCGCTTCATCAAACCGGGCTTTCAATTCCACCAGTGCCGTCACCTGCTTGCCGCTTTCCGCAGCCTTTTTCAGGGCGGCCACGATGCGGGAGTTTTTGGCGGTGCGGTACAGCACCTGCTTGATGGCAATGACGTTCGGGTCTTCCGCGGCTTCCTCCACCAGGCGCAGGACGGGCTCAAAGCTTTCATAGGGATGGTTGAGCAGAATGTCCCCATTGGCCATGTTTTCAAAGATGCTGACGGCAGGGTCCACGGAAGGGGACGGCTGCGGGGACCACTGCTCCACTTTAAGCTGGTCATTGCCGGGGGCAAAGGCCATTTCCATGAAGTCGGAGAGCATCAGAGGGCCCTTGAGGTCATAGGTCTCCTCCTTTCCTGCGCCGACGATCTGCATGATCCGGTCATGGAGGGGGGCGGGAGCGGAGGATTCTATTTCCAGCCTCACGCATTCGGAGAATTTGCGGGCCACCAGCACTTCTTCCATTTCATCCGCCAGATCCAGGGCGTCTTCCTCCTGCACGGCAATGTCTCCATTGCGCGTAACACGGAACACCGCCGCGGAAAGAACGGTTTCTCCGGGAAAAACGGTGCCTACGCACTCCCGGACCAAATCTTCCAGCATCACGTAGCGTTCCGTTTCCGCGGAAGGAACGGGCACACGCCGCGGCAGGCCGTCCGGCAGGGCCACCACGCTGACGCGGCTTTCTCCGGTTTCATTGTCCCGCAGTTCCACGCCCATGAGCAGCTTCAGGGACGGGAGCGCGGGGGCCTCCGGAGCATCCATGTCCAGCGGCGTCAGCAGCGGGAAGATCTGGTTGTTGAAGTATTGTTCCAGCGTCAGCTTCTGGGAGGTGCTGAGGTCTTCCAGAGCCAGGGGATTGATTCCGTTGATTTCCATCCACGGCAGGATTTCCTCATGAAAAAGGCGGTACTGGTCCTCAATCATGCGGCCCACGCGGGAGCGGATGCTCTTCAGCTGGCGGGTGGGGGTCAATCCGGAAATATCCTTCACGCGGGAACCGGAATGCCGCAGCATTTGCAGCCCCCCTACGCGCACCATGAAAAACTCGTCCAGGTTGGAAGCGGTGATAGCCAGGAATTTCAAGCGTTCCAGCAGCGGAAGATCCGTTCTTACGGCCTGGTCCAGCACTCGCTGGTTGAATTCCAGCCAGGAAAGTTCTCTATTGATATATTCGTTCGACATGGAGAAAATAAAGGATGAGAGTTTTTTGAATCAGCCTACCGCTGGGGCACCAGCACGACGTCATAACCGAAGATGTCCGCAAACAGGTCGCCTTTCAGCCGCAGGGCCAGGTCTTCCACGGCGGTTTCCCGCACGCCCTGAAGCTCCAGCTCAAGCACGCGCCCGTGAATGTGCGCCCTGACGCCGTTCACGCGCTGGGCATGGCCGCGCTCCAGGGCATCCGCCACGCGGAGAATGGAAGCCATCTTGGCCACGCGCATGCGGTCCGTCAGTTCCAGCTCCCCGTACATGGGGTCGGAATTGGCGGGCACCTCATGCCGGTGGTAGCGGGCCAGCAGGGCAATGGTTTCCACGTCGTCCCGGGAAAGGCCGAAGATTTCACTGTTCAGGATGATGTACTGGGAATGGAGCTGGTGATCCTGCTGGCTGATGAAAGACCCCACCTCATGCAGGATGGAGGCCACCTCCAGCAGCAGCCGGTCATGCTCGGAAAGACGGTGCAGGTCCTGGAGCTGGTCAAACATTTCCATGCAGAGGCGCGCCACATGCTCGCGGTGCCCCTTGTCCGCCTGGTACCTGTCCGCCAGGATGCCGGCGAAGTGGAGCACTTCCGCTTCCAGGTCTCCCGGGTGCTGCTCCGCCCGGATCAGGCTGCTTGAAAATTCCTCGTCATAGCCGCTTCCGGGAATGATCACGTCATTCAGATTCAGGCTGCGGGCAATCATCTCCGTCATCAGCACGGCGGGCAGCAGGGAATCCACCCCCGCAAAGTCCGCCCCGTAAACGTTCATGCGCTGTTCCAGGGTGGTGCGGGACATCCGTTCCGCTTCCGCCACCAGGGCGGAGCACGCCACCTTGCCTTCCGGCGTCGGATCCAGGCGTTCCCGGAGCTGCTGCATTTCCTGTCCAATGACAATGAGGCCTTCCAGACCCTTCACGCCTCCGTAATCCAGGCAAATCTGGTCCACCTGCCCGCGCATGTGTTCCCGCAGCAGGGAAAGTTCCGCCACATCGTCCCCGTATTCAATTTCCCCGACGGCTTCACCCGTGCGGTGCGTCCCCAGCCGGTAGCAGGAATAGCGCACGATGCGCCCCTTCTGGAACAGGAGCACGCGGGTATTGCCCGGCCCCGTATGGACCACGAGCACTTTCTTCTTGTTGAAGCCGGGGTACTGAGCCAGCGTTTCCTGCACCTTCACGTAAATAAGGCGCGTCATCTTGCCGTCATCAATGCGGCGCCCCCGCAGGCCGTGGGCCACATGCATGCGGTTGACGAACACGTCTACGTTGTCCGCCTCGGAAATGATGTTGGAAATCATGAACCGGACGGAGAGCCTGCTGCCGGTCCCGTATTCCTTGAGAATTTCCAGATAGTCGCCGATGATCTGCACGCAGCGGTCCATGGTATGCCGGGAAATACGGCGGAAACGGAAAATATCCCGCGCCATGGGCACGGGCTGCTGGAGAAAATCCAGCAGCCGGATCCTGTCCTGAACCACCTCAGCCACCATCAGGCTCATGGAGCTCGGCCCCAGGTAGATCACCGCCTGCGTTGATAATTCCGAATCGTGAACCTGCTCGCCTTGAGTCATTGCCATACCATGTATTGTTTCCCAGCCGTGGGGCAAGAATGGCAGCGTGACAAAAACGCCAAACCACCCATTCCCGCAAGGGGTAGAATAAGGAATTTGCCTTTTGACAGCAAGAGAGAAGCGCGGCTCCTTTTCCGGTCCGGCGGAACGGTCTTGCAGAACGGCTATTTCCGGTAAGCTCCCAGCAAGGGAACCAGGCGGGGGGCGAACCGCTTCATGCAGAAAAAGAGTCCTGCCAGCACGGAAAAGATAACGGGCACCAGGCAAAGCCAGAAGACGTCCCAGGCCACTCCCTTCCATGTAATCCAGCCGCTTTCCCGCAGCAGGATGATGACAATGTAGTGCGTTCCGAAGATGAAGAAGCACGCCGGGGCCAGTCCCGCCAGCCATTTGGCCGCTCGCGGAAACCATTCCGTAAACAGAATGGCCAGGGACATCAGTCCCAGCATGCCCAGCGCAATGAGCATGGAGTTGTGCTGCTCCCGGTGGCCCACCAGCCACCAGGTAAGAGCCAGCGTGGCAAGAAGGAACGGGACCGCATACCGGTGCACGGCTTCCGTCAGGAACGGGAGCGAATACCGGGAAATGTACATGCCCAGCAGGAAAAACCCCAGGCTGTTGGCAATGGGATAGTCATGATCCGCCAAGTCCAGCGCAAAGTAGTTCAGGGAAAGCATGATGAGCCCCACCCAGAGCAGGTAGTTCCCCAGCCGGTACAGGAGGGGGGCCACGGCGGTATAAATGATGATATCCCGCAGGAACCACATGGGAGCGTCCACCGGGTGCCCGGCAATACCCAGGCAGCGTCCGAATGCCGCAAGAGCGGGCCAGAAGCCGCTGCCGGCTTCCCCCTTCAGCCATGCATACATGGGCTGGTAGGATGCGTAATATTCATGAAGGGGAGACCACCCGATCAGGACGGCGGCCATCAGGCACCACACCAGGTACGGCCGGAAAAGGAACCAGCTGCGCTTCCACAGGAACAGGCTCCCCCCGTCCAATGGACCGAAGGCACCGCGCCCTACAAAATAACCAGCCACCAGCAGGAAAAAGGGCGTGCGGGCCGCCAGGAATTCCGCCCATATCCACCGGTACAGCTCCGCCGAATAAAAAGCCATGTGGTTCGCAATGATCAGGATGCAGGCGATCACGCGGGCTACATCCACCCACACCATCCGGCGGGTGGCCGTCTTTTCCAGAATTACGGGCTCGGGAATAGGGGCGGCAGTCTGCGTCATTCCCATATGGGGCTGGAATTACAAAGGAGCGATTCCGAGCTGCTCCGGCAGCGCAATGCGCGGGCGCTCCGTCACAATCAGGGGAGCTCCGTCCGTGACAATGACCGTATGCTCAAAGTGCGCGGAGGGCTTGCCGTCCGCCGTGATGACCGTCCAGCCGTCATCCAGAATTTTAACGGAAGGCCTCCCGGCATTCACCATCGGCTCAATGGCCAGAGCCATGCCCTTTTTCAGGCGCGGAAGCTTGTAATGGGGGCGGTAATTGGGAATCTGGGGTTCTTCATGCAGATGGCGGCCTATGCCGTGCCCTACAAAGTCCCTGACGACAGTATACCCGCGGGGGCGCACAAAGCCTTCTACAGCCGCGCAAACATCCGCCAGCGGAACGCCCGGCCTCACCAGTTCAATGGCGCGGAACAGGGATTCCTCCGTCACGGCCAGCAGCCGCAGCTTTTCAGTATCCACCATGCCTACCGGCACGGTCATGGCGTTGTCTCCATACCAGCCGTCCACAATGGCGCCCACGTCCAGGCTCACAATATCCCCGTTCTGAATGCGGCGGGGGCCAGCGCTGCCATGCACTACTTCCTCATTGATGGAAATGCACAGCTGGCCCGGAAACCCTCGGTACTGGTAAAACGCATTGCCTACCTTGTGCTTTTTAAAAATTTCACGCGCAATGTCGTCTATCTCCCGCGTGGTGCGGCCCGCCTGGACCTCGGCCCCGATCTCCATCAAGATTTCCGCCGTTACAGCTCCGGCCTTCTGCATCTTGGCAACTTCGCCGGGAGACTTGATGTAGATTCGTTCTGCCATGGGATTCGCTTTTCTATTGCCGGTATTCTTCCAGCCTGCGGACCAGATCATGGAAAACCTCGGAAGGTTCCCGTTCCTCAGTCACCGTCATTTTAACTACCAGGCCGCGGGCTTCGTAGTATCTGGCTACGGGCAGCGTCATGGCTTCAAAGTCTTTCCAGCGGCGCGCAAAGGCTTCCACATTGTCATCCTTGCGGGAGACCATCTTGCCTCCGCACTTGGAGCATACCTCCTCCGGGGTCTGCACCACATAACCGCACGTGGAACATTCCCGGCGGCGCAGGATGCGCTGTTCGATAAGTTCCCTGGCTACGTCCATCCAGACGACGACGTCCACGGACATTCCACGCTGGTTCAGAAAATGGTCCAGGGCTTCCGCCTGCGCAACCGTGCGGGGATAACCGTCCAGCAACCACGCATCGTTGTCCCTTTCCAAAAGCCATCCGCGCACCATGTCATTGACGATCTCGTCCGGTACCAGCATGGCCTTGTCCATATAGCCCAGGGCCTTGCGTCCCAATTCCGTGCAGGATTCGATTTCCCGCCTCAGCAGGGATCCCGTGCTCAGGGAGTTCAGGTTGAAAGTATCAGCCAGAAACCGGCCCTGAGTTCCTTTGCCAGATGCGGGAGCCCCAACCAGAATGAAATGCTTGAGATCCTTCATGTCTTTACTTTCCAACGTAGGGGGGATGAGGAACTTCCTTACTGCATGGCATTGTATGCGATGGCTCCGGCCAGAACAAGCAATGCAATGACAACCCACATGACCGTGACCGTGCGGCTGCCTGCGGGAGCGCCGGTGCCCTGGATGTGGCTGTATTTGCCCTTCAGCTTGCCTTTCTTCAGGAAGCCGTCGTAGTTGCGAGAAAGAAGAGTGGTTTCCACCTGGCGCATCATGTCAAGCAGCACGCCGACCAGAATCAGAAGGCTGGTGCCCCCGAAGAACTGGGTAACCAGGTACGGGATGCTACCGCCGATGTTCAGCAGGGAAGGCAGGAAGTAGATCAGGGTCAGGAACGCGGACCCGGCAAAGGTCAGCCTCTGCATGGTCTGGTCCAGGAAAAGGGCGGTGGGAGGGCCGGGACGGATGCCGGGGATGTAGCCGCCGTTGCGCTTCAGGTCTTCCGCGATCTGGGAGGGCTGGAACATGGTAGCCACCCAGAAATAGGAGAAGAAGAAGATCATGAGGCCGGAAATGATGTAGTACCCGGAGGAAGCAGGGTTCATCCAGTCATTCATCTTGGTGGCGATCCACTGCAGGGTGGTATTGTAATGGGCGATCTGGGCAAAGAGCACCTGCGGCAGGGACAGGATGGCCGTGGCAAAGATGACGGGCATCACGCCGGAGTAGTTGAGCTTGAGCGGCAGGTACTGCGTGGCTCCGTTAAACATCTTGTTGCCCATGACCCGCTTGGCATATTGCACGGGAATGCGCCGCTGGGCCTGCGTTACCGTGACAACGAGGGCCACCACGACAATCAGGAAGGCGATCAGGGCCACGAGGAGCATGGCTCCCATCGGAACGACAGCGCCGTCCTTGTACACCAGCGTTTTCCAGGCCAGGGTCACCGCACCCGGAAGGGCATGAATAATGTTGACGGAAATGATGAGGGAAACGCCGTTGCCGACACCTCGCTCCGTGATCTGGTCACCTATCCACATCAGGAACATGGTTCCCGCCACCATGATGAGCACCGTCATCAGGGCAAACTGCATGCCGGGATCAATGACGAGCTGGCAATCCGCAGGAATGTTGAGGCCCACGGCTTTCAGGCGGTCCGGATGTTCCAGCGTGCCGACGAGGAACCAGCCCTGCACGATGGCAATGACAATGGCAATGGCGCGCGTCCATTTGGTCATCTTCTGGCGACCGCCTTCCTCCCGCACCATCTTGGCCCACTGGGGAACCACCGCGGAAAGAAGCTGAGTCATGATGGAAGCGGAGATATAGGGCATGATGCCCAGGGCAAAAATGCCGCACTGCTGCAAACCGCCGCCGGAAAAGATGGTCAGCACGGTAGCCAGGCCTGCTCCCGGGCCGCTGGCGTTCGCAGAGGCTTCAATCACTTTCTGCAGCTCCATGACGTCAATGCCCGGAAGGGGTATCTGTACCCCCAGGCGGACGACGACGATCATCGCCAGTGTGAACAAAATCCGGTGCCTGAGCTCCGGTACTTTCATGGAGTTTGCAAATGCGGATATCATGGTCCTGTATTATAAAAATTGTCGCGCAGCTTGGCTTGCCTGTCACGGCGGCTTGTACCCGGGGCATCCATGGGAACCGCAACAGTAAACACAATGATGCGAACCGGGTCAAGCTGCATGACCCGGTCCGCCAAATGTGATTAGGCTTCGCTAAGCACGGTGACGGTGCCACCGGCCTGAGTCACCTTTTCGCGGGCGCTGGCGCTCACGAAGTCCACGACCACGTTCAGGTTCTTGGTCAGGGTGCCGTTGCCGAGAAGTTTCACGGCGTCACAGGGACCTTGAACGAGCTTGGCTGCACGCAGGGTGTTTTCATCAACCGTAGCGCCGGCTTCAAACACGCGTTCGAGCTGGGAGAGGTTGACGATGAGGATTTTGTCCTGGAAGCGGGTGTTGTTGAACCCCTTCTTGGGCAGACGGCGGTGAAGAGGCATCTGGCCGCCTTCAAATCCCGGACGGATCGTGCCGCCGGAACGGGCTTTCTGGCCTTTGTTGCCTTTGCCGCAAGTCTTGCCGAGACCGGAGCTTTCCCCGTTGCCGAGGCGCTTCTTGCGGTGCTTGGCTCCGGGATTGGGCTTAATCGTATGAAGCTGTAACATGTTATTTACAATGGTTGGATTTCGTGGAGGCGGCGGCACCGGGCAGCCGCCTCCTTGTCAGGTTAGATGGCCTTTTCCTTCTTCTTGCCGCGGTCGGCAAGAACCTGGTCGCTCGTGCGCAGGGAAGCGAGAGCCTGCAGGGTGGCCTTCACCACGTTGGCATGGTTGGAGGAACCGAGGGATTTGGCAACGATGTCACGCACGCCTGCTGCTTCCAGCACGGCACGGATGGTGTTGCCGGCGATCAGACCGGTACCGGGGGAGGCGGGCTTCAGGAGCACCTTGCCACCGCCGAATTCGGAGTAGACTTCATGCGGAATCGTGCCGTTGGCAATGGAGACCGGACGAAGCTGGCGCTTGGCGGCTTCCGTAGCCTTGCGGATAGCGTCTGCCACTTCATTGGCCTTGCCAAAGCCGAAGCCTACACGGCCTTCCATATCGCCGCTCACGACGAGGGCGGAGAAGGAGAAGCGGCGGCCGCCCTTGACGACCTTGGCGCAACGGTTGATGAACACAACCTTTTCAGCCAGCTGGGGGCCTTCTTCCACGGGAGCTTCAGCCTGGGGGCCACGGCGGCCGTCACGGCGGGGACCACGGGGTCCGCGGCCATTCTGACCGTCACGACGGGGTCCGCGGGGACCGCGGAAGTCGCGGCCGCCCGGTGCGGGTTGCTGCGCTTGAGCGGGAGCGGCGGCTTCCGTAGCAGGAGCAGTGTTTTCCGTTTCGTTATTCATTTAGGGAATCTTTCAATTAGAATTTCAAACCAGTTTCGCGGGCGGCATCGGCCAGGGCCTTCACCTTGCCGCAGAACTTGAAACCACCGCGGTCGAAGACGACTTCAGTGACATTGGCGGCCTTCGCACGTTCACCAATCAGGTTGCCCACCTTGGTGGCGGAGGCGCGGTTGGCGAGCTTGGAAGGATCGGCGATGGAAGCATCGGCCGTGGAAGCGGAGCAGATGGTCTTGCCTACCGTGTCGTCGATGATCTGGGCATAGACGTGACGGTTGGAGAAATAGACAGCCAGACGGGGACGGGAAGCCGTTCCGGAGAGCTTTCTGCGGATGCGGCGGCGAACCTTGGAGCGGATGGCTTTGCGATTGATAGTACTCATCGTGTATAAATATGTTGTAATAGTTATTACCTGAATTACTTACCGACGCTCTTGCCTTCCTTGCGGCGGATAACTTCACCGGCGAAGCGCACGCCCTTGCCCTTGTAGGGTTCCGGGGGATAGTACGCACGGACTTCAGCGGCAAACTGGCCTACGACCTGCTTGTCCACGCCTTCGACCGTCACTTTCGTGTTTTCAGTCACGGTCACCTTGAGGCCTTCGGGAATCACCTGGTTGATCGGATGGGATTTGCCCAGGTTCAGGTCCAGAATGTTGCCCTTGACGGCGGCGCGGAAACCGACGCCGACGATTTCAAGGTTCTTGACGAAGCCTTCGGAAACGCCGATGACCATATTGTTCAACAGGGAACGGTTCGTGCCGTGCAGGGCGCGAAGCTGGCGGCTTTCGCCAGCGCGGTCAACGGACAGCTGATTGCCTTCAACGGTGGCGGTGATGCCTTCCGGGAGCGTCCAGGAAAGCTTGCCTTTGGGGCCTTCCACCTGAACGGAAGAGCCGTTAACCTTTACCGTTACCTTGTCCGGCAATGTGATGGATTTTTTACCAACTCGGGACATATGTTTAGGAAATGTTAATGGTTACCATACAAGGGCGAGAAGTTCGCCACCGATGCTCTGCTTGCGCGCCTGCGCACCGGTCATCACACCACGGGAGGTGGAGACGATGGCAATGCCAAGCCCACTGAGAACGCGGGGAATGTCCTCGGAAGAAACGTACTGACGGCGGCCCGGCTTGGAGCTGCGCTTTACGTCGGTAACGACCGGCTTGCCCTGGGAGGTAAACTTGGTCTTCACCTTGATTTGCTTCTTGGTGCCTTCACCGATCACTTCATAGTTCCAGATGTAGCCTTCTTCCTGCAGAATGCGGGCGATTTCCACCTTGATGTTGGAGCAGGGAGCGGTAAATTCCTCGTTGCCGGCCAGGCTGGCGTTTTTCAGGCGGGTGAGGAAGTCGGAAATGGGGTCACTTAATACGGCCATGGTAAGAAATAGTTAGGCGTTAGCGGTTTGGGTTTCTTCGGCCTTCTTCGGTTCGCGCATGGGAACGCCCAGGGCGCGGAGCAGGTCGCGGCCTTCATCGTCCGTAGGAGCGGAAGTCACGAAAATGATGTCGAAGCCGATCTGACGCTTGATCTGGTCAAGTTCGATTTCGGGGAAGATGGACTGGTCGGAGATGCCGATGGCATAGTTCCCGTTGCCGTCAAAGGACTTGTAGGGAAGACCGCGGAAGTCGCGGATGTTCGGAGCCGTCACGTTGATGAAGCGGTCCAGGAATTCCCACATGCGGGTTCCGCGCAGCGTGACGCGGGCTCCCAGAGGTTCGCCTTCACGCACCTTGAAGTTAGCTACGCTCTTGCGGGCGAAGGTGACGGACGGCTTTTGTCCGGTGATTTTGGCAATTTCGTTGACGGCATCTTCCACGGCCTGTTTGCGGTCCGGGTGCTTGCCCATGCAGGAGGTGACAACAATCTTCTCCAGGCGGGGAATCTGATGCACGTTCTTGTATGCATGCTTCGCTTGAAGGCCGGGAACGACCTTTTCACGGTAGTATGTTTGCAGTGTTGGTGTACTCATTGTTTTAGCGGGTCAGCTCTTTATAATGATTTGATGGCTTAAGCGCAGGGTCAGGCCGGAGGCCTAGCCTACTTTTTTCACGTTGGAGATGTGAATCGGGCCGTTGATCTCCTGAATGCCGCCTTCCGGGTTCTGCTCGGTCGGGCGCACAGCCTTTTTCAGGGTGCGGGCGCCTTCGACGATGACAGTACCTTTGGAAGCATTCACGGCGAGAACGGTGCCGCGCTTGCCCTTGTGGTTACGTCCGGCGATGATTTCTACTTCATCACCTTTTTTCACGTGGGTCTTCATATATGACTATTTCTTACGCGTTTATGCGATTAAGATCTGCCACCCCCTTGGTGGCAGGGCTGGAAGAGTATTATAGGATGGACCTTTTCGTCAAGCCCGCATCCTAAAAAAATCGTTTTACCGCCCCTGCGCCAATGCGGAACGGAAAATGAAAAGCATCCCGGCATGCCAATCCCGCCAACGCGGGAACACCACTGGCGGATCCGGATTCCGGCACCTCCGGAACGGTTTTACTCATCGTCCGTAGGAATTTCCGCCCCCTGCCAGCGCAGCTTGGCCCTCAGAAGAGCGCCAAAGTTCTGTTTGCGGAGATGAACCAGGGACAGGGTTTCCGGCGCCTTCCGGATCATGAGGCTTTCCCCCACTTCAATGGGATAGGCGGAACGGCCGTCCAGAGAATAGACCATGGAGTCAAAGCGGCCGCGGCGCTCACGGGGCCGCAGGCGTATGGTCATGGTATCCGGAAGCACCACGGAACGGTTGGTTAAACTGTGCGGGCAGATGGGAGTGACGCACACCACGCAGGACATGGGCCATACCAGGGGCCCCCCTGCGGAAAGGGAATACGCCGTGGAACCGGTGGGGGTGGAGACCAGAACGCCGTCCGCATGGTAGCGGTTCAGCAACTCGCCGTCAATCTCCGCATCCAGGTCCACCATCTTGCCGGACTGGGCGCGGATCAGGGAAACTTCATTCAACGCCAGCTTGCGGGGAGGAACGGCGGAGCCGTCAACCCCCATCTTGACCACCTCCAGCATGGAGCGGTCATCCGTCAGGTAGGAACCCTCCTGGAGCGCATACGCCAGCAGCGGCAGTTCCTGAACGGAACAGGTAGTCATGAATCCCAGCCGCCCCAGGTTCACCCCTGCGAGAGGCACGCGGTGCATGGCCGCCAGGGAGGAGACGGTAAGCATGGTGCCGTCTCCCCCGAAGGTCACCAGCATGCTGCACCGGCCGATGACCTGTTCCAGGGCATCCGGGGTTTCAATGACGCAGGAACCCAGACCGTGACGGGAAAGTTCCCGGCGCATGATGCGCAGCGCTTCCCCCAGTCCCGGTTTTTCCGCCAATGCGACCAGGCCGATTACCTTGGAAGGATTCATGCGGGCAAGCATACCGTATTTTCCCGCGCCGCTCAACTGGTAAACCACGCCCGGGGGAAGATTCCTCTCAATTGTCCTTATCCATTAAATTCCAATTCCTGTTTCTTTTTTTGTTATACAAGTTTATAAACGTATGTTAAAGGTAAAAAGCGTGAAATGTCCCTTCCCTGTTCTACTGCTTTTTCTGATGCCGGCCTGCTCCACCACGGAGAAGAGCGCTCAGAAAACGGCTCCGGCCGTGCAGGCGGCAGAGGCGCGTGTAAAAAACGCGCCCTACAGGGTGCGGGGGAAAAGATATACTCCCATGAGCGTGGCGGACGCCCTGCAATATACCGAAACCGGCTATGCCTCCTGGTACGGCGGAAAAGGACGCAGCATGAAGACATCCTCCGGAGAGTACATCAATCCCCAGCGTTCCATGACGGCGGCCCACAAAACCCTGCCGATGCCGTGCAAAGTGAAAGTCACCTGCCTGGCAACCGGAAAATCCACCATCGTCAGGATCAACAACCGCGGACCTTTCCACAGCAACCGCCTGATCGACCTCACCACGTCCGCAGCAAAACGCATCGGCCTGCACAGCCGCGGAGTATCCAAAGTCCGTCTGGAAGTCATTTCCGTGGGTGACGACCCGTATGAGGTTTTCGCCCGTTAATCCCATTTCATCATCCTCCGCATCACTTTCCCCATCCATGATTCCGCCACGCATTCTCCTTGTCGGTCTGGCCTGTCTGTGCCCATTCTCCCTGGCCCAGAAGCTTAAATCAGATCCCCACAAGACGCTGATCATTATTTCCACCGGCGATATTCACGGCAATCTGGACAAATTTCCCAAACTGGCGACTCTGGTCAAAAACTACCGCGCCAAATATCCGCACGTGCTGCTGGTTGATTCCGGGGATTATTTTACAGGCAATCCCTATGTGGACGACTGGGAAAAACAGGGAGAACCCCTTACCATCCTGATGAACAAACTGGGGTATGACATGGCGACCATCGGGAACCATGATCTGGATTACGGACAGAAAGCCTTGCGGGAGCACATAAAGGGAATGCCCGGCACCAAATTCGTCGTTACCAACGTCAATCCCTCTCCCACCCTGGAAAAGTGTTTTTCTCCTTACGCCAGCATCCCCATCAAGGGCACGCCGATTTCCGTAGGAGTCATCGGGCTGGTGGACCTGCAGACTACGGACGTCCGGAAGATGGGAGGCATTTCATGGAAACTGCCGGATGAAGATGATTACAAGGGAATCATGGACAGGTTCCGCCTCCACCACAACACCATCAATATCATCCTCAGCCACCTGGGGTACGACCACGATCTGAAAATGATGAAATATTCGCCGAATATCGACGTCATTCTGGGCGGCCATACCCATGTGACGCTTCCCGACGGCCATCTCAGAACCGGCACGCTGCTCAGCCACACAGGTCACAGACTGAGCCATGTAGGCGTCACGGAGATCATCTTTTCCACGGAAAAACCTGCCTCCATCCTTTCCAAATCAACGAAGGCCGTTTCCCTGAATGAAAAGATTCCCGACGACCCGGAAGTAAAGAAGATTGTCCGGCAGTTCACTGGAAATACGTTCTTCAATCAGGAAGTGGGCGTTGCCGGGGAAGACATCGCTCACGTCACCCTGGGCACCTTTTTCTGCAAGGCCATTCAGCAGGCCGCGAATGCGGACATTGCCATTTACAACCGCGGCGGCGTACGGGCCAAAAGCCACCTCCCCAAGGGTCCCATCACGATCAGGGATATTTATGAAATGGAACCTTTCCGGGATAAAATCGTCACCTGCTCCATGAGCAAGGCGGACATTGAACAACTGATCCTGACCAAATTCATGTCCCCGTCGGATGACGAAGGAGGTATTCTGGAAGTTTATTGCTGCGGTTTTTCCTACCAGATTATGGATGGCGTTACGCCAAGCATCACCAGCACCTTGAAAAATAACGTCACCTATACCGTTGCCATGGGGGATTACGTATGCAACAACTTCAAATTCCCTCAACGGGGAAATGGAAAACCGACGGGAGTAAGCGTCCGCGAAGCCTTGATTTCCTATCTGAAACAAATCAAGGAGCTTTTCAATCCTCCTCCGCCCAAACTGCCCATCATCAAAGACACGACGTTTGCCCTGTAACCCGTACGGGCGCCACATGCCTCAGGACGGCAGGATGGATTGAACAGGCCCCGCCGGCATGTTACATTCCCGGAAGTCATGCAGCCGGCCCCCCATTCCACAGCTCCGGAAGAAGAGAGGAACTTCAGCGGATTCCGCATCCTCCCCTCCGGAACTCCGGTGACAGACACCCCTCCCTTTGACCGCCTGTTTGAAGAAGGAACCGGAAACGGCCTCTACGCCCTGGCAGTCTCCAACTGGGAAACCGCACCGGACCCGGGCACCTTTTTTATCAAGAACATGGCGCGCCAGGCGCTCACCCGCATGGCGCACGCCGCCGCGGAAAGACCGGATGAGGTGGACACCGTTCTGGACCACCTGCCGACTACGACAGCGGAAAGGGCGCTTCTGGCGGAACAGTTCCCTCCCGTACCGGGCGCGGAATACGTCACCCCCGGCGTCATCGAGGAGTGGATCCAGGACCTCCGCAAACTGATTAAAAAAGAAATCACCGTCCGCGGCATCACGCCCGCAGCGTGGCTGAACGGCCTGGGCGCCCCCTGGAACCAGATCGGCAAGGTATTCTTCCATCTTGCGGAAAACCGGGACGACGCCACAGGCTCACGCCCCTTTGCCTTCATGGCCACCTTTGCGCATCAAAGCGCGGCGGACAACCAGGTGCGCCACCTTCCCCTCTCCACTGCCCTGAAACTCCATGAAGGGAACTACACTGCCCTTCTGGCCGTGCTCCAGCCGTTGAAAGAGGCAGCCCGGGAAAGCCCCCTGCTCCAGCGGTTGCTGGACAACGGAAAGATTTACGCACCGCTGGCCTGGAGCGCCACGGAAGCACGGGATTTTTTGCAGGATACGCCGTCCTACGAACGCGCGGGCATCATGGTCCGCATGGTGAACCTGTGGAAAAAGTCTCCTCCCAAATTACAGGTGAAAGTCACGGCGGACGCGTCCGGCGGTGAAAAAACGGCCCACTCCTCAGGCCTTTACGTCCACAGCCTTTTGAGGTTTTCCGTATCCGCCACGCTGGGAGGCAGGGACCTGGCTCCGGAGGAACTGGAGGAACTGCTCCATAACGGAGACGGTCTGATCCGCTTTAAAGGAGAATGGGTGCGCGTGGATGCCCAGAAGGTTCGGGACCTGATGGAGCGGTGGAACAAGGCGGCGCGCATGATGAGTTCCCTGGGCATCCCCCTGGTCCAGGGATTAAGGCTGCTGGTCAACGGCCCTTCCGGCCAGCTGGCGCAGCTTCCGGAACCGGACGAGGACTGCGTGATGAAACCGGGCCGCAATCTCCAGGAGGCCCTGGATATTCTGGCCGGAGAAGCCCCGGCATCCGTCCCGGAACTGCCGCCGCATTTGAACGCATGGATGCGGCCTTACCAGAAAAAGGGATTTTCCTTCCTGTACCGGGTCACGGAACACGGGTTCGGAGCCTGTCTGGCGGATGACATGGGATTGGGAAAAACCCTTCAAGCCATTGCATGGCTGGATGCACTGCGCAGGGAAGGCCGTCTGAACGGCCTTCCAGCCCTGATCGTAGTCCCGGCTTCCCTCCTGTCCAACTGGAAGGAGGAAGCGGAACGCTTCGCTCCGGAACTCGTCCTGCACATCATGCATCCCTCCGTTCCGGACTCATGGCAGCCGGAAGAAACTCCGCTCCGGAAAAACTGCCACGCCGTCATTACCACTTACGGCATGGCCGCGCGCACGCCTGCGCTGGCCGGATTGTATTTCCCGGCTATCATTCTGGATGAAGCCCAGGCCATTAAAAACGCCGGTTCCGCGCGTTCCCGCGCCATCCGCTCCCTGCACGGGGAACGGCGCGCCGCCCTGTCCGGCACCCCGGTGGAAAACAACCTGAATGAATTATGGAGCCTGATGGAATTCCTGAATCCGGGATTGCTGGGAAGCAGAAAAAGCTTTGAGGCCTTTACGCGCTCCCTGGAACGCGGCTACGCCCCGCTGCGCCGCCTGGTGCGCCCCTTCATCCTGCGCAGAATGAAGACGGACCCGGCCCTGGTTCCCGACCTGCCGGACAAGACGGAAATCCCCGCCTACTGCCCCCTCACTCCGGAACAGGCCGCTCTGTACCAGACGCAGATAGATACGCTGCACGCCATGCTGGACGAACCGGATCCGGCCACCCGCCTCATGCTGATTCTGCCCGTGCTGGCGCGCCTCAAGCAAATCTGCAACCATCCCGCCCAGTTCCAGGGCACGGACGACTACGCTCCGGAACGCTCCGGGAAGTTCCTGCGCCTTCAGGAATTATGCGCCTCCATCGCCGCCCGGCAGGAAAAAGCCATCCTCTTCACCCAGTTCCGCACCATCATTCCCCATCTGCATGACCTGCTCTCCAAGGTTTTCGGCCGTTCCGGGCTTGCCTTGCACGGGGGCACGCCCATTCCGGAACGGCAGGGAATCGTCTCCGCCTTCCAGACGGAATCCGGCCCACCCTTCTGCATCCTGTCCCTGAAAGCCGCCGGCACCGGACTGACGCTGACCCAGGCTTCCCATGTCATCCACGTGGACCGCTGGTGGAACCCCGCCGTGGAAAACCAGGCTACGGACCGGGCCTACCGCATCGGCCAGCACCGGAACGTGCTGGTGCACCGCCTGATCTGCCGCGGCACCATTGAGGACCGCATTGACGCCATGCTGGCGGAAAAACGCCGCATGGCGGACGACCTGTTCTCCGGCGGCCCCGAACAATGGCTCATGAACATGAGTGCGGAAGAACTTAAGGACTTGCTTTGCAAAAGCTGATTTCACTTCGTGCTTTGAAGATGCAGTTGATAGAAATCAATTCAGCGAGAGCAAGGAAAGAGAAAACAGGAAAACGAACTAACATGCATTTCTTCCCCACTGCTTCCGGGCAACCTGGAAAACCCGGGTTTGGTATTTGACTACGTATTAACAATAATATATGGAAATAAAGATGAAAATCTTACTGAAAATAACCATTTGGACCTTAGGATGCTGTGCCATGCTGGCCATTCCTCCGTCATTTGGGGCAGACAAAGTGCAAAAACAGGCCGACGAGGCCTCCCAGTCTCCTGTTGGTTCCTATGAAAACCCTGTTGTACTTGATCTTAAAGAAATCAAAAATGTCAGCATGCTAAAATTGGCACGTGATGAATACCTCAGAAAACATGATGATGGATACCAAATTCTAGGTGAAGGGTTCACCATGATCGGGGACCGTTATATCCTTATTGTCAGTCTGACGAAGAATGAAGATGAAAATAAGGTAAACAATCTTAAACTTGTCTATTTCGATATGACGGATGCTTATAAGAAATTAAGCCAATCGAAAGACGAACAGACACGCGAGAAAATAAAGGAATTAAAAAAAGATCACCAGCCCATGAGCGACAAGGAAGTCATGGAAACACTGGAAAAAGGAATAATAGTAAGAACTAAAAAAATCGTCAAATAAGGTAAATACCAGTTGTTTCCGATTTTAATTTTTAATCCCTCGCTATTTTCATAACGAGGGATTTTTTATCGGAATGCCACTGTGGACTGTGGTGTAAAACGAGAAAAATAAAACCTGTATTTCCTAATCAACCCTTGTCTTTTGAGCAACATAGCTCACAGACACCATTTCCATGGTCCCCGGGAGCGGAATAATGTGCAACTGACTTTACCGTGTTTTCCCATATCTTCCTTTTCAGGAAATCACGCCAAGCGGGGCGGTGGTTTTCCAGTCTCCGCGGGTGAAGTCCGTAAATTCCACGGGCATGCCGCCCTGGGCGATGGAATGGGCCGTCAGCGGCAGCAGAGAAGACCAGGTGGCGCCTTCATACACGTTCTGGTCCATCGGTTCTCCGTTCCGGAGGCATTCAACGATGCGGGAAAGCATCACGAAATCCATGCCGCCGTGGCCGCCCATCTTCACGGCCAATTCCCCGATGCGCTTCCAAAGCGGGTGGTCGTACTTTTCATAAATGGCGGCCAGCTTCTCCCTGCCTTCTATCCATTCGTGATAATTGCCGTTGCCCAGCTTTTCTCCGGCCACGCGGGTCGGGAAGCCGGCCAGGGTGCCTTCCGTACCCTGAATGAGGTTGGCGCGGGAATAGGGCCGCGGAGACGTTTCATCCAGCTGGACAAGGATGGTGCGCCCCAGCTGCGTCTTGACGATGGCCGTGTTCATGTCCCCGCAGATGAAGGGGGTGCGGTTCCAGCGGTGGTCGGCGGGAAGGTGCTTTTTGGCATAGGCGTTGCGCCCCAGGGCAGGAGAAGCGAATGCCGCTACCCGGCTAAAATGGTCCTCCCTGCGCGCCAGATTCATGTACTGCGCCACCGGCCCCAGGCCATGGGTGGGGTACAGGTTTCCGTTGATCCGGGTATGGTATTCCGGGCGCCAGGCCCCTTCCCCCTGCGTATCCCCCAGCTGCGTCACCAGGCAGTGGATGTAGGCGGCCTCCCCGTGAAGCAGCTCTCCAATGACACCCTGACGGACCATGTTCAGGAACATGAGTTCCTCCCGGCCATAGTTGACGTTTTCCATCATCATGCAGTGCTTGCGGGTAGCCTCGCTGGTGTCCACCAGACTCCAGAGTTCTTCCATGGAAACGGCCAGAGGAACTTCCACAAAGGCGTGCGCGCCGTGCTTCATGCTGTCGCAGGCGATCCGGGCGTGCGAGCTCCAATCCGTGCTGATGATGACGGCGTCCGGTTTCAACTCTTTCAGCATGGTCAGATATTCCGTCTCGCCGCCGGAATAGCCCAGCGGGCTTTTCCCCATCTTGGACAGAACGCGGTTCACTCCGCGCTTCACCAGGTCCTCCTTCAAATCGCATACGCCCACGATCTCCACGCCGTCCATCACGCACATTTGAGCCAGATGAGAGAATCCGCGGCCGCCCACGCCGATGAAGGCCAGCCTGATCCGGTCCAGCTTGGGAGCCTTGAAGCCCCCCATGTAGATAGAGCCGGACGGCCGCGGGGACGCCTGGGAGCCGGATTGCCAGAGGCTGTTTCCGGAAGGAATCTCCAGGGCCTGGCCGGGGAGAACGTTTCCGGCGGCAGCCGCTCCGGCCGCAAGCCCCAGGGATTTGAGAAATTGTCTGCGTGATGAAAAAATAGACATGGCTTGAAAGTATAACTTCAGAGAACATTACGATCCACGGGCCGCAGATTTATCATCCTTCCCGCTCCAGAAGAAAAAAGCTCCGGATGGCTGATTTTAAGGTTTGCAAAATCCGGCGGAACTTCCACTATAAGATTAACTTCTGCCTCTACCCTGCTTCAACTTATGCGTTATTTTCTTCTTATCCTGTTGCTCGCCGGCGGCTATTACGGCTGGGATTATTATCAGACCAACCTCGCACCCCGGCATGAAGCCATCACAGCCATGGAGCAGGAACCCTATCCGGAGCTGGATGCGGCCCAGGCCCGTTTTGATGAAATAGCGGATCTTCATGAACAGCAGGCCGCACGGCTTCAGGCAGCCATCCAGCGCAAGGAGGAGGCCGTCCGCAAATACTGGGACGCCCAGATGGAAAAGGCCGACCAGGCCGCCGCCAAGGGGAAAAAACTTCCGGAGGCAAAGAAGAAACCCAGTGCCGGTGCCGTGGAAACCCGGATAGCCCGTCTTCTGGAACAATATGACCGCCGCGCTGCGGATGTGGAAGAGCTTAAAAGCAAACTGGACACCACCAGGCAGCAGCTCGCCAGCGCCCAGAACCGGCTCCAGGAGCAGATACGCCAGGTGGAAACCCGGCTGGACATCAACCGCATCCAGAGAGCGGAAGCTTCCAACACGAAGAGCAAGGATTTTAAAGTGACGGAAAACCGCGCGGACCTGCTCAAGCTCCAGGCCAGCCTTCCCCAGGAATTGGACCGTATCACCCGCAAGGGAGAAGCCATGCTGCGTGAACAAACGGCCGCCTATGAAAAGGCCAGAAGGGAGCTGACGCTGTTCCAGAACAAGGTGGACAGGCAAATCGCCAGCCTCCGGGATGCCATGGACTCCCCTCTCGCGGAAGAGTATGATGAGACGGAAATCCTTTCGGAAGACCCCCAGTTCCGCGCCCTGATCGCCCCTTATGACCAGGCTGTCAGCCATGAGGAAGCGCTGGCCATGCGGACGGAGGCGGACGTGGAGGAACAAGCCAAGGTCCTGCACGGGCTTCAACGCATCAAGGAGGGGAAAATAGAAGGGGAGCGCAGCCTGCTAAGGCAGGAAGAGGAGATTTTTTTCACCGCGGCGGCCGTCGTCGGCGTGATCCTGCTGATCTCCATTTTGCTTTCTTTCACCAAAAGGAGATGATCTCTTTGATGGTTGACAGCATACTGCAAACCTAGTTTACTGTGTGGGCCGCCGGGAACCCGTGGAGGCACGACTGGCAAACCCCGCCAGGACCGAGAGGTAGCAACGGTAGCTTGTTCGTGTTTGCCGCGTCCGTTCCCGGCGGTATTTTATTGATCCCCTCTCCATACCGGGATTGAACGGGAGCCTTCCCATGGTAGAATACCGCCCATGAACGTATCCGCCGCCCTTGACTGGCTTTTTTCCACTCAATTTTTCGGGATCAAGCTGGGGCTTGACCATACCAGGAAGCTGCTGGCGGCGGCCGATGCGGACCGGACGGACGCCACGGTGGTCCATGTGGCCGGCACCAACGGCAAAGGCTCCACCTGCGCCATGATTGAAGCCCTGGCCAGGGCGCAGGGATACGTGACCGGCCTGTTCACCTCCCCCCACCTGGTGGAGTTTTCTGAACGCATCCGCGTGAACGGACGGATGATTCCTCCGGACGCTCTTGCGGAAGAAATTTCCTGCCTCAAGCAACTGACGGAAAGCTGGGAACAGTCCCCCACCTTCTTTGAACTCGCGCTTGCCATCGCCCTGCGCCACTTCCGCAAAAGCGGCGTGAACTTCATCATTCTGGAAACGGGCCTGGGCGGCAGGCTGGACGCCACCAACGCCGTGCCCAAGGACATCGCCGTGCTGACCCCCATCGGCCTGGACCACCAGCAGTACCTGGGAGACACGCTGGCGCAAATCGCCGCGGAAAAGGCGGCCATCATCGCCCCCGGAAAGCCGACTGTAACCGCCGTCCAGCACCCGGAAGCCATGGCCGTTATTGAACAGACGGCGCGGGACCGCCATTCCCCCCTCACTGTCGCGCGGATGAACGGAGAAACGCCGCGGCCCTCCCTGCCCGGAACTCATCAGCGGGAAAACGCCGCCCTGGCGCTGGAGGTCATGAGGCAGCTCCACGCCCTCCCCTCCCCTTCCGGCGCCGCCGCGGCCCTGTCAAAGGTACAGTGGCCCGGACGGTTCGAACGCCTCGCTGCGCCCCCGCTGGTCCTGGACGGCGCCCATAACGAACACGCGTCGCGCGTGCTGGCGGCCACGTGGAAGGAAGAATTCCCCGGACAGAAAGCGGCGCTGGTTTTTGCCGCCTCCGCAGACAAGCACATCCGGGACATGATCCCCGTTTTACGGGAAATCACCGGAGAATGGCACCTGGTGTCCTGTTCCTCTCCCCGCATCATGCCGGCGGAAGAACTGGCAGCCCTGCTGACTGAACTGGAAACCGGGCCTGTCTTTATCCATCCCACCCTTCCGGAAGGGCTGCACGCAGCCCTGTCCTCCCCCCTACCCGCCCTGGCGGCAGGCTCCCTGTTCCTGCTGGGGGATTTGAAAGCGCTGCTCTCCCACGCGGAAAAACGCAGCACCGTCCAGTAAATCTTTTCCTTTTTCCCTTTCCATCCCGTGACCCCTGACGACGACATAACCCTCTCTTCCCTCCGGCCCGGAGACCTGCGCCCCGAACTGCTGGCCCCCGCCGGGGACATGGACTGCGCCCGCGCCGCCGTAGCCAATGGCGCGGACGCCATCTACTTCGGCCTGGACCGTTTCAACGCCCGTCTGCGCGCGAACAATTTCACGCTGGATTCCCTGCCGGAATTGATGCGCTTTCTTCACGCGCACGGCGTGAGGGGATACGTGACGATGAACACGCTCATCTTCACTTCCGAGCTGCCGGACGCCCTTGCGTACCTGGGCCATTTGAACGCCGCCGGCGTGGACGGCGTGATCGTGCAGGACATCGGGCTTGCCCGCTGCCTGACGGAATGGGAGCGTCAGGATCCTGCCATGCAGCTGGAACTGCACGCCTCCACCCAAATGACGCTTACTTCCCCGGACGGCCTGGAATTCGTCTCCGGCTTTCTGGACCTGAAACAGGCCGTGCTGGCGCGTGAGCTGAGCCTGAAGGAGATTGAACAATGCGTACGGCATACGGACGTTCCCCTGGAAGTCTTCGTGCACGGAGCGCTCTGCGTGGCTTACTCCGGCCAGTGCCTCACGTCGGAGAGCCTGGGCCAGCGCAGCGCCAACAGGGGGGAATGCGCGCAGGCCTGCCGTTTGCCCTACGCCCTGATCGTAGACGGCAAACACGTTCCGCTGGGGGAAAGGCGCTATCTGCTCAGCCCGCAGGACCTGTGCGCCATTGACCGCATTCCGGACCTGGTCCGCATGGGCGTAAAGAGCTACAAGATAGAGGGACGCCTGAAAAGCCCGGAATACGTGGCGGCGGTGACGGCGGCGTACAGGAAGGCCCTGGACGCCGCCTGCGCCGGAATGCCCGTAGACAGGATGGTTACGGCACGCGACCGCTATGCACTGCAAATGGTATTTTCACGCGGCTTTTCCACCGGCTGGCTGGACGGCACGGACCACCCGCGCCTGACTCACGGCCGCCACGGCAAGAAGCGCGGCGCCTATGCAGGCGTCATCACAGGCTGCGGCCAAGGCTGGCT
Organism: Akkermansia sp.; assembly: GCF_020860705.1. GTDB lineage: Bacteria > Verrucomicrobiota > Verrucomicrobiia > Verrucomicrobiales > Akkermansiaceae > Akkermansia. The sequence goes on from NZ_JAJBTT010000001.1 coordinate 88,312, forward strand.
GGACATCAGGCCGGAGGGGAACGTTCCGCTCGCGCCCGGCGACGGCTTCGTGATTGACGCCGGGGAGGACCGCAACGAAGAACAGGGAGGCCGCATCTGGAAAGTGCAGAGGAACCGCCTCTTCTTCCACGGGAAAGCCTCCAGCATTGACTGGAACAGAGTCCGGCCGGGGCAAAAGCTCTGGAAAACGGATGATCCGGCCCTGAATGCGGAACTGAAAAAGATGCGGGAACACCTGCCGGAAACCGCCATCCCCCTTCACTGGACATGCACCGGCTCCGTCGGGGAGCCTCTTACGGTCTCGTGCCCGGAATACGGTTGTTCCGTGCAATCCGCCCTCCCCCTCCAAACGGCGGAAAAACGGCCCCTGACTCCTGAAACGCTGGAACAACAGCTCGGCAGGCTGGGAGGAACGGGGTTCCGCCTGGCCTCCTGTGAATGCCGCCTGCCGGAAGGCGTAATGCTCCCGCTGAGCATCCTCAACCAGATGCGCCGCGCCCTGGTGGAACAGATTCAGACGGCCCGGAGGGAGAGGGAAGCCTCCGGCTCCCGCCGCCTTCCGGAACCGTTCACCCTTCCCGCGCTCCCGGCGGCCGCAGAAGCTCCGAACACGGCTCCTCTCCTGTCCGTGCTGTGCCGCAGGCCGGAACAGATACCTGCCGCCCTGGATGCCGGGGCGGACGCCGTCTATCTGGATTTTGAAGACATCCGGGACTATGCGGCGGGGGTGGAAACCGTGCGGAAACATGGAAAAAGCGCGCCCGTCTTTCTGGCAACGCCGCGCATCCAGAAGCCGTCGGAAACCGGTTACTTCAAACTCATGGAACGGGCGGAACCGGACGGCGTCCTCATCCGCAACCTGGGCGCGGCCCAGTATTTCCGCCATGCCTCCCTGCGGCGCCTCGGGGATTTTTCCCTGAACGTCGCCAACCCTTACAGCGCAGCCATTTTAAAGGAACAGGGAAATCTGGAATACCTTACCATCTCCTATGACCTGAATGCCGGGCAAGTGGCGGACCTTCTCCGGAACGCCCCTCCGGAATGGTTTGAACTGACCCTGCACCAGCACATGCCCATGTTCCATATGGAGCACTGCGTATTCTGCACTTTCCTGTCAGAAGGCACCAACTATAAAAACTGCGGACGCCCCTGTGAACAATACCAGGTGCAGCTGCGGGACCGCGTGGGCCAGCTCCATCCCCTGCTGGCGGACGCAGGCTGCCGGAACACCCTGTTCAACGGACGCGCCCAGACGGGAGCCGGCTTTTTCCGGGACTTCCGCCGCCTGGGCCTTTTCCGCTTCCGCCTGGAACTGCTGGATGACTCTCCGGATAAAGTGAGCCTTCTGGTGTCCCGCTACCGGGGCCTCATGGACGGCTCCTGCACCGCGGGCCGCCTCATCCGGGAACTGGATGTCGCAGAACAGCTGGGCACCACGGAAGGCACGCTGCGGCCCCGATAGCGAAGGCTGGCCCCCCGGAAAGCGGAAGAATGGACAACATGCACCGCCCGCGCCTTGAAGCAGTGTAAAAACCGTCTTATGATGGCATTAATGGGAATGGAAAACTCCTTTCCCGGAACTTTTGCAGTATGAATACTCCCTTGAAAGACCGCCTGCTCCGTCACATGGAAGACGGGCATTATGAACCCCAGAGCAAGTCCGAACTGGCGCGGGCCCTGAACGTGGATTCCCGGCAGAAGCTGGATTTCCGCGCCCTGGTGGACCAATTGGAGGAGGAAGGCAGGCTCGTGCGCCTGCAAAAGGGAAGATATGCCCTGAAGAGGGAACGCCAACACTTGGTGCACGGCATGATACGCATCCTGCGTTCCGGCAAGATTCTTTTTCTCCCTAAAAAGGGGGACCCCGCCGCAGCGGCCCTGGGATGGGACCTGGACGCCATCCCGGAACTGGAGCTCAAGCCCAATCACCTGGGAACCGCCCTGGACGGAGACCGGGTGGCTGTGCGCGTGGAGCGCAAGGCGCAGGCCAGGGGACGGAGGAACGTCCGCAGGCATCGCTTCTCTTCTCCGGATACAGGCATGAAAGCGCGGGTGGAGGAAGTGACGGAACGCGCCCGGTCCCGATGGCTGGGCGTTTTCCGCGCCGGGAAGGGCAAGCTGGGCCGCGTAATGGGGGACGGCGTTGGCTCCCCGGAATATATTGAACTGGTGGAAAAGCCTGCCATGGAGGTACTTCCGGGGCAGCTGGTTTCCGTGGAACCCGTGTCCCGCGGAGAAGAAAAGAAGAGCCCCCGCGGAAAAATCGTGGAAGTGCTCGGCTACCCGGACGATCCTCATGTGGACATGGAGTCCGTCATTCGGAAGTATGACCTGCCTGTGGAATTCCCCGCCTCCGTGCTCCGGGAGCTGGAGAGCCTTCCCCAGGATCCTTCCTCCGGGGAGCTCGCCCGCCGGGAGGACTGGACGGACCGCACCGTCATCACCATTGACCCGGCAAGCGCCAAGGATTTTGACGACGCCATCTCCATTAAAGCCACTCCGGAGGGCTGGACGCTGGCCGTCCACATTGCGGACGTCTCCCACTTCGTGAAGTCCGGAGGCGCACTGGATGAGGAAGCCCTGCGCCGCGGCAACTCCACCTACCTGCCGGACCGCGTTCTTCCCATGCTGCCTCCCCGCCTCTCCGACGATTTGTGCAGCCTGCGGCCGGACGTCGTCCGTCTGACCAAGGTATGCGAAATGAAGTTTGATAAAAAGGGAAAGATGCTGCACGCCCGCTTTGCAGACGCGTTCATCCGCAGCAAGGCGCGCCTGACCTACCAGGAAGCCTTCACCATGATCAAGGGCCATGACAAGGGAAAGGTTCCCTCCATGGTCCGGGAAGCGTGGAAACTGGCCTCCATCCTGCGCCGCAACCGCTATGCCAAGGGAGCCCTGGATCTGGACTTCCCGGAAGTGCGCGCCGTCATGGACAAGGACGGCCGCGTGACGGACATCATCACGGAAGAGTATGATGAGAGCCACCAGCTGATTGAAGAATGCATGCTGGCCGCCAATGAGGCCGTAGCCCTGACGCTGAAAAACAAAAATCGCCCCACCATCTACCGCGTTCATGAAGAACCGGACTCCGCCAAGCTCTTTGAATTCGGCCAGCTGTGCAAGCTGTACGGCCACTCCGTCCACGACATCAGCCAGCGCCAGTACCTGAATGAGCTGATGAAGTCCATCAAGGGCTCCCCGGACGAGCAGTTGCTCAAGCTGGCGCTCCTGAAAAGCCTGATGCGGGCCAGGTACGACACGGAGCCCCTGGGCCATTACGGCCTGGCCACTTCCAATTACTGCCATTTCACCAGCCCCATCCGCCGCTATGCGGACCTGGTGGTGCACCGTTCCCTGAATCCCCTGCTGGCCAATCCCCCCAAGGGGGCCAAAGGCGCCGGCAGCGTGGGCAGGCTGGAGGAAGATGCGGAACATATTTCCGAGACGGAACGCACGTCCGCCAGTGCGGAAAAAGACGCCAACCGGATGAAGCTCTTTGAATGGCTGGAAGGCCAGTGTTACGCGGACCATCCGGAAGTGCACGAGGCCCTGGTGACGGAAACGCGCCATTTCGGCGTGCTGCTGGAAATCCCTCGCCTCCAGATCAAGGGACTGATCAAGCCGGACAAACTCCCCGGCGGCCGCTGGGTATACGAGGCGTTTGCCAACCGCTGGAAGAGCGATCACGGTTCCGTGCTGTGCGCAGGATTGCGCGTTCCCGTCATTCCCGTAAAAGTGGACAGGGAGCAGCAATGGGCGGATTTCGCCATCGCATCCCAGGAAAAATGGCAGCAGCCTAAAAGGCAGCAGCCCAAAAAGACGGCCGTGACCGGCAGAAAGGAAGGCAGGAAAGAAAAACATGCTCCCGGACGCCAGCGGCGGACCCGCTGACGGCACACGGACGAATGTAGAAAGGTGCCGGAGGGTCCGTCAACGGCGGTTTTCCTTGCAGCAGAATCAAATCCGGACTTTTCCACCAAAATTTTCTTGAAGCAAAATCCCCTTTTCATCTATAGAATGGCTGCTGTTTACTTGTGAATCCGACCCCACGCCTATGAAATCAGGACGTTGAACCCGTAAGCAGGCGCTATGTGAATGCTGAATGCCAAGGTCCGCTCCAGGGTCCGGAGCGGGCCTTTTTCCCGGAAGCCTGTCATGACGAAAGCGGAGAGGGGAAATAAGCGTGTCCAACCTGTATGACCGCCATTCAGCATATCCCCGAACGGACGCCTTTCAATTACGCCGACCTGATCGAATACCGCGAGGAACAAATCACCAGTCTGGCCCTGGTGCGCTCCAAGGGCGTCAATATGACCATTCTGGCGTTTGACGACGAGCAGCTTCTTCCCACCCACCAGACGCCCGGCCCCGCCCTGGTGCAGATCCTGGACGGAACGGCGTACTTCACCGTAGGCAATGAAGAGATTAACCTGACGCAAGGCAGGACGCTGCTGATCCCGGCTGGAGTTCCTCATTCCGTCATCGCCCAGGAACGGTTCAAGATGCTGGTCACCTCCATCCTGCCGCTGGACTGAACAGAGGACGCCGGGTTTCGGGCATTCCGGAGGAAAAATCCCGGTCCGTTCCTACAATTCCCTGACGGTGATGGATGAACTCTGTTCCAGATTCAGTTCCGGATGGCGTACGGTGATAACGTGCACGCCCGGTTCCAGCAGGACGGAAGCCTCTTCTCCATATTGCACGATGGACAGGGTGGAGGACGACCAGACCGCTCCCGCCGGCAGATTGGAGCGCAGTTTAAGGCGGCGCGCCTTTCCGGGCATTTCCGGATCCAGAACCAGGCGCGAGCCGTCAGCCGGAACCAGGATGCGCGGGGATTCCCCGGACCACGCCGCCGGAAGCAGGCAATAAGCGTCCGCCGCCGTACAGGAAGGGCCGGTAAACCATTCCGTATAACGGCTGTCCAGATATGCACGCCCCGCCGCATCATAATCCGCAGGGGTGGCCTCCTGCGGCATCGTTTCCAGGGAAGTCCATTCCTCCCGGAGATGGGCCCGGGGCAGAGGCAGCGCGCCCGCCCGTTTCCCCGTACGCGCGTCTATGAGGATGCGGACCATGCCGGGGACGGCCTGAGGAAAGGAAGGAGTGCGGTCCCGGTGGGCCAGCCTCATAACCTCTGCAAAAATGGGTGCGGCGCCCTCCATGCCTCCCACCTGCTTCATGGGGGAAGCGTCAAAATTGCCCACCCAGACGCCGACCGTGATTTCACGGGTGAAGCCCATGCACCAGTTGTCGCGGAAATCGGAAGAAGTGCCCGTCTTGCAGGCATACCGGAAAGGCAGGTTCATCAGTTCCTCATCGCCGAACGCCGCCATCCGGGCTTCCCGGTCCGCCAGAATATCCGCCACCATGAAGCAAGCCTCCGCAGGCAGCACGGGCCGTTCCGGGGCGGAAACGCCATGCTCCAGTTTCAGGGGGAGGAAGGCCCCCCCGCGCGCCAGACAGGCATAGGCGCCCGTCAAATCTCTCAAGGTTACCTCCGCATTGCCGATGGCCAGCCCCAGCCCGTAATGCGCGGCGTCTCCCCAGATCCCCCGGATGCCCAGGTTTTTCAGCAGTTTCAGCAGCCGCGACGTACCGCCGAAGGTATCCAGCGCCCTCATGGCGGGAATATTCTGGGAGCAGGCCAGCGCCTGCCGGATGGAAATGGGCCCCATGTAGGATTTGTTGTAATTCTGCGGGGCTTCCAGTCCGTGTGCGCTCCGGTACGTGGTGGGAACGTCCGGCAGGACGGTTCCGGGATAGGCACCCAGGACAAACGCCTGGGCGTACACGAAAGGCTTCAGGGCGGATCCGGGGGAGCGCAGCAGGGAAGTCCCGTCCAGCAGGCCGCCAACAGGATGGTTCCGGTTGGCGGATCCGACCAGGCAGAGGATATTTCCCGTAGCGTTTTCCACCACGACTACGGCGGCCTGCGTCACATGATGGCCTTTCAGGCGGTCCAGTTCCCGCTTTACGATTTCCTGCGCGCCGCGCTGCAGGGAGGCGTCCAGAGTCGTCCGCACTTCCCCCGTACGCCCGGCATGCGCCAGCGCGGCCGTCACATGTGGGGCCAGCGGCAGCCGTTCTTCTTCCGTTCCCGCGCTGAACAGGGGCTCCTGCAAAGCCCGGTTCACCATGTCGGCGGGAAACATGCCTTCCTCCCTCATCCGGCGCAGCACACGGTTCCGCCGTTCCAGCGCACGTTCCGGATGCCGGAGGGGATTCAGGTAGGACGGCCCCTGCGGCAGACCCGCCAGCAGGGCGCACTCCGCCAGAGACAGGCGGGCCATTTCCCGGCCAAAGTAAAAACGCGCCGCGGCGGCAGGCCCCCGGCGCAAATTGCCGTAATCCAGACGGTTGAAATAGGCTTCCAGAATTTCCTCCTTGCTCATGCTCATCTCCATGCGCCGCGCCTGGAAAAACTCCCTGGCCTTGGCAGGCAGGCTCCTGGGAACGGGAGGATTGGCATTCTTGGCAAGCTGCTGGGTGATGGTGGACGCACCGGATACCACCTCCCCGCCAGCGGCGTTCTCCGTCACGGCACGGGCCAACGCCAGGAAATCCGCTCCCCCGTGGCTGAAAAAGCGTTTATCTTCCGCCGCCAGGGTGGCTTTAAGCAGCATGTCCGGCACCTCCCGGAGCCGGACGGGCTCCGTATGGTAATAATCCGGCCCCGGCAACGTGGCGATTCTTCCGCCGTCCCTGTCCAGAACCAGGGCGCCCCGCTCTTCCGGATGGAGCAGTCCTTCCGGCAGGGGAACCAGCCAGGGCACGGCATACCATGCAAGCAGCCATGCGGCGGCCAGCCCTCCCACAGCCCAAAGAAGGTTTTTCCGTTTAAAAAGCCTTTTGAAAAACGCCTTGATCATGGATCTCCGCTGCATCGTGAAAACGCGGCCGTCAGTGCCCCGGAGAAACGGTCAGCTTCTGGGGAATGCTCAATCCGTAGGTTTCCGGCCTGTACATCAGTTCCGCCTTGGCGGACGGGGCGATGACGACGCCGGACTTGGTCACCCGCGCCAGGTAGCGCGCCGTAAAACGGCCTCCGTGCCAGGAATTGGCGAAGAAGCGCACCCGGTCCTTGAGGAATTCCCGGTGGGACACCCATCCGCTCCAGTAGAACCAGCGTTCGCCTTCATTCCCCGCCTCGCTCTCCCGCCCTCCCGGTATCTGGGAAAGGAGCGCCGGATTGACGGCTTCAAAAGCGGAAGGCAGGTAATCCTCCATCACCACATACGTCAGGGGATTTGCGGACTTGTCCACATGCAGTGTAATCCTCACCAGATCCCCCACCGCAAACTCCGCCGCGGGCGTCCACGTTCCTTCCGGGGAAAGCTTTTCATAGACGCGGGAAACGGCAAAGCCCTTGTTGACGGCGGCGCCGTCCTGCTGCGTTCTGCTGCGTCCGCGGGCTTCCGCCATGCCATATACCCTGGTTCCCGCCTCCGGAAGACTGAGCATGGCTTTTTCCCCAACCGCAGTCAGGAACTGAGCCGGAGAAGAGATGGAACACGTCCCGTCAAGTGGCTGGCCGCCGCGATCCACATGGAAAGAGGCGGAAAGGGGAACTTCCTGCAATCCTTTCAGGTATTCCCCCAGCAGGATGACGTCCCAGCCGGAAATCCAGGTGGAATAGGGAGCCCTTCCCCCAAAGGAGCCGGACATTCTGTCCACGATCAGGCTCCCCAGCTTTTCACGGACGGCATGCTCATTGGGAGCCAGCGCCATCTCCGCCAGAACCAGCAGAAGGCGGCAGCGGGACGACTTCATTTCCTCTCTGGGAACATTCATCAGGAGCCGGGCCTGGGCCTTGACCCCCGCACGGGGGGAAAGAGCCGCGGCCAGGGCCAGGTACAGGCGGTCTTCCCCCTTCAATTCACGGGCATGGTCCAGCAGGCGGTTGAGCAGGGAGGCGGGCATGCGTCCCGCGCGGGCCAGCACCCATGCCGCCAGAAGCCCCTCCCGGGGATGCCCGGACAGGCGGTGTTCCAGATAGGCGTACAGCTTGCCAAGGTCCCGCTCCGGAACATAAACTCCCTGTTCCCGCGCCAGGGTCAGCACCAGCGCGGCATACGGGCAGTATTCGCTCACCTCCGTGCCGCCCTGCCAGTAGGCCAGCGCGCCGGAGGAAAGCTGGTTCTTCAGGATCTTGTAAACGCCGCTCCGGAGGGCGCGGGAACGGTCCTCCGGCGATTTCCCCTTGAACCCGGGAAGATATTTGGCCAGGAGCGGTTCATAAATCCAGGGCAGCGTGGAAGAAGAAAGCTGTTCCAGGCAGCCGTACGGATAATGCAGCAGGTAGTTCACGCTGCCGTCCGCATACAACAGCGGAGACGTGCCAAGCGTTACACGGATGGGGGTCCCCTTCAGGAAGGGAGTCGTCACCAATCCCGACAGATCCAGCGTCTGGCCGGAGGAAAGAGAGAAACAGCGCAGCTCCCGCAGATCCGGGAAAGGAGGAACGACCTCAAACGTGTGTTCCACGGTATCCTTCAACAACGCGTAAACGCCGGAGGAATAAGGATTGCCGCTGTCATCTGCGGCACGTATGTCCCAGGTCAGACGGGCCTCTCCCGGCTGCGTAAATTTCACGTTGAACACCAGCGTCTCCGGCTGGTTCCCGTTCAAGGTCAGCGTCTGGACAGGCTGGGGCACGGAGGCCGCTGCGGAACCTGATTTCAGCGTAACCACCCACGGCCCTTTTCTATCCCCCGTCTGGCTGACCGTCACCGGAATATTCAGGGAATCACCCGCGGTTGCCGTGAAGGGCGGAGCGGGTTCCAGCATCACGGGCTTGTTCACCACGTAAGCGCTTTCCCCGGTGCCGAAATCGGAATCACCCGCCAGGGCGACCGCCATCACCCGGTAGCGGGTCAGCGTGTCCGGATTGCTGTACCGGGCCTGGAAACGTCCCTCCCCGTCCGTGCGGAGGGAAGCCAGCCAAACGGCGCAGGGAGTGAAATTCTTTCTTAAATCCAAAGCGTCCGGCGCTTTACGGGAACCGTTGGAGGAATCCCCGCCGCCGATGAAAACGCCCTTGTTGTCCGTAGAGCGTTCTCCCCAGTCTTCATCCAGAATCTGTTCCAGCGTGGTCCATGTGCCTACGGACAGGGGACGGTCCGCATAAAAATACCGGACGGGCATCGGCGTTCTGTAGCCGATGACCTGGAGGGTGCCTTCATCCTCCGCAAACAGGCATACCTCCGCATTCCGCACCGGCCTGCCCAGATAATCCGTCACCACGCCGCTGATCACGGAGGGGGAACCGGGCCGGACCATGCCGGAAGGGGGAGATATCTGGACATTCAGGGTATGGCGTACCGGCTGCACCTTCAGCGCGGCATATCCCAGTTTCAACTGGGGGTTGCGGGCTTTACGGCTGTTCAGGTCCGCCCCCTTCACCAGGAAAACGGAGACATAAACGTTCGGGGCGTCCGCATCTTCCAGCGGGACCTCCACCACCGGATTTTCCAGCGTCAGCTTTCTCGCGAAACTCCGCAGCACCTTTTCCCGCTCCACCGTCACCATCACTTCCCCTTCAATGGGCGTCTGGATCAGAAGACGAGCCGTCTCACCCGGCTTATACAATTGCTTGTCAGGAATGATTTTCACCTTCAGCCCGTCATGATATTCCCACGGGGAAACGTCGCTGCCGTAAACCCAGTATTTCACGGCCGTGCGGAATTCCCGGCCTTCCGCGTCCCGGCCGGAAAAAGTCACCTCGTAAATGCCGTCCCGCGCAGTAGGGATGGAAACGGCTTTCCCTCCCGTCCGGATATCAGAGGAATCCGCCGGGGTGAGCGTCACAGCCTTCTCCAGTACGGTGCTCCTTACCTCGTCATTGCGGACGGTCGTGGCCTCATCACCCTCGTAACGCGTAGGCTGGAAGGCGGTGCGCGTTACCGTCATGTTCAGGTCAAGGTCATTTCCCGCATAGGGCTTCCCGTCCAGCCCCAGGGCAATCAGGCGCAAATCCAGGGGCGTTCCCTGGCGGCAGATGGAAGAAATGTTCCTCACCCCCACAAACACGGAGGCCGGATTCCAGACGACGCTTCGGGAAGTCTTGACCAGCTGTTCATTCCCGTTCACCACGGAAGCCTGGAGAGACAACCGCCTGACCCTGGGGAAAGACTGCCCGTCCAGGGAAAACTCCACGGTATTCATGCCTTTCCCGTCCAGCACGGCGGCCTGCTGTTTCATGAAAGAAGAGGAGCCGCCGCTGGAATAACCGTAATAAGCCTCCCAGTAGCCTCCGTCGTCATCCCGGTAATCCCCAAAGCGGTAATCCCTGTATCCGGCGGGATAGAAATTGGACGAAACGCTGCGCAGGGCCCAGTTCACCTTACCGCGGGAAACCGGAGTGCCTGTAAAATTGGTGGCCTTCACGTCGGCTTTCAGAAGCGGGGCGCCGGGCTTCAGTTCATGAATCTTCTCCTCCACCTCAAACTCGTTCCGCTTGAACTCGGCCACTTCCACATCATACCGGAACTCCCGGTTGCTCTTCTGGAACTCCTTCCGGTAATACTTGCTGGAATCGTATTCGCCGTCAGAGGGTTCATCTTCCTGCTTCTTGACGGTATCCCCCTTCATCCGCAGGCTGGCAAGAATGCTGTAGGTTCCCGTCTCCTCTTCAGGGAACGTGAAATCCAGGTCAAAGGTTCCCGCATCGGACAAATTCACCTTCTTGACGGCAACTTCCCGGTTCCGGCTGTCCGTAATGGTCAGTTTTACCTCCTCCACGGGAGCGAAAAGAAGCCGGTTATCCAGCAGGGAGCGCACGATCCCCTTCAAATGCATGGTCTCCGACGGACGGTACAGGTTCCTGTCAGAAAACATGAACAGCCTGGTTTCCGCAGTAGTGGCGGGATTCAGCCCCAATGCCTCCCATCCATAGGGAAGCGTCTTGACGTCAAAGGACCACATTTCCACCTTCCCCGGCCAATCCGCCAGGGCACTCAGATAACTGTCCGCTCCGGACATAACGCGCAGGTAGGCGGCCTTTCCCTTCATTCCGGCCATGGGCAGGCTTACCGCTCCACGCTCCACGGGAACGGAAGCCAGAACGGCGCCCCCGGCATCCAGCAGCTGCACCTGCGCTTTCTCCACCGCTTTTCCGGAAGAAAGGGAATACACGTACACGAAAATATCGTCCGCCGTCTTTTTATGAAGGACACCCAAATCCGTCACCTGGACGACGGCCTGCACGCCATAGGAAGCCTCCTCCCTGTCAAAATTCTTTCTTGATCCGTTCTCCGACGGCGCGCCAAACAATTTGTACGCCTCCAGCACCGGATCACTGACATGGCCTTCCACTTCAATGAAATACATGCCCGGCTCCACGGTTCCTCCGAACAGGCTGTCCAGGGCAATGGCCGTTTCCGTTTTACCGCGGACGTCGAGAGTCAGCACTCCTTCCTTATCCGCCGCAAGAAGTTCCGCAGGCAGGAAATGCCGTTGGTCGTCATCCGTCACCGTCCGGGCAAGGTCCACGGCCTGGTCCCGCTCATAAATCTTCCTGTAGGCCGCCAGCGTCTGCTGCTGGTAGCCTTCCTTGATCCGGTAGCCGCGCACTGTTAAATCCTTTAAATTGCTGAGAGAGGCTTTCAATTTGCGGGATCCGGCGTACATGACGCCATTGTTGCCCGCATCCAGATACAGGGACGGATCCTCCGGCCGCACTTCCACAAAACCTTCTGCGTTCTTTCCGGTCAGTTTCTGGTCATCCACGGACCAGACGCCTTTCAATTTCCATCCCAGTTTAAACACGGCATCATCACTGCTCACCAGAAAAGGCAGCGTCTTATACCACTGGGGGCGGATAAGCTTCATGCCTGCCAGCCTTTCCCGGTCCAGCCGAATCATTATTTTCTTCTCCGTCTTTGCGTCTTCGTCTGCAATGACGGAAACGAAAGCCTCTTCCTGTTCGTCGTAAACCATCGGTTTAGGGTCATCTCCAATAAAAAATTCCACATGCCCCACCATCCGGTTCTTGCAGAACTGGTTTAAATCCGTAATCAGTACAGGGAGAGTCCACTCAAGAGTCAAACGGCCTTCCTGGCTGGAAAAAGCGTGATAATAACCGGAGGCGGAAAAACGGGGCACCCCTCCCAGGCTGGTCACATCCTCCCCGGTCTTCGCGTCGCCGGGCCGGGAGGACAGAAAGGAACCGTCCCGGCTTACAAGCTGGTAGTCCCTGCCATGCCGGAACATCTCTTTTGGACGGATCACATACACTCCGGGCACAGGCATATTATCCGGCTTGTTCTGAAAATTTCCCCCACTCGTGATATTTCTTACACGGTAGGATTCGGCATTCCTCACTTCCTTCAACGTAGCAACCTGCACCACTACGCCCAGGGAACGGCCGGGAATTCCGTCCTCTATCTGTTTCTTATCAGGCTCTTCAGTAAAATGGAGATTCTTTTCCAAAGCCTCCTCCCATGAACAATACCCGGGAAGCATCAGGAACCCCGTTCCGTTGCGGTACAAGCCAGCCTCCACGTCGCCCCTATTCGGAACGATATCGGGAATCACCACAAAAAAACTTTCCCATGGGTAAACTTCACTGCCCCGCCAGCCCCTGTCCACGGAAGACAAAAAGAAATTCCAGGTCTGGCGCCCCGTAAGGCGCAGCGGAACAGCGGGTACCGGGGAGCCATCCAGAAACCGGGCATTCTCCGCAGGTTTCCATACATAGGAGGCACGGAAAGGCACCTCCGCCAGCGGACGGCATTCCAGTACGTTGGGAGTTATCCATTGAGAAGAAACTTTCAAGGGAGGGGGAACGAACGCCAGCTTCGCATTTTCCAGGATTGCCGGACAGGCGCCCGGCACGGCGGATTTATCCAATACCAGTTGTAACGGTTTTTCCTCCGGGGAAAAAGACGTCAGCTCCGGATCCGCCGGTTTTCCCACCTCGGAGGGAGACACCACGGCCTTGTCAAATACCAGTTGAAACGGCTTCCCCTTTTCCAGATGGGAGGAGGAAGACGGATAACGCACCGCAGTGGCGGCAAACGATGAGCAAATGCCGCTAATTCCTAATAAGCAGCCAATAACAAAAGAACGGAGATTCATAGGGAAGGGATCATTCTATATTTCCATCTTCTCCTCTTTTTGAGCCTCCAGCACAAGCAGAAAATCCGCGGACAGCAAAAAACAAAGCGGAAATTCTGACCTGCTTGCCGGATTCATCTATTCCTGAACAGGAAACGGAAGAAACTCATCCTTCCGAACTTGATGAAAATCATTGTCATTATACTGTAAAAGAAGAGGAAAGAATGAGTTCCTGCGACGGTTTTACACCGTTTCAGCAATCCAGCATCTCTCCTGCAATAAGCCGGCGTTTCTCTCCCGCAAAATGGAATTCAGTCTGCCCTTGGAAAGGCAAAGCTTTCCGGGAAGGCGTGAAGAAGAAATTTTTTCATCCATGCCATTTTAAAAAAACATAAACTGCTTGTTGCTGTCTTGTTGCTGGGAGGCTTAGCACTCTATTTCTTTTCCACGCCCATCATCCTCTGGAGAGGCGGCAGGGATCCGGACCTCGTAAAAAGCCATCAGAAAACATTTTTTAAGGTATCCACTCTGGAATTCCCGGATGGAACGGTCGTATACGGCATCGGGTTCGACAGTCACTACGGGCTGCTCCTGCCACTAAGCGGCACCATCATGCTCCTGGACAGCGATGGAACAAACCGCTGCACGGCAAAACGGGCGGCGGAAACGGATTGTTCAGGCTTCCTCCTTTTCCTTGGCCTCAAGAGCCTCAAAGCGGGCCAGAACCCAGCAGAGGTCGGAAAGGCGGTTCAGGAACAGGGCCGTATTCACGTTGCTCAGGGCATTGTCCAGCCTCAGCGCCACCACGCGGCGTTCCGCACGGCGGCAAACGGAACGGGCCAAGTCCAGCTGGGCCGCGCCCAGGGACCCCTCCTTGCCGGGACGGGCCCACCCCTTGAAACGGATGTCGCATTCCTTTTCCAGCAGATGGGCCTGTTCTTCCAGCCAGGCCACATCGTCCGCCGTAATGCGGGCATAGCCTTTGGCATCGTACTTGGGCAAATCTTCCTCCAGGGTAGCCAATTCTCCCATGGCGCCCACCAGGCGCGCCTGCACACCATCCAGCGTCTCCACCGTGCGGGGGCTCACCCCGGAATGCCGTACCACGCCGATCAGGGAATTCAATTCATCCACCGTCCCGTAAGCTTCAATGCGAGGGGCCGTCTTGGGGCTCCGTTTGCCAAACATCAGGTCCGTTTCTCCGCTGTCTCCACGCTTGGTGATCACGCTCATACTTCCGTACCCTACCATGCCAGCACGGCTCTGAACACAAAAAAGAAGGCATAAGAAGGCATGTCCCGGAACAAGTTCCAATCTACACCATTTCCCGGCACGGCAACGGCATTCCCATCATATTTTGTTGACTTTCAATGTGAAAATATCTATTTAAAACAAGTTGGATGCCTGTTGCCATGCTTCGCCTTCTCGCCGTTTTTCTCCCCTTCTGCATCTGCTTTCTTTTTGGAACATGTTCCAAAGAGAAAGTTGCGCTGCTGCCCGGAGAAACGGTCGTGAACGCCTCGGAACTGCCCGGCCCTATACAGGAATGGAAGGGGGATTCAGCCTCTGAAAGAATCCTGACCATCAATCTGGACCGTCCGGGCCTCCCCTGGTCCCATGTTGCCGAGGGGATGGCGGAAGCTTACGCGCATGGTGTGGACGATCTGCGTTTGCGAAGGGGGGATGCCGTCGTGTCTGCCTTTGAAAATGGAATTTGCTGGGACATTCCCGTCGTTGTCGATACGGAGACAGAACTTGAAAACGATGAGACGGATGTTCCCTATCTTCCTGATGACACCGTTTTGGAACACCCTTTCCGGGAGAACGTCTTCCTTTCCGTCAAAAAAAGGCCTTCCCGGGAGCCCGCTTATCCCATCGTGCAGTTCATCCGGTCTTTTTATCCGGAAAGGGGTTCCTACCAGCTTGTTTACTGGCGCATCCGCAAGGAGGATGCCGAGGAACGCCGGAAAAATGACATTCAAGTTTTCGCCAACATGGCAAATGCAGACATCAACCAGCACAGGGCATTTATTTTCAACGTGGACGATGGGGTTCCCTGCGGGGAGGTTTTCGACTACTTGAACGCCATTGACGGAAGAGGCACCTTGGTCGGCATATCCTTCAGCCAGCCCGGCAATTTTCCGGAAAAGAATTCGTGAATCCTTCTTTTTCCTGCGCTGGCAACGGCATGACACGTCAACCGTTTGAAACTTTTGCCGATGGCTGTACAACCCCTGCATGACCCGGACCAGAGATGAATTGGCGGCGGAAACCGCACCGCCCGTCAAAGTGCCTCTCTGGACAAAGGATTACATCCTGGCCTGCTGCGCCAACCTGATGATGGGGCTGGCCTTTTTTGAACTGGTGCCGGTCCTTCCGCTGTACCTGACGGGTAATTTGCAGGTTTCCTCCGGCTGGCTGGGCTGGATCATGTCCATTTATGTACTGGCCGCCATTCTTTCGCGCCCCTGGTTTGCGCACCGGGTGGATACCGGGGACCGCAAGAAAATTTACATCACGGTTTACATTCTGCTGGCGCTTTCCTTTTCAGGATATGCCGTAGCCGCCACCGCCCTGGCGTTTTTCCTGACGCGCTTCGTCCAGGGCCTGATCTGGGGAGGCATGACCACCTCCGGCCCGACGATGGCGGTGGACATTATCCCTCCTTCCCGCCGCGGAGAAGGCCTGGGCTTTTTCGGCATGACGATGACATTGGGCATGTGCCTGGGTCCCGTCATCGGCCTCCAGGTGTACCAGCAGTACGGTTTTTACGTGATTACGTGGAGCTCCCTGGTCCTGTGCCTGGCCGGAGCGGGCATTGCCTCCCTTATCCGCGCGCCCAAACGCCCTGTCCAGGAATCCGTGCAGGAAACGCCCAAAAAGGTGCTGGACCGCCTGGTGCTGCGCGTAGGCATTCCGCTGGCGGTGAACGTCATGATCGCCTCCTTCTCCTACGGGGTGGTGGCCGTTTATTCCGCCCTGTATGGAAAAATGTACGGATTCAAGTACGCCGGGCTGTTTTATGCGCTGATGGGGCTCGGCATGCTGGTTTCCCGGTTCATGGTGGGCAGGCAGATCGACCGCGGGCGCGTGGCGGAACTTTCCGTCATCTCCCTGAGCATTCTGACCGTCAGCTTCGGCGCGCTGGCGTGCGCGCCCCTGGAATGGGTTTACTATATCTCCGCCATTTTCATCGGCTTCGGCTTCGGCATCTTCATCCCCACCTTCCAGACCATGAAGCTGAACATGGCGGACCGCGGGCACCGGGGAGCCGTCAATTCCACGTTTTTCACCGCCTTTGACATCGGGGTGGGCACGGGCATGTTCTTCGGAGGCAAGATTTACGCGTACCTGAACCTGAACTGGGCCTTCGGCGCGGGCGCACTGCTGAACCTGCTGGCGATCGTTTACTTCTACCGCATCTCCCTGGACCATTACCGGAAGAACAAGCTGGGCGTGGATTCCGATTGATTTCCCCGCGCCGTCATTGTTGCGGTAGGGAAAAAACGTCAATCACGCGCCGGGCGGCAGGCCGTACGCGCAGCAGGCGCGGATTCCATGCCAGCGAAATACTGCGTGAAAGCCTGTCCAGCGCCGGATGGGTCACCTTCATGAAACCCTCTCCCAGTTCCGGCTCCTCCATGCAGGGGAGAATGGCCGTCCGGGCCGGACTTGGAGAAAAGCTCATCGTTCCCCTGAACATGAGGGACGGCTCCGCCATCTGCATCGGCAAGGGGAACAGGGAATTCAATTCCTCATCCCCGCACGGCGCAGGCCGCATCATGTCCCGCAAAAGGGCCAAAGCCAACCTTTCCCTGGAGGAATTCGAGACTTCCATGCAGGGTATTTTCTCCACCTGCGTCTCCCCCGCCACGCTGGATGAAGCCCCCATGGCCTACAAGGATGGAGAGAGCGTGCTGGACAACATCCACGAAACCGCGGAAATCGTGGAACGCATCAGGCCCGTGTACAACTTCAAGGCTCCCGAATAACAGGCGCCCCAACGCCAGGCCCCTTCCGGAAAATTTTTTCCGGAAGGGGCTTTTCCCAATCTCCGGAACCGGATCAGGAGCGCTTGGCGGAATAAATCAGCTTATAGGGTTCCGCGGTCTGAATCGGAATGGCATACACCTTGGAGGTATCATTCCATTCCACGCCGGAAACGTCAAACTTCTGGCGGTCATAATACCCCACCACCTTTCCGTTGGTCACTACGCAGAAAGCGGCCGCATTCTCCCCATTCCGCACTGTAATCATGCCGTCCTTTTTGGAGGCGCTCACGGACGGGCTGAGCTTGGCGTTCTGCTTGTATTTGGTCCAATAACCGTTGAGCTGGGAACCATGCAGTTTCTGTCCCCACAAATCAACCGTCTTCCCATGCTGATGCAGGAAGGCGATGCGGAATTTCGGCTTGGGGTACCGCTTGGCGGCGATCCGGGCCTTGGAGGCGCGGGCCATTTCCTCCGTCATCTTGAAACTGTACTCCCCATACTGGTTCCCTTTGTGGTCAATCGGCACGAACCAATTGAAAATTTCAAAGTCCTCTGTAAAGTCCGTCCTGCTGACATTGCAAATGCGCTCATACAGGGCCAGATGGGCCTCGGAAACCTCATACGCCTGAGTGGAAAGAGGCTTGCGGCGCAATGATTCAAAGAGCGTAGGATAAAATTCCGGATTGATTCCCAGCTTATGGAAATACAGGTAAAAGGAATATTGGGCAAATCCCCACTTGGCCCAGCCGTTCAAATCATGGAACGGCATGCCCTTCACCGCCTCTGAAAGCAGGTACTTGCACGGGTTTTCCATGTCTGAGGCCAGTTCATTGCCATTGATGGGATTGGTTACCTGGTCCAAGATCAACTGGGCGAAGAAGTTATTGGAGCTTTCAGACATGCTGCGCCAGTTGAACGGATGCTGGTAGCAGTGGCCGATTTCATGCCCTATTCCCCAGAGGCGGTTCCCCTGAAGAACGCCGGGGGCGAGCACTTCATTTTTCAGCGTATTTCCCTGATTCCCGACGCTGTAGCCGCAGTAATACCAAGTGGCAAACATATGGGCGCCGCCTTCTACGGAAACCCCAAGCTGCCGGTTGTTATGCGGCTGGGGATATTTGTCAAAGCCCATGATTTTCCACATGGCCCTGACGCTCTCATCCCACACCTTGACGGATTTCGTGATGGAATCCGGGCTGTAAGCCTTCAGATATTCCGTGTGGAGGATCATCATGGCATTCCGCCCCACGATGTCGAACATGCTGTGGGGGGCCTTGCTGATCATGCGCTTCCAGTCCTTGTCCGTGTGCCTGGTCACGTCAAAATATCCGTTCACAATCCCGCTGCCCAGGGGGATGTGCACCGTCACGGGCTTCTTGGGCGTGCTGATATCGGTGTGATACATCACATAAAGCAAGCCCGAACGGTTGATTTTGACTTTGTTTACTCCTTCATTCAGGGGATAGGTGGAAGACTCGATCCCCGCCGGGGAAACGGAAGCCAGTCCAATCTCTTCTCCATGGGTGGGCCCCACGAATACAAGGATTTCGTCTCCCGCCTCCGCCACAATTCCGGTGGGATTGTCAAACTTGTTCAGGGCGTTGATGTTTCTCACCTTGGCGGCAAACTCCGGATGGCTGTAAGCCTTGTAGGATGCAATGCGGAATTCCTTGTCCTCATAGGCGCCGGATTTCACTTTCCGCGCGATCATCTGCAAAAACTCCGGCAGCGCCTTGAGATCCGCCAGGGTGCACCTGGGATTGATGGAAGAGCAGCTCGTGTCCCGGAACACTTTCAGCAATTGACGGTTGAGCGGGGATTCCGTCTTTTTGTAAAAACCAATCTCCCGCACGGTAAACGCCGGGGAGGCTCCTTCAGGGTAATCAACCGCCACCTTGATTTTCTGAACTTTCTGAAGAGGGTTTTTAAATCTGATGATCTTGGAGCCGCCGAGATCGAACTTTCCAAGGTTCTTCCACGATGAACCGATCATGGCGGATACGGAAACCTCATTGAAATTGGCTCCGGAAAAGGTGATGTAGTTAATGGTATCCGGCGCTTCAAACACAAATTCCCCTTCCACATGCCGCGCTCCGGGAACATGCCAGTTGGCGGATTCCAGAGAACCGTCCACCGCCTGCTTTACGGAATGGTTCCCGGAATAGGGGGGCTGAGGGGAAGAAGCCTCCTTTACTTGAAGCAGGATGTCCTCCGGAACATCCAGTGAAGGATATTTTTCCGCAAAGGACATATTCGCGGTAAACATTAAAAAAACGAAAAATAAAAAAAACGGAGATAAAATCGGATCCCTTCTCATAAACTACATAGTGCCTGGTGGCATTATACATGATTTACAGCGTTTTCTTTCATGTTTTTCATGTTATGGCGTAAAATCCCTTCACGGGACAACCGGAATTCACATCTTTTTCACCATCCAGTTCTTGATGGACCCCCACGGAACATTATGCCATGTTATCTTTCATGAACGGAAGACGGTCCCGTCATCAATCAGGAAACAAGCCGGGCAAATGGATTGCCGTCCTGGCCGTTCCCCTCTTTCTTCTGGGAACGGGGCTATTCTCCTTTTTGTGGAACGTTCCGCTGAATACACTGAGACCCGCTTATTCCGCTCCCACACCTCCCGTCATTCTTGTCAGGAACAGTTCTTCCCCGGAAAATCATGCCACGGCCCTGGACCCTTCCTTCCTGGCCGGCATCCAGCCTTTCCTGGAACACTATGCGGGATCCGTCAGCAACGCCGGGCACCTTGACTTCACCACCCATGCCCCGCAGGAAGTGGAAATACGGATGGACGGACTCTCCATTGGATTGAGCCCCTCCCTGGCGGTTTTCAATTTCCACACCAGGTACGGGTTCAGCATGCAGACGAGCAGAAAACCGGACGCCGCCGACCGGGCGGTATATCAATGGCTGAAAAATATGATGCGGGCGGAAGGTCCCTGAGAACCAGGGGAAATGTTGACACAAGCATCGAACGGTATAGACTTTGTACTGTCTAATCCTTCATCTTCCTGGAAAAGCTGCAGAACGACCAATTCTCCAGCCCGCGGGGCGGATGCCCCCGGACCGGAAGGCCCCTCCATACAGCATTTATGAAACGTATTTATCACGAATCATGGACCCTGGCCGGCCTGGCATGCGCCATTCTGGCCGCAATAGCCATGCTCTCCCTGTTTTCCTGCGGGGAAAGAAGCCAGGCAAGCGACAACAAACATCATATGGACAACAAGGATTTAAAGACGATTTATCTGGCGGGAGGCTGCTTCTGGGGAGTGGAAAAATTCTTCTCCCTGATTCCCGGCGTCAAGAAAACGGAAGCCGGGTACGCCAACGGTTCTACAGCCGCACCCACGTATGAAGAAGTCTGCAGGGGGGGTACGGGCCACGCGGAAACGGTAAAAGTGGTTTTTGACCCGGAAGAACTCAGCCTCCCCTTCCTGCTGGAACAGTATTATTCCATCATTGACCCCGTTTCCGTTAATAAGCAGGGAAACGACAAGGGAGTTCAGTACCGCACGGGCATTTATTATACGGATGAAAAGGACAAGCCGGTTATAGACGCATCCGTGAAACGGCTCCAGCAACACTTCAAGCAGCCTCTGGCGATTGAAGTTCAGCCCCTCCGCCAGTTTTCACGAGCGGAAGAATATCATCAGCACTATCTGGACAACAACCCCGGAGGCTACTGCCACATTCCCCCCTCAAAATTCCAGGCGGCGGCGCAGGCACGGGAAACCGCACCCGCCTATCGGAAAAAATCGGACGAGGAGCTGCGCCGCATCCTGACCCCCGAGCAATTTGCCGTTACGCGGAACAATGCTACGGAACCTGCCTTCCGCAACGAATATTTCAATAACGACAAACCCGGCATTTATGTGGACGTCACGACGGGAGAACCCCTGTTCCTTTCCACGGACAAGTTTGATTCCGGCTGCGGCTGGCCCAGCTTCTCCCGGCCCATCAAGGGAGAACTGATTCAGGAAAAGCAGGATCTTTCCCACGGCATGCACCGCACGGAAGTCCGCAGCAAGACGGGAGACGCCCACTTGGGCCACGTCTTCACGGACGGTCCCAAGGACCGCGGCGGCCTGCGCTACTGCATCAACAGCGCCTCCCTGAAATTTATTCCGGAACAGGACATGGAGGCACAGGGATATGGAAAATATCTGCCGCAACTGCGCCAGGAAACCGGGAAAACGGAATCCAAGAGTAAATAACCTTGGGACAAGGGAAGAAGGAGAGCTGCTGCATCTACCAATCATGCACCCGGCAAAGCCCGGAGAGAGCGAACGCCGCCAGATGAAAACCGCGGCATTTGCTCCCTGCAAGGGTTCCATACGTTAAGCAGAGCCGCAGCCATGCTGTGCCGGGCAGAGAGGCAACAAACAAGATCATCCCCAGCCGTCCGTCATTTTTCCAAGTTCAGAAAACTTGCAAGACCTTGCGGAATGATAACAGGTTTTAATGAAGTCAACATCATGATCCTGAGTTAATCATGATGTTGACGGACTTGAGCAAAACCCGCCGTTTTGGCGGTCTGTCCAAGAAATTGGACATGGGCATTCATGGAGATTGCACGATGGGGTGCTCCTGAAGAACAAACGGCCCATCAGTCCCGGACACACCTGTGTCCAAAAGAAGGCATCCTCCATCCATGCCGCTGCCGATGAATGGAAACCGTCCAACGGACAGCAGAACATGGAGGATTGGGGTTGTCGGGGCAATACGACTTGCGGCGGAGACCGTTTATCTTCATGCCGTTCATTTGAGATAGCGACGGCCAAATCCGTTTTGTGTTAAAAAAACAAATTTTTTATCGCTGATGTCTCATAGATTTCTAAAAACCATCACTTCCGATTGATGAAAACCTTATAATAAAAATAGAAAATATCCTCTTCCTATACCGGATTTCCATCACTTGCATAAAAAATGGATGGATGAATATCACGGGCCATGCGGGAATTCGCGGCCCGTATCAACCGTTCCCCTTATCCGGACTTGGCCCCGATAAAACGGAATGGCTTTTCCCAAAGTCAATCATCGGCTTAAGCGCAGCGTTCTGGCTGGAAACTTTTCCCCCCTTTACGGCAAACTCTTCCGCTTGGCCATCTTCACGAAGCCCATCCATCCGTGCAGCTTTTTCAGCCAGGTCCTCGCGGTGTCCGGTTCAAAATACGCTTCTCCGGCCCATTCCGGAGGATAAAGAATCCTGCTATGGAATTGCACATGGAATTCCGGGACTATGCTCACTTCCTGAATTTCCAGCAGTCCCGTGGACGCCAGCAATTCATTCAATTCAGTCACATTGCCCTCATGAACCAGGAAATCCGTTTCTCCTTCCTCGTCAATAAAAAGCAAATGCTGGTTGCTGTCCACATCAAGGCTGTCCTGTTCCCACCACTCCACAATATACTTCCATTCCCCCGCATGCGGCAGTTTTTCCCCATTCAGCTCTTTGAGGAAACTTTGAGTACCGTCCTCTTTCATGATGCAGTCCATCTCCACCGTTCACAGGAAACCAGACCCCGCCGTCATGATCATCACGTGGCCTGTCTTTTTTCAAGCTACCATCTTTTCCCGCGGAAACAACCTTCCAAAAAACGGAACGGATTCTTCTGAAACGGTCTCCCGTCACCTTTCCCGCCTTACTGCACAATCGTTACGGGCGTGCCGATTTTAACGGTTTTAAACAGCGGCACGCAGGAAGAGCGGGTCATGCGGATACACCCATGCGACTGCGGCGTCTGGAAAACGGGCCCCACGTGCATTCCTATGCCGCTGTCCGTCAACCGCATGAAATAGGGCATGGAGGCGTCGTACAAATTGGAAACGTGATGCACCGCCTTTTCCGTAATGTGGAAATGCCCCACGGGAGTCCGGTGGGAAGACATACCGAGACATACGGGAAAATCCATGGCTACTTCATCCCCCACCATCAGCTGTCCCCTCTGGCGTCCGCGGCTGATCACCACGCGCATATTGCCGGAAGCCGCTTTTTTCATGACATCCGGATTCATCCACTCATCATGCACCTCCGTATAATCCACTCCGGCCACGACCACTCTTGTATTTGGTCCATAAGAGGTCATGGGCATGGCCACAGGCGCAGTCAGGGGCACCATGCGCAAATTCTCTTCCTGCGGTCCTGAACAAGACGCCAGCGTCAACGCGCCTGCCGCCGCCCCTGCAATGATGGACAAGGTTCTTTTTGCATTCATCATCTTTCAATCCTTTCACAGGATTGGACAATGCCGCGAACTCAAGTTCCCTATTTCATGACGCACTCTGTTTACAGCTCCGGCATGAACGGAAGCAAGGAAAACCGGAAAAAAGCAAGCTGTCAGCACAGCGGAATGTTGCGCGCGACAGTGAACAGGACAAGAACAGACACCCCTAGGAGCAATACCCGCATGAATACGGTCTTGTCCCGGATGAAAAACAGCGTTCCCAGCCACGCAAGCGTGGGAACCAGCAGCGCATTATACCGCAGAGAATCCACCCAGTGGCCGTGAAGGAGAGCATGAAGGGCTCTTGTGGAACCACAGCCATAGCAAAGGAACCCGGTTGTCCTGTAAAACAGGCACTCCGGCAGCCAGCCCGATTGTGAGGGATCTCCAACCCACAACAGGACGGCGCACGCCAGAGCCAGAATCGCCACATACCATGAGAACGCCTTCATGCACCACAATAAAAAGGATTGCGGAACATGTCCGGCGGCGCGCCTTGACGCTCCGCACATTGCCTTCCGCACTTTTTTAATAGCCGCGCCAGGCCACAGCGCCCAGCATGAACAGAACGCTCACCACGATGGCGATGATGCACATCGTCCTGCCGTTGCTGCTTTTCGGATACTTGCTCAGCCCGATAATGCCGAGAATCAGCCCCACCAGGCTGCACAGGACGGAAAAAACAAGAGCCCAAATAGCCAATGCGTTACTCAGTCTTACAGATTCAGAATTATTTTCCAGATTCATTGATTCATATGGTTTATGTAACAATTGCGACAAAAACTCCCCTTCCCCCGTTCAACAAAACTCTGTCCTGGCGGTTCTGCAAATTATTCTGAAAACACCTGCGTTGAACTCGTCCGCTTCCCGGCTCTCACGTGAAATTTCCCACGGAGGGAACCGGAAAAAATTCCCTCCGTCACACAGAGTCCTTGCCTTATCAAACTTGGCCTGTATAGTACCCGCGACTGCCAGGAGGGCAGCCGCCTGTTTACAGTTAACCCTCTATTCCGCATCATGACCAAGATTGCCAAGAGCACGTTCGCCACGGGAGCCGGAACCCCGGGACAGTTTTATTCACTGCCAGCCCTGGCGGAAAACGGCTATCCGCGTCTGAACCGCCTGCCCGTCTCCATCCGGATCGTTCTGGAATCCCTGCTCCGCAACTGCGACGGTCTGAAGGTAACGGAAAAGGATGTGGACAACCTGGCCTCCTGGAACGCCAAAAATCCCGGTTCCTATGAAATCCCCTTTACGGTGGCCCGCATCGTCCTGCAGGACCTGACGGGCGTCCCCCTGCTGGTGGATCTGGCCGCCATGCGCTCCGCCGTAGCCGGGCTTGGAAAAGACGCCTCCGTCATTGAACCGCTGGTTCCCGTGGACCTGGTCGTGGACCATTCCGTTCAGGTGGACTGGGCAGGCCGTACGGACGTCCTGGAAAAGAACCTGGACATCGAATTCCAGCGCAATGCGGAACGCTACGAATTTCTTAAATGGGGCCAGCAGGCCTTCCAGACCTTTTCCGTAGTGCCGCCCTCCGTGGGCATTGTCCACCAGGTGAACCTGGAATATCTGACGCCGGGCGTCATGGAAAAGGACGGCGTTTATTTCCCGGACACTCTGGTGGGGACGGATTCCCATACCACGATGATCAACGGCATCGGCGTCGTAGGCTGGGGCGTAGGCGGCATTGAAGCGGAAGCCGGAATGCTGGGCCAGCCCGTCACCTTCCTGGTGCCGGAAGTGGTGGGCGTCCACATGACGGGAAAACTTCAAGAAGGAGTAACGGCTACGGACCTGGCGCTGCATGTCACCCAGATGTTGCGCCGCCACGGCGTCGTCGGCAAATTTGTGGAATTCTTCGGGGAAGGAGCGGCAGCCCTGCCGCTGGCGGACCGCGCCACCGTAGCGAACATGGCCCCGGAATACGGCGCCACCATGGGCTTCTTCCCCATGGATGAACATTGCTCCGACTATCTGCGCCAGACGGGCAGAAGCGAGGAAGCCATCACCACGTACGAAAACTACTTCAAGGCCCAGGGCCTGTGGGGAATGCCCCGCAATGGAGAACTGGACTATACGGACCAGCTGGAACTGGACCTGTCTACCGTGGAACCCGCCGTTTCCGGCCCCAAACGCCCTCAGGACCACATTCGCCTGTCCTCCATCAGGGACAGCTTCCGCAAGCTGGTCCGCATGCCTGCGGCGGAAGGCGGTTACGGAAAGAAGGAATCCCCGTCCGTCAAGGTCACCATGCATTCCCCGGCGGGCGTTCCCGTCCCTGTGGACGGGTTCAGCCAGGAAGCGGAACTGAAAGACGGCAGCATCCTCATCGCCGCCATCACCTCCTGCACCAATACCTCCAATCCGGGCCTGATGCTCGCTGCCGGGCTGCTGGCTAAAAAGGCGGTTGCACTGGGACTGCAAGTGCCGCCGCACGTAAAAACGTCCATTGCCCCCGGTTCCCGCATCGCTTCCGACTACTTTGCGGCCAACCAGCTCCAGGAATCCCTGGACACCCTTGGCTTTGAAACCGTCGGCTACGGCTGCACCACCTGCATCGGCAACTCCGGACCGCTGAATCCGGAACTGGAACAGGCGGTAAGGGAGAACGACATCGTGGCCGCCTCCGTCCTGTCC
Organism: Akkermansia sp.; assembly: GCF_020860705.1. Classification (GTDB taxonomy): domain Bacteria; phylum Verrucomicrobiota; class Verrucomicrobiia; order Verrucomicrobiales; family Akkermansiaceae; genus Akkermansia. Next base: position 114,251 of record NZ_JAJBTT010000001.1, read on the forward strand.
GGCAACCGCAACTTTGAGGCGCGCATCCATGCCTCCATTAAAACCAACTTCCTGATGTCTCCCCCCCTTGTCGTCGCCTTTGCGCTGGCCGGCAGGGTGGACATTGACTTCCAGACGGAACCGCTGGGCACGGACCGCAACGGAAACCCCGTCTTCCTGAAAGACCTCTGGCCCAGCGCCGGGGAAATTGCGGAAGCCGTCGCCAAATCCCGCAATCCGGAAGCTTACCGGGAACTTTACACCATCACGCCGGACAAAAATCCGCGCTGGGCAGCCGTCTATGCGCCGGAAGGCTCCGTCTTCCAGTGGAATGAAAACTCCACCTACATCCAGGACCCGCCCTTCTTCAGCGGTTTCAACGGGCAGCCCCGCACGCTGGCGGACATCAGGGACGCCCGTCCCCTGGGCATCTTTGGCGACTCCGTGACCACGGACCACATCTCCCCCGCCGGGGCCATCCGGGAAACGGGCCCCGCCGGACTGTACCTGCAACGCATGGGGGTGGACAAAAAAGACTTCAACTCCTTCGGCTCCCGCCGCGGCAACGACCGCGTGATGACCCGCGGCACCTTCGCCAACGTCCGCATCAAGAACCTGATGGTGGACGGCACGGAAGGCGGCTACACGCTGTACTTCGGCGACCGCCCCATTCCCGCCCCGGACAAGAAAATAACCCCTGCCGCGGGCGCTCCCGCCTTCATCTATGATGCGGCCATGGCCTACGCGCAGGACGGCGTCCCGCTCATCGTCATCGGCGGAGAAGATTACGGCATGGGTTCCTCCCGCGACTGGGCGGCCAAGGGCACGAACCTGCTGGGCGTCAAGGCCGTCATCACCAAGAGCTTTGAACGCATCCACCGTTCCAACCTCATCGGCATGGGCGTGCTGCCCCTCAACTTCGCCGACAAGGCGGACTATGACCGCATCGCCCCCTTGAAGAACGCCACCTTCTCCATCCTGGGGCTGGACAATGACATTACGCCGCGCCAGCAGGTCACCCTGCGCGTGCAGCCCGCAGGTGCGGAGGCGTTTGACGTGCCCGTCATCGTCCGCATTGATACGCCTATTGAAAAGGAATACTACCTGGCGGGCGGCATCCTGCCATACGTGCTCACTCAAATCCTCAAATAACGCAGCATGGCCGGCTTCTCCCGGCACAGTCTCCGCTTGTACGCAGGCCGCCCTTTTCCGGAAGAGGCGGCCTGCGTAGCTTATGCCGCGTCGGGAACGCCTGCAATTTCATGACACGGCCGGATTAGTTCACTTGAACTAATTCCAAATTCTGCTTGCAATCCATTCGGGCTGTTTCTAGAACAAACACATGGAATATAGATCTGTCTGGACGGGCTTTCTTGCCGTATTCACCGCCCTGGCGTTCTGCAGCTGCTCGCAGAACGATAAAATGAGGCCGCCGGCCGTCTCCTTCAAAATTCAAAAAGCCCCCGTAGTTCCCCGCACGACCAACCAGATGGGCCGTGAAGTGGGCATCCGCGTCTCTTACATGCCCAAAAGCACGTACGCCCGCAGGCACGCGGCCTCCATGCAGCCCCGCTTCATCACCATCCACAGCACCGCCAACCCCAAGGGAGACGCGCACGCCCACTCCCGTTACCTGAACAGCGGCAAATCCCGCAGTCTGAACTGGCACTTCACCGTGGACCAGTTCGGGGCCTACCAGCACATCCCCACCACGGAAACAGGCCACCATGCGGACCACTCCGGCCCGGGAGACCAATACTCCGTAGCCATTGAAATGTGTGAATGCACCACGCACAACCCCGTCGTCATCTACAACAAGACGGCCAAGCTGACCGCCCTGCTGATGATGCGCTACAACGTTCCCCTGCGCAACGTGGTGCCTCACAACTACTGGTCCGGCAAAAACTGCCCCGCCCCGCTGATGACCAACGGGCGCCCCGGCTATAAATGGAGCTGGTTCATCTCCCGCGTGGACTACTACTACCGCTGCCTCCAGGCCGGGAAATAACTTTTCCTGCTCTCCGCAGCGCTGCAACGCATGCCGCATTCATGACAAGGCGCCCTCTTTACCGTTTCCGGGACAGGGTGCTTCATGAAGAGTATGAAAATCATCACTTTTCCCGGCGATACGCAGCAGCTGAACAACGGACTACCCATGCCCGGCATCGGTTATGGAACCTACCTGGCTCCGGATGATACGGCGGGTGTCCGGAGCATTCTGGACGCGCTGGAAGCAGGCTACCGCCTCATTGACACGGCCAGCGTGTACGGCAATGAGAAAACGGTAGGCCGCGCTGTCAGGGAAAGCGGCCTACCGCGGGAGGAAATCTTCCTCACCAGCAAAGTCTGGAACACGGACCAGGGATACGAAACTACGCTAAACGCCTTTGAAGCCTCCCTGGACCGCCTCCAAACGGACTATCTGGACCTGTACCTGATCCACTGGCCCATCCCCGCCGGATATGAAGAAGACTACCGGAAACTCAACAGGGAAACCTGGAAAGCCATGGAACGGCTTTACCGGGACGGACGAGTGAAAGCCATCGGCGTCAGCAACTTCCTTCCCCATCATCTGGAAGCCCTGATGGAGCATGCCGACATCATGCCCATGGTGAACCAGCTGGAAATCAACCCGAAATACCATCAGGAAGAAGCGGTAGACTTCTGCCGGGAACACCATATCCTGGTGGAATCATGGGGGCCGCTAGCCCGCGGAGGCGTGCTGGAAGAACCCATCCTGTGCCGTATTGCGGACAAGCACAAAAAATCCGTGGCCCAGATTTGCCTGCGCTGGGAACTCCAATGCGGCATCGTGCCCATCCCCAAATCCGTGCATGCAGACAGAATCCGGACTAATCTGGACATCTTCAACTTTTCCCTGGATGAAGGAGACATGGCCCTCATTGAAACACTGGACTCCCCCGGCCACTATTCCCTCCACCCGGACCATCTTTCTGAGGAATAGCAATTATTTTTATGAAAATATTGATACTTCCTAAAAAGTTGATATTTTGTTTAATAGCAATGGCTCCCGCATTTTAAATAGGGCGAATGCGGCAGAAGCATGTTGCCGAGTCGTTGTTAGAAATGTCAAAGTAGTTGAATCTGACACGTTTGATATTGCCATGGTGTAACCGAGTAACATAATAATCTGAATATTAGAATAAAATGAAAAAATATTCTAAATTGGCGGTGGCAGGAACCATATCATGTTTGATGTTCACGGTAGCTTATAGCGGCAATATCCCGGAACTGAAAATTATCACTGATGGAGAAATCGTAACATGTATGCGTGACGGAAAGGTCTTTTCTGTAAGGCCGGTAAGCGAAAAACTACGCTTGGCTCCCGATCAAAAAGGTTCTAGGAAAAATCCTGTTGTGATAGACGCCAAGGAAGTTAACAAGTATGAAGATTTACAGAATATTCAGTGTAAATACTTGGCAGAACAGTACCCCGGTTATGAATGGATTGGTCCTAATACAACAAAAGAACAGGAACAATTTCTTCAAAAGATAGATTTCAAAACAAAAGACGGTAAATTGGGAAGTATTTTCTTTGACGTGACGGAGTGTTTCAAGAAATTGAAGAAAAATGAGCGGTTTAAAAAGGAAATTGAATTTCATGAGCAAGAAGCTATCAAAGCAGAAGAGGCGATCAAACGCGGATGCTATTGAACAATAATCTAAATCCAATAATTTAATATGAAATCATTATCAAAAATTACTATTTTAGCTATAGGGTGCGGCGTGATACCATTAGTTTCTCAATCGCTGGGATCAGAAGATGCATCCGGCAAAGTTATCATAGTAGATGATTCCGAACTCGGTAATTGGGACAGGCCTGTAATTCTGGATTCCAAAGACATCAAAAATTATAGCCAGCTAGAGGAAGCGCTGCAGGAATACGTTAGAAAAAATCATGAAGGTTATGAAGTCTTGGGAAGAATGTTCACGATGGATGAAGATGGTCATTTTATCCTCATCTTTTCATTGAAAAATGAGGAAGGAAAACAAGAGATATTATATTTTGACATGACTGATGTATATAAAAATTTAAGTAAATCGAAAGATGAAAAGACCAGAAATAAAATAAAGGAAATGGAAGAGAAGCACACTCCTTTGTCTGAATCCAAATTCTTTAATCTTGTCCTGTCTCAATTGCTTGATTTGTTTTCATCTGATCATTGGATAAGGCGTTTAATATTCCAGCAATCATGATCTGATTGAATAAAATGATCCGTTCCAAGCTCTTTGGCGGAGGATTCAGAATATCAAAAGAACAATGCAACTATCAAATATAGAAATAATTATTGCGGGATGCATCTTCATCATCCTCGCGAATCTATCTTATTCAGACCAGAATAAAGCGATAGAAGAACTAAAGGAGCCCATCAAGACAGAAGAATTGAAGGAGTCGGTCAAGAATATGGAAAATCCGATCATCTTGGATCACAAGAAGATTGAAAATCTTAAACAGATGGAAAATTTAATCGATGATTATATTAGGAAAAATCATGACGGTCAAATAATGAGAGGAAGTTCATTATCAAAGGAAGATAATAAATACATATTAACCTGTGCTACTTTCAACGAAAACGATAAAATGTTAATTTTAGTTTTTGACGTCACGGAAATATTCAGCAAACTCCTTAAATCCGGCGACAAAAAAACAAAAGAAGAGATAAAAGAATATATTGCATCTTTTAATATAGAATGAGATAATGATGTGATGGGGAACAGCTCATTTCATGTGTAGTTAATCTTCTTGCCAAATGGCAGAAAATCTATTAGCAAGAAGATTAACTGTACAATTGATCATTCCTCGAGAAAGGATAGCTTATTTCACGACGTAGGAAAATCAAGCAAGCATTGCCCATTCACTCTTCATTTTCTCATCTCTTTTGCTTCTATTTCCATGTCTTAAACTAAAGAGGCAGCCTCTCTTATTATTGAGGCTGCCTCTTTAGTTTAATTGTCAAAAGGAAGAATTTTAGTTCCTTATTTAGATAAATTAGAACTCTTATCCGATTCTTTTTTTACAACTTCTTGAACTATTTTATCTATCCTCTCCCATTCTTCCTTAGTTAATTCTTTTGGATTTTTCCCTAATTTTTTAACTTCTTCCAATGCTATCTTGTTAGCCGCATTATTTATTGCATTTAAATTCTTCTGCTCTTCTGCCGTTAATGGTTTCCTGTCTTTTTCTATGTTCTTTACCAGGTCTTCGAGTTCTTCATTGCCTTTCTTACCGCGCGCCTTATAGGCATCAGTAGCATCAAAATCTACTTGAACACTTTTTCCATCATCATCTTTTAAAACAAATGATTGAATAAAAGAGCCATTCTTGTCTTTCGGGAGAGAAACAAGTCTCATCACAAGATGATAGTTTTCGTAGTGCTTTCTTATATATTCCTGTTGTTCCCATTTAACGCGATAGTATTTAGTTATTCCTTTAAGAACAACAGGACTATTTTTTTCAACGCTAGATGTTTCAACTTTTTTATCGTTCCCAGCTTCCTCGGCAGCTGAGTGATGATTCAACACAAAAAACGAACAAAATACTAGTGGGGAAATAAATATTTTTTTCATTGTCATTGTTTTATTTTACCTTGATTTTTTCATTCTTAAGCTGTTGCTCATACGTTTAACAAAAATATATAAACATGAAAAATACCTGTTATGTTTTAAGTTGAATGATTTTGACTTTCATTTGCTTCTTGTTATTATAGTTTCTTTCTTTTGACAAGAAGATTATTGTAAACTAGCTTGACCGCTTCCTGGCGGATTCCACCAGGCGCTGCCGGGCTTCCTGTTTGGCGCGGAGCTCCTGTTCGCGTTCCTTTTCCTTTGCCAGGGCCGCCTTCTTTTCGGAATCACGGAGTTTTCCGTAACGCAGGGGATCGAGGCCGGCTTCGTCTTCCACCCCTTCATAGTGGTATACGGGTAATCCGTCAGCAGCCAGCGCTACATGATAGTAATGGCCATCCTGTCCTTTGGGGTCCCTGCCTTTCTTATCCAGACGGGAAAGAATGACGGCATATCCCAGGCCGGGGGCGTTCATCAGCTTCCGCTGATCGTCAAACAGGGCACTCAAAAGCATATTGTCATATTCCAGCCTCAGGATGCCGCACACCATTTTGCCCTCCGTATTCCAGTACATGGTCAACTTCTTCTTTCCCAGAGAATTGGGTCTGCACGCTTCATAAGCGCCCTTGACGGGACGGCTTTCCATGGACAGGGAATAGTCTATGTTGCTATAGGATTTTATCTCCCTTGCCGCGATTTTCTCACCTGGGGGAAGCAGCGAGGAAACGGGCCCGCGCATCTCTATCCGTTCCTCAGGCATACGTTTTGAAGGAGCCAGCAACCCGGTCTTCGTATCATAGTAAGCGTAAATGGTCCCCTCCTCCAGAACCATGGTGAAGTTTTTTTGTCCTCTCATGCTTTCCGGACGGTTCTGCGGACGGCAATATTCCTGGATACGGAACGGAGGCCCCTGGATGGCGGAAAGAGAAGTTGTATAAACCAGGCCGTCTATTTTCCTGGTTCCCGTAAAGGTCTTAGTAGGGTTTTTCCGGGCCGCTTCATTATATTTAGGGGAGATGTCCTTTTCCACCGGCGTCCATGTCACCTTTTCCAGCTCTTTCATCAGGAAAGGCCAGAGCATCGCCGCCAGCTTGAGATCCCGTCGCGCCGTCGTTCCCGTCAGGGAACGCACCAGCGCCGCATCTTCTTCATCCAGATGGGTCAGAGGAATTTCCACACGTTTGCGTCCCGTTTTAATCGCTAATTTAGTTCCCGTACACGATTGAAAACTGCCCGTCACCACGTCTCCAAGCTTGGAAATCCATTCCCGTTCTCCCGGAAAGACATTTTCATCAGCCGGAACGCAAACCGCGCCGCACCAAATCAGTATGGCAATCAAGAAAAGTTTCATCATTAGAGGCACAGGGTTACAACTGCCACCCTAACAACAGTGCTGGCCAGATAAAAGCTTTTAATTGCCCGCTGCTGCACCGGGAACCCGGAACAAGAAAGGGAACCATGTTCTCATCACACGCCATCTGGAAGCAATGGGAGGTTGAAAAGGGCCGGGAGGCCTTTTTCCCAGGTGAGAGACCGTGACAAACCGGGAGGAATTGGAAGAAGCAGAGGAAGCTGAATTTGGCTTGCCTGGGAGTGAGGGGCTCCCGCCCCTTATCATTCCGCCAATCAGCGGCCTCATGCGCCCTGACCGCGCATCCGGAGAAAACCCGCGGATTGCAGTTATTGCTTTTTCCTCTTTTTAGGAACCGCCTCTGTCGTTTTAACGCTTTTTACCGCGCTTTTCCCGGCAGCTTTGGACGTCCTGGCCGTTTTGGGAGCCGGAGCCTTTTCCTTGTCATCCGCCTTGGCGGCTGTTTTTTTGGCAGGATATTTCTTTTCCCTCGGCGGGAATTCAAAGCCGATTTTGCCCGTCTTCGCATTGAAGACCAGATAAGCGTCAAACGGACGCTTGGTGCGCTGGGAAATGAAGCCCTTCATCAGGTCTGATTTGCCTTCCGCCAGAATTTTCAATACCTGGTCCAGAGGGATTTCACGCCCCAGAATAGTCCGGGAAACGGATACGGTGGCGTTTTCCTTCCCCATCGTCAGGGAAGGCACTTTCCAGGCCTTGGCCGTCTCCATCACCTCGTGTTCCCCCATGTCCGGAATGGTCACGGTGGCTACTTTCACGGCTTCTTCCGCCCCTGCGGCTTCATCTTCCTCCCGTGCCGGGAAGTAGAGCGTAGCGCGGAATTTGTCATTGAGTTCCAGCCCCGCTTCAAAGGGTTTGCCGAAGCGCGACGTAAATCCCTGGAGGATTCCCGTTTTACCGTCCACAATGAGGGTTTTCAGCTCTTCATCCGTCATGTCGCGGCCGGAAATGACCTTGCGGATGCTGAACTTGCAGGAACGGCAGGAAACGGCGTCCAGCGTGTTCTTCAGGCCGTGGGCATGGCAGGACGGGCAGTCCAGTTCCATTTCCGGCAGTTCCACCTGCTGCTGGGCTTCCCGGAAGTCTTTCACTCTCTTCACGATTTCCCCGGTCAGATTCTTGATGCCGTCCATAAAGGAATCTCGGCCCAGGGAGGCCTGTTCCATCTGCTTGAGCTTGTATTCCCATTCCCCGGTCAGGCTGGGGGAAGTGAGCGTCTTCAGGCCGATGCGTTCCAGCAGGGCGATCAGCTCAATCCCACGGCGCGTCGCCAGAAGGTCGCGTCCGTCCCGGACAATGTATTCCTGGGAAATCAGTCCTTCAATGATGGAGGCGCGGGTAGCGGGCGTTCCCAGGCCACGTTCGCTCATGGCAGCGGCCAGCTCCTCGTCATGCACCAGCTTTCCAGCGCCTTCCATGGCGGCCAGTAGCGTGGCTTCATTGTAGCGGGCCGGAGGCTTGGTCATGGCGTTGCGGATCTCGATTTCGCGTACGGCGGCTTCTTCCCCGTCCCGGACAGGCACCAGCTCTTCCTTGCCGGAGCTGCCCGCCTTGCGTCCGTAGACGGCCTGCCAGCCCGGTTCCACCAGCACGCGGCCCGTGGTCAGGAAGGCGTCCGTTACGCCGTCCTGGTGGGCAATGAGCGTCGTTCTGCGCGTATCTTCAAAAACGGCGGCAGGGAAAAAGACGGCCAGGAAGCGGGCCATGACCATTTCAAAGAGTTTCTGGGCGTCCCCGGTCAGTTTTTCCATCTTCCCGGTCGGAATGATGGCAAAGTGGTCGCTCACCTTTTTAGTGTCGAACACGCGCCGGTTGGGCTTGATGCGCTTGTTGTCCAGGATGTCCTTGGCAAAAGGGGCGAATTCGGGATTCTGCTCCGCCACCGTTCCCACGATGCCGTACACCTTGCCCAGATAGTCTTCCGGCAGGTAGCGGGAGTCCGTACGGGGGTACGTAAGCACCTTGTGCTTTTCATAGCATTCCTGGGCCAGCTGAAGCGTGCGCTTGGCGGAAAAACCGTAGCGGTTGGCGGCTTCCCTCTGGAGGGAGGTCAGGTCGTACAGCAGCGGGGCGATCGTAGTGACGGGCTTCTTTTCCTCGGTCACGGTTCCGGATTTGCCGCGGCAGCGGTCACGGATGACAGTCGCTAGTCCGGCGTCCCAGATGCGTTCCGCCCGGGACTGGGGGTCGTCATTCTTTTTCCAGTCCCGGTCAATCCAGCGGCCGGAGTAGGAACCGGACTGCACGTCGAATTCCGCCCATACCTCAGAATAGGGCACGGGTTCAAACGCCTGGATTTCCAGTTCCCTCTGCGTCAGAATGGCCAGCGTGGGCGTCTGGACGCGGCCGGCGGGGGTGACGTTGAAACCGCCGCGGGATTGGAGAATGGTCAGCGCGCGGGTGCTGTTCAGGCCAATCAGCCAGTCTGATTCAGAACGGCAGACGGCGGCATTCGTCAGGGGCTTCATGTCAGCCTCGCTGCGCATGCTGTGCCAGGCGTTCAGGATAGCCTCATCCGTCATGGACTGCATCCAGAGGCGGCGGGCAGGCTTGTTCCACTTTCCGTAACGCACCAGGTTGTGGAAAATCAGCTCCCCTTCGCGGCCGGCATCACATGCGTTGACGATTTCCGTGACCTCTTTGCTCCTGGCAAGCTGAAGCACTTTTTTCAAACGGTCTTCCGACTGCTTGATGGGTTCCAGTTCAAAAGCCTTGGGAATGACGGGCAGGTAATCGAATTTCCAGGGCAGCGATTTGCCGCCTTCCGTCATGGGTTTTTTCTGTTCCAGCAGATGACCCACGGCAGACGTGATGATGGCACGGTCATTCTGGTAAAACGCCCCGGACTTGTCCCGGGTGAATTTTCCAAGCTCCTTGCCGAGAACCCTCGCCAAATCAGTGGCGACGCTCGGCTTTTCTGCTATAATTAACGTTTTGGACATATGGGCGGCTCGGAAAAATAAAAGTGGTAAACAGTGGAGGCAGCACAGCCCGCATTGGCGGCGCGTTGCATTTGGAAGTGAATTCCTACTCCCCTACCCCCCATGCCTGTCAATAACCAATTATGTATTTACGGGAAAAGCGCCCTTTTTATGTCAGAATAATGAATTTCCCGTCCTCCATTTTGCGGAAAAGCCGCGTTGCCTCCTTGCCAGCCGCATTCCGCCGTGCTATTCGTGGGACGATGAAAACGAGCCTTCCTTCCATCCTGCTTCCCGCCTGCCTTGCGCTGCTGGCAGCCTGTTCCCCCACGCCGTCCGACCGGATCGCCAAGAACATGCCGGCCTATGAACAGCTGCCGAAGGAACACCAGGTGAAAGTGGCGCGCGGAGAGCTGGAAAAAGGCATGTCCCCCATGGCCGTCCTGCTGGCGTGGGGAGAACCGGAACAGAAGATGGTAGGCAGGATGGACGGTAAAAATACGGAACGGTGGCTTTACACGCGCAGCGGCACGGGCTGGTCCGTAGGCCTGGGCGGCGGCGGATTCCGCGGCAGGGATGCCGGCATAGGCACCGGGATCGGCGTTACGATGCCCATGGGCAGCCGCCCTCCCGTTTCCTATAATGTCCTGTTTGAAAACGGAAAAGTAGTCAGCTGGGAAGCCGTAAACGGCTTTTAAGCCGGTTCCGCAACCTCGTTTGTCCTGCATCCGCCCGGATCTAGTCCTTAACCCGGGCAAATTCATTGGGGTCTTTACTTTCCGCAGGCTTTGACGATGGCTTCCACCAGTCCGTTGATGTCGTGCGTTTTCGCCGTGATCGCAGGCGCATGGCCCAGCTCCTTGAGGGTCGCCGTAGTCACGGGTCCGATGCTGGCGGCCTTGCAGCCGTCCGGCCACGGAAGCCCCAGCTTGAAGAAGTTCTCCGCCGTGGAGGAGCTGGTGAACGTTACAATATCCGCCCCCTGCTCCCGGAAAACGGCCTGTGCTCCCGTTACGTCTTCCGTCTCCGCTTCCGTCTTGTAGGCAATGCATTCATCCACAATCGCCCCCAGAGCGGTCAGGCCATCGTAAATCACACGGCGCGCTTCTTCTCCGCGCACCCACAGGAACGTGCTGTGCTCAATGGTGCCGATTTCTTCACGGGCATCCTTGAATGCCTTGACAAGCCCTTCCGCCACAAATTTTTTAGGCATGATATCCACGGCCAGCCCGTATTCCCGGAGTTTCGCCTCCGTCCCTGGGCCAATAGCGGCAATCCTGGCCCCCCCAATGCTCCGGATGTCCTGGTACACGGCAAAGAACGCCTGGAAGAAGCGTTCCACCCCGTTGGGGCTGGAAAACACCAGCCAGTCGTACGTGTGGGCATGCACCACGCCTTCTGCAAATTCCCGCCTGTTGGTGGGGGGAGCAATGCGGATGGTGGGTATTTCCAACACCTCCGCACCCAGTCGGCGCAGACGCTCACTCAATTCCCCGGCCTGGGAACGGGTGCGTGTCACGACGATGCGCCTTCCGAACAGGGGCAATTTTTCAAACCAGTCCAAATGCTCCCGTTCCCTCACCACATCCCCGATCACCACAACCGCGGGTGCGCCCAGTCCGGCTTGCCGGACTTTGGCCGGCAGCGTCTTCACCGTGCCCGTGACCGTTCTCTGAATGCCCGTGGTGGCCCACTGGACAGCGGCGGCAGGCGTGGACGGCTCCTGGCCGTACCCGATCAGGGCTTCGCACACTTCCGCCAGCTTCTGCATCCCCATCAGCATGACCTTGGTGCCCTGCGCTGCCGCAATTCCTTTCAGATCCAGGGTAGATTCCTTCTTGTTGACGTCCTCATGGCCCGTGAACACGGTAAACTGCGTGCAATGCTTGCGGTGCGTCACCGGAATACCCGCATAGGCCGGCCCCGCAATGGCGGAAGTAATGCCCGGAATGACTTCAAACGGCACCCCTGCTTCATGCAAGGCATCCGCTTCCTCTCCGCCGCGTCCGAAGACGTAGGGATCGCCCCCTTTCAGGCGCACCACCCTTTTACCGGAACTGCCCAGCCTGACCAGCAGGGCATTGATTTCCTCCTGCGGCAGGGCGTGGCGGGAAGCCCGCTTGCCTACAAAAATCCTTTCACACGCGGCAGGAGCCCAGTTCAGCATTTCCGCGGAACTCAGCGCATCATATACCAGCACTTCCGCTGTTTCCACCAGCTTCCGGCCGCGGACAGTCATCAGGCCGGGGTCTCCGGGACCCGCTCCAAGCAAATAAACAATACCCTGTTGCATGCTGTCATTCAACTCCATTACCCTCTTGTTGGCGACAACAAACCCCGCCATGCCCGGATTCATTACATTGATGGCTGAATTGTCACAGGGAAGGCGCAAAAGCTTCTTGTTTGTTGAATAAATACAATTATTGCGTACTTATGCATATTTCACGTATCCTTACAGCCACTCTTGCCGCCGCATTCACCCTGCCGGCTCTGGCGGACATTCCGGCCTCCCGCGTTCCAGCCCCCGTGAAGGAGCAGGTGCAGAAGCAGTATCCGAACGCAGGCGCCATCGAATGGGATTTCGACAACGATGAAGACATCTACGAGGCGGAATTCCACCTCAACGGCCTGGAATACGAAGTAAAGCTTTATCCTGACGGCACCATCTGCATGGCCAAGGCGGACATCTCCCTTCAGAATCTTCCCGCCCCCGTTACGGCGGCTATCGCCCGCAATTTCCCGGGGTATGCTCCCCGCCGGGCCAAGCAGATGACCGTCCGGGGCACCCTGAAGTACCGGGTGGACTGCCGATCCGAGTCCGCCGCCATCCGTAAACTGGAACTTTACTATGCCCCGGATGGCAAGCTCCTTTCCAGGAAAGCGGACGATTGAATTTGCCGTTCTTCAGCATGTTTCCGTATGACAGAAGCCGGGGACCAATCTTCCGGAGACTGACACGGCGCCTGCTGGATTCAACAAAGCCTTATGATATAAGGTCTAATTTGCAATGATTGAGTTATTCAATATCGACCTCCTTTCCTATTACACCCAGACGGCGGAAACCGCCCCGCAGCATTCCTATACTATTTACTGGATGATTCTGCTGGGTTCCATGCTTCTGAGCTGGCTGGTCAGCGCACGGATGAAAAGCCGCTTCAGCGAATATTCCCAGATTCCCATTCCGGTGACCGGGCGGGAAGTGGCGGAACAGATGCTGAAGGACAACCACATTACGGACGTGAAGGTGATTTCCACGCCCGGCCACCTGACGGACCACTACAATCCCGCGAACAAGACCGTTAATCTGAGCGAGTCCGTTTACAATTCCAACAGCATCGCTGCCGCGGCCGTGGCGGCCCATGAAGTGGGGCATGCCGTGCAGCACGCCCAGGCCTACCACTGGCTGGGGCTGCGGTCCGCGCTGGTTCCCATCGTCCAGTTTTCCTCCAACCTGGTGAGCATCGTGCTGATTCTCGGCATTATCCTGCTGGCCATGGGCGGTTCCCCGTGGGTGCTGGGGCTGGGCATCGGCCTGTTTGCCATGACCACCATTTTCGCCTTCATCACGCTTCCGGTGGAGTTTGACGCTTCCGCCAGGGCCTTGAAATGGCTGGACCGTTCCCACTTGATGAACTACTTCGACCACGGCAAGGCCAAGAGCGCCCTGTTCTGGGCAGCCATGACCTACGTGGTGGGTGCGCTTTCCTCCCTCGCCATGCTGCTGTACTACGTGTTTATCTTCATGAATGCGCGCGGCAGGCAATGATGCGTTGTCCGGCCCTCATGAAATGACAGGTACACGGGACGGGACGGAGAAAGGAGCCGCCTCCAACTCCGCAGCGGCGGCCTACCCTTTTTCCCGCCTCCATTGCGTAAAACGGGAGACCCTGCCTACGGACTCCCTTTCTTGAACGTCCTTTAACGCATCAGGCGCGGGCTACGGCCCCACGGGGATTTCCGCCTCCCCGCGCCTTTGCCCCCAACGCTACAGCAGCGATTCCAGACGCCTCCCCGGCAACCTCCCTGCCTTATGCCTCTTCCGGATGCTCCTGTTTCCTCTTTCCGGCCGTCAGGCGGAAGAAGAGGGGAACCAGGAAGATCGCCAGCAGCGTAGCCGTAATAATGCCGCCCAGCACCCCCGTGCCTACGGCGCGCTGCGCGCCTGCCGCCGCCCCATGGGCCAGAGCGAGCGGAACGACGCCCGCCCCGAATGCCAGGGAAGTCATCAGAATAGGCCTGAGCCGCAATTTGGCGGCGGCGACGGCCGCCTCCATCACGCCCATGCCTTCCCGGTAGAATTCCTTGGCCACTTCCACAATCAGAATGGCATTTTTGGCGGAAAGGCCGATCGTCGTAATCAGGCCCACCTTGAAGTAGATGTCATTGGGCATGTCGCGCAGGAAAACGGCCAGCAGGGCTCCGAGAAGGCCCAGAGGCACCACCAGAATCACCGCCAGGGGAATGGACCAGCTTTCATACAGGGCCGCCAGCACCAGGAAGACGATCAGGATGGACAGGGCGAACAGAAGGGTGGCCTGGGAACCGGCCAGCTGTTCTTCATAGGACTGCCCCGTCCATTCAAATCCCACTCCCTGCGGCAGAGTGGCGGTAATCTGTTCCAGGGCTTTCATGGCGTCCCCGCTGCTTTTGCCGGGAGCGGAGGAACCGTTGATAGTGAAGGAGGGATAATTGTTGTAGCGCGTGAGCTGGGGAGGACCCGCCGTCCAGTCCAGCCTGACGAAGGAAGACAGGGGCAGGAGCTTCCCCCGGTCATTGCGGACATGCAGGTCTTCAATGTCATTGCCGTTCAGGCGGCTTTTCCCATCCGCCTGCACGATGATACGGCGCACCTGGCTGTTATGCATGAAGTCCCCTACGTAGCTGGACCCGAACATGACGGCCAGCGAGTTGCTGATTTCCGTGATGGGCACTCCCATGGAGAAGGCTTTCTCCCGGTCAATGGAAACGTGCAGCCGCGGCGTGTCCGCCTGGCCGGAGAAGTAAACGCCCATCAGGTTGGGGTCCGCATTGGCGCGGGCCAGAAGCTCGTCCCGGGCTTCCACCAGACGGTCATATCCCAGGCCTCCCTTGTCCTGGAGCCTGAAGTCGAATCCGGACGTACTGCCCAGCTCCGGCAGGGACGGCATATTCAACGCCATGACCATCATCTGATGGTCTCCCGCAAAGCGGGCGTTGACGCGGTCAATGATTTCCTGGGCGGAGTTGCCGCCTGCGGCGCGCTCCTCCCAGTTTTTCAACCCGACGAACAGCATCGCCATGTTGGTGCCGGAACCCATGAGACTGAACCCGCCCACGGAGTAGGCGTATTCCACGGGTTCATGCTGCATCAGGTAGTCCTCCACCTCCTTCAGCCGGGTGCTGGTTTCCTCCTGCAGAGTTCCGGCCGGGAGAGAAACCATCGCCATGAAGTTGCCCTGGTCTTCTTCCGGAAGGAAGGAGGTGGGCAGCGTGAGGTACAGGTAGCCGGCCCCCGCTATGATGAGCGCATACAGAAACAGGGAGCGCACGGGACGGCGGATGATTCCGGAGACGGCACTGCCATACCGGTCCGTGGACCGGTGAATCGTCCTGTTGAACCATCCGAAGAACCCTTTTTTCTCCTGGTGCTCCACGGAGGAGGGTTTCAGCATGGCGGCGCACAACGCCGGAGTCAGGGAAAGAGCCAGAAACGCGGAGAAGGAGATGGAAACAATGAGCGTCACGGCAAACTGCCGATAAATGTTCCCCACTGCCCCGCTGAAGAAGGCCATGGGAATGAAAACCGCCACCAAAACGGCGGTGATGCCCACAATGGCGCTTCCGATCTGCTTCATAGCTTTCATCGTGGCGCGCCGGGCGTCCAGCCCTTCCTCCATCATGATGCGTTCCACGTTTTCCACCACCACAATGGCGTCATCCACCAGAATGCCGATGCTGAGCACCATGGCGAACATGGTGAGCATGTTGATGGAAAACCCGGAAAGCCACATTACTGCAAAGGTCCCCAGCAGGGCCACGGGGACGACAAGCGTGGGAATCAGGGTGGCCCGGAAGTTCTGAAGGAACAGAAACATGACCAGGAATACCAGCAGAATGGCTTCCACCAGGGTCGATATGACCTTCTGGATGGAGATTTCCACGAAATGAGTGGTTTCATACGGGATCTGGTAGGAGACTCCGGCAGGGAAGTCCCTGGCCAGTTCATCCATCTTGGCCTTGAGCAGCCTCATGGTTTCCACGGCGTTGGACCCCGGAGCCATCTTGATGGCCATGCCGGTGGCGGTCTGCCCGTTGCAGCGTGAGAAGAACGCATAACTGTTGGAACCAAGCTCCACCCGCGCCACGTCCCCCAGTTTCACGGAGGAACCGTCTGAAAGCGTCCTCAGGGCGATGGAAGCGAATTCCTCGGGCGTGCGGAAGGCTTCCTCCGCCACCACGCTGGCATTGATGGGGGCGGATTCGGAAACGGCCGCTCCGCCAATGTCGCCAATGATGATGCGCTCGCTCTGGGCGGCCACGGCATTCACGATGTCCGTGGGCGTCAGTCCCAGGGCTTCCAGCTTTTCCGGATCAGGCCAGATGCGCATGGACGTTTCAGCGCCGAACAGTTCCACGCGCCCGACACCCTTCACTCGTTTCAGTTCCGGGATGATGCGGGCGGAAGCCAGTTCCCCCAGTTCCATATCATTCAGGCTCCCCGTGGAGGAAAGGGAAATCAGCGCCTGAATGTTGTTGGAGGATTTTTCCACAAACACGCCTTCCCTGCGTACGGATTCCGGCAGACGGGATTCCACGGTTTTCAGCCTGTTCTGGACTTCCACGGCGGCAATGTCCGGGTCCGTGCCCTGCTTGAAGGTGACGGCAATTTCCACCATGCCGTTGGAACTGCTGGTGGCGGACATGTACAGCAGGCCGGGCGCGCCGTTGATTTCCTTTTCAATAACGGCCGTGACGGCTTCTTCCGTATCCAGGGCGGAAGCTCCCGGATACGTGGTGCGGAGGGTAATGACCGGAGGCGCAATGTCCGGGTACTGGGCAATGGGCAGGCTGGGAATAGCCAGCAGCCCGATCAGGGAAATCAGGAGGGCGACTACCCATGCAAAAATGGGGCGGCGTATGAAGAAATCAGGCATGGAGGTTTATTGCTGGGCGTTGGATTGGGGCCGGGGACCGGCAGTGCGGACCTTCATTCCGGGCCTGAGGGACATGATGTGGCTGACGACCACCTTGTCTCCGTCCTTGAGACCTTCTGAAACCAGCCATTCCCGGCCATTCAGCGTGTCCGCCTTGACGGGGCGCACTTCCAGCACGCCGTCCGGGCCTGCGACAAAAACGGAGGCTCCCTGCGCCGTCCGGATGACGGCGTCGCGGGGAATGGCGAATACGTTGCTCCGCATGGCCTTGTCAAACACCACGCGCACATAGGCGCCGGGAAGAAGCTCGGCATCAGGATTGGGGAACTGGGCTTTCATTTCAATGGTATCCGTATCAGGATCCACCGCCATATCGGAAAAAATGATCCTGCCGGGATGGGGATATTCCTCTCCATTGGAAAGCAGCAGGCGCACCTTGATCTCCTTAATGGGAACTCCCTTCCACAGCCCGGATACGACAGCCCGGCGCAGGCTGCTGTAATGGGAGGCCGGCTGGGAGAATCGGACGTAAATAGGGTCTATCTGCTCGATGGTAGTCAGATGGGTGAATTCATTCTGGTTGGCAAACGCCCCCTCCGTCACCAGCGCACGGCGCACCCGGCCGGAGATGGGCGCCTCCACCCTGGTGTATTCCAGATTCAGGCGGGCCTGCTCCAGGGACGCGGCGGCAGCGGCATATTCCGCCCTGGCACGGTCTTCCTCCGCCTTGGCCTGCTTGTGCTCCCGCACGCTGACCGCTCCCTTGGCCACCAGGGAGGAATAACGCGCGGCCTTGTCCTCCGCATCCGCCAGTACCGCTTTGGCACGGGCCACCGCGGCCTGGCATTCATCCAGAACGGCCTGAAGAGGGGCCGGATCTATTTTGAAGAGAAGGTCGCCCGGCCGGACCGTCTGCCCTTCCTCATAACAGCGTTCCTGAATGATTCCCGTCACGCGGGCGCGCACTTCCGCCTGAAGGTAGGCCTCCATGCGGCCGGGAAGATTAGCGGTTACGGGAACCTGCGTGCTGTGCACCGTCAGAACGCTTACTTCCGGCACCGTCTCTCCGGGAGAGCCGGCGCCCTGGGTTTCATCCTCCTGCCGGCACGAAGGCAGGAATGCCAAAAGAGCGGAGCAAAGGAAAAAAAGACAAGTTGTTTTCATGAATAATAACGTTGTAGAAGACCGCAAAAGACCCCGGAACCACGCTTCCGCCAAGACCGGGGATTTTTCAATTGTCATATGGTGTAAAGTATCCCATAATGGGAGAGTCAAGAGGTAATGAAAGAATTAAGCGGAGCGGCTTTTTATCATTTGTTGTAAGTTATTGTCAGCAAAAACTAAATGAAAGACGCAGAGATTTCGTCTTCATGAAGATTTCTCTTGCAGGCGCCAGCCGTCTTTGCCGGGAAGCCCGCCCGGAAAGAAAAATCAGTCCCCCCGCCCATTGCAACCAGGATGGACAAGCAGAATTTACTCACCATCGGCAGCCTGTCCAGGCAGACAGGCGTACATATCAAATCCCTGCGGTATTATGAACAGCTCGGGATCCTGAGCCCCGCCCATACGGATCCGGATACCGGATACCGTTACTACACCCTTTCCCAGATTCCCGTGGTGGACGCCATCCGCGCGTGCATCTTCCTGGACATTCCCCTGAAGGAATTCACCACCTTTCTGACCAAGGACCAGAAGAGAATCCATTACAAGAAGCTGATTTCCCACGGTACCATGCTGGCTCACCAGAAGATCAGGGAGATTCAGGAAAAACTGCATCTGCTGGAAAAATTCCAGAAACAGATGGACCGGATGGAAGGCCTCCGGCACCATGAGGGGCAGACCGTCCACCAATTGCCGGAAAAATACTGCTGGGCGGTTCCCTATTCCGGGAAACAGCACAGTACGGATTATAATATTCTCATTACCAGCATGTTCGACGACATCAACCACAACGGGCTGCGGCTGGGCGCGGAAGCCGGCCTCCTTTCCTTCCACCGGGGAACCGGAACGGAACAGTTCCTGTATGTGGAGGTGGAAGCGACAAAAAGAGACGCCCGGAAGCTGAAGGAAATCATGCGCCTGCCTGCCGCCTCTTTCCTCTGCGCTATCAGGCGGGAAAGCGGTATCGGGGAAGCCCCCTTCGTCTTTTCGGAACTGTTCGCGCAGGAATATGATAAAATTATCATGGAAACGGAATTGTTTTCCGGAGATTACGATGTTGCGCATCCGCAATTCGAACTGAGATGCTCCCTGCCGCCCGGAGAGAAATAAAACGGAGAAGCATTTCCGGAACAGGCAGGGGGCAAGGCGCAAGGAAAACGGGTTTTCCAGGAATCCGGTTTTCCCGTCCGCTTCCTTTTGCACTGCGGAGCAGATGAAATAAACGTTCATGCTCCTGACGGCAACCTCTCCGGAAGTTTCATGAAATGGCATTGCATTTCCCCATGCAGCATATAAAATAATGGGGTGGCACATTGCGACACTACACAACCGGACTTGAAGGAAAGCGCCGTCAAGGCTTACAAGGCCATGTTGCTGGCGCGCGCCTTTGACACCAAAATTTCCAGCCTGTATAAAGCGGGCAAAATCACGGGCGGCGTCTACCTGGGCCGCGGGCATGAAGCGATTGCCGCGTGCGGCGGCGTTTTCCTGACCGCGGGCTATGATATCATCGCTCCCTTCATCCGGGAACAGGCGGCACGCATCACCTGGGGGGAACCGATTATTGAAGCGGCGCGCTCCTACCTGGGTTCCGCCCTGGGCTATATGAAGGGAAGGGACGGGAACGTTCACCGCGGACTGCCGGCGGAAGGCTACATGGCACCCATCAGCCATCTGGGCAGCACAGTGGCCTTCGTGATCGGCTGCCTCTTTGCCAAGCGGCTGGACGGCAAGCTGCCCGGCCCCGTAGGTGTAGCCTTCTGCGGGGACGGAACCACCTCCACCGGGGCCTTTCATGAAGCGGCCAACATGGCGAACGTGGAACGTCTCCCGCTGGTGCTCGTGGTGACCAACAACCAATTTGCCTATTCCACGCCCAACGTCCGGGAATTCGGGGAAGCCTCCCTGGCGGACAGGGGCCATGGCTACGGGTTCACCGTACATGAAACGGACGGCACGGATTTCATGTCCACGCTGGAAACCTTCCACACCGCCGTCAACAACGCGAGGGAAGGGCTGGGTCCCCAGTGGGTCCTTGCCAAAACCCTGCGCATGTGCGGCCACGGCGAACATGATGACTCCTTCTACATTCCCAAAGAACTGAAGGAGGAATACAGCAAAAAGGACCCCGTCACCGTCGCGGAGCGTCAGCTTCTGGAAGCCGGCTGGCTGACGCCGGAAGAAATAGCGGACCTGAAAAAGCAATATGCCGATGAAGTCCAGCTGGCCGTGGCTACCGCACAGCGGGAACCGGAACCGGACCCTTTCCGGGAAGACTGGAACGCCACGGTATGGAGACCTTATTAAGCCTGCAAACGGAACATTCCCATGAGCGTAACATACATTGATGCCATTCACGACGCCCAGAAAGACCTGCTTACGGAAGACAAGGACGTTTTCCTGTACGGGCAGGACATAGGCGTTTTCGGCGGCGCTTTCAAAGCGACCAAGGGCCTCAAGGAGCTGTTTCCGGACCGGGTGATTGACGCCCCCATCAGTGAGGACGCCATGGCCGGCATGGTCACCGGAGCCGCCGTCATGGGCAAGAAACCCATCATGGAAGTTCAGTTTGCGGACTTCAGCACCATCGCGTTCAACCAGATCGTGAACATGGCGGCCACCCATTACTACCGGACGGGCATTCCGGCCAATATCACGGTACGGCTGCCCTGCGGAGGAACGCCCGGCACGGGCCCCTTCCACAGCCAGAGCCTGGAAGCCCTCTTTGCCCATTATCCTGGCCTGCACGTCATGACCCCGGCCACTGTGGCGGACGCCTACTGGATGCTGCGCCAGGCCGTGGAGATTCCCGATCCCGTCATCTTTCTGGAACACAAGTTCCTTTACCGCTGGCTGAAAGCGGAAGACAACTACCGGGAAGCCCCGGCCATTCCCTTCGGCATAGCCCGGATCGCCCGTACCGGAAAGCATGCCACGGTGGTGGCATACAGCGCCATGGTGCCGGAAGCCGTACGTGCGGCGGATCTTCTCGCGAAGGAAAGCGGTTATGAAGTGGAAGTCGTGGACCTCCGCACCGTGCGCCCGCTGGACATGGATACCGTGATCGCCTCCGTAGCGCGCACCGGCCGCGTCCTGGTCATCGGGGAGGATTTCCCGTGGGGAGGAGTCACGGCGGAAGTCGTTTCCCGCATTGTGGCGGAAGGCTTCCATCTGCTGGACGCTCCGCCCCAGCGGCTCAATGCCAAAGACACGCCCATCCCGCAGCATCCCAACCTCTGGAAGGCGCACCGCCCTACCCTGGAATCCATTGCAGACTCCATCCGCCATCTTTTATCCATCTGATCCAACCCAGTTTCCACCATGCCTAAAGTACCCATTCTGATGCCCCAGCTCGGGGATTCCATTGCAGAAGCCACCGTGCTGCGCCTGCTGGCGGCTCAGGGCGATACCGTAGAAGCCGACCAGGAAATCTTTGAGGTAGAGACCAACAAGGCGACCATGGGCGTCACTACCATGTGCGGAGGCGTCCTGAGCGATGTATTTATCAAGGAAGGGGAATCCATCGTGGTCGGCGCCTGCATGGCCATGATTGAAGCCACGGAAGAGGAAATCGAGCGCTCCGGCGCCACCCCGGCCGGGGAATCCACCCAGCCCTCCCTTCCGGCCAGCCCGGAATCCGTGCCCCAGCCTGCGCCCGCCTCTTCCGGCCGGGAGGAGAAGCCCACCGGAGTCCACTTTGGAGCGACGGGGGAATCCTACCAGGAAAACAGCGCGGACCTGAAAGTCCAGCCCAGCGTGCGCGGCCTTCCGGTCCCTGCCGGCATGAAAGGCGCGCACTACATGTCTCCCCGGATGAAGGCCCGCATGGATGAACTGGGCATGAGCGCCTCCGACATTGCGTTCATCTCCGGTTCCGGAGCCGGCGGACGCGTCACCATTGACGACCTGGAAGAATTCCTGGAATACGTGAGCCAGTGGCCTCACCGCAAGGCCTCCTCCATGCGGCTGGCCGTGGCGGACGCCATGCGCCGCAGCTGGACGCGCCCCCTGGCTTCCGCCGGGCGCCCCGTCTTCATGGACCCCCTCATCAAGCACAGGCAGAATTCCCCGCTGCGTCCCGGCATCACCCTGTACTTTGCCCGCGCCCTGGCCTTGGCCCTGGCGGAAAGCCCGGAATGCGCCGGCTACCTGGTCGGGGAAAACATCCTGTCACCCAAGACGATTGACATCGGCATTGCCGCCCAGGTGGCGGACGGAGTCATGGTTCCCGTGCTGCGCCGCGTGAACGAACGGACGATGGACGAACTGCTGGAAGACTACAACCGCCTGATCGCCCAGGCGCGCCGCCGCAGGCTGGCTCCTGAAGACAGTACGGGCGGCATCGCCACGGTGACCAACTTCGGCGGCTTCGGCCTTACGTTTGCCGCACCCATGCCGATGCCCAGCGAATCCATCATCCTGGGCGTAGGAGCTGTCACCAAGACTCCGGTCTGGAGCGACGAAGTGGAGGCGTTCATCCCCATCTCCAAAGCCAACATCGTGGCTACGGGGGACCACCGCGTGGTGGACGGCGCCGACATCGGCCGCCTGCTCAAGCGCGTGGCGGAACTGCTCCAGCGCCCCGAATACCTGTAACCCGTCCCGTTCCCGCACGCTTTACGCCGCATGACGACAGACCCACCCGTATTAGGCCTGGTAGCCGGAGACGGCGTCTATCCGGAATACATTGTCCGGGGAGCGCGCCGCCAGACGCCGGAGCTGCGCATTGTGGCCGTGGGCTTCAAGGGGGAAACCAATCCCGCCGTCATCCCCCTGTGCGACTTTTATCAGGAATTCAGCGTGGGCCAGATCAGCAAGCCGTTTTCCTTCCTGAAAAAACACGGCGTGCGGAACGTCATCATGGCGGGGGGCATCAACCCGAAGAACATCCTTTCCCTCCGTCCGGACCTGCGCGCCCTTTCCGTGCTGATGCGCATGCCGGAAAAAAACGCGGATTCCCTGCTGGGAGCCGTCATCACGGAAGCGGAAAAAGAAGGCTTCACCATCCTGCCCGCCTCCACCTACATGGAAGAACACATGCCGCAGCCGGGGCACATCGCCGGACCGAAGCCCACGCCTGAACAATGGGAAGACGCCGTTTTCGGCATGCAGATGGCCAAGGAAATCAGCCGCCTCCACATCGGGCAGTCCGTCGTCGTGCACGGGGGCACCGTCGTCGCCGTGGAAGCGATTGAAGGAACCAACAACTGCATACGCCGCAGCGGAGAGCTGGGCAGCGGCAAACCCGCCACGCTGGCAAAAGTGGCCCGTCTGGGGCATGACATGCGTTTTGACATCCCGACGATCGGCCCCGCCACCATTGAAACGTGCGCGGAATGCGGCGTCCGGCAAATCGCCCTGGAAGCGGGCAAGACTATTCTGCTGGAACGCGGCCGGGTGGCGGAACTCTGTAAAAAGCACAAGATCAGCCTGCATGCCCTGGAGGCTTCAGAGCAGGGCCGCCCTTCTCCGGCAAACCCGCCTGCATAAAAAATCCCCTCATCCGGAAACCCGGACAAGGGGAAATCATTCCGCATACGGGATGCAGAATAGGAAAACGGCTTGTTTCAACCGTCGGAATTAAGCGTTTTTGTCCTTGTCCTTACCCATCATGGATTTGGCCTTGTCGCCCATGCCGTCAGCCATATCCTTGACGGCATCCTTGCCCTTTTCATAGCTTTCCTTCATCTCGTGCTTGCCTTCTTCCATTTTTCCGGAAGCAGCATCTTTCGAGCATCCACAGCCCTTCTTCATATGATCATTTGATTCACACATAATAAATAAATGTTTTTGTTTTTAATTGTTTGAATTAACCGTTTCTAGCAGCGTCACCGATAGCTTCGGCCTTATCGGCCGCCCTGTCCGCCGCATGGTCAACGGCGTCCTTGCTGTCCTGGTAAGTATCCTTGACGGCGTCCTTGCTCTTTTCGTAGGCGTCCTTAGCCGCCTGCTTGCCTTCCTTCATTTTTTCGGAAGCGGCGTCCTTGGCGGCTCTAGCGCCCTTTTTCATGTGCTCCTTGGCTTCAGTCATGTCCTTGTCACCCTTGGTGCAGGAACCGCTGCCGCAGGCGCTCTGCGCCAGGGCCACTACCGGAACTGCAACGGCTACCGCTGCTATAGCATATATCAATTTTTTCATGATGTTGTTCTATTTGGATTCATTCCAATAGACTCTTTCTTCATGAAAAACTATGAATCCTGTCGTGTCATTCTACGTTCACTCCAGCATATCAAAAGCCAGAAACGCCGCAGTGGCAACGCAGTCCCGGCACGGAACACGGCCCTCCCTTTTCAGATCCCTGCAATGGGAATAACCCAGCTTTTCCACAAACCGCCGCTTCAGCTCCTCCCTGGACTGCACGGGCGTACACAGGAGGGCTCCATGCAAAGCGCCACACACCCCGTCAGGCGCTTTTCCGGTTCCGCACGCGGAAACGGCTTCCAGCAAATCCTCTCTTCCCAGAGCCGCGCAAACGGCCTGGGCGCAGTTGTGGCGCCAGGGTTCCGTGCGAAAGGTGGACAGCGCTTTTTCTTGAACGTTCATGCCACCACTGTAGGCCCGCCCCCCTTCCGGGTCAAGAGCCCGGTCCACTTCCTGCACCGATGAACTCCGCTGCATCCGCAACCGCCATTCTCCAGGCGGATTCCAAAGGCGAAAGGACAGCCTGCACGGGAAACCTCCGGCAACAGCGCTCACTTTCCGGCAAGCCGGCGGCTGGTCTCCAGGCGCTCCGCCAGTTCCTCAACGGGAATGCTCCCGTCCAGACAGAGGCTCACCCAGTTCTTCTTATTCATGTGGTAGGCCGGAAAACGGCTGGAATAATCCACAAGGCCATCAAGCTCACCGGGGCAAACCCGCAGATTAAGCACCTCCACCCTCTCCCTGGAACTGCCTCCCAGCTTCGACCGCGGCACGGCCAGAAAAACGGCATACCATTTTTCCGTATCCTTCCGGCGCACCACAGCGCTTCCCGGCGACTTCCTCCACAGGAATTCCAGTTCGTCCCCATAAGCTTCCCGGACGTGCGCCACGAGGCTCCGGGCAGGATCGGCCTTGAAGAAATCGGGCTCAAAGCAGCATTCCGCCACATGCCACAACTCTTCCTCATATTCCCTGCGGAGCGCCCTTTCCTGCAACCTGTCCACCGTTTTCGGCGCCAGATGCGGCATTTCCTCCTCCCCGTCCGCTCCACGCACCGCTACGCGGACGGAACCGTCCGCGTGTATTTCAAATTCCATGCGGTACCGGCCATGCAGCAGCTTTGTCCTGTATAAAAAACCATTTTCCCCGCAAACACAGCCGAAGGGAAGCAGTTTATCCCCGCACAGCTTCCTGTCCCTGAACACGCGTTCCACGGCTTTTTCATACCAGCTTTTCTGGGGAACGCGGCGGAAAAACATGGGGCAAAAGAAGTTAAAAGCTGTAGAAGAAGAAAGAACCGCCACCCGCATCCTTTGCAGACATGCAGGTCCAGACGAAGCTATGATAAAGCCGCACGGAAACGGTACAAGGTCAAAATAACATGCCCTTATCTCCGGAGTGTATGCATCGGAGAAAAGGTTTTACCTCCCCGTCAGCACGTACCACACGAACAGGCTGTTGTACTTCACGTACCGCCTGAGCAGTCTTCCCGGTTCGCGGTAAATGCGGTACAGCCATTCCAGGCCGTTCCTCTGCATCCACAGGGGAGCGCGCTTCACCGTGCCGGCATGGAAGGCGAACGCCGCGCCCACGCCCGCATAAACGGCGGGAGGCAGCAGCTCCTTCTGTTCCGCCATCCACCTCTCCTGCTTCGGGCAGCCGAGGCCCACCCACACCACATTAGCCCCGCTGGCGGCAATGGCCTGCCGCATATTTGCCAGGTCTTCCTCCGTCCAGGAACGGAAAGGGGGGGAATACATGCCTGCCAGCTGACAACCGGGATGTTTTTTCTTCAACCTGTCCGCCAGAATTTGCAGCGTCTGTTCCTCCCCGCCCAGCAGGAAATGGCGCAGACCCGGATGCTCCATCCCGGTCAGGGCCTCCATCAGGTCAGGGCCGCTCACGCGTTCGGCGGCCTTTCCTCTTTCCGGGAGGGTTCTGTTGAGCTTCCATACCACCGGCATTCCATCCGGACAAATCACGTCCATCTTTTCCAGCACGGCCCCATAACTCCGGTCATGCACGCCAAGAGTCACCACATGCACATCCGCGGCAGCCACCAGATAAGGAGCGTCCGCCTTCAAGGCGCGCTCCGCCAGGGCTGCGCACATGTTCTCCACGGAACTGACGGCCACGGAAAAGCCGAATACCTTTCCGCTCTCACACGGTACCCGTACGCCGGGCTGGACAGGGTCATTGGAAACAGTCATGGCCTGATAAGAGTAAAGAAAATTCACGGCAGGGACAGCCTCAGCCCGTCGTAGGCCGGCATCACGTTCTCCGGAAGCTTGCCGGAAAGAATCCCGTAATCCATGTCGTGGGACATGTGGGTGAGCACGGCGCGCCGGGGCCGGATGGCGTCAATGGCAGCCAGGGTTTCCTCCAGGCACATGTGCGTGGGGTGCAGATGGTAGCGCAGCCCGTCAATAATCAATAGATCTACTCCCTTCATCCCCTCCAGGGATGGCTCCGGAATGCTTTTCACGTCCGGCATGTATGCCAGGCGCTGCCCGTCCGCCTCCAGAACGTAGGCATAGGTTTCCACTCCGGCATGAAGCACCGGAAGAGGCGTGACCTGCACATTCCCCACGCGGAACGGCTCCGTTATCTCATGAGGTTCCGGCCTGACATAGCCGCTCCGGCCCGTTTTCGGTTCAAACGCCCAGCCGTACATGGACCGCAGGGCGGCCATCGTCTCCGGAGAGGCGTACATGGGCAGGCCGCCCGTCCTGCGCCAGCAGAAGGCGCGCAAATCGTCAAAGCCGCCCACGTGGTCCACGTGGGCATGCGTGTACAGCACGGCGTCCACATCCATGATGTTTTCCCGCAGGGCCTGCTGACGCAGATCCGGAGAGGAATCCAGCAAAATGCGGGAACCTGCGGCCTCCACGTAAATCGAAGAACGCAACCGCTTGTTTCTGGGATCCGCCGACGTGCAGACCGCACAGGAACAGCCTATCTGGGGTACTCCGGTGGAAGTTCCGGTACCCAGAAAGAGAATGTTCATCACAGAGGTCATGATTGCGTTTAGAGCGAATGATGCCATAATGCATTCAAAATCCAAAGCCCGAATGCTTACATTGCTGAAAATTAGAAACCTGGCTCTCGTGGACCAGCTGCTCTGGGAACCCAGCTCCGGCTTCATCTGCATCACGGGGGAAACGGGAGCGGGGAAATCCGTCATCATCGGCGCCATACGCCTGGCGCTGGGGGAGCGCGCGGATAAAACGCTCATCCGCTCCGGAGAACAGCAATGCAGCGTGGAAGCCGTCTTCCATCTGCCGGAATCCTCCCCCGTCCACGCCATCCTGAACGAGCACGGCGTGCCCCCCTGTGAAGACGGCAACCTGATCATCAAGCGCATCATCTCCCCCGCGGCCAACCGCCAATTCCTGAATGACAGCCCCTGCACCCTGAACCTTCTGCGGGAAACGGGCGCCTGCCTGGTGGATATGCACGGCCCCAGCGACCACCGCTCCCTCATCTCCCAGGAAAGGCAGCTTTCCCTGCTGGACGCCTTTGGGGAACATACCCCTCTGCTGCACGCCTATGCGGACGCCTGGCGGCAATGGCAGGACACGCGCCGGGCCTATGACGACCTGGAACACGCGGAAGCGGCCACCGCACGGGAAATAGAATTGCTGCGCCACCAGGTGGACGAGATAGACGCCGCCGCCTTCACGCCGGAGGAAGTGCTTACGCTGGAAGAACGCTGGCAGCGGGCCCGCAATGGCTCCAGGCTCCGGGAACAGGTGTCCAGAATGCTCTCCATGCTGGAGGAAACGGACGTTCCCGGACTGGGCTCCCAATTGAGGGAGCTGACCAGGGCGGCCCATGAGCTGGAACGCATGGACGCGTCCACCGCCGCATGGCTGGCCCCCCTGGCGGCAGTGAATCTGGAACTCAAGGAGATTGAGGGCCGCCTGGCGGATTATTCCTCCGAACTGGACTGTGACCCGCAGGAACTCTTTCAGCTGGAAGAACGCATCAACCTGCTGGAATCCCTGAAAATGAAATACGGCCCCTCCTTTGAAGACATTTGCGCCCGGAGGGAGGAAGCGGCCCATCGGCTGGACCGCATCGAACACCGCACGGAACGCCTGGAAGAACTCAGAGCTTCCATCACCGTTCTGCGCAAGCAGCTGGACGCCGCCGGGCAAGCCCTGACAAAGGCGCGCCAGGCTTCCGCTCCCAAACTGGCGGCTTCCATCATCAGGCATTCCCGGGAACTGGGGTTCCGCCAAGCCGTCTTTGAAGTAGGGTTGTCCCCCCTCCGGGAACCGGGCTCCCAGGGCATGGAAACGGTGGAATTCCTGTTCGGCCCCAATCCGGGAGAACCCTCCAAGCCTCTCCGGCTGATCGCCTCCGGCGGGGAACTGGCGCGCATCATGCTGGCGATTAAAAGCGCCCTGGCTCACAAGGATTCCACCCCCCTGCTGGTGTTTGACGAAATAGACGCCAACGTGGGCGGGGAAGTGGCGCGGGCCGTAGGCTTCAAGATGCAGCAGCTCGGAAACAGGCACCAGGTCATCTCCATCACGCACTTTCCGCAGGTGGCGGCCCTGGCCTCCCACCACTACCTGGTCCAAAAAGCTTCCGCAGGCAACCGCACCATCTCCTGCCTGCGGGAGGTGAGCCATGAAGAGCGGATAGATGAACTGGTCCGCATGCTGGGCGGAGGCGGAGACCACGCGCGCACGCTGGCCCAGGCGCTGCTGCAACCCTCCTGAACAGGGCTGATTCTGCCAGAAAAGTTATCTTGTCAGAAATTCCTCTCCAGCCATATATCCTACCGAACGGCCTGGCGTTCCATAATCGTCCCGGTAAATCACTTTCATCAAATACTTCTTCCCCTTTTCCAAGGGATGAAGATAGATGGCATGCTCTGTAAAATTCCAGAGGAAACCTGGAAGGGCATCCAATGCTTTAACACGATGAACCTCATGTTTTCCGCATGGCGCTCAATGTGGCAGCGTTCCCAGTAATAAGTCCTTTCTCTGACTTCTTCATCACCGCCTACCGATTCCAAGGCGACTGATCGACCACAGAAAAATCTTCTCTCCCTACATACTTTCTCCAAGTACCGGGATCTCCATATCCGTCCCGAAAGGTCACTTCCAACTCGTACTTTTCACCGTTGCGAAGACGGCGTAAAGGCCCGAAATAGTGCATTAACAGATACGCATCCTTGATAAGCACTTCATGCTTTTCTCCGGGTTTCAGTGTAATGAAACTCAAGAAACGTCCTCGCTCAATGCAATACCTAGGATAATATGCTGCTGCTTTTTCCCTTTTCCCCTTTGTCAGTTTCTTAAAAATCTCTATGGAAATATGCGGGCCATCATCCTTCAGAGGATAGAAGTCGTCGAAAAGACGCACAGGCTTTTCTCCCTTGTTGGCGAACACCAGCTTGAAGTCCGGAAAAGCCGCTCTCGCATCGAACTGGGTCTTTTCCATCACCACGGAGCATTCCACTCCGTTGTCGGCCATGTCTCCTCATGCGACTGTATGGAAGAACAAGCTTGCCAAAAGTCCTAAATACCGGAAGATTTTTTTTTGGACTTATATATTTAATTAGCCAAAGTCTTTCTAAATCAAAACTTAGAATATGCTCCCTTCCCCGGAAGGAAGGAAGCCAGTTAATTCACCACCTAAGGGGATTAAAAGTTCCAACTGAACCCAATTTCTACAGCATGAAATGGGTCCAATCCTTTGAAAGAAAACATTTCATATCCGATTTTAAAATCAGTTTTTTCTCCAATAGCGAAGGAAAAACCTGCGGAAAGGGCATAGGTGAATGCTGTTCCTGAAGTAGAAGCAAGGACTCCTGAAGAACTGCCAGTCGCTACCCCTCCGGGGGTGGAAACTGCATAGGATGAAGAACCTCTAATTTCCGCATAGCTCCAAGCAATTCCCGCTTTGCCACCAAGGTAAAAGCTGGCTTTTTCAGACAAAGGCAGATTCAATGTATAACCTGCCAAAACAGGCACGATTTCACGGAAGCATTTGAATCCCATATACGTATGTTCTCCTCCCATATACCCGGAAGTCAAAGATAACGTATGATATACGCTTCCTGAATCAATGTTGGAATGGATATCTAGAAGGCCGCCAAATTGGTTCGGTTCACCTTCTTCTGTCGCCCATGCATGCATTCCAGTAAGGCTAACTCCAAAAGTGGAATCGTATTTCTGGAAATAGGAAGAACTATAATTCCCTCCTGCCCAATAATACTCCCAAGGATTGTTGGATGCTTGAGCCGAAAAAGCACAGGTTAATAGACCTAATATACAGGTTATAAATAAGTTTCTCTTCATGGTGATTATAGTGAATATGAATTATTACGGCGTTGTATTCCTCAGTAGTTGAGAGCGGACCAGCTTGACCAATATCAGTTGCTCAATCAGAGCTGGAATAGAAATCCGTTCCTTGATGCTCTTCTTGCAAAGCCACTCGTAAGCCTGTGCGGATAATTCCGGCAGAACTATCAAATTGCCCTGTTCTTCTTTGGCTATGATATTAGTCATATGCGCTCCTATGAGCGTATATATTATATCGTATGACGGATTGTCCAGAAAGAATTGCAGGATGAAGAGATTATTTTTCGACAAAATCGCTCACATGGCAGAAAATGACGGTATGGAAAAAGCTCCAGTTGTGTCTCTTGAGCAATTAAGAAAATGGATGAAAGGGAATGCCGTTTCCCGGAGCGCGTTAGCAAAAGCTCTTGACATACAAAGGTCTACTGTTGATAACTGGTTTTCCAGCAAAAGAAATTCCATCCCTAGCCATTTCCATGCCATTTTGCACCGCATTATAGCGGGTGAGCGACTTTCCCCAACGGAAATGAAGTCTCAATTGGTGGTTCCTTTAAGCAGCCATATTCTAAATCTGGCTATGCGAGAGGCCGTTAGAGCGAATATGAAGATAGAGGACTGGATTGCTCAGGCTATAGAAGAAAACGCTTCCCAAAATGCCAGTGGCAGTACAAAACGGGGCGAATAGTAGGCCATTGAAAACTTTGGCTGCTTAAGTATATAAGTTCCTAAATTTTTCTTCATTCGGGAAGTACTCCCTATTTTTCCAGACGGGCCTTGAAACCGCGCAGCCTCAGGGAGTTGAACACCACGCACAGGGAGCTCAAGCTCATGGCTCCGGCGGCAATCATGGGATTCAACGTCAGGCCGAAGGCCGGATACAGGCACCCGGCGGCCAGCGGAATGCCGATGATGTTGTAAAAGAAAGCCCAGAACAGGTTCTGCCTGATGATGTGCAGGGTGGAACGGCCCAGTTGGAGGGCTTCCGCCACGCCCACGGGATTGTTCTTCATCAACACAATGTCGGAAGATTCCATAGCCAGTTCCGTTCCCGACTTCATGGAGATGCCCACCCGGGCGCAGGCCAGCGCCGGGGCGTCGTTCACGCCGTCCCCCACCATCGCCACCTTGTCGCCCTTCTCCTCCATCTTCATGACGTGGGAAGCCTTTTCATCCGGAAGCACGTCGGAAATCATTTCATCAATATGCAGTTCCCCGGCCATGTGCCGCGCCGTAGCGGCGTTGTCTCCCGTCAGCATGACCACGCGCAGGTTCATCCGCTTCAGGTTGTCCACGGCGGCGCGGCTGTCCGGCTTCAGGGTATCCGCCACCATGATCACTCCGGCGGGACGGCCTTCCCTGCCGACATACAGGGGGGACGCGCCCTGCCGCATGAATTCCCTCAAGCGGCCTTCCTCCTCCTTCCAGGAGATGCCCCTGTCCTGCATAAAGCCGAGATTGCCTACCACATAAGGCACGCCGTCCACCACTCCGGCAATGCCGCGCCCCGGAACAACGGACAAATCCGCCACCGCGCGAACGGGAAGTTCCAGCAGCCTGGCATGCTCATAAACGGCCTTCCCCACCGGATGTTCCGACCCCTGTTCCAGGGATGCCGTCATCTCCACCAGTTCATCCGCATTGATGCCCTGTTCCGGCAGAACGGCCACCACCCTGGGTTCCCCCTCCGTGAGGGTGCCCGTCTTGTCAAAAACGACGGTATCCACCCGGCTCAAGGCCTCCAGGGCGCCGGCGGACTTGCACAAAATGCCCAGGCGCGCGCCCCGGCCCGTACCCACCATGATGGCAATCGGGGTGGCCAGCCCCAGAACGCAGGGACAGGAAATCACCAGCACCGCAATTGCCCTGGCAAGGGCAAAGGAAAATCCCTCCCCGGCCATCAGCCATCCAACCAACGCCACCAGGGCAATGGCCATCACCGCTGGGACAAAGAAATAACACACCCGGTCCGCCAGCCGGGCAATGGGAGCCTTGGACTGGCTGGCCTGCTCCACCAGGCGGATCATGCGGGCCAACGTGGAATCCCCGCCCACCCTCTCCGCGCGTACCTTGAGATACCCGGCCCGGTTGAACGTGCCGCTGATCACCCGGTCCCCGGCCGTTTTGTCCACAGGCAGGCTTTCCCCCGTCAGGTCGGATTCATCCAGGGCGGCCTGCCCTTCTTCTATCATACCGTCCACCGGAATCCTCTGCCCGGTTTTCACTACAATCAAGTTCCCGGCCTGAAGTTCCTCCAGCGGAACGGCACGTTCCGCTCCGTCATGCCATACCAGGGCTTCCCGGGGAACCAGCTTCACCAGCCCTTTCACGGCGGCGTTCGTCTTCCGGTAAGAGCGGCGTTCAAGGTACTTGCCCAGGGAAATCAGCGTGACGATCATGGCTGCGGACTCAAAGTACAGCTCCATTCCGTCCACGTCGGCGCCCTGCCACACCCCTGCAACCAAAAGATACAGCCCGTACAGGAAGGCGGCGCCGGAACCGATGGCAATCAGGGAATCCATATTGGGAGACAGCGCGACAAGCTGGCGTACCCCGTTGATTAAATAACGCCGGTTCAGCCACAAAACCGCACCCGCCAGAATGCACTGCGCCCATAAATTCATCCAAAGGCCCCAGGTCCCTCCCGGGACGGGCCAATGCCACATGGGCCCCATGGACAGGTACATCAGCGGAACAAGCAGCAGGACGGACCAGACGAGGCGAGCCCCGCCGTTTTCCTCTCGCCTTTCCTCTTCCTCCGGGCCGGAAAACGGTTCTTCCCTCCATTCCGAGAGGTGGAAGCCGGCTTTCTCCACAACGGCCGCAATCCGGCCCCTGGCGGGAGAATCATGTTCCTGAAAGACAACGGTCATGCGCCCCGTCAGCAAATTCAACTCCACGCGCTCCACCCCCTCCAATTCTTCCACGGCGTGCTCCACCTTGGCCGCACACCCGGCGCAATGCATGCCGGAAACCAGATAATTCTTTTCTTCCATGGTCGTTAAAATCGGGCGTTTCATTTTCCGGGGCCAAATAAAAGCCCCATGGTGTTAGACAGAGCTAACACATCAATTCCGTTTCTCAAGACGCTTCCGCGGCTTCACCCCTTTTCAATAAAAAATGACAAAAAAACGCCCCCTGCGCCGTATGAAGAAAAAACACCTTTATTCTTTTCTCATGAACGCTTCCTCCTTTTTCCGGATGCTGGCCTGCACGGCTCTTCTCGCCTCCCCCCTCCACGCCCAGCTTTACACCCTTCATGGAGACGGCGTCAAAAAAGCCGAGCGGGTAGTGGAAAAAGCGGGTTATTCCGATTATGAACTCGTCTGGCACGACGAATTCGACAAGGACGGCCGTCCGGACCCCTCCAAGTGGAACTACGAACTCGGGTTCGTCCGCAACAAGGAAGCGCAATGGTACCAGCCGGAAAACGCCCGGTGCCAGGACGGGATGCTGATTATTGAAGGCAAAAAGGAAAAACACGCCAACCCCCATTATAATCCGAAGGGAAAGAGCTGGCAGACGACGCGGAAGGAAGCGGAATACACCTCCGCCTCCCTCACCACGCGCGGCAAATGCTCCTGGCTGTACGGACGGTTTGAAATCCGGGCCAGATTCAGCCCGCGGGAGGGAATGTGGCCTGCCTTCTGGACCATGGGCGTCAAGGAAGGCTGGCCCATGTGCGGGGAAATAGACATCATGGAATACTACCAGTCCACCTACCTGGCCAACCTCTGCTGGGCCTCCGCCAAAAAGCATGTGGGCAAATGGAGCACCACCTACACGCCTCTCCAATGGCTCCAGGAAAGGCATGCGGACTGGGCGGACAGCTTCCACATTTTCCGCATGGACTGGGATGAAAAGGAAGTGCGCCTGTACGCGGACGACATCCTGCTGAACAGGACGCCCCTGGACAACACCGTGAACGCCGTTTACAAGGAAGTCGCCAACCCCTTCCGTCAGCCTCATTTTATCATCCTGAACCTGGCCCTGGGCGCCACCGGCGGCGATCTGAACAAGCTGCCCCTTCCGCAGAAGTATGAAATAGACTATGTCCGCATTTACCAGAAAAAGGATTCCCCCCACAAGGGAACCATCCCGTACCAGCCGGAAAAGAAGCTTGAACCCCGCGGAAAACAGTAACAGGGCAGGAAAAATCCTTTCTCCCTCGCCGGACTATGGCCTTCGTGCCGTTTTCCGGCGATAGCGCGGAAGGGATGAGGGAAAGCCTCTCCTTGCAGCCGCCTTTTATTCAGCGGCCTTCCCTTTGAGAACCAGGAGAATGTGTTCCGCCATGAGGGCGTGCCCCTCCGCGTTGGGATGCACGCCGTCCACCAGCAGATTGTCCTTGTCTTTCATGACCTTGTTCAGGTCGATCACCTTGGATTTGGTGCTTCTGGCCACCTGCCGGATGAGCGGAATGACTTCCCCGGCGATGCATTCCCTGCTGATGCCCCCTTCCCTGGCCTCCTGGGACGGGATGGGCAGCAGGCAGTACACCTTCAATTTGGGATTCTGCTTCCGGAACTCCGCGATGATCTCCTTGTAATTGCCGGCAAAATCATCCTTGTGGATCCAATTCTGCTTTTTGCTGTCATTGGTGCCCATGCCGATCAGCAGCACGTCAGGCTTGAATGCCAGTGCGTCCCGGTAGGCCTTTTCCCGCGTGATGGGGCGGTCCCCCTTGAACAGCAGGCAACGGGCCGATACGCCAAAGTTCCCTACTTCCGCCTTCTTGCCCAGGGTTGCGGCAATCCGGGAGACCCAGCAGTCTTCCTTCCTGACCCCCATGCCGGCGGTAATGCTGTCCCCCAGACAGGCCAGTTTCACTGCGGCAGCTCCTTCCACCGGGAGAAAAGCGGCCAGCATGCCTATCCACAACAAGACAATAAATTTTTTCATGGAATATAACATCATCTGATGAAAATGACCTACTGGAAGCGAATCCGAATGTAAAGCCCGCTCTGCTTACGGGGTTCTGGTCTTTTTCCGGAACGTGTCCGCATGAAAAAGCCCCGCCCGGTTTTTCCGGACAGGGCTTTTCAAACGGGAAAATGGAACGTTCAGTTCACACGGCCCAGATAGGAACCGTCTTCCGTCTTCACGGAGATCTTTTCACCGGGCTTGATGAAGAGGGGGACCTGCACCACCAGGCCGGTGGTCATCGTGGCGGACTTGTACACGTTGTTCGCGCTGTCGCCTTTGACGCCTTCAGGGGCTTCCGCCACTTCCATGGTGATGGCGGCGGGGAGTTCCACGGAAACAACCGTCTCATCCGTGAAAAGCAGGATGTAGATATTGCCTTCCATCAGGTAATCCTTGACGGGTTCCACGATGTCGGGAGACACGGTGATGTCTTCGTACGTATCGGGGTTCATGAAGTGGTAGCCCATGCCGTCAATGTAGCTGAACTCATATTCCTCACGGGCGAGGTTCACGCCTTCCAGGGATTCATTGGAAGTCAGGCGAAGGTTATACACCTTCTTGGTGGAAATGCTGCGGATGCTCATTTGCACATAAGAAGCCATGCGGGGGGGGCACTTGTGCTCCATGCTGACTACGACGCAAACGTCATTGTTATGATTAACCGCGTGTCCCTTGCGAAGATTGATTACGGGTACTTTTGCCATGCGGCCCGTACCATACCACGTTTTCCCTTCCCGTCAAGCTGAAAAAACCCGCCAAGCCCTTGATGCGCTTGGAGAAAACGCCTTTATCCGTGTGGAGTAAAACGGGGGAAAACCTCTCTTCCTCACCGGCTGAGGTCCTGCTGGAACAGGACCTTGATGCCGCTGGAATTCAGCACGGTACGCCCGAAGTTGAGGTCGTCCACATGGAGCGCGACCAGGGAACCCTGCCTCCTGCATGGCAGAAGGGGGTACAGGAAGTTGACGTTCATTTCCGCGGCATACAGTACATCCAGGCATTTCTTGAGATCAGCGGGGCCATGGGGGAGAACCGCCACCAGAACCTCGGATTCCGTGTAGCAGACGCCCTTTTCCAGAAAGATTTCGGACGTCCGTTCCGGATCGCTGACGATCAGGCGCGCAATGGTCGCCTCATGGCAGTCATGCATGCTGAACCCCAGGCAGAAAATACCGTGCATGTCCAGCAGGCCGAGGAGGGCGGATAACGCCCCCACCCGGTTCTGGAGCATGATGGAATATTGCCTTATCGCATTGCCGGGAGCTTTGATGGATTCATCCTTCATGACAATAAAGCAAAAGGGGATTGGGTTACACTATTTGACGTATGTCTTAAGCACGCGCTTGATGATGGCAAGCGCCTGCTGAACTTCTTCTTCACTTACAGTCAGCGGAGGCAGCAGACGGACGGTTTCCGGCCCGGCGGGAACGGAAAGCAGGCCTTCCTGCCGCAGGGCTTCCACCACCACGGAGGCAATCGTCTTGCCTTCCGGCGCTTCCACCATCTCCGGGTTCAGGCCGATGCCCAGAAGAAGCCCCAGGCCGCGCACGCCCTGAATCACGGGCAGATTCCAGGATTCTATTTCCGCGCGGATTTCCGCTCCCAGCCGCCGCGCCCTTTCCGGAAGGTCCTGGGAAATGACTTCACGCAGCACGGCCAGCCCGACGGCAGTGCCGAGCGGATTGCCGCCATACGTGGAGCCATGGGAGCCGGGGTCCATGATGGAGGCAAGCTCCGTGCCCTGGTCATCGATGGCGCGGTCGGAAATCCAGAAACCGCCGATCGGGAAGCCGCCCCCCATCGCCTTGGCCCAGGAAACACCGTCCGGTTCCACCTCCGGAGCAACGGCGCGCCACCCCATGATGTTGCCACAGCGGCCGAAGCCGCACTGCACTTCATCCATCAGCAGCAGGAGATCATGCTCCCGGCACAATTGGACCAGGCCGCGCAGGAATTCCGGGGTCACGCAGTTGACGCCGCCTTCACCCTGGATGGTTTCCAGCATAAAAGCTACGGTTTCCGGCCGGATGGCTTCACGGGCCGTTTCCAGGTCATTGAAAGGCAAATGGCGGAACCCCGGCAGCATGGGGTCAAAGCCGATCTTGATTTTGTCCTGCCCCGTGGCGGACATGCTGCCCAGCGTTCTTCCGTGGAAGGATTTGTTGAACGTAAGCACTTCATACCGCGGCTTGCCGTCCGGCTGGGGCTTCCGGTGCCCGTAACGGCGCGCCACCTTGATCAGGCCGTCGTTGGATTCCGCGCCGCTGTTGGCAAAAAAGACCTTTCCCGGCCGCTCCACACACCGGGTCACGATGAATTCCGCCAGATCCGCCTGCTGGGGAATCTGGTACAGGTTGGAGCAGTGCACCAGCGTGGCCGCCTGCTTCTGCAGGGCCTGCGTTACCACGGGATGGCAGTGCCCCAGCACGCAGGTGGCGATGCCGGCACAGAAGTCCAGATAGCACTTTCCCGCGCTGTCCCACAGGCGGGAGCCTTCTCCGCGAACGGCAGCCATGGGATAACGGCCATAAGTATGAAGTACGTACTGGTTAAGTTTTTCTTCTGTGTTCATAAGTTAAAGGGATACGGGTGTAGTTTGCTCTTCTGGCTTCGTCTGTAAATGATTTTTTTGGGAGGCACGTCATGATTCTCACATTTTATCCCGCAGGGCAGTCCCATCTCTATTCGGCGGCATTCCATTTTTCTTTTCTTTTATCATTTTGCCGTCAGAATGAATCAGAACCCAGCATCAATCCATTATGGCACATTTTTTCAATCCCAAAGGTTTTCTGGAGGAATTCAAGGCTTTCGCGCTGAAGGGAAACGTCATTGACCTGGCAGTGGCCGTCGTCATCGGCGGCGCGTTCAACAAGATCGTTTCCGTTTTCGTTTCCAGCATCATCACCCCCATCATCGGCTACCTCACCTCCGGAGTGAACCTGGCCTTCCTGACCCTGAAGCTGGGGGACGTGGAATTGAAATACGGAGAACTGCTCCAGGCAACCATTGACTTCATCATCATTGCCTTCTCCATCTTTGTAGCCATCAAGCTGATCGGCGTGATGAGGCGCAAGAGCGAAGAAACGCCGGCCGCCCCTGCGCCCAAACCGGATAACGTTGTCCTGCTGGAACAGATCCGGGACATCCTGCAAAAACAGGCGGACGCCAAATAAGCCGGACAACCCCGTTCACGCCGGTTCCTCCACGGAACCGGCACATTTTTCCTCTTTACTTGTTCCCTTACGGGCGGGAAAGTAGGCAGCATGATTTCCCTGCTGCGCCCGCTGGCCTGTATCCTGCTGCTTGCTCCGTCCCTGCTTCCGGCGGCGGACTCCCAGCGCTTCGTTCTGGAACGTCCCCATCAAGTGACGGAAATCCCGGAGCCGGACCGGAACATCCCCGTCACCAGCGTGATCCTGATGATCGGGGACGGCATGGGCCTTCACCACCTTTCCGCGGCATGGACGGCCAACCGCGGCCATCTGTTCATGGAAAACTGCCCGGTGACGGGCATTGCCAAAACATGGTGCGCGGATAAGCTGGTCACGGATTCCGCCGCCGCGGGCACCGCCATGGCCACGGGAACCAAGACTCTCTACAAGAGGGTGGCCGTATGTCCCCAAGGCAGCAAGCTGGATTCCCTGGTGGACAAGGCGGCGGGCATGGGCAAATCCACCGGCGTCATCGTCACCTGCGAGCTGAATGACGCCACCCCGGCCTCCTTCTGCGCCAACAATAAAAACAGGTCTGATTCCTACGGCATCATCGGGGATTATCCCCATTCCCGCGCCGACTTCATTTTTGGAGGCGGC
The DNA here is from genome assembly GCF_020860705.1 of Akkermansia sp. Classification (GTDB taxonomy): domain Bacteria; phylum Verrucomicrobiota; class Verrucomicrobiia; order Verrucomicrobiales; family Akkermansiaceae; genus Akkermansia. The sequence goes on from NZ_JAJBTT010000001.1 coordinate 153,600, forward strand.
GGCAAGTATTTTACGCAAAGGCCGGACGGCAGGGACATGTTCAGGGAAATGGCGGCGCAGGGCTACCACGTAGCCCGCAGCTGGGAGGACGCCGCCGCGCTGCCGCCCGGGAAAACGCTCATCGTCGCCGCTCCCGGGAATCTGCCCCCTCCTTCTGCACGGGGAGACGTTCTCCGCCAGGCCACGCTGAAGGGATTGGAGAACCTTTCCCGGAATCCCAACGGTTTTTTCCTGATGGTGGAAGGCTCCAACATCGACAAGGCCGCCCACCGCAACAAGCTGGAAGAAATGATGGAGGAACTCCTTGATTTTGACCGGACTGCCGGCGCCGTGCTGGACTGGGCTTCACGCCATCCCGGCACCCTCGTCGTCATTACGGCGGACCACAATACGGGAGCGTTTGCCCTTACGGGAGGCGACCGGGAGAAGGGAGAAATAACCGCCCAATTCGGTTCCGGCAATCATGACGGCGTCATGGTGCCCGTTTACGCCTTTGGGGCGGGAAGCGGCGCATTCACCGGAATTTACGAAAATACGGACATCTTCCGCAAGATCATGGAAGCCATGGAAAAAGGGACTTCCCAACCTGCGCCCGCGCACCGGGGCTCCTGACCCTTCCCTTCCGTTTGCCCCTGGCCGGTTATGCCCCGGCCCTCCGCGGCCCATCCATATGCCGCGCCACCAGCCCGGCCCCGGCGGTAGCCAGGCCGCCTATCAGGAACACCGCCTGCGGACCGCCCGTGTTCATCCAGATCACGCCGCCCAGCACGCCGTAAGTGATGGAAGCCACATGATTAATGGCCAGTCCGGTATAAATGCTTGGCGTGATGTCCTCCGGCTTCTCGCAGATGCGGGCCACGTAAGTGCTGCGCGCCATGCCCAGGGCGAACAGCAGGTTATCCAGCACAAAACAGGCCGTCACCACTCCCACGGCCCAGTGCAGAGGCAGCAGCTCCGGCGCAAAGGCATACGCCAGGCACAGGAGGGACAGCGCGATGCTATCGAAAATCGTCACCTTCCTTTCCCCGTACCGCTTGATGCTCCAGCCGATAAGAGGCTGCGTGACCAGCCCGATAATGCCGGCAATTAGCAGGGTTTTCCCGATATACCCCGGCGGCTGGCCCAGGGTGCTGACCATCAGCCAGAAGCCAAAGGTCAGGTACAGCTGCTTGCGGATGCCGTGCAGAATTTCCAGCCCGTAGTAAACGGCGTACCTGCGCTTGAAGACGAAGCACTGCCGCCAACCCCGCCGCTGCGGAAATACAGGCGTTTTCACACGGCTCAGGAATAGGAACGCCAGCAGGCACACACCTCCCGTAACGAAAAAATCCACGGCAAAGGACTGGTTGAACTTCCACTTGATCCAGACGCACAACGCGCCCAGCAGAGCGGCGGCCGTTCCCAGCGCCTTCATCTGGCCCAGCCGCAGACTACGGTTTTCCGGACGCGCCGTATGAATGACAATGGTATCAATCATGCCCATCAGGATATGCTGCCCCAGGCTTACCGTCAGAATCCATGCGGACAGCACCCACAGGCTGGTTCCGGCGCTGCACAGGGCCAGCGCATACATTCCTCCGAACATCAACAGGCACGCCACCCCCGCCATGCGCACCTCATTGAACATGAAAAACAGGCTGACCACAAACAGGGACAGGATGCCCGGCAGTTCCCGGGGAAGTTCAATCAACCCGCGCATTTCCACGTCCAGATGCTGGGCGTCACGCAGAAAATTGCTGAAAATCAAATCATACACGCCACTTCCAAACTGGCCCAGAAAGAGAGCCAGCAGCACGAACACCATGGTCTTCCTGATAGGAGGGGAAGCGGCATCAGTCATAGCGCGGGGATACTCTCACAGGAACGCAGGCGGGGCAACCGCTATTTTTACGGGCAGGCTTTTCCTTCCTTAAGGGAAAAAACGGTTCCCGGACAGAATTTTTTTGGAAAATACCACGTACTTACGCTATGATTTCCAAACATCTTCTTTCTGCCATGGCTTTCAGCTTATCCTCTTTCTGCTGGGGCGCTCCATCCGCTCCGGTTCTGGAAACGCCCCATATCATTCCCCGCCCCGCCGCCATGCACGTCAAAACCGGGGAAGCCGGGTTTTCCCTGAAAGACGGCATCAGGCTGCCGGAGGCAAATCCCCTTTCCAAACAGGCGGAACGGATTTTACGCGATAACGGAATCAAGACGGAGCTGGTTGAAACCGGGGCGGACGTCGTTTTTACGGAAGATGCCACCCTGGGCAGGGAAGGCTACCGCGTGGCCGTAGCGCCGGGATCCATTTCCATTGCTTCCGGCTCCCTGAACGGTGGCCTGTACGCCCTTCAAAGCCTTGTGCAGAGCATCGCCAGCGACCAGAACGGCGTACCCGCCCTTCCCCGGCTGAACGTGGAAGATCAGCCCCGCTTCGCATGGCGCGGCCTGATGATGGACAGCTGCCGTCACATGATGCCCGTGCGGGACATCAAGAAGATCCTGGACCTGATGGAAAGGTACAAATTCAACACCCTGCACTGGCATCTGACGGATGACCAGGGCTGGAGGCTCCCCGTTCCCAAGTACCCCAGGCTCACCACCATCGGCGCCACCCGGGCGCAATCCCCCGTCATCGGCAACCGCAACGAGGCGGACGGCACTCCCTATTCCGGCCATTACACTGCGGACGAAATACGGGAGGTGGTCCAATATGCCGGGGACCGGGGCATTACCATCATTCCGGAAGTGGAACTGCCGGGCCATGCTTCCGCCGCCATCGCCTCCTATCCGGAACTGGGCAACACGGACATCCCGGGCTTTGCGCCCAAAGTACAGGAAACCTGGGGCGTGCACCCCTATACGTTCGCTCCCACGGAAAAAACCTTCCGCTTTCTGGAAGACGTGATTGACGAAGTGTGCCGCCTGTTCCCGGACAGTCCCTATATCCACATCGGAGGGGATGAAGCGCCCAAGGACCAGTGGAAGCAGTCCCCCGCGGCGCAGCAGGTCATGAAGGACAACGGCCTTGCCAATGAGCACGAACTCCAGAGCTATTTCATCCGGCGCGTGGAAAAAATAATCAACAGCCACGGCAAGAGGCTTATCGGCTGGGATGAAATCCAGGAAGGGGGCCTCTCCCCCACCGCCACCATGATGGTCTGGCGGAGCTGGATGCCGGACAGCGCCCGGCATGCGCTGGAACAGGGCAATGACGTGGTGATGACGCCCAACAGCCACCTGTACTTTGATTATGACCAGGGCCCCGGCAAACCTTCCACGCCGGAATATGAAACCATCAACAATGACAACCTGACCTGGCAGCGCGTCTACGCGCTGGAACCCATCCCGCACGGCACGCCCAGGGAACGGGAAAAACAGGTGCTGGGCTGCCAGGCGAATATCTGGACCGAATACATCCCGAACCTGCCTAAATGGGAGTACCACGTTTTCCCCCGTGCCCTGGCATTGGCGGAAGTCGCCTGGACACCGCGGGAACTGAAAAATGAGAAGGATTTCCAAAAGCGCCTTACCCGCCAGCTCCCCTATCTGGACGCCCGGCGCGTCAATTACAAGCGCCCGGACAACGGGGCTCCCGCGCAACCGGAAGCCGTCATCACCCGGAAGCGCCGGTAAATACTGGCAGGAGCGTCCTTCCGGAGGCCGCATTATGGGCTAGCCAACCTTCGCGAAAACCATTACATTGGCGGCATTATGAATTTGGAACTGCTTCGTCAGATTTGCGTGACTCCGGGCGCTCCGGGGTTTGAAGACAAAATCCGTGATTTCATCATTCAGGAAGTGGCCCCGCTGGTGGACGCCGTGCGCGTGGACAACATGGGCAGCGTGATTGCCATTGTGGAAGGCAAGGATACGGAAAAAACCATGATGGCCGCCGCCCACATGGATGAAATCGGCTTCATGGTCCGTCATATCGACGACAAGGGGTTTATCAAATTCCTGCCCCTGGGCGGCTTTGACGCCAAGACGCTGACGGCCCAGCGCGTCATCGTTCACGGCAAAAAAGACCTTATTGGCGTCATGGGCGTCAAGCCCATTCACGTGATGTCCCCTGCGGAACGCACCAAGCTGCCGGAAGTGACCGATTTCTTCATCGACCTGGGCATGAGCAAGGAGGAAGTGGAAAAATACGTTTCCGTGGGCGACTCCGTCACCCGCGAACGGGACCTGGTGGAAATGGGAAACTGCGTGAACGTCAAGTCCCTGGACAACCGCGCCGGATGCTACGTACTGGTTGAAGCCCTCCGTGCCATCAAGGCTTCCAAAAAGAAGCCCTCCTGCAACTTCGTGGCCGCATTCACCGTCCAGGAGGAAGTGGGGCTGAGAGGCGCCCAGGCCGGCACGCTGGACATCCAGCCGGATTTCTCCATCGCCCTGGACGTCACCATCGCCTGTGACATTCCCGGCACGCCGGCCCATGACCAGGTTTCCCAGCTGGGCGGAGGAGCCGCCATCAAGCTGTATGACGGTTCCGTCATTGCGGACCGCCGCATGGTGAAATTCATGAAGGCCATGGCGGACGCCCACAAGATCAAATGGCAGACGGAAATGCTGCCGGCGGGCGGCACGGATGCCGGCGCCATGCAGAAATTCGTTCCGGGCGGCTCTATTGCAGGCGCCATCTCCGTTCCCACCCGCAATGTGCACCAGGTGATTGAAATGGCGAACAAGGATGACCTGGACGCCTCCGTAGCGCTCCTGACCGCCTGCGCCATGAACGTGGACAAATGGGACTGGTCCTGGAACTCCGTCAATGAATGCCCTGTGGAAAAACCCGCCAAGGCATCCAAAGCGGCAGCCAAGCCGGCCAAAGCCGCCGCCAAGAAGAAAAAGGCCAAATAAAAAGCCTCAATATTTCTTCACCACCATCTCGCAGGCCGCACCGGAAACGGAGGCGGCCTGCCTGTTGTTGAATGCTTCAAGCGTTCCGCAATACGCCGGGTACACCGTTGCCGTGTCCCGGCAGGAAAGGCCGCAGTAACCTGCGACGCTCCCCGGAGTTTTTTTCAGGACAATCCGGGCATAAAAAATCCTCCGGCATCCAGAGAATGCCGGAGGAGAATCAATTCTGAAAAAGAAAGTTACTTGGCGGCGGGAGCGGGAGCTTCCTTCGGGGCCGGAGCAGGAGCGGGAGCCGGGGCGGCGTCCACTTCCACTTCTTCTTCCTCCACTTCAACGCCTTCTTCCGGGCCGGAAGCTCCGGTCTGTTTCATGGCGTCCTTCAGAGCCTGGCTTCCAAAGAAGTCGGCCTGCTGCAAACGCTGCATATCGGTCATCATGCCCATGAAAATGGGCAGGAGTTCAGCCTGGCGCGCCTGCATGGCGGCATCCATTTCAGCCTGGACCTTCTGGGCGCTCTTGGAAAGGGCTTCACCCTTTTCATTGATCTTGGCCATCTTTTCAGCGGCCGCGTCTGCGGTGGCCTTGTCCTTCACCGTGCTGAGCGTGGCGGACATTTCCTTCATCAAAGCCAGCATCTGGTCAGCGGCTTCCTTCGCTTCCTTGGAAACTTCAGTGGCCGGCGCAGCGGGCGCGGCAGGGGTTTCAGCGGCGGGGGCGGGTGCCGGAGCCGGGGCATCCTGAGCGGAAGCCATACCTGCAAATGCCAGGGCACATGCCGAACTAATTGTTACAATGCTCTTCATAACGTTTCCCTTGTACAGGTTCACCATGCACGCGTCAATGACTCATTGTGTAACGAATCCCCGTGATGCCGCAGAAAGAGGAATTTGCCTTTTTTCTTCCCTGGAAGGATTTTTTCAGTTGCATCTTTTTAGAATTATTATAAATTATCTCCCGATGACTAAAACCATAGAAAACTTGAAAGCCGCCATTACGGGCGAAAGCACCGCCTCCGCCACTTACGCGGCCTATGCCGCCAAAGCCGCCCAGGAAGGGCAGCCCCTCATTCAGAAATTGTTTGAAGCCGCTTCCAAGGCTGAATCCGTACACGCCGCCAACCATAACAAGGTGCTGGAAAAACTGGGAGCCACCATGGACCCCATTGACATCCAGATTCACGTGGGAACCACCGCGGAAAACCTGAAAGCCGCCATTGCCGGAGAAACCCATGAATTTGAAAGCATGTATCCGGAATTCATCGCCGTGGCGGAAGAAGAAGGCCAGAAGGCCGCCGTCCGTTCCTTCACGTGGGCCACGGAAGCGGAAAAGGAACATGCCGATTTTTATTCCGCCGCCCTCCAGGCGCTGGAAAGCGGAGACACCAGCGCGCTGCCCAAGCAGTACTGGATCTGCCTGGTTTGCGGGGATACCTTCAAATCCCTGGAAGGCGTGGACGCCTGCCCCCTCTGCGGGACCAAGGCTGAAAAATTCCTCGTCATTGGATAAACTCCGCCTGAGCACCGGAGGCCAGTCCATGGCACATCAAGCCGCCCGGAACATTCCGGGCGGTTTTTTTACGTTTCAAAAGCTGCCGTCACCCGCAGAAAGGCCCCATGGAAGAAGTTTTACCTGCCCTCCGCTTCCGTACCATCCTGGAAACAGCGCTTTAAAGGGTATCCCGATCTTTTTCCAGGCCTTCGGATTTTTCCGGACTCCCTCCCGGCCGCGTTGTTCTGGTTTCCTCTCCCACGTGCATCCGGGGCCGTCCTGAACGTTCAATCAGGTTAACTCTCTTCTTGTTATACATCAAATACATGCATTCTGCTTCAACTACGCCGCAGGCGAGCGCCCCGACTAAAATCATGGTGACGCCGAATCCGACGGATTTTCTGCATAAGGCGACTACGGAGCAGGCAAGGGAAGCCACCGCCAGCAGAACACCGGCTATGCCCAGCACCATTCCGGGAACAAACCCAAGGTCGGAAGCCGCAGCAAACCACGGCAATGTCACAGCCGCCACCACGCAAATGCAGGCCGCCGCCTTCACAGCCCGGAGACATTGCAACACAACGGATTGATTCTCCATAATTTCTCTATACTCTCCGGGAACAGTACTTGTCAATCGCAACGGGAATCCCCTTTCCTTTTCCGTCAAAGCCCCATGGCGGGAGAAGACGACCCCGTTCACCATGGTCATCCGCCTGCGGGTCATCCATATCCGGATTTCCTTCTCATCTCCCCTCCTCCTCTCCCTATCAGCACGGGCATTTCAGATACGGTTTCCCCTTCATGAAGAGGCGTTCCGTCACATTCTGCTTGAGCATCACTGTGAAACCCTTACAATGGCTTCCCCTTCAAGCAGGAAGAAATTCTCTCCTTCTTTGCGATGACCCCTCCCCATGCATCCACCGGTTCCGTAGAACGGTACCCGGACAGACACGGTTTTCTGTCCGCCATCTGCCAGGCTCTCCGCGCCGCGTTCATTCCGCGCCGCATGCGGTGCCTGTGGGCGGCCAGCCTCGTGGCGGCGCTGGTGGTCAATCCGTATGTACTCAATGACGGACAGAGCGTGCTGATGAGCTGCATGGGCATTGTCTGCTCCGCCTCCCTGCTCTGCGGCACCATTCTCCTCTGCCTGAAATACCGCTTCACTGCGTACGTCATCCTTCCGGCCGTCATCCTGTTCAATGCGGGCCTGTACATGATGCAGATGCGGTACGGCCTGACTCTGAACCTTTCCGTCCTTTCCAGCATTGCGGAGACGAATTTCCGGGAAGCCTGCGCCTTTTGCACCGCCTCTTCCGTCATGGGGGCCCTGCTGCTGGCGGCATTCATTTACCTGGCTATTTACTGGAGCCGCCGTTCCCTGCGCCAAAAGGCCACGTGGAGCGCGCTGGCATGCATCTGGGGCCTGTACGGAGCCTTTCTGCTGCTCAGCATTCCGGCCACCTCCTACAGCTCGGAGCCCCTTTACCTTTACTACACTTCCGACAAGGCCAAAGGCTGGCCCTTCGTGGATTTCATGATGACGTACAAGCTCACGGACGACTACATCACCCAGGACGCGGGAAGCTTCAACGAACTCCGGAGCCTGCCTTCCTGCGCGGAGCCCCTCTCCTGGTGCGACGCACCGGATGACCTTGCCGTAGTTTTCCACATGGGCGAGAGCGTTCGCGCCGACCATCTTTCCCTCAACGGTTATCACCGGAATACGATGCCTCTGCTTTCGAAGGAATCCAACGTCGTTTCCTTCCCGCATGCCACCTCCTTCGGCATTGTGACCAGAATTTCCGCCATCGGCATGTTCACGGATGCGGAACTGTCCAGCCGGAGCCCCCGCCATTCCTCCTTCATCGACCTGTTCAACAAGCACGGTTTCCGTACCATCCGGATCATGGACCTGAACGGGGATTCCATCCATGACTATTCCATGGGCATCCTGACCCGGAACTGCCGGGAGCAGAAACAAACGCCTCCCCTGCACCAGACGCCCGGAATGATGCAGGAACGCACCTCCCTGGTGATGGAGGAAGCCCTGAAACGGCATGGCCGCGGCAAGCAGGTTTACGTCATTTACAACAACGGGAGCCACATGGCTTTCAGCTATCCCGCGCAAGCCGGACATTTTACCCCGGCATCCTGCAATATGGACGACCCCAAGGCCCGGCTGGAAGAAACCGTCAATGCGTATGACAACTCCATCGTGGATCTGGACGCCTCCATCCACCGCATGATTGCGCAGCTGAAAGACAGGCCGGCCATCTATTTTTACTGCTCCGACCACGGCGTGGCCCTGGGAGAAGAAGGGAAAATGTTCCAGGGGCACGTGCTGCCGCCCGTTTACCGCCCCGCCATGTTCGTCTGGTATTCGGACGCCTTCGCCTCACGCTACCCGGACATGGTGCGCGCCTTGAAGGCCAACCGCCTGAAAGCCGTCTCCCACGACCATATTTTCCATACCCTCCTTGCCATGGCCTCCATCCGTTCGGAAGTCGTCAGAAACGGGTTGAACCTGGCGTCTCCGGACGTCCGGGAAACTCCGGCCCCCATCCAGCCGGAAATACTGGCCGAATGGATGGCCGCCCCCGCACAGCCGCAGCCGCTCCCGTAAAAAAGGCGGAGGCTCCCTGCACATCCCACCCTTCTGCGAGAGACGGCAAACTTGCAAGGAGTCCGGGAATCCTACCGCACCCGGATCTGGAGGGGATGCCTGATGCACTCGCGGACGCGGCGCACTTCCGCCTCCCATCCGGCGGCGGATTTAACCGGGGAAGCCTTGTCCCAAACCGCTCCCAGGTACCAGTCAAAAGGCTTGCCGCTCTCCACTTCCCTGGTCCAGTAGGTGCAGCCCTCCGCATCCTCCGCCCGGCCTTCCGGAAGCCAGGGTGCGATCACCGCGGTTCCAAAGCAGCCGTCGTTCTTCCGAGGGGTGCTCCAGGCGGTGATGATCCCGCCGTTTTCCCGGTCTGCCATGACGGTTTCATACTTATTCCTTCCTTTTCCCGTATCCAATCCCACTCCGGCCTTCACCATGTCCGCCCCCTGGACGGCCAGCGTGCTGCGGACCCTGGAGAAACGGCTGCCCGCATCCAGAGTCACCTTCCGCGTCTCCGCAACATGCATGCCGTCTCCAACGCCCCACGGAGCATAAACCACCTCAAAAGCAGTCTGCACCGGACCGTTATACAGCGTCCGGGCGCTGACCCAGTTCCCTGACACATACGGCTTCCTGTCCCTGAACACGGCGATGCCGCCGCAGCCCCGGCCACGCCCCACATTGTACATGTCCAGCCCCTTGCCATGGTCACGGTGGTAATCACCCCTCTTGTAAAATTCATTGATGACGGGTTGCCAGGCGCGCTTGCTCCAGACGTCCGTTCCGCTGGAAACCAGGCCTTCCCCCGCAGGAGCGGACCTGGCAACGGCCGGACCGTAAATCCGGTGCGCCGTAAGATCGTTTTCCCAGGCGAAATCATCCAGACGCTCCGGCACCGGACGGCTGAAACAGACTTCCGCAGAGGGAGCCGCCTTCAGGGAGGAATTTTCCAGAATCCAGAAATCACGGACCGTTCCGGGACGGAAACTACCCTGGAACAGCAGGGTATCCGTCCGGCCGTCTCCATCCGTGTCCGCCAGCTGGTGAGGAACCACGCGCCCATGGCGTACATCAAACACGCGCAAACGGGAGTCATTCCCGGAAGCCCCCCGCGGCCAGGGAACGGCCACCGTTTCATTCGGGCGGAACATGAAGAGGGGGTTCGTGACGGTCACGGTTCTTTTCTGCGGATGGTCCCGCCCAATGACCCACTTGCGCAATTCGCAGCCTGCCATCAGATAGGCTCCGGCGCCGTACACCTCCGTATCCTCCCCGGAATAATGTCCCGGCTTGTCGGCAATAGGCTGCACCCATCCCAGGGCTCCTTCCGGAGTCACGGCCTCGCAGGCGGCCTTCCATGCCCTGCGGATGACGGGAAGATATTCCTCCGCATCCAGATACCCCTGGTTCACGCCCCACATCATGCCGTACATGATAAACAGAGTTCCGCTCATTTCCTTCAAGGGAGGATGTTCAGGGTCCATCAGGCTGGCATGCCATGACCCGTCGGGCGACTGGAGCTTTTTCAAAGACGCCGCCAGGCGCTTGAGCAGTGCCGTGTAATAGGGGCGGGAAGGCCAGTCATGCGGCATATCCTGCAATAGGAGGGGGAGCCCCGCCATCACCCAGCCGTTGCCCCGGCTCCAGAACATCTTTTTCCCATTGGCCGCCGGAATGGTGAAATAACGGGAATCCCGGAAGAACAGCCCCTCCTTCCTGTCAAAAAGATAATCGCACGCAGCCTTGTATTCCCTGTCCATGAACTCCAGATACCGGCGGTCTCCGGTATAGGCCGCCAGTTTCACGAATACGGGAGGGGACATGAACAGGGCGTCAGACCAGCTCCAGCGGTCCTGGCATCCGGGGGTCTGGAATTGCAGGGAGGCGGAAGAGGGCTGCGTCATCACTTGATCCAGCACGGCGCGGATCTTTTCCGCCGCGGCGGGACGCCCGTCTTCCATGGCCATTTCCAGCCAGGCGTGCCCTATGGCATGGTCATCCGCATGATAATGGCGCTTCAAGGTTTTCCATTCCAGCTCCTCCCCCGCCTTCCTCAGGACCGACAGCGCGATGCCCTCCGGAATGGCCAGGCCGTACTGCGCCATTCCGGAATAGAACGCCCCATAGGTCCAATGCAGCGGGGAGCGTTTTTTGGGATGTTCCACCTGCCACCGGGCAACCAGGCTCAAATTGTCCCGGATGGTTTTCTCCTTCCAATCCGCAGAAGCTCCCGAACCAGGCTGCGGCACAAACAGCAGGGACAGCGCAGGGACCAGGACGCCTTTGGCCCATGGACGACATAGAGAAGTGAAAGAGAACATAAGATGCTATACGGAACAATCAGCCCGGAAATTTCCTTGCTGAGCATTTCCTCCCCCGCCTTCCCAAGCCGTTTCTGTTTTCCGCGGGCATTGGAAAAAGCGGAAACATGGGCACATATGGTGCCATGACAGAAAAGGAAGCCGCATTCCCAACCATCCTCCACGGAATATATACTATATATAGTATATTAATAAATATTTCACACATCATTTGCACATTTTCCTTGCGAGAGCTCTCTTTCCATGTTTCATTGCGTTCCAGCGCAGGTAACGGAAGACGGTGAAAATCCGTCGCGGACGCGCCGCTGTAACCGGTAGACGATGGACCGGACACTGACTGCTCAGCAGTCGGGAAGTCCCCATCACATGTCGCACCGGAAGCCAGAAGACGACCTGATGCCCCCGTATCCCATCCCGCGGACAGGATGAACATACGCACAGGTCCTCATCGTGCCCCTTGTGAAGAATGCACGCATGCGGCGGCCCTTGCCTATGATTTTCCAGGCTTTTGCCCAGGCTCGCGGATGAACGGTCATCATCCCTTCCAAGCGAGACATCCACCATGGCAACAAGCATCATTAAACGTTCCGGAAAAAAGGAACAATACCAGGGCTATAAAATTGAAGAAGCCATCAAGAACGCCTTCCATAGCTCCGGTACCTCCTACAACCGCTCCATTTATGAAGAAGTGGAAGCCAAGCTGAGCCATCAGGACAGCGCGCATGTGGAAGAGATCCAGGACATGATTGAACGCGCCCTGTTCCGCTGCGGATACTTTGACACGGCCAAGACCTTCATCACCTACCGCTTCCTGCACAAAATGCAGCGCGAGCAGCTGGGGGGCCTCTATTCCGGAAACACGTATGTGGACTGCAAGCAGACGGTGGAGGAATACATCGGCCAGAGCGACTGGCGCATCGCCGCCAATTCCAACACCACGTATTCCAATGCCGGCCTGATCAACAACACGGCGGGCAAGGTGATTGCCAACTACTGGCTGGACCAGGTCTATTCCGCCCGTGAAGGCGCCGCCCACCGCGAGGGGGACTACCACATCCATGACCTGGACTGCCTGACCGGGTACTGTGCCGGCTGGAGCTTGCGCAACCTGCTCAATGAAGGATTCAACGGCGTGCGCAGCCGCGTGAACAGCAGGCCCCCCCGCCACTTCCGGGAAGCCCTGGGCCAGATGGCCAACTTCCTGGGCATTCTGCAGAGCGAATGGGCCGGAGCGCAGGCGTTCAGCTCCTTTGACACCTTCCTGGCGCCTTACGCCTTCAAGGACCAGGCGGACTTTACGCGCATCAAGAAGGACATCCGCAGCTTTGTTTACAACCTGAACGTGCCCTCCCGCTGGGGCCAGTCCCCCTTCACCAACGTCACCATTGACTGGACGGTGCCACGCGACCTGCGGGACCAGCCCCCCTTCAGCGGAGGGGAACACCTTTTTGAGGGAATGGAAGACCCCGCATTGCTCGCCCTGGCCCGGGAACGCGGCGTGAACAAGCTGACGGAACTGACCTACAAGCACTTCCAGAAGGAAATGAACCTGATTAACAAGGCCTTTTACGAAGTGCTCACGGAAGGGGACAGCACGGGACAGCCCTTCACCTTCCCCATCCCCACCGTCAACATCACGGAAGACTTTGACTGGGAGGGGGAAAACGTGCCCCTCCTGTTTGAAAACGCCGCCAAGATCGGTTCATCCTACTTCCAGAACTTCATCGGCAGCCAGTACACCGTCAATGAAAACGGGGAGCGCGTGCCGGATGAGCGGGCCTACAAGCCGGACGCCGTACGCTCCATGTGCTGCCGCCTCCAGCTGGACCTGCGGGAACTGCTCAAACGCGGCGGCGGCCTGTTCGGCTCCGCGGAAATGACCGGCTCCATCGGCGTGGTCACCATCAACCTGGCCCGGCTGGGCTACCTGTTCAAGCAGAACCGGGAAGCCCTGTTCGCCCGGCTGGGGGAACTGCTGGACCTGGCCAAATCCTGCCTGGAAAAGAAACGGGCCTTCGTCCAGGAAATGTACGACCGCGGCCTGTACCCCTACACCAAGCGCTACCTGCCCACCTTCCGCAACCACTTTTCCACCATCGGGGTCAACGGCATGAACGAGCTGCTCCGCAACTTCTCCAACGACACGATGGACATCACCTCCGAGGAAGGCAGGGCGTTTGCGGAAGAAATCCTGGAATTCATCCGCCTGCGCATGCAGGAATACCAGGAGGAAACGGGCAACCTGTACAACCTGGAAGCCACGCCGGCGGAAGGCACCACGCACCGCTTTGCCCGCGAGGACCAGAAACGCTATCCGGACATCCTCCAGGCCGGGCCCGTGGGGCAGCGTTATTACACGAACAGCTCCCAGCTCCCCGTGGACCACACGAGCGACCTGTTCCGGGCGCTCCAGCTCCAGGATGAATTGCAGTGCTGCTACACCGGGGGCACCGTCTTCCACATGTACATGAATGAAGCCATCAGCTCTCCGGAAGCCTGCCGGGACATCGTCCGCAAGGTGCTGACCCGCTTCCGCATGCCCTACCTGACGGTTACGCCTCTTTTCTCCGTTTGTGAAAAGCACGGCTACCTGCGCGGGGAACATCAATACTGCCCCTTCTGTGATGAGGAACTGCTCCACATCCACAGGCACGAATAACTCTTTTCCACCGACCGCACCATTTCAAACCCCCAATCATTAAAACGACGATGACCAAACAGGAAATATTAAGCAAATACGCACAGGACCGGACCCGCTGCACCGTTTACACGCGCGTCATGGGCTATCACCGCCCTGTGGAAACCTTCAACGCCGGCAAGCAGGGCGAATTCCATGACCGCGTCCACTTTGTGGAACCGGGCCGGCCGTGCTCCTGCTCCGCCCAAACGGAACAGCCGCGGTAATTTTCCCAATAACATATGCGAAGTCAATGGGAACGGGTCGGGGCATAGCGGATATCACGCCGCTCACCTTGCTGGATTTTCCAAACAAGGTGGCCTGCATCTTCTGGCTGAGGGGCTGTAACTTGTTTTGTCAGTACTGTTACAACGTCTCCCTGGTCAGAGGAACGGGTTCTCCTGCCGGAGACCGGACGGATTACCTTGATTTTCTCAGAGATCGGGTGGGATTTCTGGATGGAGTAGTCCTGTCCGGCGGCGAGTGTACGCTGTGTCCCGACCTCATCCCCATCTGCCGCGAGATCCGGCAGCTCGGCTTCGCAATTAAAATAGATACCAACGGCACAAGGCCCGGCGTGGTGAAAACACTGGTGGAAGAGGGTCTTTGCGACTACATCGCCCTGGACTACAAGGCGCCTGCCGAACAATACGGCACCGTTACAGGAAGGCCCGACCTGTTCCCCTCCTTTTCCGAAACGCTGGACTACCTGATCGCCTCCCATGTCCCCTTTGAAGTCAGAACCACCGTCCATCCCGATTTATTGACGGAAGATCACGTCAACAACATCATACGCGACTTGACAAAGCGAGGGTATGGGGGCAACTACTTCGTGCAAAATTTTTACCTGACCCAACAAACACTCAACTCTCTCCCCGCGCCGAGCCGGTTGTTTGACCGGACCAGGCTGGAGCAGTCCTCCATCCCCGTCCGCTTCCGCAACTTTGAGTTCGCTCCGGGCAAAGACTGACCCAGCCGACCATGTTCGACATCCTGCTCAATCACAACACCCTGGTTCTCTTTGGAATCATCTTCTTCGGCATCGCCCTTGGCAGCATTAAAATATACGGCCTGAACCTCGGTCTTTCCGGCGTTCTCTTCGTAGCTCTTGCCGCCGGCCACTACAGCCTGGCCATCCCCAACGGCGTAGGCCAGCTGGGCCTGGCGCTTTTCGTCTATTGCGTGGGCCTGAGCGCGGGCAACCGCTTCTTTTCCGCCATCGCCAAGCAGGGCAGCAAGCTGGCGGTCATGGCCGCCGTCATCGTAGGCGTTTCCGCCCTCTTCACCTGCCTGTGCGGCATCTGGTTCAAGGTTCCCGCCGGGATTTCCTCCGGCATCTTTGCCGGGGCCTGCACCAGTACCCCGGCCCTGGCGGCGGCTACGGAAAGCCTGCCCGGAACCTCCGGCAGCGGCGTCAGCATTGGCTACGGCATCGCCTACCCGTTCGGCGTGGTGGGCGTGGTCCTGTTCGTCCAGCTTCTGCCGCGCCTGCTGCACATTGACCTGAACAAGGAGGCCAAGGTCATGCACTCCAAGCAGGAGGCCAGCATTATTTCACGCCTCGTCCGCGTCACCCAGCCCAACCTGATCGGCCAGAACATTGCGGACTGCAAGCTGCTGGACGGCCTGCACTGCATGGTGACCCGCGTGGTGCGCAATGACAGGCTGATGCCCCTGACGCCGGAAGACACGTTCCGGGAAGGAACGGAAGTCCTCATCGTCGGCAACAGCGACACCATGCCGCATGACATCGCCTTCCTGGGAGAAACATGCGAGAATCCCTACCCCATGGACTCCCAGAAGGAACGCCGCAAGCTGATCCTGACGGACAAGAACTATGCCGGCCGCAAGCTGCGCGACCTGAAAACCCTGCGCACGGACGGCGTTATCATCTCCCGCATCTCCCGCCTGGGCTTCACCTTCGTCCCCACGGGGGACACCACGCTGGAACGCAACGACGTGCTGACCGTCGTAGGTTCCCCGGAAAACCTTACCAAATACGGAGATAAAATCGGCCACCGCAGCCAGGACATGAACCAGACGGACCTGCTCTCCCTGGGCTTCGGCCTTTCCCTGGGCATTGTCCTGGGGCTGGTCAACTTCAGCTTCGGCAACGGCATGGGCATTTCCCTGGGCATTGCCGGCGGTCCGCTGATCGTGGCCCTGCTGCTCGGCCACTTCGGAAGGCTGGGGCCTATCGTGGGGTACATCCCCCGCCCCACCCGCCTGCTTCTTCAGGACCTGGGGCTGGTCTTCTTCCTGGCTGACGCCGGCATCAAGGGCGGCGCTGATCTGGTGGATACGGTGGCCACCCACGGCGCGGCCGTTTTCATCATGGGCATCATCGTCACCTGCTCCGGCATGTTCGCCGGGTACCTCATCGGCATGAAGGTCTTCAAGATGAACATCCTGGAATGCCTGGGCGGCATCTGCGGCGGCATGACCTCTACCCCGGCCCTGGGCGCCATCGCCAGCAAGACGGACTCCCAGGCCCCCGTGGTCAGCTACGCCACCGCCTACCCCGTAGCCCTCATCCTGATGACCATCA
The DNA here is from genome assembly GCF_020860705.1 of Akkermansia sp. Taxonomy (GTDB): domain Bacteria; phylum Verrucomicrobiota; class Verrucomicrobiia; order Verrucomicrobiales; family Akkermansiaceae; genus Akkermansia. The sequence goes on from NZ_JAJBTT010000001.1 coordinate 170,087, forward strand.
TTGCCAAGGTCATCATCCAGACCATCGGCGGCCAGGTGGGCATCTAGCCAGCAGGGCCGGACGCGCCACAAACTTCAGAAGAGAAGATACGCATTCTCCTGGGGAAAACCGTTCTCAGCCCCCTGTTCTTCCCACCAGGTGGAATTTATCCATTGCTTTGATTCCATCTTTTTATCCATGAAATTGTTTTAGGAGAGCGGCAAAAATTTCCATCCCCTCTCCAGGAACAAAAAATGATGTTGTTTTTTGGGGCCATCAGATATTAAATGAGTAAAGCAGGTTGATGCACAGGCTCTCCCGCCGTCAAGCCTTGAAGAAACCAAGACGGAAGACCACCCAGACCCGGACCGGGAAACTATGGAACAAAATAGATTGAAACGATTGGCTTATGAAAAAAACGCCCCATGCTTTATCCATTATCCCTGCCATTTCAATTCTGTTCAGCCTTGTTTTAACCAGTTGCAGCCCGGAACCGGAAAAGCATGCATGGGAAGACAAGGGAGAATTATTGAGTGAAAAAGAGGACTTCAAGAATTTTCCGCAGGCCTCCCACATCCATGTCGTCTGGGATCTGTCTCAAAAAGAGATGAACGATTATTCCAATCCGAGAACTTTGATGCATATTTATCCCGATGACGACATCATCAGGAATGTGTTCACTCATTCCTCTGAATCCCTGCCATTCCCGGGAAGTTTTGATTCAGACCAGATAACGTTATTTTCCGTCAAAGATTCATTGAATAAGAAATTCCTTAACAAGGTTAATCCCGTACTAAATCATCACGGCTACCCTGAAATCAGGAAAAAGGATGTTAACGCTTATTGGCGTGGAAGGTATTCCATAACAGGATCGGACGATTTCTGGTACGATATGGAAGCCGTTATTTTTCATGACGGTTCTTCCTTTATACTGTTTACGAAGATTCCCAAGAAAGTGCTCAGATAATGATCAAACCATTAGAGAGAAACACGCGCCCATCCCTCCTATGAATCCGGAAAGAAAATACCATATGCCGTTTCACCATGCCTGGGATGCACTGAAACAGGCATGTACGAGGGCCTTCCGGTTTATCGGCAAATAACCCTCCTTCCTTCCCCATCAATATACTGCCGTTCAGCTGCCTGTTTCCACCACTTCCATGCAGACGGACTGGAAGACTTTTCTCCAGGGGATGCGGATGCCGGCGTTCATCAGAAAATCACCGCCGAATACCCGTTCATGGGCGCCGGTGACGGGACCGTTTTCATCCATGTTGATTTCCCTCACCAGATATCTGGCGTCAGGATCCAGGCCTTTCAGGCGCAGGGGAGGCGGGGAATCAGCCAGCCATTTGTCCATCAGCCACGCGAAGACGACGGCCCTTTTTTCATGGACGTACATCAGGGACACCACCCGGCTTTCATACGGGGAGGACAGGCGGTACAGGTCCCCGAACTGGACCACGAGGCGGATGCGCTTGTATTCCGCCAGCGCCCTGCGGGAAAAAGCCATGTCCTCTTCCGTCATGTCGCAGGGCTGGAGTTCAAAACCCAGGCGGCCGGACATCGCCACGTCAAACCGGAATTTGAGGGGCGTTGCGCGGCCTGTCTGATGGTTGGGGGAAGCCGTCACATGGGAAGCCATGGAGATGGCCGGGAACAGGTGCCCGATGCCCCACTGCATGAATACGCGTTCACAGGCGTCCGTATTGTCGGAAGTCCAGAATTCATGGTGTCTCCGCATCGTTCCATAATCGGCGCGGCCCCCGCCGGAGGAACAGGCCTGGAACACCACGTCCGGGAATTCCGCCGCCAGCGTATCCAGAATGATTTCATAGCCGCGGACATAGTCCATGGACAGGTTCCCCTGATGGGAGGCGTCCAGCCAGGAGGAGCCGGGATCGGAAATCTTGCGGTTGCAGTCCCATTTGACATAGGAAATGCCGGGATGCTTTCCGAGAAGCTCACGCATCACGCCGAGGATGTAGCGGCGCACGTCCGGGTTGCTCAAGTCCAGCAGATACTGGCTGCGTTCCAGCCTGTTTTCCCGGTGCGGAAGGCCTATTACCCATTCCGGATGCTCCTGATACAGTTCCGACTGGGGGTTCACCATTTCCGGCTCCACCCAGAGGCCGAAGCATATTCCCAGCTTTTCCGCCTGCCGGGCCAGGCCTTCCAGCCCATGGGGCAATTTGTTACGGTTCACCTTCCAGTCCCCCAGACCGGCGCGGGCGTCATTGCGCGGGAATTGATTGCCGAACCAGCCGTCGTCCAGCACGAACAGCTCAATTCCCAAATCCGCCGCACGCTTCATCATGCCGTGCAGCACTTTTTCCGTGAAGGTAAAGTACACGCCCTCCCATGAATTCAATAAGGTCAGCCGTTCCGTGCCGCCGCCGCGCAGGCCGTAGCGGCGCGCCCAGCGGTGGATGCGCCGGGAGGCTTCCCCCTTGCCGTTTCCACTGTGCACCAGAATCAGGGGAGGCGTTTCAAATGCTCCGCCGCCATCCAGCAGATAGGACGCCGGGGCCACATCCGGCCCCGCTCCGGCAAAGAGGTAATGATACGGACTGTGCCGGAACCATATCCGGTAGTTGCCGGACCATGCCAGTGCCCCCAGAATCACTTCCCCGGAGTCTTCCTGCGCCGGACCGTCCAGGGAGATGATGAAGCCGGGGCTTCCCTCCTGCGCGGCGCGGGTTCCGGTTCCGGAAAGCAGGGACAGTTCGTGGCCTCTCTGGATTTCCTCCTCGCTCATCAGGGATTCGCCGCCCCACGTGCCGCGGAAGCTGGTGACGAAGTACCGCCCTGCGCGCAGATTCAGTTGCCCGGACGCCGCGCGGTGGATGCGAATGCCTCCTTTTCCCTCGTTCCGTATCACCGCCCACTGCATGAAGGCGTCCGATTCCCGGTGGGAACGCACGTGAATTTCCACCCGTACCGGATAGGAAGGGTCTTTACAATAAAAGACGGCCTCTTCCCGGTCTTCATCCAGTGCCAGAACCTCCCACCCCAGGCATTCCAGGCGCAGGGAAAGGGTTCCGTCCGCCTGGGTGATGCAAATGCCGTATTCATCGGAAGCATTGGGAAGCCCCGTCACGGAATCCGCGAGGGAAGAGTACAGCAGAGGCGCCTCAACGGCGCCCTCCAGGGCATCCCCCGGTTCACGCAGCCGCGGCCCGTAATAGGCCCGGCGTACATGGCCCTGTTCATCCCGGAACAGGCTCATCTGAGAGGAACGGGTCAGCAAATGCACGGAATCCGGCGTCATGGTCAGCAAAAGGGAAAGGGGTCAGTCATTTTTTCCGGGCAGGCGCATGGCCGCACCTGCCTTGTCCATTAAGGCCTGCGCCGGACAGGGAAGTCAATGGCAAAATGACCGGGGAGGCGGGACGTTTCCACTACTTTTTCCACAGGCAGGAAGAAGGCCGGAATTTCATGGAGCATGATTCATGCACCAACAGTTTACTGCCGTTTTCCGGATGGCGCACCACCCGCGCACGCCGCCGCTTGATGCTGAACGAACCAAAACCGCGGAATTTGACCAGTGACCGCCTTCGGACCGCCTGCGCAATCGTGTCCAGCACGGCGTCCAGCGCTCGTTCCGCCTGTCGGGGGGTAATGCCGTCCCCCAGCTCCTTCTGCAATTCCCGGATGAATTCTGTCTTATTCATAAGGCATCCATCATGGAACACCCCATTCTTCCGGTAAAGCAGAGACGAAACGTCCGCATTCCTGCCACCGGCCCCTGTACGGCAGTCCCCTTCCATTCCGGTCCGTAAGTTTCACCCTTGCCACCCTCTCCACGGCCTATTAAAGTTCCGGAGAAATGCCTTGCCCCGCCTCCGATGCCCCCTGCCCGGAACAAGCGTTCAACGTGACCGCGCTGAAATGGCATAGCTGCACCTGGCTTTTACTGCCTGTCCTGGTCTTCATGGCAGGATGGATGCACTGGTACATTGCTCTTCCCCTGACGGCCCTGCTGTTCGCGGGGCTGGCGGCTCCCGGGCGGAAGGAACTGCCGGAAAAGCCTTCTCTCCCCGCCTTTCCGCTGTTTACGCGCTCTTCCCTTGCCGTTCTGGCGGCATTCCTCGTCCTGATGGTGCTGTCCGGGTGGGGGGAATGGGTCAATCAGCACCCGGACCATATTGTCCGGAACGCCTGTCTGCGTGAATTGGTCGCCAGTCCGTGGCCCGTCGTTTTTCCGGATGGAGATGTTTTGATTTACAACACAGGGTTCTGGCTGGTTCCGGCCCTGGCAGGCAAACTGGCGGGGCTGGGGGTTGCACGCGCGCTGGTCGTGCTGTGGGGGGCATGGGGCCTGTTCCTGGCGTGGCTGTGGCTCTGTGTTTTCTCCGGCCGCCGTTCCCTGCTGCTCGCACTGCTGATGGTGCTGTTCGGCTCCCTGCTGAATTTCCAGTACTGGCTGGGACTGGACCTGCTCAGGCTGCATTACTTCGGCACGGCGGAACAGATCATGTGCAGCGCAAACGCCTCCATTCCCGTCATGCTTTTTTTCATCTTCCTGGCTTCGGGCCGCATGCCCCTGAACTGGATGCCCCTGCTGTTTGCGGCTACGGCCTTCTATTCACCTCTCGCGGCTGTTGGGGGATTGCCCCTGGCCGCATGCCAGTGGCTCCTGCAATGGAAAAAACAGCCGCATCCCTGGCGCATCCTGTTCCATCCCTCCTTTCCGGCAGCCGTCGTTCTGGGAGTATGCCTTCTCTTTTATTATGCAGCGGTAAACGCTCCGTCCTCCCATATGGGCATGCGGCCCTTTTACACGCTCCCGGGGGATTTTCTGCTGGCGGGAACCTCCTTCCTGCTGTACGGCCTGTTCTGCTGGCGGGATTTCCGGAGGAATTCCCTTTTCATCTGCACGCTGGCAACCGGCCTCGCACTCCCCTTCTTTTACATCAATGGAGACGTCAATGACCTGCTCTGCAAGGGGAGCGTTCCGGTGATGGCATGCCTGCTCTCTTTCCTGGCCTTCAGCTGGGCCCGGCATCCTGCCCTCAGGCTCTGGATATGGCTTCTGCTGGCGCTCGGCTTGGCGCCCCGGTTCAATATTCCCTATTACGTCTGTTCTTCCAGCGCTATCCAGGCCTTCCTGGTGCCGTCCGCCTCAAGCACGGATTCTTCTTCCTTTCCATGCAGGGAATGGCGGCTGCTTACCCATGCTCCCCGGGCGCGCCGGCAGGATGCATGGGGTTCCGCCATGTACCACCCCGAGCACCGGTGGTATCCCTATTATTCCGGCACGCCGCACCCATGGCTGCGTTTTATTTACCGTTTTTAGCGGAAAGAAAGCAGTTGCAGGAAAAGAAACCGGGAAAGGATCCCGCACCTCCGGATTGTTCTTCAAAGAGGAAAAGGCCTGATCCTCAGGAGGCCTTTTGCCCTTCCTCCCGGAATTTCTTCCAGCAATCCTCAATGACTGCGGGCAGGGGTTTGCCTTCCTTGTCCATATCCCCCTGGCTCACCATTTTCTTAATCATTTTTCCGGAAACAGGGTCCAGAATGATGACGGCGGGAGGCCCGAAAACAACATAGGGGGCTTTGGAACCTATGCATCCCACTACGTTGCCCGCTTCTTCCGGAACGAATTGGAAGACAAAGGAACCCGGCGTCCTTCCCGGAGCCTGCTTGGTATCCACCATCCAGAAGATGAATTTTTTGCCGGAGGCCTTCTTAAAAGCAGGCTCCTTGATATGCTTTTTCGTAAAGATGTTGCAATACACGCACCAGGAAGAACCTGTCAGATAGATGACGAGGGGAACCTTTTTTTCAATGGCTTCATGGCGCAGCTGGTCAAAAACGGGACTGCCCGATTCATTCACGGCGGGAACGGGCGGTTGCTGCTTCACCATGGCGGAAACGGGGACCGTCACGGCAGTCATGACGGCGGCGCAAAACATGAAAACGGCAAACCTGCTCATACCCCGGTGATCATAAGCCGCGCGGAGGGGAAGTCAAACTTCAAGATTCCGCCATTGCCATCATTTGCAGTTCAAGGTATATACATTCGCCATGCGCCATTCCAACCCCTATAACCGCAGGCACCCTTCACGGAATAAATGGCGCCTCATTTTCTGGCTGTTCATGGCGTTCCTGCTCCTGTGCGGAGCACTGATTTATTTCCATCCCGCGGAAGATTGGAAAAAGGCGGACCGTAGCAGCAGCGGCCTGGCTCCTCTTCCCGGGGAAGAGCCGGAAGCCGTCGTGCAGGTGTATGCGGCACGGGCCTTCGGCTGGCGCAAATATTTCGCCGTGCATACGTGGATAGCCGTGAAGGAAAAGAACGCCGACTTTTACACCGTTTACCAGGTCATGGGCTACCAGCTTCCGTCCACGGGAACCAGCGTTTCCATCGCCCGGGATATTCCGGACCGCAAATGGTTTGGCGCGGAACCGGAATTAATTCAGGAACTGCGCGGAAAAGCGGCGGAAAAAGCCATTCCCGCCATCAGCCGCACGGCGCAGGAATATCCCCATGCCGGTACTTACTGGATCATCCCCGGCCCCAACAGCAACACCTTCACTGCCGCATTGATGAGGGAAGTGCCGGAGCTGACGGTGGAACTTCCTCCTCATGCGGTGGGGAAGGATTATCTGCCCGCCGGCATTGCCGGACGGACGGAAAGCGGCACGGGCATCCGCCTCAGTTTATGGGGCATCGCCGGATTCAGTCTCGGACTGGCGGAAGGGGTGGAAATCAGCCTGATGGGTCTGGATGCAGGTTTTGACCTCCTTCGCCCCGCCCTCAAGCTTCCCATGATCGGCCGCATAGGGGTGCCGGATGCGCCCGTGGGCTGGAACTGGTGGAGCGTCACGCTGCTTCTTCTGGCAGTCGCATTCATTTGCTTCCGCATCGTCCGCCACCTGCACCGGAAACGTGCGCAGGCGCACCGCATCCCCTACTTCCGCCATCCGCGGACGAAAACGAGCGAACGCATTTAAGACGCGCCTTACGGAAGTCTTTTCCCCTTATCCCGTTCTTCCATGCACGGGAAGAAGGGGAATAAAGCGGAAATTCGATTGCCAAGCGCGGATGAAGCTGTAAGAATCCGCGCCATGAAAAAGCTCCTGATCCGCTCCTGTCTGATTGCCGGGTTGGCCTGTGCCGCTTCCTGCGCCTCCAACAAGGAAACGGCGCCTCAGGAACCCGCCCCTGCCGTTCAGCCGGAACAAACCGCCGCAGCGGACCGCCCGGCGCCCTGGGCTCCCGCGCCGGAGAAACCGGCCATTCTTTCGGAGGATGAACAGGAAGAGTCCGCTCCGGGGCCGGCCGTGTTGCCAGGCGATTTCCGGCCCGGACTGCGCACCCCCCAGCTGCCGCAGACCCTGCTGTATGACCTGGACGGCAAGCTGATCACTCCCACCGCACCATAATCCTCCCCATCGCCATGACCGCAACCATTCCCAAAGGCTTCCACCCGGAACCTTTTTCCTACCATCAGGAACTTGAACTGGACATTGACGCCCTTTCCAACGCGGGCGACGGCATCGGCCGCGTGGACGGCTGGGTGGTGTTCGTTCCGTTTGCCCTGCCGGGGGACCGCGTGAAAGCCCGCGTCTGGCGCAATGACAAGAATTATTCCTCCGCCGACCTGGTGGAAGTACTCCAACCCAGCGCGGACCGCGTGGAACCGGTCTGCCGCCTGTTCGGCACCTGCGGCGGATGCCAGTACCAGCATTTTTCCTATGACCGGCAGCTCCTCTGGAAAACCCGGCAGGTGGCGGATCTGCTCCGCCTGCAGGCCGGACTGGAATTGCCTGTGAACCCGGCCATTGCCTCACCCCGCCAATACAACTACCGGTCCAAGATCACGCCCCACTTTGACAAGCCGAAGGAGGGTGGCAAACCGGCCATCGGCTTCCTGAAGGCAGGTTCCAGAAGGGAAGTGGTGGACGTGCCGCAGTGCCCGATTGCCATGGAATGCATCAACGAAGTGCTTCCCATGGCCCGCAAGAGCGTTTACCAGGCGGCTTCCCGCTTCAAGCGCGGCGCGACCATTCTGCTCCGCGCCTCGGAAGGTGCCGTCATCACCAACAACAATGCCGTGGCCTGCGAACATGTGGGCGAGCTGGAATTCCATTTCCTGGCCGGTGACTTTTTCCAGAACAATCCCTTTATTCTTCCCCTTTTTACGGATTACGTAGCACAGCAGGCCGGCATGGACGGGGAGGAGTTCCTGGTAGACGCCTATTGCGGCTCCGGCCTGTTCGCCCTGAGCCTGGCCCATCAGTTCAAAAAGGTGCTGGGTGTGGAAGTCAGCGAGACTTCCGCGGACTGGGCGCGCAGCAACGCCCGGAGCAACGGCATCGAACACGCGGAATTCCTGGCGGCGGACGCCGGAGCCATTTTCGCCCAGGTTGACTTTCCCGCGGCAAAGACCGCTGTCGTGATTGACCCGCCCCGGAAGGGATGCAGCATGGAGTTCCTGACCCAGTTGTTCGCCTTCGGTCCCGGCAAGGTCGTTTATGTTTCCTGCAATCCCGCCACCCAGATCAGGGACCTGGCGGAATTTGACAAGGCCGGGTACGCCGTCACCGCCGTACAGCCCTTTGACCTCTTCCCCCAGACCAAGCATCTGGAATGCGTGGTCACGTTAAAAAAGAAGATCTGATTTTCTCCATGCCCAAGCTTTACATTAAAACCTACGGCTGCCAGATGAACGAACGGGACTCCGAGCAGGTGGCCCGCATGTTCGTCCAGAAGGGTTACACCCTGACGGACCGCGAAGATGAGGCGGACGTGATTCTGTTTAATTCCTGCTCCATCCGCGAACAGGCGGAACAGAAGGCTCTGGGCAAAATGGGGCTGCTGGCCAAACAGCAGCAGCACCGCCCGCATGTGGTCTACGGCATGATGGGCTGCATGGCCCAGAGCAAAAAGGATGCCTTGTTCAAGGAGCTCCCGCGCTTGGACCTGGTGATCGGCACACAGAAGTACCACCGCGTGTTCGAGCATGTGGACGGCATTCTGAAGGCGCGCCAGGAACGCCGCATGGATGAACTGCAAAGCGCCTTTTCCGGCACGCACGTGTGTGACGTAGCGGAAGAAGCGGACTCCCAGAACCGTATCCGGGACCACCTGAATCCGGGCGCGCGCTCCACGGCATACGTCTCCATCATGCAGGGGTGTGAAATGAAGTGCGCCTACTGCATCGTCCCCTACACCCGCGGCACGGAACGCAGCCGCCCCATCCGGGACATCGTGGAGGAGGTGAACATGCTGGTGGACGCGGGCGTGAAGGAAGTCACCCTGCTGGGCCAGATCGTCAACCGGTACGGCAGGCAGATGGATACGGTGGACGGCAAGGGCGGCTTCGTCCAGCTGTTGGAAGCCGTGCATGAAGTGGAAGGCCTGCGGCGCATCCGCTTCGTCTCCCCCCATCCCATCGGCTTCCGGCAGGATCTGGTGCAGGCCTTCACCTACCTTCCCAAGCTGTGCAGCCACATCCATTTCCCCATGCAGAGCGGAAGCGACCGCATCCTGAAGATGATGCGCAGGCCGTACAGGAATGAAACCTATCTGGACCTCTGCGCGCAGATGAAGCAGGCGCGCCCGGATTTGTCCATCACGACGGATATCATCGTGGGCTTTCCCGGAGAGACGGAGGAAGACTACCTGCTGACCCGGCAGGCCGTGGAACAGGTCCAGTTTGACAACGCCTTCATCTTCCGCTACTCCCCTCGCCGCGGCACTCCCGCCGCCGTCATGGAGGAACAGATTCCGGAGGAAGTGAAGGAAGCGCGCAATCAGGATTTGCTGGCCGTGGTCAATGAAATAGCCATCCGGAAAAACCGGGAACTGGTGGGTACGGTGCAGGAGGTCCTGCTGGAAGGCCCTTCCAAAACCAATGAAGCGCGCCTCTCCGGCCGCACTTCCCAGAACAAGCCCGTGATGGTGGACGCCGCGCCGGATCTGGCGGGACAGCTTCTGCCTATCCGCATTGAGGAAAGCACGGGGTTCACCCTGTACGGCGTTCCATGCCCTTCCAGGGGGTAATTTGTACGCCGTCCTCTTCCATCTTCAAATACAAGGTACCGGTTTCCGGGAGACGGTACACGGTCGCTCCCTCCGGCACGGGACATTCATGTTCCGTAGTGAATATGACCGCGCGGGCGCCCGTGGCCCTGATCCAGGCGGCGCTGTTTACCGGATCGCGCGGATGATGCCCGATGACCAGCACATCCGCCCGCGGCGTTTCTTCCGCCCGCGCCAGAGAGGAAAATCCGGTATTCCCTATCATCAGAACAAGCCGTCCCCGGCATCTCCACAACAGCGCCCGGTTCCGGTCCTGCCTAATGCCCGTGCGGAGTGGTTCAGGAATATTTTCCCAAACAAGTTCATTTCCCGGACCAAACCGCCATTGCCGGACGGAACATTCCGCGTCCGCGACGCCCCAGTTCCGGATTCCGGGATATTCTTTCACCAGTGCTTCCACTCCGGCGCGCTCCGCCCTGCCGTTTCCGGAAGCCAGCACGCCGGAAGGCCGGATGCTGCGCGCCTTCAGCACGGGAAGAAGGGTGTATTGTACCGCGTTTTCCGTTCCGGATCCCACCACCAGAGCTGGATTGGAAATGACTACGGTCCAGGCGTCTTTCTGTAACGGAACGATGACGGCTTCATTTTCTGCGGCAGGAGGTGCGGAAGGAAGATAGCTGCACGGCAGGGAAACCACGCCTCCTGCCACCGCCAGCATGACGGAGGCCAGCCAGGAAGCCGCCGTATTGCAGGCGCACAGCATCCACGGACACCACGCAAACATCAGCCCGAACAGGGAGACGCCCATGAGCGGAAAAACGAGCACGCTCAAACACAGATTGGTCAGGGGGGCATACAGGTTCCAGGTGCCGAAGTGCCATGCCGTCAGGGGAATGGACATCAGCCACGCCCCCATGGAGACGAGCAATGCGCCACGGCACGCTTTTTCCAGACGCGCCAGCCCTCTTTCCCGCATGTTGTAAATCCGGGGCGGGATAAACGGGTCCGGAGACCACAGGGGCTTTTCCCGGTTGACCCATCCTGCCATGCAGATAATCACGGCAAAAACGCAGAAGGAGAGCTGGAAGCCAGGTTGGAAAACCTGGAGCGGATCCGCAAGGCACAAAATGATGAAGGCCAGCGCCAGAATATTGGCCGGATGCCCCTTCCGGCGCAGCACGAACGCCAGCAGCCAGACCGCCGCCATGATGAAGGCCCGCAGGGCGGACGCAGACATCCCGGTTATAAACACGTACAGCGCCAGCAAAGGCAGGCAGATCAGCCGCGCCACCGGGGGACGGACGCGCAGCAATCTCAGCATCCCCAGAACCAACAGGGCCGCCACGCCCACATGCATGCCGCTGACGGCGAACACGTGCATGCAGCCGCTCTCCAAAAACTTCTCCATCATTTCCGGCCGTGCATCCGTCTTGTCTCCCAGCACGGCGGAAACCATCACCTGCCGGGCCTCATCACCAGAAGGCGCGCCTTCCCTCAGCAGGCAGGCCGCGCCCTCCCGGAGCAGCAGGGAAAACGCCCGGAGGCGGCCCTGTCGGTCACCCGGTCCCAGTCCGCAGGCTTCATCCAGCCGGATCCCGGCGGCAATGCCGTGCAGGCGCCCCCATCGTTCCCGGTCAAACATGCCGGGGCCGCACGGGGATTGAAGCGGATACGTTTCTCCCTTAATCCGGTACCGTTCCCCCACCGCCAGCGGGCATGCCCCTTCGCGGGAGGAAACCGTATAAGACCACCTGGAACCGTCCGGACGGAACAGAACGGACTTTCCGGAAACGGCGTCCACGGTCCCTTCCACCGTAACGGACCTCCCCTCCTCCACGGTAATATTCCCGTATTCACGGTCATACGCCAGCAGATACATGGCGGACCACCCCGCCAGGGCGACAGCCAGCAGGCTCATGGAAGGAGTCCGGAACAGGCACGGCAGCAACACCCAGCAGAGGCAGAAAGCCCAGAACCAGGGGGAAACCTCCACCGCCGCGCAGGCGCCCAGCATGGCGAGAGCCGGAGCCAGCAGAGGAGCGGCGCCCAGCAGCCGTTCCGGCCACGGACGCAACGGATTCCGGTCCTTCTCCATGAAGAGGAAAACTTACGGCATGGCATCCGCGCCGTCCGGTTCCAGGGGAAGAACGGAAGGCAAAGGAAGCACGACGTTGGCAGGTAGGGGTGCCTTGCGCTGGAGCACCTTGGGCGCCAGAGCCTCGCTCGTCTCATAGGCGCCGCGGAACATCTCCAGCTTGGCATCCAGATTGTCAATGTAATGCAGGGCTACCGCTTCCGGCGTCTTCGGGAACACGGGAGAACCGAAGGCCAGTTCCCCGTGGTGGGAGGCGATCAGGTGCAGCAGGTGCATGCGCACGTCCGGGGAGGGAGGGTCCAGCGTCTTCCAGGAATCCGCTTCCGGAAGAACCATGATGCGCTTCCATAAATTGTTGACCAGTTCGATGCCCAGCGGAATATGGCCCAGCAATTCTCCGGCCTCCGAATAAGGCATCGTGAAATCCTCCTTCGGGTAGCAGTTTTCCCACAGCTTCCCGCAGTCATGGAACAGGCAGCCGGCCAGCAGAAGATCACGGTTCAGCTCCGGATTCGCCTGGCAGACGGCGGAAGCCGTGCGCATCATCCCCGCGACGTGCTCCACCAGACCGCCGCGGCGGGCATGGTGGTAGGTGCGGGCGGCGGCGGCGCGCTGGAGGCGTTCCCCGAACTGCTCGATGAATTCAATGCACAAGGCGCGGATGCGCGGATCGTTCATGCCCTTGATCAGAAGGCAAATCTCCTTTAAATCCGCCTCCTGCTTCTTTTTCAAGGTTCCGGAACCGGCCAGGAAGCTTTCCTTTTCCTGTTCATCCAGCAAACGCACGTCCAGGTCGGAAGCTTCCATTCCGAAGCCCCCTTTGGTCCACTGGCCGCGCAGGCTCACGAAGCTGCGGAGAGGCAGGGATGCCAGCGTCCGGAACCAGGGTTTGTCCTCCCACACCTTCAGCCCCATCGTCCCTTCCGCATCGGCAAAAGACACGTCCAGATACGGCTTGTTGCTCTTGGTCATCTTCTGCGCACACTGGGCGATCTGGGCAAAAACTTCCGCTTCCACCTGGCCCTCTGCGGCCAGTTTGCCCAATTCCATGAGACTGACTTGTTCCATAGGTGTCATCTTGCCCCGCTTCCTTCCATCCGTCAAGAAAACGCCGGATAATCCTGATATTAAAAAAAGGAAAACGTTTATTTTTCCAACACGCCCAGTTCGGCAACAACAACATGGCTGCCTTCCACCACCCGCTTGCCGACAAAACGCAGGTAACGGGCTTTCACGGGAGCTTTCAGATCAATCCTCTGCGGAACGGGATTGGCGCGGATATTGGAAAATTCCCCCTCGGCGGCAGGAGTTCCCCAATTTTTACCGTCCGGGCTGAGGTAAACGGCGTACTGGTCAATCGTCCCCCGGGCGGAATCCCTGCGGGGCGTATAGATCACGGCGGAAACGTTGACCGGACGCCCCATGTCGATTTCCAGCGCCTGGGGCGGGGCGATCTCTCCCCCGGCGGCATGCGTATGCCAGAGGGTGGAGGGGTTGCCGTCAATGGCCAGTTCCGGAGCGGCGGCGCCCCTTTCCCCGGCCATCACCTTCCAGTCCCGCGTGGGGACGGGAATGACCTGCGTGGTCACGGCAGACGTTTTCCCGCGGTATTCCCCCACCGCCTTCACCGTTCCTCCCGCAGGAAGAAGGAAAGGTTCCCTGTACACGGCAGACTGCGGGCCGGGTTCGGTTCCGTCCGTGGTGTATCTGGTCACGACGCCATCCGCAGACGCCAAGGTGACCCGGCCGTCGCGGTCATAATTCACGGACGGAGCATTCAAAATGACAGGGTACTTCCACAGGGAAACCTCGCACAGGGCCGGAATGTCCCTGGACTCTTCCACCACCACCCGCACCTCATCCGTCGTCACGGGCCTGCCTTTCAAGAGAACCCGGGCTCCTATGCTGGAACCTTCCAGCCATTTGACAAACTGGCCGTTTTCACGCACGTCCACACGGAACCGGCGCACTCTCTGCCCCAGCTGGATGGGCTCCGCCAGCCGGATAACGTCAAACGCGGCAGGCTCCGGCAGCTTCAACACAAGACTGGGATTTTTATCTCCCGGCGCAGCCGCCCAGTAGGTCGCCCGCTTCCGGTCAAGGACTTGTTCCGCGCCGTGCCCCTTCCATGAGGAGGAAGAACCAGCACGCGCACCGGCAGCAAAATTGCGGGAATACAGTTCATTCAGCAGCGCACGGAATCCCGCCAGGGACTTTTTATCCTCTTCATGAATGCGGCCGCGGCGGTCCGGCGGCACGTTCAGGTTCAGATTGGCGCCCCTTCCTACGCTGTCAAAATACAGTTTCAGGAGATTTTCAGGCGTTCGCACACGGGCATTCTCATGCTCATGCCAGAACCAGCCCGGACGGATGGAAACGTCCACTTCCGCGGGAATCCAGTATTTCCCGTCCACCGTGCCCTCCGTGCCCAACTGGTAGCGCACGGTGCCGGGCGCGGGTTCCGTACCGGCTTGAAGAGGAACGGGGGTATACGTGGCCCAGCAGGGATAGCCTGCATAACCGCTTTCATTCCCCACCCAGCGGGCATCCGGGCCCACATCGGAGAAAATTACTACGTTCGGCTGGCGTTTCTTCAATTCCCCCCACGTCGTTTTCCACTGGTAATACGTGCTCCTGTCAATGGACCGCTTTTCCCGGGAGCCCCCGTAATAGCCGTCCCCGCCGTTCGCTCCGTCAAACCAGGCCAGAAAAAGCGGACCGTATCCGGTGGAAAGTTCCTTCAATTGTTCACGGTACATCCGGATATATTCCGGAGAACCGTATGAGGAAGCATTGCGGTCCCAGGGTGAAAGGTAAACGCCGAACCTGAGGCCGTATTTCCTGCATGCGCGGGAGACGTCCTTCACCACATCCCCCTTTCCCTGCTTCCAGGGGGAGGAGGCAACGCTGTGCTTCGTCGTCCTGGTGGGCCACAGGCAGAACCCGTCATGGTGCTTGCAGGTCAGTACCACTCCCTTGAACCCGGCGTCCGCCAGCGTTTTGACGAGATCCTCCGCATCAAAATCGGAAGGGTTGAACAGCTCCGGCTTTTCGTCGCCATAGCCCCATTCCTTTCCGGTAAACGTATTGATCGTGAAATGGACAAAGGCGTACATCTCCATATCGTGCCATGCCAGCTGCCCTCGGGAAGGGACAGGTTTCAACGGCGTCAGCGCGCCTTTTATCCCGGCTTCCCCGTTACTTGCGGCAAACAAGGAAAGCCCCAGCACCGCCGCCGGAACCAGCCGACTTAATTTTCTCATGGAAATAATCAAATACGGATCCCTCTTCATGTGCGTTCATCTACGTTTCCGGAAGGCTCTTTCTTTCCGATAAAGTCATGCACAGCCTTTTAGGCTCTCTTTTCCCTCACGGCATGCTAAAGTTCCTCCCCTCCATTCCGGAGCTACCGCCATGTTACATATCGGATGCCATCTCTCCTCCGCAAAAGGTTATGAAGCCATGGGCAAGACAGCCCTTTCCATCGGAGCCAACACCTTCCAGTTCTTCACGCGCAACCCGCGCGGAAGCAAGGCCAAAGCCATTGACGAACCGGACATCGCCCGTTTTCTGAAACTTGCCGGAGAGAACGGCTTCGGCACGCTGCTGGCGCACGCTCCCTACACGCTGAACCCCTGCTCCGCAGATCCCAAGGTCACGCGCTTCGCCGCCCAGGTCCTCCGGGAAGACCTGGCGCTCATGGAACACCTGCCGGGCCATCTTTACAACTTTCATCCGGGCAGCCATGTGGGGCAGGGAGTGGAGCAGGGCATAGAGCTGGTGGCGGCTCAATTGAACGACGTGCTCACTCCGGAGCAAAAGACCACCGTCCTGCTGGAAACCATGTCCGGCAAGGGAAGCGAAATCGGCAGAACCTTTGAGGAACTGGCGGCCGTCATGGAACGGGTGGACCTGAACGACAAGCTGGGCGTCTGCCTGGACACCTGCCACGTTTATTCCGCCGGGTATGACATCGTCACGCAGCTGGACGCCGTGCTGGAGCAATTTGACGCTGTGCTGGGACTGGAACGCCTGCGCGCCATCCACCTGAACGACAGCATGACGCCTTTCTCCTCCTTCAAGGACCGCCATGAAACCATCGGCAAGGGATCTCTGGGGGAACAGGCCTTCATCAATATCATCAACCACCCCGTTCTGCGGGAATTGCCCTTCTTCCTGGAAACGCCCCGGGACAATGCCGGACACGGCGAGGAAATAGCCTGGTTGAAAAAACATTACCGCGGCTGACTCCTCCCTCCCGGCGTACGCTCCCCGGACCTAACGGGGATGCTCCGAGTGGAAAAAAGCTTGCATCAGCACCGGATACGGGATACACAAGACCCATAAATTAGTTTAAACTAATTCCAATATCTGCCATTCACGGCAGAGACCATCCGGTTTTTATGAAAGAAATGCGCATCGCAAAAATAACAGGGCGTGAAATCCTGGATTCACGCGGCAACCCCACCATTGAAGCGGACGTTTACCTGGAAGGCGGAGCCGCAGGCACGGCGGCCGTCCCCAGCGGAGCTTCCACCGGGGAACATGAAGCCTGTGAACTCAGGGACGGCGACATAACCCGCTACCAGGGCAAAGGCGTCACCAAGGCGGTGGACAACATCCGCAACATCATCGCTCCGGCCCTGATCGGCCTGGAAGCGACGGAACAGACCACGGCGGACGCGCTCATGCGCTCCCTGGACGGCACCTTCAACAAGGCCAAACTGGGAGCCAACGCCATTCTGGGCGTTTCCCTGGCTCTGGCAAAGGCGGCGGCGGCCCAGCTGCAACAGCCCCTGTACCGCTACCTGGGCGGTCCGAACGCCAAGGTTCTGCCCGTTCCCATGATGAACATCATCAATGGCGGCGCCCATTCCGACGCCCCTATCGACTTCCAGGAATTCATGATCGTTCCGGCGGGGGCTCCCACCTTCCGGGAAGCCCTGCGTTACGGAGCGGAAGTCTTTCATGCATTGAAATCCGTCCTGCATGACCGCGGCCTTTCCACCGCCGTGGGCGATGAAGGCGGCTTCGCCCCCAGGCTGAACTCTGCGGAAGACGCCCTGGACTGCATCGCCCAGGCCGTGGACAAGGCCGGTTACCGGTTCGGGGAGGACATCTCCATCGCCCTGGACGTGGCTTCCTCCGAATTCTACGATCCGGAATCCGGCCTGTACGTTTTCAAAAAATCCGACGGCAGCCGCAGAACCGCTGAAGAACTGACGGATTATTACGTGGAACTGAAGAAGAAGTATCCCATCGTCTCCATTGAAGACGGCTGTGCGGAAAACGACTGGGACGGATGGAAAACCCTGACGGAAAAACTGGGGAGGAACACCCAGCTCGTGGGAGACGACCTCTTTGTCACCAACGTGGAATTCCTGAGGAAGGGCATCCATCTCGGCGTCGCCAACTCCATTCTGGTGAAGGTGAACCAGATCGGCTCCCTGACGGAAACGCTGGACGCCGTGGAACTGGCCATGGGCAACCGCTATACCGCCGTCATTTCCCACCGCTCCGGGGAAACGGAAGACGCCACCATTGCGGACATTGCCGTAGGAACCAATGCCGGCCAGATCAAGACCGGCTCCCTGAGCCGCTCCGACCGCATGGCCAAATACAACCGCCTTCTCCGGATTGAAGAGGAACTGGGAGAATCCGCGCGCTACGGCAACGGATTCGGCCTCTTCTGACCCTTTCTGCCGGAACTGGTATCAAGCAACCCCAAATCCCCGAGCCTCCCTCCCGGCGGCCGGGGATTTTTCATGTCCCGGGGCAATTGCATCCTTTTCTTTGGGACAAAATATGCAATGCTGGCCTTTCAGATTCCGCATTGCCAAAAACTCCA
Organism: Akkermansia sp.; assembly: GCF_020860705.1. Classification (GTDB taxonomy): domain Bacteria; phylum Verrucomicrobiota; class Verrucomicrobiia; order Verrucomicrobiales; family Akkermansiaceae; genus Akkermansia. Next base: position 188,003 of record NZ_JAJBTT010000001.1, read on the forward strand.
TTCCCGTCCCGCGCCATGTCTCCCGGCCTTTCCCTGCCCACACGCCCTTTACTGTGCGCGGGCCTGCTGTACCTGGCGCTTCCCGTGGGCCTCTTCCTGTGGGGATGGCTGCATCCCGCCTTCTCCGTACCCCTCTGCGCCGCCCTGGGATACGGGCTGTACGCCTGCGCCCGGAATCTCCCGGAGCGGAGGCTCCCGCTGAAAGGGCGCGGACTGGCCGTTCTTGCTTTCCTGACCCTGTTCTGCCTGCTGCTGGTGCTGCTGTGCGGCTTCACGGCCCATTGCCAGCAGCATGCGGACTTTGTGATCCGCAATGCCGTCTACGAACGGCTTACGGCAGGAGCCTGGCCCCTCGTCATGCCGGACGGCCGCCATTTTATCTACTATCTGGGCCACTGGCTGCCTCCCGCGCTGGCCGCCTCCCCCTGTCCGGCGTCATGGGCTCCCTGGCTGCTGGCCCTGTGGACCTTCCTGGGGCTGGAACTGGCGCTGCTGGCGGCAGCCTCCCGCTGGGGCGTCCGCAAAACGGGCTGGTGGACATTGATTCTTTTCTGCCTGGGGTCTCCTGCCCCGGCCCTGGACATCCTGGGAATGCCCCTTTCCTCCCTGTTCCCGGATTACAATGCCCAGATGGTCCTGTTCATCGGCATGCCCGCTCAAATATTCAATACGTTCAACCACGCCGTTCCGGCTCTGTTGTGCGCCGTGTTCATCCTGACCCGTTCCCTGCCTGCCGCTGGCTATTACTTCATGGGAGCATTGCTGCTGCCGTCTTCCCCCCTGGGAGCTCTCCTGCTCCTTCCGTACATGGTGTATGAAACCCTCTTCCGCCACCGTTCCACGGGGAAAGGGCCGCTCTCCCTCTTCCGAACACTTTTATCCCAGCCGGTTTTCTGGATTGCCGTTCTGTGCACGGCAGTCATGGCCGTCTTTTACGCCCATCTGGACGGAGGGGGCCGCCTCTCCTGCCTGTTTGCAGAGCGGTATGGAGAAATCTATCATTACGGGGAGCATAGGCTCCTGCTCCATTCCGGTTCCGTCAAATACGCCAGCTTCCTGGCGGCGCTGGTTCTGGGCGTCCTGCTGCCGGGGGCGCTGCTCTTTCCGGCGTGCCGCAAGCGGCCATGGTACTACATCACGCTGGGGATGATGGCATGCAGCCTTTTCTTCCGCACGGGCATCATGAACAATGAACTTCTCTTTAAAGCCCCTGCCGTCCTCTATCCCTTCCTCTCCCTGCTCTTTTTCGACGCCTTCCGCCAGGGAGGCATGCGCTTCCGGGCCATTCTGATTCTTTATCTTGCATGGACAGCCATTCCATCCCTGAAATGCATGATGGAAAAAGCGGGCACGTTCTCCACCCGGGCAGGCATCATGCAGGAGCACCGGCAGACAGATGAGGAAGGAACGCTTGACTGCCCGGAAGAACCGACCTGCCGCCAATTCATGAAAAAAGACGGGTATCCCCTCCCCCCGTGGCTGTTCAAAACCGGAACAAGGCCATAACCTCATGGCGGCAGGAATCAATCCAGCCTGATTCCGAAGATCCCGGAAAGGGAATTAGCATCCCCGCCCAGGGAATCCTCCCCGTCAGGAGAAGAAACAGGCGCAGACGGAATCAGGGCGGAAGCTTCCAGCCCCCTCAGCAGGAACAACAATTCCGGCTGCTCGTCCAGCATCACGCCAAAAGCGTACAAAACCGCCGCCGCATGCTTGCATAAATCCGCCCAATCCGGGCACGAACAGGAAAAACGCCACTCCTCCGGCCTGGGAAACAGGCCGCCTTCCGGGTCACACAGGATTTCCAGCAATTCCGGAGACAAATTCCCCTTCAGCAGGTCAATCCAGGAACCGATACGCCCGGCGCACCGCGCACGCAGCCGGGCCAGCGTCTCTTCATCCGGCGGGTCCGCCTCCACGCGCACCTCATACAAATGCTCGCCCATCACCAGGGCGTCGATGCGGCCGGGAACTGCTTTCACGTCCAGCACACAGCCATAACGCAAATACGTACGCCCCGGAGCCAGCCGCATGCCGTACACCTCGCATGCTCCCAGACTCTTCATCCACTCTTTTCCCCAGAACTTTTTCGCCAGGCTGCGCCCGGAAGCCGTCACGGGATGCAGCTCCATTCCCTCCGCCGCCAGTTCCTCCGCCTTTTCTTCCGCGCGTTTCCGCAAATCCGCCCGCTTCAGGGGCATTTCATCATCCATGCACACGGAAGAATGATATAGCATTCCCTCGCCTGCCTGGCACGGGAAAAAAGCATCCTACCATTCCCGCCATGCATGCAAGCACCGTAAAGACCATCCTTTTTTTCCAGTTTCCACACCGTCCATATCATCAGGGAAATGATAATATAAAATTGTTCTTCCACGCTTAAGGACCATATGTTTAATAAAGGATGGCTTTCTCCGGATTGGGCAAAATAGCCTGACGTGAATTTGTAAAAATAATGATTGGCGGCAAAAAAGAAACTTCTCAACACAGCGGATCCCAAATCATAAAACGGGCGGTCTGAATACCATAGAACTCCCACCAGCAATGTGGCGGAAATCATGATGAAGTAAGCTGGAATAATACGTTTTGCCCGGCGGTAATAAAAAGAGGCAAAGGAGAATGAACCGGAAGACAAGTCCCGGACAATGCCGCCTATGATCAAATACCCGGAAATCACGAAAAAAACGTCTACTCCCGCATATCCCCCCGGCAGAAGCTGCTTGATAAATGATACAGGAGAACAGGTAATACCGCCAAAGCACGAATTCCGTCGATATGGGGAAAATACTCTCCATGAACCGAATCGCTCTTATTCTGTTGATGGGCTGAATTCATTTCTCTCTTTTCATTTTTATTTTATGCGGGAGTGGCCTTGATCAAACGCATCTCCCCAATTCTCCAAAGGCTTCTCTACAGAGTCCCTGCCACCTGAAAATCCGCGTATTCTGGTTCGGATATAACGGCTTGCGCCATCCCATCGTATTCTTCCCCGTGCCAGGATGCGGCGAATCCGGTTGTATTTTCTCCGCCATGCATCTTCCCCCAGCTGCCGCGCAGGACTTTTTTCCGGCATTACCGTTGGTTTTCCCGTAATTTCCGAAAATTTCCCATCTGGATGATCTACTAATGCCGGGGTAATGTAATAAACTGGCGAAAAAGGCGTTATCCGACTTTTTAACCAATAATCCATGGCTCGGTTCCCGGCTATCCAAGACCAGATATTTTTTTCCTCCGGCAACTTCTTGAGCAGTTTTTCCCAGCTTCTCCTGTGCAGGAGCATGGAAAAGGTTCCCTGAACTCCGGAACAATGAAAAATATTAAACCAGGCCGTTTCCCCAGCGATAAGAGGCGATGTACTGTACCCGGGGTAGATCAATTCCCATGTTTGATCCTTTTCCATAAAATCAGCCAGCTGGCTTCCCAGACTTTCCCATTTGGACAGTTTGAGCATGGCATCATCCTCCAGCACCAGAATCACGTTCCAGTCCTTGTGCTCCAGGGCGTATTTCAGCGCTCTGGCATGAGACAAAACGCACCCCGCCACTCCTGCCCAGATTCTGGCCCGCTCCCCCGTTCTGGCTGTAAACCAGGGCTTTTCCAAATAACCGTGCAGTTCCGTTCCCCGGACAGCCTGAATGCGGTGCATTTTCCCGTCCAGCCCTGCTCTTTTAAGCTGCGCTAACATGCTGCTCCATCTTTCCGAATTTTCATCCAGATTGATTACCAGTACGGCATCTATTTTTTCCAAAAACATGAAACGGCAGGATTGATCGTGGTCGTTCATAAAAATGTTCTCCTGAATATGCGGTTAATGAACATCAACCTGTTATCTGACCTCCCCCTCTGCATCACGGCTAGGGCGGCCGGCCTCAGTATTGTTTCAAATGCCCCCCTCAACCCATGGTCAATCAATTGTATTTCAAGCATCCCATACGAGCAATTGGCCTCAATCAATACCGGCCCTTCAGCTGTGACGGCTATGTCCCACCCCACATTATGAATACAGGGGAAACCCTCATGGGCGCGGCAGGCCAAATCCACAGTCTCCCGCCAAAAAGGAATTCGGCGCCCTTTAAAAACAATCCCGGTATCGGGATGGGAGGAAACGCCTTTTTTCCGAGGATCCTCCGTATATCCCCATTTCCGTAGAATCCCTGCCGGATCAATTCCCACCGCCAAGCCGCCCTGGGAAAGATTGTCCAAATGCATCTCTTTTATTCCCATGCGTTGCATGCCCGCTATATATCGGCTACGTCCGTCGGCTCCACGCATGGTTACCAATCGCAGGGTGTTAAGGGATTCCGGATGAAGGGCGGCTATGGCCGGATGCTGCCGCACGGCCTCTTCTACCAGGAGGGGAGGAGTGATCAGACTGGAAAATTCATCAACACGCATGATATTTCCACTGACGCGGCATCTTTCATCATCTACCCATTCCACAAGGAATGCACTTTCCCCTTTCATTCCGCCAGCAGGTTTAACGAAAATGCGGGGACAGCGATCCCGGAGAAACTGACTCAGCGGAATAACTTCGGATTGACCTGCAGTCCTGACCAGAGGAATCCCATTCTCCACTCCTAGGAAGCCAAAGCGGCGCGGTACGGACAATCCCTGCCGGACAAATGCATGCCATGCGCTATCCTTGTTATTTAACACTGCACATTCGTTTCCTGCATATCGCAAAAGAGGTTGGGCATATTTGAGCCATTCCGACTCAAAAACATAACCGGATGAATCCGCTCCCTTATATTGTAGCCGAAACTGGAAATAATAATTGATGAGCATCCGCACGGGAAATGCCTTCCCGGAAGAAACCCAGCAGTGCAACTCACGCACCACTTGTCTGAACGGCTTGGAATCCTCATGCTTTGTAGCCTCATACAGTTCATATATCCGTGCCAGACTGCGCTTTAACTTGAGATGCCCGGACATTTTCTTGCGAGTCATCCACAACCGCTCGGAAAGAGTCGCTTCAGGCAATGGAACATCAACTTCCAATGGAAATGGCAATAGGACATTTTTTTCCATCATCTCAATCTTTTCAGAAATAAAATTAATGCCGCTCCTCAGAAGAAAAGCTGGATTCCCCTTCACGGCTGACACGTATGAAGGATGAAGGCTCACGGCTGCTTCTGTGGCCACGCTTGCCCCGACGGTTACAACGTTTCTTCCCACCTACGCACGCAATCGTTTTCCTGCACCAGTACGCAAAACGAGAAAACCAGCATTTCTTTTCAGGCATGGCGACGGCGGGGCTGCCCATCATGGCTCGCAAACGGGACTCCCAGACAGGAACCGGTCTCAGCGGATGGGCATCCAGATATTCCAGCAACAGGGAAATTTCCAATTGCTCTACAGGTGTCATCATGAAATCAAGCAGCTCATCCTCATTCTGCAATGGAGGCATGCAGGGCAGCTCCTTCACCCCTACTGCAAGAAAATTCAGCCGTGTCCTTCTGCATTTTCCACATGTTCCGCAATTGCAGGACAAATCCTTACCCTGATAACATACGCGGAGCTTCTGCAAAGCCAGTGGCCACTGCGCTACAACAGCTGCTTTTTCCGTACGGGTATACTCGGCGCCGTCCGTAATAACCTCTACTCCGTGGGAGGACAGGAAATGATTCGTCACCGGATTGTTACCGCTGGCCAGGTGGAAATAACTGAAACAATTATCACTTCCCAGCATCAAATGCCCGTAGTCCCTGTCAAATATTCTCATGCATGCCACCAGCATGGAAAAGTAGGACATGCCGTAAGCGCAGTGCATATCGCGGAAATTCGTCTCCACCGTATAAAACCGGGGTATCCCCAAATCATCCGTCAACTCCCTGGCCATGCGGGAAGCTTCCTTCCAATCAGCCTCATAATCCTTGCGGATATCGGCCCCCCTTACCATCAGACACGCATTCAGCTGCTGATTCTGGGGCCCCGCCATCACTCGTGCGTGACGAAAAGCGGTAAAACAGGCATCCAGACCACCTGAAAAACAGGCCAGACATTCGGGTCGTAGTACTCTTCCTCTGTCGTCTTCCACTGTATCCGGCTCAAGAGTTACGGCATTATACCTTGCAGGCTGCAAATTAACCCATGCTCTTACATAGCGGTCCAATCCCGGAAGCAGGGAGGCGGACACCGTTCCACGTACCTTGTAATGGCCTCCGTATTCCATCATTTTATGAAGAAACAGCACCGTCCATACATCCCCGCTATTGTCCAGCCCTTCAGGATGAAGTGAATCTCCCCTCACCCTCAGATATTGTTTCCAGTGTTTCCCGCCTGTCCGAAGGCAGGCGGAAAGTTCCACACCGCCGTCCGCCATCATCCGGGGTTCTCCTATCTCAATTTCTCCGTTCATGGATTAGGCACGGGCATGTTGTTCCTCCTCAGCTGACGGGAAAACTCCTCCCTATTCCTGCAAAAACTCACATGGGGAAGCTGCTTCATGGACTGCGCATAAACACCGGAAATCTTTCCATAGGAGTTATCAATCATAATCACCTCTCTGCCTGCCATGGCCGCAGCTATGGAAACATGCAAACGATCCGTGATCACTATGTCCACGGCATTAACGGCATGCAACAGCATATAAACACCCATCATATTGTAGTCGTGCCAGCGGCAGTCTCCTCCCCCATAACGGGAAACGTCCATGCTGGAATCCGGAGTAAGGGATGGGATGAAGGCTTCATTCCTTTCCTGGTCCCTCCTTATAAACCAGCCCGCACGACGCCCGTCTTCCAGCAGCTGAACGCGGGAAGAAAGATGCCTAACCAGACGACGGCGCGTCTTGCGGTAAAAACGGCAGAGATCGGCCGCCCTCCCTCTGACCAGATTCACTCTGGAGAACAATCGGAGCAGGATACCCGGTTCCGCACACCTTTCAGCCAAAGACTCCCAGGAGGGCAACAGGAGAGGAGAAAAATAAAAGGCCATATCGTCCGCTAGCAGAAAACACGCTTTTTGATTAAACTTCCTGCAATATTCCAAACTGCGGGACTCCCGGCAAAAGACCGTAAACCTTTCATCCATTATCTGCAAAAGGCTCCTGCACCCGCGTATGCTGTGGGGTAAAATCACGCAACGCACCAATCCGGGGGCAGAAAAGACAGACTCCATCACCTCATGCCAATTCCACTCAGACACCAGTCCTCCCCCTCCGCCATACACCAGCGTATAGGAATTCCCATAATCTTTCCCCTTTTTATAGACCTCATAGCTTAGCCCGATCCGGTCAAAAAGAGTCACGGTAGAGGCGGCAATCAACTCGTCCCCCAAATTTCCAGGATTGGGATAGTAAATGAAATGTTCCAGGCCCGTCAGGCATTCGTAAATACTATCCGGAACCGTGTAAGGGAACGTACCGCAACTTCTGTTAATGCACGGGGGCTTCATGATCCCACGGTCGAGGTTGATTATTCATGACAGCCAAAGCATTGGGACGCAGCCAGCAATTCAACAATGGACGTAACCCTCCATGAATGGGCTGAAACAATGCCCAGTGCACATTACCTTCCTGAACCAGAGGTCCCTTCTCAGTAACGGCAATATCCCAGCCAACACTGAACATCTGCGGGCAGTTATGATGTGCTTTTAATGCAAGCTCTATGGATTCCTTATAGAACGGAACCTGAAAACCGGCAAACGGGATTCCAGTGTCAGGATGGCATTTACACCCCCCTTTACTTAAATCCTCAAAAAAGCCCTCATTTGCCAGTGTACCATCAGAATTAATTTTTACACATAACCCTCCGGAGCACCAGTTATCAATACTTGAACTTCCGGCTCCCATTCTGAATAATGAGAAAAGCACCTCTATTTTTCCTCCGGGAGTGTACATGGTTACTATACGCAGAGTATTCAGAGAAGAAGAGTGGAAAGCAGACAGCCGAGAATGCCCCCGTACCAATTCCTCTACAATCAGCGGACCATCCTCAAATCTGTCCTTTAGCTCTTCCCATTTTGTGAAATAACCATCTACCAAACATCCCTCCTCTGTATCAGTTGCCTGAAGTTTCATGCACCCCTTCCCCTGATATGAGTCTATAGGTTTTAAGAACAAATCCTTTGCCGAAGCCAGTAAATCGCTCAACTTTTTCATTTCTCCCCCTGTAAGACGGCATACAGGAACATCCTGTTTCCAGACAGCTTCACCAAAACTCATTGATACAGGAATGGAGCGATCGCTCAAATACTGTCTGGCACGATTCTTATCGAGCAATATTCTAGCCATTTCGCCGGAAGCCTGAGCCAGAATTAAATTCCATCGAACCCATTCATCCCAAGTGCAAAATTCATTTACATTTCTTCCTTTAGAATGAAGGTGCTCATCAAAATACTCTTTTTTCAGATGTTTCAGATTGCCATCATACTCCCAGATAATTTTTTTGATATCTGCCAAGACTTCTTCTTCTGATTTGATATCATTCGGGTCGCATTTATCTAAGAGCGCACATATTTTTACACGATCTTTGCCATACAAACGCCAGGTATCTGTAATTTTTTTACGCAACGACGTTTTTAAAGGTCTTTCTCCAGGTGTCTTCGATTGTTTTTGTTTTCTGGTTAGCATGCGGATTTAGTTTTTAATAATTGTTCCTGTAATTTTCTGTAAACAAACATCCAGCCGCCATGCATACGCTGCATGGTGGCAGTACCTCCATGGGGATTAGACTCAATAATCAGAGGGCCTTCCTGCGTAACCGCCACATCCCAAGCAATGGCAAATACATGTTTTGAAAAACATTCGTGCGCCCGGATAATCAGCTCTACGGCCTCCTGAAAGCAGGGTATTTTAGTTCCCTTAAATATCAGGCCACTATCCGGATGTCTGTCCATAATCAGGGAAGGAATTTTGTAAACACAACAGCCCCAGTCACCCATCACGCCCTCATGATCCAACCCTACGCAAAGTCCCCCAGTTTTGGCATTGTCCGTGCAGGAACGGCCAACCCCTATTCTGATGATGCCATCCAAAAAACAAACTTTCCCCCTATTGTCTCTCATAGTCCAAAGACGCAGCGTGTTAATACTTTGCGTATGAAAAGCAGATATTCTCTCGTGCTGAGTCACCACCTGTTCAATCAACAAGGGGGGAAGCCCTTGCAAACAACCATTCAGTTCCAACCAACTCCGGTACTGTCCGTTTACCAAACACCCACTGGCATCCCCAGGGAGAATTTTCATGCAACAAAATCCCCCACAAGTATCATAAGGTTTGCTGAACAGCCCTATTCCGTACCTGTTCAAGGCTTCTGCAAGCAGCTCCTTTTCATTATTGCCTCTAATCACTAGGGGTTGCGTCTCTCCCCTCACAAGAATACCCAGACGTTTCGGCATGGGAATACCATGACGAGTAAAAAAAAAGTACTGTTTCGGTTTAATGAGTAGAATATCTATTTCATGAGTGACCAAGCGATCCAATTTCCTTCGAGTAGAATCCCATTCATTCCAAAGTACAAAATCTTCAAGCTTCCTATTTTTGTAATTCAAGCCTATTCTAAAATAGTCCGGTACAATATCACGGAAGGGCAAAGCATTCCTTTCCCTGATGATTTTCCTAAATTCGGCCAGTACCTCGTCGCCGGACTTGACCTGGTCCGCCGGATAAAGGGAATTGACATGACGTATATAATTCTCAGTCTGCCAGCACTTTCCGTATGCCCTCCATCGCTTCCGCTCCATGCGAAACTTTCTGGAAAGCTCCTGAAATACCCCATGCCAACCCGTTTCTGGACATATTTCCCTTTTCCCCGATTTTTTCACAGTAAATCTAATAGAAAAACAGATTGTCAACCCACTGGAATAATTAAAGAAATTGCCAGTTCATGATCATATCCTCGATTCCATCAAAACATTCCCGAATATCAACAGATATACTGAAACAGCCATTCAGGAAATGGAAACCAGCATGCTTATGCAAAACAAGTCGATTCCCATTCCCCGTTTTTATTTTACCTAAAAGGCAAAGCTATAGCCAAGATAGGCTGTCGTCGTAGAAACGGCGTCTTTCTGGCAATTAACCATCATACGCTGTACACCTAAAATCAGGCAATTATTGGAATTTAGGAAATAATGCTTGATGCCTAGACCCAACCCCATTTGTGCTCTATTGGTTGTCTCTGAAGCTGCATCCTTCCATTTGGACTCCATCTGATTCATCCCAAGGCGAGTACCTACGAAGAAATAGGTTCTTTGTCCTACTAATATGTTAAAATCAATGCCTAGATTCAAGGTCAAGTGAGAAACGTCCACATCATGCTCGCTTCCCTGAGCATAGCCTAAAGAAATGCCGGCATTCCAAAAACTTTTTTGTTCCATGGCAAAATTCCGCCGCCAATCCACCCGGAACCCGTATAAATGATCGGGGACAGGATCTCCCTTATCATAGTCAATAGCCGTATATTCCGCATTAATCATCAATTCCGTATCCTTGATGGTACTTGTCGGCGGCGTAGCGTAATCGGAAAGAGCCTTCCGGGGAGCGGCGTCTACCAATCCGGCAGAGAGAATGAACCCGCACGTCAATGTTGATAAAACATATTTCTTCATAATAGGTATTAATTGTTGAATATCAAAGTTTCCCTTGACGTTTTCAAATGTAACGGATTCACAATCCGTACAGGCTTCAATTTGTCTGTTGAATAAGAAGAATCTGTATCCATGCACCCCGAATCTTTTTCTGAAACACTCCGATTCCCAATCTTTTCAAATAAATGTATGGACTTATGAGGCAATAATTTAGGCCATCCCATTTTTTACTTGATTACGGATTGTGAATCCGATGGCACTAATATCAACTGCCATGGCCACGCACACCCCTGATCAATTAACAAATATCGCCGCCATCAAACTCATCGAAGATACTGGAATCAGCATTTTGGAGGCGGCTCTCCTCGTCCATGAACTGTACCAGGGCCTGGGCGGCCGCGGAAAAAGCATCATGAGGGCCAGAATGTGCATCCAACTGGGAAAAAAGGAACTGCATCAACGGGAAAAAACCGTTTCCTTCCGCCAGGGGGTGGAGGAAACCTTAAGGGCCAAACAGCACCGCAGACCGCGCACGCTTGCGGAAATCAACTATATTTGCACACGGCTAATGAACCACTGTCCGGAGTTGGGACGCAGGCCTTTAAGGGCCATACGCATGCAGGAATGCGCCAATTGTATAAGGCGCACCTTTCCCACGCTCCGCCAGCAGCGCAAGGCAAGGGTGATTTTAAGCGGCGTTTTCTCCACGGCGTTCAAGCACGGCTGGTGTGAAGAAAATCCGGCTCTGCAAATAGAACTGCCTCCCCTCCATGAACAAACGATACACCCTCTGACCATACGGGAAATTCAATCAATGTTCCATTCCGCCCGGCAGCTTTACGGCAATGCATGCATCCCGCCGCTGGGTCTGATGCTGTACGCGGGTATCCGTCCGGCGGAAGTTGAACGCCTGACCTGGAACGCCGTCAATCTGGAAGAACGGGTGGTTTGTCTGAAAGCCCTTCACAGCAAAACAGGAGGAAGCCGGCAAGTTCAAATTCACCCCGTTCTGCATCAACTGCTCAAGGACGTGCTGCCTTTACTAAAAGAGACACCTGTCTGTCCGCCTAACTGGAAGGAAAAATGGAAGCGCATCAGACATCATGCCGGATGGAGCTCCCGACACGGCAACCCATGGATACAAGACGTGCTGAGGCATACCTACGCAAGCTACCATGCCAAGCAGTTCCGCAATTTTACGGAACTGCAATATGAAATGGGCCATTCCGGACTGCATCTACTCAAATCCCGCTACCTGAATATGCAGGATATTTCCCGGAAGGATGCTTCCCGGTTCTGGAGTGTCAGGGAAACCGGACCATTCTGAAAAGTTAATTAACTCATTACCCATTTCAGACTTTCAAAAACACATGGCTTCAGGCACAACAGAAGGGTCATGTGGAAAGGCAGATTTTCTAAACCCACCGCTGATCTGGTTCAACGCTACGGCGAATCCGTCTCCTACGATTGGAGGCTCTTCCGCCAGGACATTGCCGGATCCATCGCCCATGCGCGGGCACAGCTCAAGGCAGGCCTGCTGACGCAGGAGGAGTTCGACGCCATTGAAGGCGGCCTGAAGGACATCCTGAAGGACATTGAGGCAGGCAACTTCACCTGGAGCCGGGAACTGGAAGACGTACACATGAACATTGAAAGCGAGCTGACCCGCCGCATCGGCGCGCCGGGGGCCAAGCTGCATACGGCACGCTCCCGCAACGACCAGGTGGCTACGGATACGCGGCTTTACTGCCGGGCGGAGATTGACGAAATTCTGGAAAAAGTGCATCACTTGCAGCGCGCCCTGGTGATGAAGGCGAAGGAATACGCGGATGCCATGATGCCGGGCTACACCCATCTTCAGCGCGCCCAGCCCGTCACGATGGGCCACCACCTGCTGGCCTACGTGGAAATGCTGAACAGGGATGCGGACCGCCTCACGGACTGCCGCAAGCGCTTGAACGTTTCCCCGCTGGGTTCCGGAGCCATCGCTGGCTCCACCATCTGCCTGGACCGCCATGGAATTGTCGTGGAGCTGGGGTTTGATGCCGTTACGGAGAATTCCATGGACGCGATTGCGGACCGGGATTACATCATGGAAACCCTTTTTGACCTGGCCGTGATCGGCGCCCACCTTTCCCGCATGAGTGAGGACATTATCCTGTGGTGCACCGCGGAATTCGGCTTTGCCACCCTGTCGGACGCCCACACCACGGGCTCTTCCCTGATGCCCCAGAAGAAAAATCCGGACGTGGCGGAACTGACCCGCGGCAAGACGGGACGCCTGTACGGCAACCTTACCGCCGTGATGGTGGCCGTCAAGGGACTGCCCCTGACCTACAACCGCGACCTTCAGGAAGACAAGGAACCCCTGTTCGATTCCATCGATACGGTCAAGCTGGCCCTGGACGTGAACGCGGAAATGATCGCCGCCATGACGGTCAACACGGCCCGCGCCCTGGAAGCGGCTTCCGATCCCATGCTGCTGGCTACGGACCTGGCGGACTACCTGGTGCGCCGCGGCGTCCCCTTCCGGAAGGCTCATGAGCTGGTCGGGAAGGCCGTCGCCATGAGCATTTCCACGGGCACGCCCCTCAACCAGTTGAGCGACGAGCAGCTCGCCTCCATTTCAGACGCGTATGGAACGGACGCGCGCGACGTATTTGAATTGACAAAAGCTTTCGCCCAGCGTACCAACCCGGGGGCTCCGAATTCCGAGAATACCCGCCGCCGCATTGCCTATTGGGAAGGCATCCTTTCCAAATAACACCTGCTTGCCGGGGAGCGGATGGAACGGAGAGCCTGCCGTCCGCCTCCGCGGCGCGCCTCCGGGCGCAGGAACAGGAGACGCCTTCACCCCACCGGCGGCGGCGCTACACCGTGACCGGCCAAAACACATCCGGCAGTCATGTTTAAACCTGCTCTCCTTTCCTCTCTCAAGACCTATACCAAGCAAACCTTCCTGGCAGACCTCTTCGCGGGGCTGACCGTCGGCGTGGTGGCCATTCCTCTGGCAATGGCCTTTGCGATCGCGTGCGGGCTTTCCCCCACCCAGGGCCTCGTCACCGCCATTGTGGCCGGTTTCCTCATTTCCCTGTTCAGCGGAAGCAAGTACCAGATAGGCGGCCCTACCGGAGCCTTCGTCATCATCATCATGGGCGTGCTGGAACAGTACCAGGCGTCCGGGCTGCTGGTTTGCACGCTGATGGCGGGCCTCTTTCTCATCATCCTGGGCTTCTGCCGCATGGGGGCGCTCATCCGTTTCATTCCGTTCCCCGTCACCACGGGCTTTACTTCCGGCATTGCCGTGGTGATTTTTTCCACACAGATCAAGGACATCTTCGGTCTCGCCATTGCGGAAAAAATCCCCGGTGACTTCATTGAAAAATGGATGTGTTATTTTAAATATTTCCACACCATCAACTGGGCGGCGCTGGCGCTGGCAGCCGGCACCGTTGCCATTACCCTGCTGAGCCGCCGCTTCTGGCCCAGGGTGCCGGCCATGCTGGTGGGCATGCTGGGCATGACAGCCGTTTCCGTGGCATTCTCTCTGCCCGTCACTACCATCGGTGAGGCCTTCGGGAGCCTTCCGAACACACTTCCCCTCCCCTCACTGCCCCACATTGAATGGCATAACCTGGGGGCGCTGACGGCCCCGGCCTTCACCATCGCCCTGCTGGCGGCCATTGAATCCCTGCTGAGCGCCTCCGTGGCGGACGGCATGACCGGAGGCCGCCACAAGCCCAACATGGAGCTGATCGCCCAGGGCATCGGCAACATCGGCTCCGCCCTGTTTGGCGGCATTCCGGCCACGGGAGCCATCGCCCGCACCGCCACCAACATCAAGGCGGGGGCCAAAAGCCCCGTCTCCGGCATGATTCACGCACTGACCCTGCTGGCCATTCTGATGGCGTTTGCCCAGTATGCCCAGCAAATCCCGCTGGCCGTGCTGGCAGGCATCCTGACGGTGGTGTGCTACAACATGAGTGAAGTGCACACGTTCAGCCGCCTGCTGAAAGGACCGCGGCAGGATGCGGCGGTACTGGTGATTACCTTCCTGCTGACCGTTTTTGTGGACCTTGTCGTAGCCGTGGAAGTGGGCGTGGTACTCGCCGCCCTGCTCTTCATGGGCCGCATGGCCCAGATCAGCGATGTCTCCGCCATTAAAAACGAGCTGCTGGACAGCGACAGGGAAGACGACGACGGCCGTTCCACCTCCAAGCTCGACATTCCGGAAGGCGTGGAAGTTTTCGACGTAAAAGGGCCTTTCTTCTTCGGCGCCGTGGAACAATTCAAGGACCAGGTGCTGGAAACGCTGGAACACGATACCAAGGTGGTCATCCTGCGCATGCGGCTGGTTCCGGCGCTGGACGCCACCGGGCTGAACGTTCTTTCCGACTTCTGCCACCAGTGCCGGGAACACGGCTCCACCCTGCTGGTTTGCGGCGTGCAGCCGCAGCCCCTGGATGTCATCCGCCACGCGCCTTTCTACCGGGAGCTGAAGCGCTACAATATTTGCGAGAATATTGAAGCCGCCCTGCTCCGCGCCCGCAAGATCATCAACGGCCCGGCGCCAAAACACTTGTAACGGCTGCCATTCCCCCGTGCGTCAGGTAGGAAGACCAGATGGACTTTCTAGCCCTTGCCTCCGGCATGCCTGCCATACGGCTGAAGCGAATTCCGGAACGGAAGCGCCGCGCAACAGGGCTCCGGCAAGCTTATCCGTCAACGGTCCGTTTCCTCTTCCTCATAGCGGGAAAGGAGGAAATCCAGATCCTCCAGCAGGGTCTGGCAGGAGCGGTCCCAGCGCTTCCTTCCCTGAAGTGCCATCACGCATTCCTTTCTTCCCGTAAAGCAGTACTTGGTAATGCCGCGTACCTGCAATTCCTCCACCTGCTTTTTCAGCTCACAGGCAAAAAACAGCCAGAACGGCACACTGCGGGCGATCTCCGCCACGCTAACCGTCATGGGAGGGGTTTCTTCCTTCAGTTCCCTTGCCAGATGGGCCAGGCCCACCTCCGTAAGCATGCGGCGCAGACGCTCATACAACTCAGACACCCGCATGACGGACAAATCACACTCATGTTCCAGATAATAGCGCACGGAGGCCAGCAGGTCTTCCTTGAACGGCAGAGTGGTTCCGGCGCGGCGGGCGGCATGTTCCAGGGCATCGGCCAGCCACTGTTCCCCGTACTCGGCGATCAGGCAATCACCCAGCTTGAGCAGTGGTCTGTTATTTCTAAAACCGATCATGGAAAAATAGGGAACTTAAAGGATGGGAAGCTTGCGCTGCAAGGGGTCGATCAGCGTTTGATGGCGCATCTGCGTAATCTCCTGGATGAACTCCTCCACATTGGAAAACTGGCGGTAAACGGACACATAGCGGATGTAGGCCACGGGATCAATGGCGTATAGTTTTTCAATCACTTTCTTGCCGATCTCGTTGGAGGGGACTTCACGCAAATGGTCGCGGTGCAATTCGGAAATAATTTCTTCCACGGCACGGTCCAGGCGGTCCATGCTCACGGGCCTCTTCTCACAAGCCTTCACCAGGCCGCGTAAAATCTTCTCGCGGTTCAGGGCTTCCCGCAGGTTGTCCCTCTTGACGACGCGCAACTCCGTACGTTCGATTTGCTCATAGGTCGTGTAACGGTAATCGCACCTCAGGCATACGCGGCGGCGGCGGATGGTCGTCCCGTCCTTGGACATACGGGAATCAATGACCTTATCCTCCAAATGACCGCACTGAACGCATCTCATGGCACAACCATACTACCATATAACGCATCCATAAAGGAAAAAGTACGCCAAATATAGTACAGAAGCCTTAATGGTCAGTCTTTCCCAACCAAGACTTCCTGTGAATAAGACAGGGGTAAAAATGCTCTCTCCGCCGTCCCTGCACGGATTCGCGGGCATGCCGGAATTGTGAATAAAGAGCCGTCCGGACTCCTCTCCGTCCGGCAGGAAAGACATATTTTTTTAATTTCTTTCCAACCGAGACTAAAAACCGTGAAAAACACAGCCCAGGCTCCGGGCCTCATGGGGAAGCCACCCATGCCAATCCGTCACGGATTTACTGTACCGCCTTGATTGACGACGCTGCCCGCAGTCAATTTGGCGCCGTTCAGATTCAGAACAGCGCCGTCCTTCACGATGATCCTGCCCAGATTCAGAGTCTGCCCCTCCATGTCCTTCAGAGACAATTCCACCTTTCCGGACAAGGTCCAGGAGCCTTTCAGGGAAGCAGGCTGCACACGCTCCAACACCACATGGGCCATATCCTCCGCTTTCCCTTCACCGCAGGCCACCTGAACTTCCGCCTGGCCGGACAAACGGACAGGAAGGACTTTCCCGTCCAGACCGCCAGGGAGCAGCAGGGGCTTGATTTCCACGGTGGAGCCGCCCGGAATAATCCAGGACTGGCGCCCCGCCAGCTGTACATTTGTCTTCAACTGCAAGTTCTTCCCCTCCGCCAGGCGAATGCCACCCGGCCCCAGCATCAACCGGTCTCCGGATGCACCGTTTCCCTGGATGGCAACGGTATCAACGGCCGGATCCTCCACCCGGATGCCGAACAACTTCACCACGCCCGATACCAGGCTGGGTTTTACGGAAGAAGCCACGTTCCACACGCACATGTTTTTCCCCGGCATTTTCCGGTTCATCCAGGCGTCCGGGGAACTCAGGGGGACTTCATAACGGCCGCTGCGGACAGCTCCGGCATCCTTCCCGGCCAGCCGGGCGGCTTCATAGGCGAAACGTGCGCCAATGCTGATCTGGGATTGGCCGCTGTAATGCACTCCCATCTGGTCTCCGGCAGTCAGCTTGGGGAGATCCCTGGTAGGCACGTACCCCAGGGAGAGACGGGACGCAGCCAGCTCCTTCATCAGCCGGTGGGACGTCTTTCCCTGAACTTCGGTATCCCGTCCTTCCAGGCCGCCG
Source organism: Akkermansia sp. (assembly GCF_020860705.1). Taxonomy (GTDB): domain Bacteria; phylum Verrucomicrobiota; class Verrucomicrobiia; order Verrucomicrobiales; family Akkermansiaceae; genus Akkermansia. The sequence continues at coordinate 205,475 of NZ_JAJBTT010000001.1, forward strand.
GTGACATTGCCCGTTTCCGGATCGCTTTCATTCTTTCCGCTCCAGTTGGCGTGCTCCCCAATGACGGCTTTCTGCGCAGCCAGGGCGGACGTATCCCCATACGGTTTCAAGTCCGTTGCCAGATTGCCCAGAAGATCCAGGAAACGGGAAGCGCTTTCCGGAACGGCGGCTCCGGCATTGCTTTCCCCCTGCAAATAGAGCAACCCGGCAAACTCCACCTTGGAATACCTGGACTTGTCCACCGCCGCACAGGCGTTTTTAACGGCCTGCACCAGCGCCTTGTACGCCTGTCCGTTCTTTTGCCAATGGGAATTGTCACCCCCGTCCCTGGAGGCTTTCACGACCGCTACGTCCGCATCCCTGAACCACCCGTTTTTCTCCAGGGTAAAGGCAAAACCGTACTCGGGCCCCATGCACAAATTGCCGTTATAGCGCGGCATGGCAGGCCTGACTTGTTCCCAGGAAGTGGAAGCGCCGGGGAACACCCCTTCCCTTTGGCCGAAATTTTCATGCCAGTACAGCGTTTTCTCCGGCTCATACTTCTTCAACAATTCCGGAGAAGCGGGACTGCCCTTCACAGCCCCCAGGGAATTGGACTGGCCCGTCAGCAGAAAAATCTTCAACTCCTTTGCGGAGCACACTGAAACAAGACACAGAAACAGGAAAGACAGGAAATATCTCATTTGAGTTGCCATTACCGGAACGCAATATAACTGCCGGAATTTTTCTTTTCAATCGTCAACTGCCTGGCGTGAGTCCAGGAAGGTGGAGGAAGGGAAAAGACCAGTTCCCATGGCCGTAATAGCCGTAATAGACAAAAAGGACATTATGGACGCTATGGACGCTATGGAGATGTGGAGAAGTGGGCCTTCTCGTCCACAGTGTCCATTAAGTCAACTAAGTCCATTGAGAGCTCCCAAGAAGCGAACAAGCCCCGCGAGGTACGGGACCTGGCGGGGCTTG
>NZ_JAJBTT010000049.1:0-1099 GCF_020860705.1 Akkermansia sp.
AGCCATCCCAACAACAAGCCCGTCTTCCGCAAGGAGGCATGCCAGCCCAATCCCACCCCCCCGCAGAGAGACAATTACAGCAAATGCCCCGGCAGCAAAATATTCCGGGTCTTCAGCAAACCCGACCACCTCATCCGCAACAAGCTGCCCGGCCGGTCATCCCTTCAAACAACGGCATGGACGACTACATAGGAATGACCCAGACAGGCAAAGCCGCAGCCGCCGGCTTCATGGAAAAGGAATTCGTGCCCACCCTGCTGGACGCCTACGCCATTGCCGTTAAAAATGCCCTGTCTATCGTCATCGCCATCCTGCTCTGGGTTCTGACCATCTGGATCCCTTATATCAATATCGGCACCACGATTGCCTTGTGTACCATGCCCCTTGCATTAAGCAGGAACAAGCCCATCTCCCCTACCTTCATTTTCGACAAACGTTACCGGCAGTTCTTCGGGGAATTTTTCCTGACGGGGGGGCTAATGCTTGCGGGAGTCCTGGCGGGAGCCCTGTTTTGCGGATTTCCGGCCATCGTCATCCTCATTTCCTGGTCTCTGGCGCCCCTGCTTGTGCTGGATAAAGGGTGCAATGCCTCAGAAGCGCTGACACTCAGCAACAAATATACCTACGGCAACAAATTCCTCATTTTCATCCTCTTCCTGGCCCTTCTGGTCAGCCTTGGGGTCATTCTTGGAATTCTGGCCGCCATCCTGGGAGCCATTGCGGAAGCCTTAAGCTTCATCGCTATTCTTCTGGCAGTCATCCTCATCCCGGCTACGGGTGTAGGACTTATTGCCGCCATTTACAAACGGCTCATTTATCAGACTTCCACTCCTTCCTGAAAACGTCCCTCTTCTACCCGGAATGCCCAGGCATTCCGGGCAAGTAACTCCGATTCCGCACATGAACCTTACGTCCGGACTTACCGCAGCAGCTTTCTTCCTGTTCCTCTTCGCCGCATTCACCCACTCTGCGGAAACGCAGCCGGACGCGAAAGTCTACCCCCAGGTCTCCATACAAGGCAAAACAGGGAAAACATCCGCTGAGGAAGCCAGAGCAAAACCGGGAAAGGACGGAGGATATGCCTGCACGGGCAAGGCGC
>NZ_JAJBTT010000049.1:1199-81945 GCF_020860705.1 Akkermansia sp.
GAAGCCAGAGCAAAACCGGGAAAGGACGGAGGATATGCCTGCACGGGCAAGGCGCCGGGCAATTGCATCCGAGTATTTCCCTGGAATAAAAAAAAGGCAACCGGCTGCAGCCCGGAAAAGCGCACCCTTCCTTCAGTTTTTCCGCCGTTTACAGCATATTGTTCCTGGTTTTGGCCCTTTTGGGGCTCAGGTAAAGAAAATGATGCAGGAGTCCATCCCCAGACCGACATGCAAAGCAAAACATGGGAAATGTGCATGGAAGAAGCCAGGGCAAAATTGGGAAAGGGCGGAGGATATGCCTGCACGGGCAAGGCGCTGGACAACTTCATCCGGGCATTTTCCTGGGATGAAAGGAAAAGCCGTCAGCTGCAGCCTGGAAAAGCGCGCCCCTCTTTCTGTTCTTCCGCCGTTTACGGTGCGCTACTCCTGGCTCTGGAACTCTGGGACTCAGGCAGGGGGGAAAACAGCTTAAACGACAAAACGTGGCAGGCCCTGGCGCCCAAAAAAGTTCCGGATGGCAATGGAGCCTGGGGCTGCGCCAATGCCAACGGCCCCGGCCTGGCCGTCCTGGTTCACAAGCTGGGAGCCGGGCACAGCTTCACCGAATGGGAAAAGGCCCAATCCGGAGATATCATGAAACTGTGGTGGACGGAAGCCATTGGCGCGCGGGAGCGCGGCCATCTGACCATCTACTTGTCCCAGACGGAAGACAGCCTGACCTTCTGGTCCTCCAACCAATCCAATCCTGAAGGAACGCCGGGCTACGGAATAAAAACCGTACCCAAAACAACTGTCAAACATGTCCTCTTCACCCGTATCACCAGGCCGGAAGCTTTCACAAATGCTCCCTCCGTCGGAACGGACCCATGGCTGGGCTCCCTCCTGAAAAAAACCGTCACTATGGAAGAAATGCTCCGCCGCTGCGGCCTTTCCCCGTCATCCTCAGAAATCCATCCATGAATTATCCACCTCCTTCTCCTACACCCTGTTTTTCCATCCCCGCGCTTATATGGAGCGGATGCTGCGCCATCGCCGGAATCACTCTTATTCTGTCCACCTATCAGAATTACACCAGATGGAGCAAAGCCATACCTGGTTCAGGGGATATATGCGCTCAACTGAATCACGCCCGTGAAATCCGCCAACGGCATCTTTCCCTACAGCAGGAATGGCAGGAAAAATCCATCTGCATGGAAATCACGGAACAACAAATGGCCAAACTGAAAGAAGAAACTTCTCAAATCAAACGGAAGATATGGAAAGAAGAAAGAAAATGGGAAGACCTGGCAAAACAGATTGATCAGCAAAAAACTCTGTTTCTACAAGCTCAAGCTGAAATGCAGTTTGCCAAGAGTGCACTCAGGGCGGCAGGCGTGAGCCAGAAAGATATAGAAAACTACGTCTCCCGTCTGGAAGAACAACTGCAAAAAAATCCCCGTTAATTCCCCGATCATGATGAACAGATTGTCCTTTTACTCCTTTTTTTTCCTTGCTCTATGCCTGTCGGTATGGGGCGTCTCCTGGTACGCTCTCACCACGCTGAGCAACAAAATACGCACGATGGATCAGGAACTTGCCTTCTTCCTAGAACAGGAAAAGCACTATCTGAAAACCGCTCCTCAACGGGCATCCGATGCTTACCGTTTTGAACAATTCCCCGCCACTCTGGAAAAGTTCGGGGAACTGGCCATTCAACACCGCCAAATAGTCGGTCGCAAACAGGCTGTTGCGGACGGCTCCTTTCAAAAGTATTTGGAGAAAATACTGGACTCGGTAAAAGAAAAGGAAAAAAGAATCATACTGCTTCAACAGATCACCAAGCAACTTAATAAAGAAGTCCAACGTCTGCCCCCTAAACATTAAATATTGTTATTTCATGAAAATTATTATTATTTTTCTCAACTTATTTCTATCCTTGCCTCTTCTGGCTCAACTGCAGGAGAAAGTAAGCCAGGGTCAATCAATGCAAGTACACCTGAGACCACCCTACAGGCTTTTTACACCATGGCTTACATTGGGAGGATATAAAGGATCTGCCGTTATCGGTTATTCTGTTAATGCAGATATCTCATCCCCTCCTAGCGATGTACAGAGAGCAATTAAATCAGTCACTAGTCCTGTCAAAAATGCCTTTTTAACCTATAAAAAGCTGCATAATAAAACTGTGGATGAAAACAGTTATCTTTCCGACGGTATAGCGTGGTCTTATATGATAATTCGTTTTCATCAAGATAAATCTGAAGACATGCACGGGGCTATAACAGCATGGTCAACAGGAGCCAGTGGCAGCGATTATTATACTGTCGGTGCTTTTAAAAACGTATCCAGAGCCTGCATAGGAAAATGGAGCAAATCAAAAGAAGACGCACCAATGAAAGTCAGCTGGAAAATTGTTGGGAAAGACGGAGAAACTCCCGATAAAGAAGGATATGAATGCTTTGCTGGAACATTAGATCCGGACAATTACACTATCGATGGTCAATGGGTTGCATATGCTTCTCATCTTCAAGAGAAGATGCGGCATCAGTCCGGAAGCATGAAATTTACTTCTCCTCAACTTTTGGGGAACTCTTATTCATTTGAGATGAATAAAATCACTCGCGATCCCACCTGGGATAAAAAAAAGGTTAAACAGATTATCAATGATTACAATCGTATTGCGGATATCTTCGGTTCAGGTTGTTTCCCGTATTTTCTTAGTCATGAGGAACAGGAGCAAATTGTAGCTTATTACGTGCATGAGGCATGGAAGTATTATGCAGAAGACCTCCCATCTGACATTAAGTCCTCTATTGAATCGCACATAAATAAAGATGAAAACAATATTTTTAATTTCAAAGTTAATCTAGGAAATCAATTTTTTTCAGATAGTAAAAGGGATAATAATGGGTACAGGCTTCCTGTTCCTATGCAATATCATCTTCAATCTCCCTGGATATTAAATATATCTACTGGAACATTTCTCACAGATATGGTCGAGAATGAAAAACAATCTAAATCAAGGTTATCACTAATCGCTCACGAAATATTAGGACACGGTATATTCCATCGCTATTATTCAGAATTTATTAAAAAAATATCTACAAAAATAGAACATGAGAAAAACATTTCTACACCTGAAGCAAATACTGCCGCTTCAGAAGGATTAGCTGTTGCTGTTGAATATGCCGTTTACCAAAAGGAAAACGGTAATAAACACGCCAATATTTCAGAATTCGTACAATGCAGATATGTAAATACCAATGGCAAGCAAGCAGCCATGTATAAATTGGGAGTAGAGTTTCTAATACAGGAAGGCATTATAAACAAGGAGGGGAAACTGGATTTTAGCAAAATTAATAACTAAATTGCTGTCATTTTACAGATCTCCATACATTGGACATCCCATGAAAAAATCGGCAAATCTATCGGATGTCTTCCATAATGTCATCCAGATCATCCAGAAATCTCTAGCAGGAGGAGATTCCCTGACGCGAGCGGAAGAAATTATCGCCTTCATCACTGTCACCTCCCTGATAGCGTTTATCTTATACCTTGTAGCCTTTTGCAGAAAGACGCTGAAGCCAAACGCTGAAAATATTGCCCCAATGGTTATTGTCCTTCTGATGGGGATATCCCTGGTCGTGACCATTTACGGATACGTGACGGAAGGATTTTTCCTGAGTATGGTTCTATTATGGATCTTTAGCGGCATCACTCTCGGAATAGGAAGTTCCATGGGACTTTTCCGTGAATCGGACTCTTTCGGGAGTGTCATTCAAGAAACGATGTCAGAATGGAAGGCAGAGGATAAATATGCGGGTTCCCTTGAAGGTAAAAGCATTGTATTTAGCGATGGCTCCAGGGGAACTATTCGGGGTGAAGATATCGAATCTTCCATGGAAAAATGGGGAATGCGGCTTGGAGGACTCGGAGTCGGTCTGGCCATAGGAGCGGCCATTATCGGACCGCTTGTCTGGATTGTATGCGTCTTACAAGCATTTTACAACGGATGTATTTCCTTTAATAAGAAAGCCCCATAAATCAAAATACAGTTTCATGCTGAGTACCTCTATGCCATCGCAAACTACTTCCTCCGAAGTAAGCAGTCATTCCCATTGCAACCGGACATACGCTCATGGAGAGAGCTATACCGGAGAACTCCAAGGTGGATACCGCCATGGGAAAGGAACCTACTACTTTAGTGACGATTCCTGGGTACAGGGAACATGGGAAAACGACAACCTGTCAGGAAATGCCACTTTTTACCATGCAAAACAACAACGGACTGACAAGGGAACTTTTTGCGGAACATCCAGAAAAGGTCACGGAACGATGATATGGGACGACGGCACTCTATATGAAGGGACATGGAACGATACGGAAGAAGGGTTGCAAGGCAAGGGAGTCATGTGCTCTCCAGAAGGAAAAAAAGAGGCAGGAAAATGGATAAATGGCTCGTGGAAAAGAAGCTTCTCTTATAAAAATTCATTTTACGACATAGTATATCCCATTCAAAAACATCCAATTTCTTCTCTGATATCTTTCTCCCTTATCATCATCTTACTTATTCTTGGAATAACCATTGATGTAAAGGATAGTATTACGGATCCATATATAATCTATCTACTTACGGGAGATTCATTCCCATCAGTAAAAACTACTACCTTGATCAATATAGCCTACATCATATCAGGAATGGCGCTACTCCTCATTGCCATGGGCGGCCCAGTATTTAGACGAGTTTCCGGAATTCACTATAATCCACTGACAACAATAGTATTATCATCCATGTCCCTTGGGGGCGCCATGGGATTTCTTCATACATCCTACAGGGGAGAAGCCTATTATATCATTATATGCATATTCAGTCTCTATCTTCTTATTTTCATGGAGAAGTTCTACTATAAATCTGTGCGATTTGAATTTGCGCTCATTGCAGGCATCCTGTTCTCATGGCTGTCTATTTTACTTTTCAGGAATTCTTATTACCTTTTTGAAGGCATGAGCTGGCCTTATGCACTTCCACTATTATCGGTACTCGCATGTTTTGCATTGGGCCATATCAAATATGAGCAAACCGGATTTTTTCCTAATCACAAATCATTTACTTTAGCAGTATTAGGTATTTTAATAAATTATATTATCTTACAATCCTGCCTGAATATTGATAAAATACTATCTTATTTAAAATATATTTTACCTTCTCACAGTTAATGAATATCCTTTCCCTCTTATTTTTCCCTATCATTGCCGCCATATGTGGGAGCTGGGCATTTGCTGATGGAATTCACGCTCCGGCATCCATCCATGGGGCAACGATTAAACTGGATGGAGAATCATTTTACCCATCCGAAATCACTATTGAACAATATGAACCGCTGGGAAACAAAGCTCGGCTCATCATGCGCTACTCAAAGAGAATCATGCCCAGAATCTATTCAGCCGCATCTCTTACCGGGGCGACAAGGGAAGAAGAAGTGTATGGTGAAAAAGTAAAACCAGCGTTCGTCACTTTCTCAGAACGTGCAGGCCATGTCTATTCCGGAACAGTTGAGGGATCATGGCTTTCTTTTCATAGCTACAGGGGAAAAGAAGAAGAACAGGAATTGACCATTTTAAAGGCTCAGAAGATTGAATTCATTCTACCTGACAACGACCGTCCGCAAACAGGCAGTGTAGAAGGCCCGGAAACTCTGAAAAAAGGAACAATCCTTCAGATCAAGACAGATAAGAGAAGCCTCAGTTATGAAATCGGGAGTGACTGCGAGTTATCATACTACTTCCTAAAATATCCGGATGGAAAAGAAGCCGGAATTGCTTTGGATTTAACCGGGGAACCCGGGAAACCGGATGTTTCCCTCCATCTTTCAGCCTCGGAGGCCTTTGAAGAAGCTATGACTATATTTGACCCCGAGCCATATATCGTATTTACAGAAAAATTGCTCGGTAAAATCTATAAAGGAGCTTTCTTCGGCTATTTATACGGATACACCACAGGCCCAGAAACCAATGACACTCAGGAACCTAACTATAAGATGATTTTCAGGGAAAAGCTGCTCAATATTACAATTATCCTGCCGTAATAGTACATTCATATTTTTGCGTATTAATTTAAGAGAAGCTCTTTGAGTCATTTCCATTTCTAAAGTGCAATGAATGGATTTAAATCAGCCCTCATACTCAAAAGAAAAATCATGATTTTAACATATTTATTCCCTGTTTTATGGACTACTATCCTTTTCTGTGGGAATTACGTAACTGCCAAGGAGGTTCAGGCCCCCCAGTCCTTGGAAGGAGCGAATTTGGAAATTTTCGGAAGAAAAGAAGAATACGAGTGCCTGCAAAATGATGTTTTCCTGAACTTAAAAGATGGCCTTTCCTGGGAAGGGAGTGAAGACAGGATTACCAGATATGAACCGAAAGGAAACACTGCTCTTATTACCCTTCTCCATATTGATAAGAAAAAAGAGGATTATTCTTCCGGAGAATATGAAAAGAATCCAGCCTTATTCAAACGCTATTATATATCCGGAGAGACGTCTTATGATCGAGCGCAGAGGAAAAACCCGAAACCAGCGACCATCGTTTTTACTGACAAAGGAGGCCATGATTATTATAAAGGAATCCTTCAGGGATATCTGACTTGCGATAAAAAACAGAAAGCTGAAAATCTTACAAGCCTTCCAGTTGTTATCCTACTGGGTGAGGAAAAGGATCAGGATCCTGAGCTGGTGAAATTGCTTGAACAACTTAAAAACGCCCATGGAGCACGGGAAGCTAACTGGAGCCGTCAGGAGCTGGTCGAGTATTGGAAGGACCGGCTTAATAAAGTTTATCAGGAGCTCATAAATTATTACTCAAATTTTCCGGTTACAACTGAGAAATTGAAGACGGCCCAGAGCGACTGGGAGACCTCCTATGCCTCTATGGTGATTGCATACGTCTCATGCCTGACGGGGGGAGATGAAAAAGAGGAGAAAGGTCAATGGTTTGAGGCCAATATGCTCAAACTGGATTATGATACCATCAAACAGCGTTGCCGTTTTCTGGAAAATATGCTGGATCTGATCAAGATGAACGACCTTTAAGCATTGAAAAAAGTAAAGTAACTTGGTCTATTTTTTAAATTTCATTATTCTCAAACATTCCCTATATTTAGAAAGATATAAAACCAAGTAATCATGCCTCCTAAATTCATATGAATAAAATATCTATTATATTCCTATATACCTCCCTGACTCTTGTGTGCGCCTGTTCCGCCTTTGCCCAGGAAGAGGTGAAGGCGCCCCAATCCCTGGACGGAGCTTCCATCAGAATCAAGACGGCTGATGAGAAGGAAATATTCTGCGATGCGAAAGATTTGCACATCATCCTGTACACGCCGCAGGGCAATACTGCCCAGCTCATCTTCACTCATGCAGCAGAACCCGTGCCCCAAAGAATTCGTTATGAAAAACTTTCAGGAGATGAATCCTACGACGCGAGAGAAAACAAGGGAACTCCGGCCCTTCTTACTTTTACTGCCGTCAAAGGCTCCGTTTACCATGTCTCCGTGGAAGGTTACTGGACCAGCGACTATTCCCAAGAAGTTGATACCATACAGAACATGGAAATCATTTTCCCCGTGAACATATCCATCCAAGGGGATGAGGAATGCATCGAACTCCTCCCTGAACCGGAAGAATTTGAAGATCCTCAACGTACCTGAACCCATTTCCCGCTCCAAATCATTTGAAAACTCCAACAGAGCTCCCTTCCATTAGAATCACTCATCCATTGCATGCATATGATCCCTCCTTTTAACAAACTGTTATCTGCCCTCCTCCTTTTCCTGTTTTTATTCATCCCCCAGTCCTTCGCCCGGGATGATAGAATGCAGCAATTCGCCTCCTTATTGAAGGATACACTCAAAGCCTCTTCCTGCAATGAAAAGACTGCAAAGTCATCAAACCCACGGATGAAGGAATCTCCGTCCTCTGCCATGAAGCAGAAACAGGATAGCAAAAAACAGGAACGCCTGTTTGAAAAAATAGCGGCGGAGGCGGAGAAACTGATCAAAAAATACAAGATTGACGTTAATCAGGAAGTAAAGGTTCTCTCCAAGGAGGTAACCCCCGTCGCTGTCGTGGCAGAATCCGGCAATGTCCCAATGATGGAAGTGCTTATCAAGCACGGAGTAACCCTTAATCAGGAAGGATATACTTATTACGGCGGGCATAAGAGCAAGGCATTTCCCGTCATAATCGTAGCAAAATCCGGCAATGTTCCAATGATGGAACTTCTTATCAAGCACGGGGTAAATCTTGACCTGAAAGATGGGAAAATCCATGTCAATTACGAGACCCATCCAAGCCATTCTGCCGTACTGAATGCCGCGGCGAAATCCGGCTATACCTCGATGGTGGAGCTACTTTTGAAATACATACCGGATATTGACTTCCAGAGAGTAGGAACTACAAACATCGCCGCACGAAGAGGGGATTTGAACATGCTCCGCTTCCTGAAAGAACAAGGAATTCCCTTTCATTCCGGCTGTCTGGCAGCAGTCAGCCATCAGTGCAATATACTAACAGGCTGTCGTTCAAAACAGAACACCAATTGCCCCCATCTGATGGTCATTCAGTATTTGTTGGAGAACGGGTTTGATATTAAAAAGGACAGAGGCGAAGCACTGGCCTGGGCCTGTTTAAGTGGAAATGAAACCATGGTTCGCTTCTTGCTGGAACATGGGGCGGAATGCCATATTCACAGCGCAGCCATTTGCCCAGCCTCCGGCTCAGCCATTGTCAAAGCAGGAGAAGGAGGAAACATCAATGTCATCAAGATGCTCCTTGCGAAAGGAGCCAATATCCATGACGTCAGGAAAGATGGCAAAGCCAATGCCCTTCATCAAGCAGCCAACTACGGTAAAGCTGCCATTGTTCCCTTCCTTGTCCAACAAGGAATTGAAGTCAATACACCCAATGGCTACGGGCAAACGCCATTGATCCTGGCCGCCAAATTTGGCTGGCTGGATACGGTAAAAGTCCTGCTTGCCCAAGGGGCAGACGCCTCCGTCAGGGACCACAAGGGGAAAACAGCCGCCGACTATGCCTTGGAATCGTCAAATCATACCAAGGATACTCTGGACGGAGCCCGTTTTGACAAGAAGGGAGCTGGAGAAGCCTATCGTCTCCTAAAGAAAGCTCGCTAACTGACTCGAACCCACTTTCGGCTCACAGAGCCATGCTCTTTCCCCTGCCGGATCTTCCAACTTCCAATTCCCTGCACCGGGTTATCCCGGCAACGCTCCCGATCTTAACGTCATCAGCTTGGGCTGGGCCGTGTATTCGCGGCCTTTTTTCACCAGGCCGCCGGCGCTCACCAGATTCTGGAGCTTTTCATAAATCCTCAGCCTCAGGATCTCCTCACCGCCCAGGGACATATGCTTTTCCTTCATCACAACGACGGTACGCTGGAAGATGTCATTGAATTCCAGCATGCCCGCCTCATGAAGAATGATAATAAGCTCATCAGTCACCAAATCCGGTGTCTTGCGCGAGGAATGTGATCTCCTATCCTCCAGCATGATGTTAGAATATTATATGACACACTTCCAGGAGTCAAGTTGATAAGACCAGCGTCATTTTCCGCCGGAAAACGGCAAAAAGGCCTCAAAGAAGAATGACCGGGGATCAAATGAGCAAATTCCCCGGCGTCCGGGAGGCCGCTTTCATGAGCTGCCTTGTAAAGAACGGGCCCGGACCGGATAACAAACGCGGAGATAACTACCCGGCCCGGATGATTTGATTGTCCATCAGCAGCGGAAGGCAACAAATCCTCCCTGCTTTCCGGAAATTTCAAGGCAGCGGGCGGAACACTGATTGAAGAACGCGCCACTTCAACCACCGGCCGTTGCAAGCAGCGGTCCCTTGCTGAAGGGCTGCCTTTGATTCATTCTTCCGTGATGCGCGGCGCGTTTACGCCGCCCACCAGCAGCACGATTTCCCCTTTTGGGGCACGTTCCGCAAATTCCGCCGCCAGACGGGAAGCCGGACCGCGGTGGTAGGTTTCAAAGGTCTTGGTCAGTTCCCTGGCTACGCAGACGGGCACGTCCGGATCCAGCGCCGCCAGGGCCTGCACGGTTTTGACAATGCGGTGGGGGGATTCGTAAAAGATGCTCGTGTGGCTGGCTTCCACCGCCGCCTGAAGCATGGCTCCCTTCCTGCCGGATTTGACGGGCAGAAAGCCGCCAAAGAAAAAAGCGTCCGTAGGCAGTCCGGAACCCACCAGGGCCGTCACCACGGCGGACGGTCCGGGAAGCACGGTAAAGCTTATCCCCTTTTCCTTGAGCGTCTGGATAAGGCGGTAGCCCGGATCGCTCACGCCCGGCATTCCCGCATCACTGATCACGGCAAAGCTTTCCCCGCCCGCGGCACGCGCGGCAATTTCTCCAGAGCGCGGCTGCTCATTGTGGTCATGCATGCTTATCAGCGGCTTGCGGATTTCATAATGGGAGAGCAGCAGTCCGGAATGGCGGGTGTCTTCACACGCAATGACATCCACCTTGCGCAGCACGTCCAGAGCACGCAGGGTAACATCCGTCCGGTTGCCGATCGGCACCGGAACAAAGTAAACGCTGTATTCCACTTCCGCCATAAGCACAAATTCTACGGAGCAGTACGGAGCTATCCGTTGGTAAGGGTTTCCGCAATGGAGGTGGCCACCAGCCGCGCCGCATAGGAGAGGGCGTTGGTCCTGGCCGTTTGAATGTTGCCCAGGTCAAAGAACTGGCTCACTTCCTCCGCGGAGTTGGAGTACAGCACCTCTCCCGTCTTTCCGTCCACCACCCGGTACTTGACGGACAGGCGCAGGCCCAGTTCCGTACTCTTGTAGGTGTCTTCCCGGCTGGAACGCAACTGGTCAAACGTAACGGAGTACACTTCCCCTTCCACCCGGATATCCGCATCCGCTCTGGTGCTCAGCCGGTAGGTGCCGTCCCGCTGCAATTCATCCGCCAGAGCGCCGGTCACCAGCGTAGCGGCACGGGGTTCCAGCGAGTTATTGGCAAAGAGGCAGACCTTGACCGTCTGCGCAAATTCCAGCTTGGGCGGCTTGGTTCCCCCCAGCTGGTAGCCGCAGGAACCGGCCAGCAGGCACAGAACGGGCAGAAGAAGTTTGAAGACGTTCCGGATACGGTTCATGCGGACGGAGAGTTCCTGTTATTTGCTGGTCACGCCCAGTTTTTTCAGGCGCGCCTTCGCTTTGGCGGCGGCGGCCGGATTGACGTCACCCTTGGCGGCCACTTCCTGATAGCAGAAGATGGCCGCATTGGTATCCTTCATCTTGGTAAGGTAGTATTCCGCCACTTCCAGCTGCTGGGCCACCAGCTCACGCTTCATGGCGGCCAGGTCGGAACGGGCGGCTCCAGCACGGGCGCTGTTGGGATAGCGCTGGAGGTAGTCTTCATACGCTTCCTGGGCACGGGCTACATTGACGTGGTTGCGGTCGCCGTCGGCAGCCGCCTGGCGGTACAGGGTGGCTATCTGGAGCTGGGCCGTGGGGGCCAGCGGAGAGTTCGGGTGGTTGTCCACCAGGTTCTGGTACGCCTCAATGGCTTCCTTCATCCGGCCGCGGGCGGCCAGGTAGCTGCCCAGCACGTTCATGGCCTGCGGAGCGGTGGAGGCATACGGGGCGTTGTCACGCACGTGGTTCAGCCACTCCGTGACATTCTTGGGATCCATCCTGACATCAAACATCCACAGCACGCGGTTGGTCAGCGCGCCGCTCGCCGCGCCAAAAGCCATTTCCTTCTGCCGCTCCATCGCCTTCTTGTACAGGGGGCTGTCCGGGTGCCGGTCAATGAGTTTCTGGTACTGGTCAAACGCATCCGCAGGCTCCTTCCGGGCCTCGTAAAGTTCCGCCATTCTGAACCGGGCCTGCGGCGCTTCCTTGGAAAGGGGGTGCTTTTCTACCACGCGCCTGTATTTCTTGATGGCTCCGGAAAGATCGTTCTTTGCTTCCTTAGCCCGGGCCTCCTGCATCAGGGCAATAGCCTGCTGGTCCACCATGCGGACGGTTCCGGGGGGAGGGGGCGCTTCCGAAGAGCACTGGCACAGCGCCAGCGTTCCGGATACGGCGGCCATCATGAGAAGCAGCTTTTTCACATTCATCATTTTACAGCAGAAAAAGAGCGCGCGTCAACCTGGTGAACGCAGATTGACGCGCAAAAAAAGTCAGTGTCCCTTGCCGTACACGGCTTCGGCATCAAAAACAACGCCGCCGTCCGCTTCACGCAGCGTGACGGGTTCGCCCTGGGGCCGGGCCTTCAGTTCATCGCCGAACGGCACGGAACGGTAGAAGCAGGAGTGGTGACCGGTGTGGCAGGCTCCGGCGCCGCACTGGTCCACCAGCACGATCAGGGCGTCCTGGTCACAGTCGATCAATATTTGCTTCACCTTCTGCACGTGGCCGCTGGTAGCCCCCTTGTGCCAGATTTCCTGGCGGCTGCGGGAATAATAAACGGCTTCCCCCAGTTCCATGGTCATGCGCAGGGATTCTGCATTCATGTACGCCAGCATCAGCGGTTCATGGGTAACATGGTCCATGGCGAGGGCCGGAATCAGGCCGTTCTGGTCAAATTTGGGGGCGAATTCCACGCCTTTTTCCACATTCACCTTGCCGCGGTCGGCAAAGACAATCCGGGATGAGATGTCATTTTGTTCCATAACCGGCCCCCTTAGTACATGAAATATCCGACATATACCAATCTTTTCTGTTGCTCTGACGCAACGAAATGTTTTCATAGGGAGCGTATGGCATTCACGGCACCCCAAGCGTTCGACCTGCTGCGCACCGCCTTCTCCCGCAACAGGCTTCCCCATGCCCTGCTCGTCGTGGGAGACGAACACCAGGGCGCCTCCCGCCTGATCCTGCAGCTGCTGGAGCTGATCAACGGCATCCGGGCGGACCATCTGGACGGCGTGCGGGACGAGTACTGCCGCCTGGTGCGCCCCAAATCCAAGTCCCGCCGCATCCTGCGGGACGACATCCGGGCAGTGGAACCCTTCCTCCAGCAGCGTGCGGCGGAAGGGAAATGGAAGATAGCCGTGTTCATGGATGCGGAGCGCATGAATGACGAGGCCGCCAACGCCTTCCTGAAAACCCTGGAGGAGCCTCCCAGCCAGTGCCTGCTCATTCTGGCCACCTCCCAGCCGGACCAGCTTCTCCAGACCATTCTTTCCCGTTGCGTGCGCGTCAACCTGCAACAGTCCCCGGAGTTCAAGCTAACCCCTGTCCAGGAGGCCCTGCTGCCCCACTGGCTGGAAACCTGCCGCAACCTGGACAACGACCTGGCCGCACTGGCCTTCCGCAGCAAGTTCATGGAGGTCATGACGGAAGCCAAAGCCGCCATCACCAGGAACCTGAACCAGGCCCTGAAGGATGAGGCGAAGGAAGCCGCCCAGGGCACGGATACTTCAGACTGGGAAGCCCGCAACAAGGATGCGAACGCCGCCCAGATTGAAACGGAATACCTGGAACAGCGCAACCAGGCTCTGGAACTGCTTATCAGCTGGTTCGGCCAGGCGGCCCTGATCGCTTCCGGAGCCCCGGAGGTCACGCCCATTCATCCGGAAGTGCAAACACTGGCCGCACAGATGCCCGTGAACGAACTGCTGCGGCGCATGGACGCACTCAGCAAGCTGCGGGACGATCTGAATTTCAACATTCATGAGGCGCTGGCCCTGGATGTGCACCTGCTCGCCGCCGTAGGTTCCTCCTGAGCGGGGGATCCCCCTTTTTCCAAACCAACGCCACCCATGAACACATACCCATTCATTCTGCTCCTGGCCGCCGCCTTTGCAGGCTTGGCGCCCGTCCGCGCCGTCACCCCGGAGGAAGGCAGGCAAATTTACATGGAAGCCAAAGCCGGAAAAGCGGAGGCCCAGTACCGTCTGGGCCTTTGCTACCTGAAAGGGGACGGAGTCAAACGCAGCACGTCCCAAGCCAAAACCTGGCTCACCAAGGCAGCCGCCCAGGGCCACCGCACGGCAAAGCGCTCCCTGCGGCTGATCCCCAAAAAACCGCCCATTCCCGTGAGCCCGTCCATCGACCAGGCCACGCGGGAGAAAAAGAGCCTGGAACTGTACGAATACTTGTATAAGCTTAAAGATTACAAGCCGGAAAGAGCAATTGTCTACAAGTCTTCGGGCCGTGACAAGAAAGGAAAATTCCCCGAACAGGGAACGGCTCCGGACCTGGCCGTAGTCAGCGCCCTCATCCGCGCCGGGGCAGACGTCAACTACCAGGGGGAAGATCTGAATAATTACAAATCCTGCCCGCTGGCCCTGGCCATCAACATGGAGTTTTACGAACTGGCGGACCTGCTCATCGCCAATGGCGCAGACGTTAATAGGGAAGTGAAGGACAACGGCAAGTTCGGCAACTCGTTCTCCCTGCTCTACCTCTCTTCCAACCACTACCCTCTTACCAAGGCAAAGTACCTGCTGGAAAACGGAGCCGATCCTGACTACGTGTTGGATTCAGGCTATCCCCTGCTTGTCTGGGCCGCCAGGCACGGGCAGGACGAATTAGTCGCCCTGCTTTTGGAATACGGAGCGGACCCTGACAAGACACTGACTCAACCGCGCAAAAAAAGCTACAAACCCGGCAACGGGGAAACAGCCCTCTGGGCCGCAGCCAATTCCACCAATTCCAAGGATCCGGAGCTGGAAGCCGTCGCCACCATGCTGATCCAGCACAAGGCGGACGTCAACCGCCGCGCCAAGGACGGCACCACGGCGCTGGACCGCGCCATTGCCAAGAAGAGGGAGGGACTGGTCCGCATTCTGAAATCCGCTGGGGCTAAAACTTCCAGGGAATTAGGCAAGTAAAAGCAGACGGAGTTTCCGATCGTCCGAGCATTTCCGCGACACCGCATTTTTCAGGAAAGCCCTTCCCGGCCGCCGTTTTTCCCCTAACCCGCATGAACATGAACCGATATTCCTACTTGCTGTTGTCCGCCGCCCTTACCGGTTTAACGGCCGCCCAGGCCGTCACCCCGGAGGAAGGCAGGCAAATTTACATGGAAGCCAAAGCCGGAAAAGCGGAGGCCCAGTACCGTCTGGGCCTTTGCTACCTGAAAGGGGACGGAGTCAAGCGCAGTCCGTCCCAGGCCAAATTCTGGTTTTCCAAGGCCGCCAAACAGGGACACCGCACGGCGGAACGCTCCCTGCGCCTGATTCCTAAACAGGCGCCTCTCCCCGTGGACCACGCCATTGACCAAGCCACACGAGAGAAAAAGAGTCTGGAACTGTACGAATACCTGTACAAACTCAAGGATTACCGGCCCGCACGGGAAAACAGGAACTCTTCCACGACCATCAATGGAAAAACAACCTATCAAAAACTCCCTGAGAAGGGAACCAAACCTGATCTTTCCAAGGTAAAAGCCTTCATCCGCACCGGAGCGGACGTCAACTGGCAGGGAGAGGAGAAAGGGGGCGACAAGTCCTGCGCCCTGGCCCTGGCCGTGGAAATGGAGTTTTACGAGTTGGCTGACTTGCTCATTGCCAATGGCGCGGATATCAATCTGGAAATAGGTCGCGGTGACAATCTCAAAAACGGTTCTTCCTCCATCCTCAGCAGAAACAACTTCGGCGGAGCCATTTCCAAGGCTACCTACCTTCTGGAAAACGGAGCTGATCCGGATTACGTGTGCAATGACGGAAGGACCCTGCTGATCACCGCTTCCCGGTATGGAAGCACGGAGACCGTCAAGCTCCTCCTGAGTTACGGGGCGGATCCCAACAAACTCAACGGCAAGCCGCGCTTCGGACATTACAAGCCGGCCAATTCGGAATCCGCCCTCTGGGTCGTGGCAGACACCACGGGCCTTCTGGAAAGATCCACGAATGAAGTCGCCAAACTGCTGATCGAACACAAGGCGGACGTGAATTACCGCGCCAGGAACGGAACCACGCCCCTGGACCGGGCCATAGCCACAGGAAAGAACAGCCTGGCGAACCTTTTGAAATCTGCGGGGGCTAAAACTTCGAAGGAATTGAACGGGAAATAAGGGAAAAAGATCAGCCCTTCCCCCGCCCTCCCTGCAAACGGGGGGCTATGGCTTCTTCATAAGCGCGGAATTTCTGTTCATACGTCAGCCGTGCCGCCGCCGGACTGGTGGAGGGCATCTGCATGATCACGGGAGTTTCCCGGAGGAACAGTTCCGGAAAATACCGTTTAAGGTATTTATGGGAGGCGGTGCCATTGCAGCAGACCAGGCTGATGCCGGGAAAGCATTCCAGCAGGGCGGCAATGTCATTAGGCTGCTCCCCGGAAATATGCTGGTCCAGGCTTCCGGGCCTGATGCCGGAAGCCACCACGTCCCACAGCCCCACCCCGCCCCGGTTGAGCAGGCGCAGGCGTTCCTCATACGGCAGGGAAGGGTCAAAACCCAGCAGAGTCCCCATGATTTTCCAGAAGGCGTTGCGCGGATGGGCGTAATACTGAGCCTGCCTCAGGGATTCATCCCCGGGAAGGGAGCCAAGCACCAGCACGGAACATTCCGGCGTGACGGAAGGAGGGAAGGAACATTTCTTCACGGCCTGTAATGGTCAGGGATTCTGCATGCCGCAGTGTCTGCGCACTTCCTTCATGCCCACCTCCTGCTCCAGCAGGGAGGACAGCCACGGGTGGCTTCCCACCGCGGGAGCCCGATTGAATCGCTCCGGCCTGGTGATGCGCGTGAAGATGACGCGCCGGATCTGGGATTTAGGCACCGTTTTGGCTCCGTACCCGTCCGGCATGTTGGAGGACCAGAAGGTTACCTCGTCCCCGCCATCCTTCACCAGGACGGTCAGATGGCCGGATTCCCGCCTCCCGATGCGGTCCGTCCAGAAAATCTTCATAAAGTCGCCCGGCCTGGCCTTCCGCCAGTCTTCAAAATTGAAGCCGGCCCCCAGCCTGTGCACCAGCACGGCCAGACCGGGGCCGTTGGCGTTCGCCCAGCCCCACGGCCCTTCGCCGTCATGCTGGCCAAGGCGGGGAATCAGGGACAGCCACGCTTGTTCGGAGATAACGGGCTGCGGCTGCCGGTCATCCCATATTTGCAGGGATCTGAGAAGAAGCAGGTAACAGGCGGAGGAGCAGAAGGAGGGGGTGGCTTCCCGGAGAAGGAAAACGGGGCGGCGCGCACGGGCGTCCCAGCGGCAGGTCTTTTCCGCCAGGGCTTCCATGGCCTGCCTGTTGGTCTTGTAACCGCCCCCGTTCCGGAACTGGGAAAGGCCGCTCCGCAGGGCCTGGTACCATGAAACCGCACCCGGAGGCATGGCCGCATCCCGTCCTGCAGAGGCGCGGTCCGCCCCCGGCGCGGCTCCGGGCCACAGCAGGCCCAGGCAGCAAATCAATATCAGGGCACTCCTCATCCTTGCCTCACAGGGTATACGGACGCCGGAAAATATCAAGGGCGGATTGCGCGTGCAAAGACGGGCGGAACGGGAAGAAGGCCAGAGCCTTTTCCCTGGAATTCCTGTTGTTTTGTCTGGACTTGTCGCACGGCGTCCCTTACTGTGCGTCAGGTCACGCGCCGGGTATGCGGAGCGGAGAGGCAACGCACCTTGGGCGGACCTTGTTTCCGGTATTTATTTTTAACCACCACGGACCACATAGAGGCATCATACCATGGCAAAACGCGAAGACATCCGCAAAATCCTCATCATCGGCTCAGGCCCCATCATCATCGGCCAGGCCTGCGAGTTCGACTACTCCGGCACCCAGGCCTGCAAGGCCCTGCGCGCTGAAGGCTACGACGTCGTTCTGGTGAACTCCAACCCCGCCACCATCATGACGGACCCCGGCATGGCGGACCACACCTACATTGAGCCCCTGACCGTGGACCGCATCACGGCCGTGATTGAGAAGGAACGCCCGGATGCCCTGCTGCCCAACCTTGGCGGCCAGACGGCCCTGAACCTGGCCTCCAAGCTGCATGAGGAAGGCATTCTGAAACAGTACAACGTGGAAGTCATCGGCGTGGACCTGGAAGCCATCGCCCGCGGTGAAGACCGCATCATTTTCAAGGAAACCATGGACAAGATCGGCGTGCCGGTCGCCAAGTCCGAACCTATCTACTCCGTGGAGGAAGCGGAAAAAGTAGCCGCCGAGCTGGGCTACCCCGTCGTGCTGCGCCCTGCCTACACCATGGGCGGCACGGGTGGCGGCATCGTTTACAACGTGGAGGAACTGCGGCAGGTGGTTCCCCGCGGCCTGGCCGCCTCCCTGATCAACCAGGTGCTGGTGGAAGAATGCGTGCTGGGCTGGGAAGAACTGGAACTGGAAGTCGTGCGCGATGCCAAGGGCCAGAAGATCACCGTCTGCTTCATTGAAAACGTGGACCCCATGGGCGTGCACACCGGGGACAGCTTCTGCGTGGCCCCCATGCTGACCGTTCCGCAGGAAGTGCAGGACAAGCTTCAGGATTACTCCTACCGCATTCTGGACGCCATCGGCGTCACGGGCGGCACGAACGTGCAGTTCGCCCACAACCGGGAGGACAACCGCATCATCGTCATTGAAATCAATCCCCGCACGTCCCGTTCCTCCGCCCTGGCCTCCAAGGCCACCGGCTTCCCCATCGCCTCCGTATCCACCAAGCTGGCCTCCGGCATCACGATGGACGAACTGCCCTACTGGCGCAAGGGCTCCCTGGAAAAGTACGAACCTTACGGCGACTACGTGGTCGTCAAATTCGCCCGCTGGGCCTTTGAAAAGTTCTCCAAGGCCGCCGACAAGCTGGGTACCCAGATGAAGGCCGTAGGTGAAGTGATGAGCATCGGCCAGAACTTCAAGGAAGCCTTCCAGAAAGCCGTGCGCTCCCTGGAAATCGGCCGTGCCGGCCTGGGCCGCGTGAAGAAGCTGGAAGCCCTGACCACGCCGGAACTGCGTGAAAAAATCACGTACGGCAACAGTGAACGCTTCTTCCAGATTTACGAACTCCTGCGCCGCGGCGTGACCGTGGAGGAAATCGTGAAGCTGACCCGCATCACCCCGTACTTCATTGAACAGATGAAGGAACTGGCGGACTTTGATTTCTCCCTGGATGAGCAGACCTGGGAATCCCTTCCCGCAAAGACCCTGCGCCAGGCCAAGGAAATGGGCTTTTCCGACAAGTACCTGGCCCAGATCTTCGACGTGCCTGAAAAAGCCGTCCGCACCCGCCGCCAGGAAAACGGCATTACGGCCACGTACCGGATCGTTCCCGTCAGCGGCGTGGAGCATGCGGAATACTATTACTCCACCTACAGCGGCGCGGCGGACGAAGTGCCCGTGAACGACAAGAAGAAAATCATGATCCTGGGCGGCGGTCCCAACCGCATCGGCCAGGGCATTGAGTTTGACTACACCTGCGTGCACGCCGCCTTCACCCTGCGCGACCACGGCTATGAGTCCATCATGGTGAACTGCAACCCGGAAACGGTCTCCACGGACTTTGACACGGCCAACAAGCTGTACTTTGAACCCGTGACCGTGGAAGATGTGCTGGCCATTTACGAGAAGGAAAAGCCGGAAGGCGTCATCGTCCAGTTCGGCGGCCAGACCCCGCTCAACATCGCCCAGGCCCTCAAGGACGCCGGCGTGAAAATCATGGGCACCCAGCCGGAAGGCATCCGCCTGGCGGAAGACCGCGAATACTTCCGCGAACGCATGATCGCCCTGAACATCCTCCAGCCGGAAAGCGGAACCGCCCGCTCCCTGGAAGAAGCCGTGGAACTGGGCCGCAAGATCGGCTATCCGGTTATGGTGCGCCCCTCCTTCGTGCTGGGCGGCCGCGGCATGGAAGTCATTTACGATGAAGAAAACCTGAAGCGCTACGGCGTGGAAGCCATCCAGGTCAGCCCGGAATACCCCATGCTGATCGACCGCTTCCTGGACAATGCCATTGAAGCGGAAGTGGACGCGCTGGCCGACGGCACGGACACCTTCGTGGCTACGGTCATGGAACACATTGAGCTGGCCGGCATCCACTCCGGAGACTCCGCCTGCGCCATTCCTCCCGTGACGATCGCTCCCAAGCACATCCGCACCATTGAGGAACATGCCTCCAAGATCGCCAAGGACTTCCAGGTGAAAGGCATCCTGAACGTGCAGTTCGCCATCTGCAACGACGAGGTGTATATCATTGAAGCCAATCCCCGCGCCTCCCGCACGGTTCCCATCGTCTCCAAGGTGACAGGCATCTCCATGGCCCGCCACGCCACGGAAATCATGCTGGGCAAAAAGCTCAAGGACCTCGGCCTGAAGCCGCGCGCCTGCCGCTTCATCGGCGTGAAGGAAGCCGTCTTCCCGTTCAACATGTTCCCGGAAGTGGACCCCGTCCTGGGGCCGGAAATGCGCGCCACCGGGGAAGTCATGGGCATTGCGGACAACTTCGGCATGGCCTACTACAAATCCCAGGAAGCCGCCGGCTGCATCCTGCCCACCTCCGGCAAGGTGCTCATCACCGTCTCCGACCGCGACAAGAAGTTCATTGAACCCATCGCCCGTGACCTGATCTCCCTGGGCTTCCAGATCGTCTCCACCGGAGGCACCGCAGAATACCTGCGCGGCCAGGGCGTGGAAACGGAAGTGGTCAACAAGCTGCACGAAGGCCGCCCGAACCTGGGCGACATGATCACCAACAAGCAGATTGACCTGATCATCAACACCCCGGTGGACCGCACCAGCATGATTGACGACTCCTTCATCCGCATGCAGTCCATCCAGAAAAAGATCCCGTACATGACCACCATCGCCGCCGCCAAGGCTACGGTGGAGGGCATCCGTTCCGCCCAGCATGTGAAGGTATCCCCCCGCTCCCTTCAGGAATACCATTCCTGAACCTGGGAAAAACCGGTTCAGCCAGGTCCTGCATGTCCACTGCGGCATGCAGGATCTGCTTTTTTAATCCCTTCTGAACTGTCTACCCCCGGAACAACGGCACCCTCTGGAAGAAACGCCTTCAAAAAAGGCGGAGAAACCGGCCGCCCCAAACGGGAACCTGGCAATTATTCCCGGGAAACCTTCAGCCTCAAAAACCTGCGGGGGAATGTCTCTCCGACGGCCGCCGTGTCACGGTACTCTCCATGCGTTCCGGAAACCTCAGCAGCCCCTTCTTCCTGCCATACGTTCAGGTCCTCAGAGCTTTCCACCTGGAAGGTCACATCCGTGGCCTCCGGGTTTACCGGCCAGCTCAACGTCATGTAGGACAGGCCTCCTTCATGCCTTAACGTCAGCCTGGTGACGCTTCCGCATGGTTTCGTGGGGTCCAGCCCCGTAGCGTACTTCATCAGGTTGCTGATGCCGTCTCCGGCAGGCACGGCACCCTCTCCCATCTGGTTCTCCGCCGTTCCGGCAGGAAATTTGTCCTTCTTCCATTGGTCATACGGGTCTCCGGCCTGTGCCACGGAGAGCACCCGCGTCAGCCCCTCCGGAGTGGTTACGGTCACCACTCCGTCTCTGGATGAAGAGGAGGCGTTGGAAGCAGCCTCCACCGTAAAACCGCCGTCTCCCCGCCCGGACGCATTCCCCAAAGCCAGCCAGGGCGCGGAGGAAGCGGCATTCCAAGAACCTTCCGCTATCACGGCCACCGGAACGGCACTGGAGCCATGGCGGCCCGGAGAAAGAGACTCGGGGGAAATACGGAATATTTTTACGTCCTCCTGGGCGGATTCAAAATAAAGCGCCGGCATGGCTCCCGGAACGGCTTTCCATGGAGCCTCCTCCTCTTCCCCAAAGGCAAACCCCAGTTCGTTCCAGACGCTTCCGGAACCGGCAGCAGGAGCGGAAGCTCCATTCTTGTTGCCGGAACGGTGCGCCATGGCTACGGCGGCCCCATTCGCGGAAATGGAGCAAGCGCTGTCAAAAACGTTATCCTGTAAACCTGAATTGGCCATGTACCCCAGGATGCCGCCTGTATAAACGCTTTTTCCCGTACCATTTACAGAGACGGAGGCCACGCATCCGGAATAGTTCCCCGCCATGTCATAGCCGCAAAAACCGCCGGACATGGCGTAATAGGAACCGGAGGAAGCTTCCGCCGCTCCGGAAGCATAACAGTGGGAGAACGTCCCCCCCTTGCTGTTGTACCCCGTAAAGCCCCCCGCCATGGCCGTGCAGGCTCCCGAAGCCGCGGCAGCATGCGCTTGGACGCTGAAAGAGGAATAACAATTTACGCAGCTCCCGGCTTCATTTCTTCCTGTGAATCCGCCTGCGCACGCATAATCCTGGGAGGCAAGAGCCTTGACTTCCTCTCCCCGCGCGGCGCAACTCACGTAATGGCAACGGATGCTGTCACCGCAGAAACCTCCCGCCCATCCCTTTGCGGAATGGAGAATGCCCACGTTTCCAGAAGCGGTGCAATTTGTAAACTCCGCCTGGGAGGCCAACCCTGCGAAGCCCCCCATCGTAAAGGTCTTGCCCTCGTCTCCGGCTTCCAGAATACAGGTGGAAAAGCAATTCCGGAACGTGGCGGGCAGCGCCCCGTCCGTCTCGGCTAGAAAAGCTGCCATGCCCCCGCCGTACCCGTGGAAAAATGAATCAAACGCCACGCTGCTTTCCGCTCCAACCATGACCCTTCCCCGGGAATAACTGCCCGTCACACTGCTCCCGGCATGCCCGCGCCCCATGAACCCTCCGGCAAAATAAGAGGCGGAAACAGAGCAGTTCGTCCCGCAGCGGAGGAAGGTACAACCGCCCGCATCCCGTCCCAGGAATCCTCCCGCCTCATACAGGGAACTGACATTTCCTTCCACCGTGCAATACAGGAAATTCGTATTCCTGGCAACCGCGGCCATGCCGCCCGCCGATGAAACGGCCCGGACGGACTGGGAAATGGAAACGCCCCGGAGATGGACATCCCGGATATCCGCCTCATATAAACTCGCAAAAAGCCCGGCATAAGACATGCTTTCCGTTTGAACGGACAAGTGGGAAACGGCGTGGCCGCGTCCATCCAGCTTTCCCTGGAAAGCCCCCTGCCCGTCATCGGCTGCGGAATGGGAACCAATAGGCGTCCAATCCTCTCCCACGGCAATATCCCGGGTCAGGATGAAATGCTTGTCCCTGTGCGCTGCGCCGCAATAATCGTTCAACGCTGCCAGCCCGGCTGCGCTGGAAACCCTGAAGGGCTGCTCTTCGCTTCCATCCCCTCCGTCAAAGGCGGCCGTTCCCATGGCGGAAGGAGCGGCCACGCAGGCCAGCAGGTACAAGGCTAAGAAAAAAGAGGAAAAACGGCTCTTCCTCCCAGAGGCGGTTGCAAGAAATTTTTCCATGGAATCAGGGATGGTAATAATATTCCACACGGTCGTAATAGGCCGTGTTATCCTGGGTGGGAAGATGGTCTCCCATAAACCCGAGATTTTCCACGCTGCAATAGATGTAAAAGGAAAAAGCCGTCCCGAAAGCCAGCCGCTGGGTCTGCCTGAGTCCACCGTCTATGAACCATTTGACCTCATAATTGCCGTTGACCAGGGTCAAATCCATTTCCACCGTGTGCCATCCCGTTTTAACAAGCTGCCTGCCGGATACGTAGGGATTGGCCTGGGAAGTCATCGCCACTACCAAATCATCGTCCTCGGCGCCCAGCCGGGTTCTCTCCGCCTGCGTGCCTGAACCTATCTCAAAATCCAGCTCATGCTGGTCGTCGCAGTAAATCCATGCTCCCACGCTCGTTCTTCCGCACTTATCCAGTTTGGGGAGGTAAAGACGCCATTTGTAACGCCCCGTGGTGTAAATCTTATCCCTGGTCAGCACCTTGCGGCGGTCCTGCGTCCCCTTGCGCACATGAATGGCCAGCATCCCGTTTTCCGTGACGGTTTTCGGCTCCGGATTAGGATTGGAATCATAAGGGGTGTTCTGGTTCATATGGGCCCAATCTTCCATCTCATTGAAATTCCACGTTCTGTGATATACGTCAACGGGAGGTGCGGAAGGATCTGCGGGATCCAGCCTGTCCGGACGTACGGCCTCCATCAGGGCTCTGGCCTCTTCCTCCGTGGTAATTGCCTTTCCCCACAATGCAATGTTGTCAAAATCAGCCTTGACCGACTCATTGGCATTGTTTCCCGTACATCCCAGCCCGATCAGCCGGAAGCGGGGAGCAAACGGGAAATTACCGACAATCGTGCAGGTTCCCCTGTGTTTGCCGTTAATAAAAAGGTTCACCGTCTTATTCTTCACGGAATAGACGACGGACTGCCATTCCTCCCCGGACGGAAGAGCCGGAGACTGAGCGCTGGAATTGCCGGATTCGTCCTTCCAGGAAGTGGAGGAAGTTCCTCCTGCCCCCCACACCGTCCAGCCGTTGTTGACGGTAGCCCCGTCCAGGGCTAGCAGGGCGGACCCTCCTTCATAGTGACGCACATGGAATGAAATGGAAAAATCCGTGCAGGAAACGGGAAGGCCGTTCCCATTGAAAATTTGCAGACTGTCCCCCGTCCCTCCTCTGGTGCGTACATAGCCGGAATTGTCTACTCCCCCGGTTTCATGATATTCCAGGCTGCCCGGATAAATCATGACGGGATATTCCTGTGTGGCTGGTACATTGCCGCTGCCGGCAATGTACCGTTCCGGGATTTGCGGGGAATCAAAATCCAGCAGGTAAATCAACTGGTTGGTGGACAAAGCTCCATGCAGTTGGCTGCACAGGCAGAACGCCGCGGACAGAAACAACAGCTTTTTCATGATGAAGGCGATGATGAATCCCGACCCCTTCAAGTAAAGGAAATGACGCGAACCGCCCGAGACGGATTCCTAGCCCCTCCTGCGGCGGCACAGCAAGGTAAACAGCCCCAGCACACCCAGGCTTGCCGTGGAAGTTTCCGGGACCATGAGGGCGGACGCAGGATGGTCTGACAAGAATTGGACCTCATCTGCGTTCAGGGTCCTGTTCCAAAGGCTGAAATCATCCATTTTCAACGTACCTGCACTCACTCCCTCATTTCCGCAGCCCAGCTGAAAGAAATTGAGGTTTCCGAGATCGGTGCCGCCGAAGTTGTAAGTGGCTGTTTTCGTGCCATCCAGATACAGGGAAATAATTCCGTCTCCGGCCGTCATCGTAAAATTCTGCCAATTGGAGGTATTGCCAGTCAGCGTCCCCACATTGCCTACATAAAAATTCCCCTGGGAGGAACTTACATAGAGTTGAATGGAATTGCCGATGGTTTCAAACTGGAACGTACGGTTGGTGTCCGTCGTCATGCGCAGCACGTAATTGCCGTTCAAGGAAACATCCTTGAACTGGAAATTGACGGAAAAATTGTTCGCGCTGATATTGGCCGCACTTAATGCGGCGGTTCCCGGGTGGGCGCCGGCAGTCCCGTTCAAATTCAAATACCCCGCGCTTCCAAAGGCTCCGCCGGACGCGATTCCGGAGCCCCCCCACGCGTTAACGCCGCCCGTATAGCCCGTATAGCTGTCGTAGCCGTTCGCAACCGTATCAAATCCCATATTGATTACCAACCCCTCCTGAAGGGAAGAAGGAGCCGCCAGGGAAGCGGCATGAGAAACTCCCATAGAAGCCATGCCAGTAGTTAATAGAATCATTAGTAATATTCTCATAGCGATTCATCCCTTTAACGGATTTCAAATCCGGATAAAGTCAATGCCGCTATCAAAAATGCGCATGACAGGAAATATGAAGGTGATAGGAGCAGCAGAAAAATTTTGTTGATTTGCACAATCCCTGTTATCCCGATGTTCCCCTTACCCCTAACAAACTTTTCCCCAGATTTTTTCGTTGACTCCGGATTTGAAATCCGATCACAACCGAAAAAAAGTAAAGAGAATACCCCGGGAAAAACAGAATCACGCTTTCGTTATTTCCGCGCAAATCAGCGTAGCGTTGTCCTGGTTGGGAGCGCCGTCCCTGCTGATGCCATCCAGCACGGAACACACCAGTTCCTCCGCGGACAGCAGGGACAAATACCGCATTCCCGCCGGCCCCAGGGAATCGAGGTAGGGGCCTACCCCGTCACTGGCGACCAACAGGCGGTCTCCGGGAAGCAGAGGGAAGCATTCTTCCCTTAAATCCACCAGCGGCACCTCCTTCCCCATCAGGGCGGAAGTCAGGGAATGGCGGGAAGGATGGCTCAAGGCTTCCTCCCGGCTGATGGCGCCTTCAGCCGCCAGGCGTTCCAGCTCTGCGGAATACTGGTGCAGTTCATTGAGCAGAAATATTTTTTCTTCCCGGATCAGCAGAAGAAGGGAATCACCCACGCTGGCCCAGCGTAGCCCCTCCGGTCCTATCCAGGCCGCTACCAGCGTGGTGCCCATTTCATCATCCTTCCCCCTTTTTTTCCTGACCGCGCGCACCTGTTCATTGGCTGCCGTCACAGCGTCCTTCATCCTTTTTCCGGGGGAGCGGTTTTCCCGTTCAAACGCCCGGGAAAAACCTTCCACAGCCGCGCGGCTGGCCAGCTCTCCCCCAGTGTAGCCCCCCATGCCGTCCGCCAGGACGAGCACCAGGGAATCCTCCCCGGCCAGAATGGAAAAAGAATCCTGCTGGTTGCTGCGGGCGCCCAGAATCTGGTCCCCGTGCAATCCGGAAACCAGAAAAGGTTCTTGGGAAAAAGGCTGCTGCGTCATGGCGGTATGCGAATGTAGCACGGAAAACGCTCACGGATAAAGCAAGAATAGCGTGAAAGAAAATTCCAGGGCCTGCATCTCCACAGGTTGTTCCTCACAAGGACATGAAAAAACGTTCCTTCCCGGAGGCAGAAAAATGGTTGAAGGTCTGACGGAAAACCTGAACGGGAAAAAGGGAGAACACGCGCCAGGCTGGCATGGAACCGGAAATGGCCATCGTTGACCGTCATCTTCCTGTCGCGGGCATGCATGGCTTCTGAAATTTTCCATGGGATTCCGGACAGTAAGATGGAATTTATCTCATCTTTCATGGGCGGCCTGTGCAGGGAGAGAATACCTGCCGAAAATGGCCGAAGGCACCATGAATCCATGGGAAAAAGGAATTTCCTGCATGGAAGTTCCAGTTCTTCCATGGAAATGAACCCGGGGATTCATTTTTACTGGCTTTTTGAGAACGCGCCCTTCATATTTTAGCTATCTCTCTTATTCCATGAACTCTGACTCACCCTTTCCGCCCGTCACGTGGGATCTGTCCGGCGATCCTTGCGAAACGAAGGAAAAAGCCCTTTCCGCCATCAAAAACGACACGGAGGCTTTTATCATTTGCAGCCGCGGAGATGATTTTCTCCAGGCCGTCTGCAATTCCCCGGAAAACTACCATTGCGAAATCTCGTTTGCCGACGGGAAGAACAGGGAGCTTTACATGGCTCCCGAGGACTTGAACTACTCCCAGCTCCGGGACCTTTTTTCCCGCTATGCTGCCGGAGAAGACCTTTCCCATCTTAAAGGGGAGTGGACTCTGGATGTAGATAAAACTAACTACTATACCTCCGTCATCGTCGGACTGCTGATTGTGGGGATTGTGGTTTTCATCTTTTTCTACAATTCCTAGCCGGAGATCTTTTTCTCCTATCCTGAAGCGCCACGGAGGCAGCCCGTGAAGGCTCACCCCCGGCGGCCTCCTACATACACGACGGTTTCATTCGGAACCGTTACACGGCCATCCATCTCAAACCGGTCAAACAGTCCGTTCAGGGCATCCAGCCAGGCGGAACGCTGTTCATCCTTCTCCATCAGGGCATAGGACGTGGACATCATGCGCCGGAGATATTGTTCCCGCGTATAGGCCAGATCATTTGGAAAACGGAAAATCCGGAAGCGGTGATCAAAAAATTCCCCGATCCTGTCCGCCAGCTCGGCCAGGCCTCCGCTGAACCCGTAAAAACGCGGGCAGTAAAGCCGGTGAATATTTCCCTCCTCACGGACTATAGGACTATCTTCCAGCCTTGAATTCCAAAGGAGGGCCACCCTGCCTTCACGGGCCAGAATGCGGCGGCACTCCCGTTTAAACGCAGCGGCGTCAAACCAGTGGAACGCCTGCGCCGCCGCAACCATATCCACGGATCCGGAAGGCAGGAACGTATGCTCTGCCGTTCCCGGAATGGAATGAAAGGAGGGAAAATCCTTCAGGGAAAGTTCCGCTTCCCGGCGCATGTCGGCGTTAGGCTCCACGCCGTACACGGTCCAGCCGCGTTCCAGCATGGCTCGGGACAGGATGCCCGTTCCGGACCCTATGTCCGCCAGGCGGGGACTCTCCCGGCGCGTTTCCTGCGCCAGCAGTTCAAGAACAGCGGGGGGATATCCGGGCCTCCCTTGAGCGTAGGCCCCGGCTCTCCCGGTAAATCGGTCGGTGTGATCCATCAGGCTTGGAGGCATGATTGCCTCTTTTCCTCCGCCGTTCCAGCTTCCATTCCGTCTCCGGAATATGAAAAACCGTCTTCCCGCCGGATTTCGGAAAGAGGAGTGAATCCTGTCGCCCGCGTCCGGCCCGTTGCAGACATACTGCCGGGATCCCCTTTTCCTCATTCGCCTCCATGCCCCTGACATCCGGCGGGCCCCCCATCCCCACTGATGGCTTTACAACTCTTTCACAAGCTTTTAGTATCCGGAACAGGCCCGCCCTTCCTGGATGGCATTCTGATTCCGGGAAAAAGATTCTCTGCGGGTTCCATTTTCCAGACTGCTCCGCCCATGTTCGGATATTACAGACTCGCCTCCGCCGTTCCCCAGCTCCGCGTAGCTGACGTGGACTACAACGTCGACCAGCTCATTGCAGGATTCCGGAAGGCTGCGGAGCAACACGCGGCGGCCGTCGTTTTTCCGGAGCTGAGCATCACGGGCTACTCCTGCGGAGACCTTTTCTTCCAGCCGCGTCTGAGGGAAGCGGCCCTGGACGGCCTGCGCCGTTTTACGGAAGCTACGGAAGGTTCCGGCACGATTGCCGTCGTGGGGCTTCCCTTCCTGTATGAAGACGCCCTGTACAACACGGCGGCGGTAGTTCAATCCGGCCGCGTGGTGGCGCTGGTTCCCAAGACCGTGCTCCCCAACTACCGGGAATTTTACGAAAAACGCCAATTCACCTCCGGAAGGGAACTGGGAACGGAACCGAAGAAAATTACCATCAACGGCGCAAGCATTCCGTTCGGCGCGGAAATCATCTTCCGTGAAGAAGCCTCCCCCTTCAGCTTCGGCCTGGAAATCTGTGAAGACCTCTGGAGCGTCATTCCCCCCAGCTCCACGCTGGCTCTTCAGGGAGCCAGGGCCATGTTCAACCCCTCTGCGGGAACGGAACTCACGGGGAAGGCCGCTTACCGGAGGGAACTGGTCAAGCAGCAGAGCGGCAGATGCCTCTGCGCCTATGTCCTCTCCTCCGCAGGCGTGCATGAATCCACCATGGACACCGTCTTCGGCGGCCACTCTCTCATTGCGGACAACGGCAGGCTGGCGGCGGAGGGCCAGCGGTTCAAGAGGGAAAGCACCCTCATCCTGGCGGACGTGGACTTTGAACGGCTGGCGGCGGCGCGCCTTTCCGAAAGCTCCTTCAATGACAGCAAATCCCTTGCCGCCTCCGGAAACGCCCTGCACGTGACCCTGCCGGAGGAAGTTCCCGCTGCGCCCGGCCTGGAATACGCCTTCAATCCGGCGAGGCCCTTCCTCCCTTCCCCGGAACACCGCCGGGAACGGTGTGAAGAAATCATCGCCATCCAGACGGCGGGGCTGGCCAAAAGAATGGAGCACGCCCAGGCCAGGCGGCTCGTCATTGGAATCTCCGGCGGGCTGGATTCCACGCTGGCCCTGCTCATTTGCGCGCGCGCCTGCCGGGCGTTGAAACGCCCCGCCTCGGACATTCTGGCCGTCACCATGCCGGGCTTCGGCACTACGGACAGGACCCATGGCAACGCCGTGGACATGTGCAGCCTTCTGGGTGCGGAACTCCGGGAAATCCCCATCTCCGAATGCTGCCTTCAGCACTTCAGGGACATCGGGCACGATCCCGCCGAGCACACCACCACCTATGAAAACGTGCAGGCCCGCGAACGCACGCAGATCCTGATGGACCTGGCCAACAAAACGGGGGGGCTGGTTGTAGGAACGGGGGATCTTTCTGAAATAGCCCTGGGGTGGAGCACCTACAACGGGGACCACATGTCCATGTACGCGGTCAACTGCTCCATTCCGAAAACGCTGATCCGGTGCCTCATTGAACATATTGCCGGAGAATCGTCTCCGGAACTGGCCGCCACCCTGGCTGACATCAACAACACCCCCGTCAGCCCGGAACTCCTGCCGCCATCCGGCGACGGCACCATTGAGCAGCGGACGGAAGACGTGCTGGGGCCTTACGACCTGCACGATTTCTTCCTTTTCCACTTCATCAAGTACGGCGCCCAGCCGGATAAAATCCAGCATCTGGCGGAACACGCCTTCCGCGGCGAATTCCGGCCGGACTTCATCCGCCGCTGCCTGGGCATCTTTATCCGCCGCTTTTTCCAGCAGCAGTTCAAACGCAGCTGCATGCCGGACGGCCCCAAGGTAGGCACCATCTCCCTTTCCCCGCGCGGCGACTGGCGCATGCCCTCAGACGCCTGTGGAACCGTGTGGGAAAAAGGCATTTCCCGCCACTGATCCTTTCCGGAAGGATGGCCGCACGCCGGATTTCACCCAGCCGGCTCTGCTTGCTCCAAAGGGTGTTCAATGCCCGGGAGCCAGCTTCAACCCGACAATGCCGATCAGCAGGAAAGTGGCTGCCAGCATGCGCCAGACGTTAGAGGAATCCCCGAACCAGATAATGCCCACCATGAAGGTGCCCAGAGCGCCGATGCCCGTCCACACGGCATAAGCGGTGCCTATGGGAATGCTCCTCTGGGCCAGCCACAGCAGAAAACCGCTCAGTGCCATGCTGAGCACGGAACAGGCAATACAGGCGGCAAACCTGCCGGAACCCGTTCCAGGCGCTTGGGAAAGCTTGAAACCCAGAGGCCATCCAATCTCGCAGAGACCGGCCAACACCAGATAAATCCAGGACATATGCTGAAAGTAGGAATCGTCTTCCGTTTGCCGGCCTTCCCGGATAGGCAGGCTCCAGGGGCAACGGATGCCTTGCAGGGTACCTGCGGGCGCCCCGGAATCAAGCAGGCAAACTATCTTCACCCTGTCATACAGGAAATCTCTGGACAACCAGACCGGGCGAGCTGCCGGGAAACGTGGCGCAGCCTTTTCCAACCTGCGCCATTTCCATTTACTGCCCGTCAAAGACGTATCCGCATTTCAACGCCATCAGCCCGCCGTCATAAGAGATTCTTAATAGCATCCAGCTTCCTGTCCTCCTTTTGCTGTTTTCTCTGCTGGGCCATCCGTTCGGCCAGATCATCAACAAGGTGCAGGCTGGGGCCTGTACGGGCGTCCTTGTACCATTTCATGAGGAACCTCTGCTGGCCATCACGGCTTTTAACATTAAACCATGACTTGAGCTGCTGGGGGGAAAGCTTGGACCAGCCATAAGGCATTGTGGCCCCGTAAGCCACCATCAAGGCGGAATTCAGGTTCAATTGCTTCATACGGTCCACCACCACCAGATGGTGCAGGTACTGTTTTCCCTCCTCGTTTTTGAAAGAGCCCAGGAGTCCCAGATCATGGCTGGGGTAACTCCAGAGCCAGGTGCGTTCCTCCCACCACCGTTCCTGGAGTTCCCGTCCCATTCCTCCCAGGATCTTTCTTACCTCTTGCAGCGTCTGTCCCATCAAGGGCCTTTTCTCCCTGTCCGCAGACTCCTTCAGGGTGGCGGCAAGTGTCCGGGCGGCGGCCTGCTGATCCCGGAGGCGCTGGGCTTGAAGCTTCTTTACCAGAAGTGAAGATTTCAACTCAAAATAACCCTTGTCCGCCCAGTTCTGCAGTTTATACCCCTGCTCAAAATTCCGGGAATACAGGGTGCAGGAAACGGAACCTTTGACGGATGGCAGTGCGAAGGAAATTCCCGGAACAATTTCCCCTGCCAATTCAATAGCCTCAGCTACCGTGAATCCACCCTTGCGGCGAAGATCCAGCCCCACGCACCTGCCATTCCACATGACGGCTGTAATGGATAAATTCTGCGGTGCCGGAAAAAGCCACTGCCAGGCCGTGCATTGGGGAACAATGGAAGAAAAAACGGTATAATCCCGGTCATTTTTACTATTCTTCCCGTCCAAAGTACTGGGCGCCCTCCTCAAATCACGAAACTGGCCTTCGCCCCAGAGGGCTTTCAATTCTTCCAGCGTCATTCCCAGACGCGGCCTGCTGCGCAGCTCGGCCATTTGTTCCTCCGTTCTCTTCACCGCGCCTCCCGTCTCTTCCTCCCGCGGGGTCCACATCGATTCCAGGGAAGTGGCCTCCTTTTTGAGAGGCGCATTCCAGAAATCCAGGCAATACCAGCCGGGCTTGCTTGTCCACGCTCCGGTAGAGGCCAGATTAATGGGATTCTCCGACTCAAATACGACGGACTGGCTGGCATTGGAAGTTCTCTCCCTCACTACGGAATATCCCTTGGGAAGATGGTTCATGATATACCGTGAAGCTTCGGATAGGGTCATCGCTCTTTTTCCATCGCAAACGGAAAGATGATGGGCAATCTTTTCAGGTCCCTGAAAATAAACAAGAAGACTGTAATCCTTGAAAATCCATATCTTCCCGCTGCTGTCCCAGGAGGCTGTAAAATATTTCTTCCCGTAAAGCTGTTCCACCTCTTCCAATGTTTTTCCCAGCGGGGAAGACTTAAGAGTGTCTACGGACAGGACGCCCAGGGTGTCGGAGGAAGAAGCAGCATCTCCCCTGCATGCACAAGTGAACCCTGCCAGCAAACCTGCCATCAGACAAATGATCTTAATCAAATTTTCCATAAACAAACGGAGTTGGGTACCTGCTTATTTAACAAATATAACTGCCTCTTGTACACTGGAATTTATTAACTTTCCAATCATTCGTCCCGTCAATCGAAAGAAAGCGGCCCAAAGGAGGCATGCGCCCTCCCTTCACGCTGCCGGCATGCTCCAGATTCCGGCAGCACATCAACAACAATTCGGGGAGAAAAGGACTGGAAGCCTTTCCTCCCTTCCGGAAAAAGAGCTTCCCGTATGATCCGCAGACCTGGAGAAACGGTAAAAAAAACAGTGCAAACGCCAAGACGGACACGTTGACGGAGTCCTGATACCGCAACGCTCATTTCCATGCGGAAAAAAGCCGTGTTGCCCTCATTGCAAGGACGTTCTCCCCGGCTGAAAACAAGCCGGCAAACCAGGCTTGCCAAACTTGGCGAATCCCCCTGCATCAGGCGCGTTGCGTCCCGATACTCCTATTTCAACGTCGGAGACTTTTTTCCGGAAGCCAGTCCCGTATCCTTTCCGTCGGTCAGCCATTCAATGGTCACGGGAACGAATTTCAGATTCTTGATGTTCGGCTGGTTTTCCTCATAAAGCACCCCAACAACGCCGGGTTCCACCATGGCGAGGCTGGAATAGGCAAAACCGCCTTCACCCAGCAACTTCTTCACCGGCCAGGTCTTGCCGTTGTCATAGCTCATGGCCACCTGTCCCTTGATGCGGCGTCCGGCGCTGGGACCGGAAAACAGAAGGCGGCTCTTGCTTCCGTAAGCAGTCTGGGAACTCAGGGAATACGTCATCAGGGAATTCTGGGTGCTGTCGCAAAACAGCTCTGGAGCATCTTCCACTTCCCCCCACGTTTCCCCGCCGTCCTGCGACCACACGATGCGCCGGCAATTGCCTCCGCCCCAGTGGCGCGCCACCATGACCACGCCGCCGTTATCCGTCTCCGCGATGGACGTTTCATTCACCATGCCCTTCATATTCGTGGTCGGCTGGCCCAGCTTCCAATTCTTGCCGCCGTCATCGCTGTAAATGCAGGAAATCACCCACTTGCCGAAGGGACCCTCGTTCATCGGAATGACCAGGCGCCCCTTGTGAGGACCGCTCTTCAACTGGGTTCCCGCATTCGGACCGGAAGCCATGATATCCACGCCGGCAGGGCGCTTGGTCGTCTTCGTGATATCCTCCGGCTTTGTCCAGGAAGAACCGCCGTTCCTGCTCTGAATCATAAAATTGCGGATGCACTTCTCGTCATCCCATCCCTGGGGAATATTGGGCTGGCGCTCCTTGACCCCGGCAGGATAACGCTGGAAGATGACGGTTACGGTCTTGGCGTCATACACCGGGCACGGATTATTAAACGTGGCCCCATGCGACTTGGCAATTGCGCGGGGGCGTGACCAGGTCTTCCCGCCATTCTTGCTGACGCTCATGATAATGTCATTCTCCCCCTGGTCCGTATTCTTATACCGTCCCTCCGCAAATGCCAGAAGCTGCCCTTTCCCGATATTGAGCAGCGCAGGAATGCGGATGGACGCATAAGGATTTCCCTGCCCGGCGCTGAACACAGTCACAGCCCTGTCCGTGGGAAAATCCGCCTTCTCCTCCTGACCGAATGCCGGCAACGTCACAGCGCATACGGCACTCATCAAACACTTGAATATGGAATTCATCATTTTCTTCACCCTATTCCATTTCCTCCTTCCAGACAACAGCCATGTCATGAATCGATGTGAAGACCAGAGGGACCCTTGGATAATGAGGACAACTCAGTTCGACTTTCCAAAACCTCTTCCCGGCCCTGACGCGCGCTCCGGGAAAAGAATGAACAGGGACAAAACAGGTCTTTCGCGGAATTCATGACTCAATAATCGTGCGCGCTCCTTTTCCATCTTCCTGTGGGAATTGGCCGTCAGGATTTTCAGAGTGTGAAAAAACAGCGGCAACAACCAGACATGCACCATGAAACATTGCCAAAACATGCTGATCGTTAAATCGAAAAGGAATATAATCCATCCCCGGAACAAAGGAAAATCCCTCCGTGTGCCGTTCCGGTCATGCACGCACTGAACATGTGTTAAAAGAAACCCTGCGGCAAGGAGCCTCTCCCTGATGGCACCTTTCGTGCAGAGGTCATACTCTCAACATGAAAATATGGCAGCCTGTCAAAACCGATACGAACATGCAGATATGACATGTTCCCAGTCCCGGCGAAAACCCTTTCATGGGAAACGAAAAACGATGATGCATGCAGCAGCGTGCATTCTTTTCCGCCCGGGTGGAGAACTCCCGTTGACCATATACTCGCAACCGGGAAACAGGGGGGCAGCAACAAACGTGATGCCCATGAAATGCAACAAAAGACATACGATGGAAACTAAGGAAACATTGCAATCTTTGGATGAATGGTCCAGACAGGAATTGAAAGATATCCTGGATTTTTATATCAATTATGACTACGACCCCAAGGGCGGTTTTTACGGAGCCGTGCTGAGGACGTTGGAACCGGTCAAGGAGGCGGACCGTTCTATCGTGCTCAATGCCAGGCTCATGTGGACTTTTGCAAACGCCTACCGTCTCCTGAAGGATCCCCGCTACCTGGAAATGGCCAACCACGCGAAGGACTACATCAAGGAGCACTTTGTGGACAAGGAATACGGAGGAGCCTACTGGGTGGTGGACGCCCATGGCAACCCCGTCGATGAGTCGAAATACCCCTACGGCATTGCTTTCATCATCTACGGAGGAGCGGAATTGACGCGTGCGAGCGGCAGCAAAGACGGCCTGAAGCTGGCCCGGGACATGTATGAAGCCTTGGAAAAACACGCCCTGGACCCCAAACACGGGGGATACTTTGAAACCTTCACGCAGGATTGGAAGAGAAGGGATGACAGCTTCAATATTCCGGACCCTTCCCTGGGTTCCAAGGCACTCAACACGCACTTGCACATGATTGAAAGCTATACGACCCTGATGCTCGTGGATGATGATCCCAAGCTGAGGAAAACCGTAGGCGAGCTGATTGACATCATGACCAACAAGCTGCTGGACCAGGAATACTTCCACTACAAGCCTTACATGACCGACGACTGGAAGTCGACGGACACCCTCTTCTCCTTCGGCCACGACATTGAAGGGGCATGGCTGCTGACGGAAGCCGCAGAAGCATACGGAGGCAAGGAACTGGTGGAAAAATGCAAACCCATTTCCGTCCGGATTGCCGATGCGTGCGCGGACGGCATCAACCCGGACACGGGAGGCCTGTATGCAGAAGCCAACGAACACGGGCTTGTAGACCGCCAGATGTCCTGGTGGGTGCAGAGCGAAGCGGTCATCGGTTTCTTCAATGCCTTCCAGTTGACGGGTGATCCCAAATACCTGGCACTCACGATGAATGTGGTGGACTACATCAGGAACTACATCTCCGACCATAGCGACGGCAAATTCCGCGAATGGCTCTCCAGAGGAGACCTGGATGCCCAGGATGGGGATAATGAATTCCGGGTAAACGCCTGGAAAGGCCCCTACCACAACGGACGCATGTGCATGGAACTGATTGAACGCATTGCGAAAATGCAGGCTTGAATACCGTTCCCGAAAAGGGGGTTGCAATCGGCATAAGCTCTCTTTCCGGAAAAAACGGTCCTGGTCTCATCGGAAAAATGTTTCCAGGCCCGTTTTAACCGGAATGCAGACTATCTGGAAACGGTTATGTATCCGTCGTCAAGAGATGAAACCTGTCACATGGTTTCATCTCTTTTCAGTTAAAAGCAAACAGGAAGGAAATAAAATATCTGCTGCCTGCCCGCAAGGGACAATTATTCCTCTCTCCGGCTCTTATTCCAGAAGGAATCATTTCTTCATATCAGCAACCCCCGGCTATTCCGATTGAAAAAAGGTCTTCCTTCTCTGGCGTTCCTTCCAGATAAAAAGCCTTCACCAGCAGGAAAAGATAAGACACTTCCTGGCAAGCCGTGCCGGATGAACTTGAAACCCCTTTCCGAACTGAAAGGCAGGGAAATGGCACCGGAAAAACCATCCATGCCTCCCTCAGCCATTCTCTTTTCCCTCTATTCTTCCGTCGGTCATCTTTAAGGGGAAGAAGCCGGGCAATACGCTCTCACCAGCGCTTTGATGAAACCGGAACTTCACGAAACATATTCAATCCAGTCCGTCTTTCTCAGATTGAGAAACATCCCTGAATCGGGGGTGTCTGCAACATTTCTCCATATTCGGAACATAACATCTATTTACTCAATCATTAAGGCTCTCAATGCCTTTTTATCTTCGTCCAAAAGAAGAGTTCCGGCAGCATGTTCGTAACACTGGCGGGAATACTTCCGGGCTTCCTCCCTGAACTGTTCGCTATCCAGTTTCCCCAGAGCAGCAAAAGCCTTCATCAACTTGATATCAATAGCCATGATTCCCCCTTCATCCCTTAAAATGGGGGCAAAAATATCGGAAAACAACTGTGCTACTGTCACCGGGGGAACCCAGATCCTCTCGTGCTTCACGTCGGCACGGCGTTCCTCCTGGGCGTACTTCGTCAACAACCTCACCCCCCGGTTGATCATGTCGATACCCGTACCGTAATCATTGACGGCTGCAGACAGGGCTCTGGCGGCGATTTCGGCTAGCACGCACAACCCGAATCTGGGATCCTGCTCAAAATTGCGTTCATGACCGATGACAAAAGCCCCAGCCAGCTGACGCAGGGCCTCATGGGATACCGGTTTATCCACATAAACCAGAATGGAGGAAGCGGAGACGAAATCCCCCGGTAGGGAAACAACGTAAACATCAAGATCCCTGTCTCTGGAAAGGTGGTCCAGCTTTTCCACGTCAATATACTGGATATTGCCTATCTCATCACTTCTGACGGGGACGGCGTTTTCCGGAATATCAAGTTCCTTGTCAACTAGGGGATTGGCTCCCAGGTAGGGATCCCTGGCCCGTGCCAGCAATGCTTTCTCCGTTACTCCTTCCACCAGCTCCGAAGTCTCACCCACCCGGCCAAGCCTGGACAAATGCTCGATCCACCGGATAAGCGTGACCAGAATAACGGCAATCACTCCCAGGGTGACAACAAACAGCACAACCCTTCCCCGCTGGTCATACATGCCGGAATTCAGGAAAATAATCGCAATCAGGCTGAAAATGAAGGAACCGATGAACGTGGAAAGAGCATTTTGGGCCGTGGAATCCTCCATCAGCAATTTGGTAGCCCTGGGCGTCACGCTTGACGTGGCCGCGGCATACGCGGAAACCACGGTTGTCAGGGAAAAAGTAGTCACGGCCAGCATGCTTGAAGCCAGGATGTTCAAAATCATATCAACCGTATCGGGGCCGATCTTTTGAAAAATATCAAACGGAACAAACTCCCCCAGGTAGATTGAGGCAATAGCCGTAATAATAGCCAGCAGCGCAAAATAGGTCGCCTTGACCCAGAGAAGCTTGTTGGCCCGTAAAAACAATAACCTGATTTGAAAAATGAAGGACCCTTTCATCAGAAGCTGGGATTGGAAGAACAGCTGAAGGCTACTCTCCTGTTAAAACAATATCCAAGCCTCTCCGTTCAAGAATAAGACTCTCAAAGAAGAGTGAGAAGCTGATCATTTCTACAGCGGCCCCATCAAAAAGGAAATCCGCATCCGGGAAACACCACGTACCGGAAAACCGCAGGAAACGGCTTCTGAAGCCGGAAGAAGAGTTCATCAAGGTAAGCAACTCAAAACAGCTTTCACTCGCTCCGAAAAGACCGACTCCGTTTAAAAACGGCTGGGAAAAGCAAGGTTCCCTGCTGTGCCATACTCTCTCTATGCGTGCAAACTCAAAAATGCAGGCAGAATCTACCTGTAAATGCCCGTAGAAACCTATGGCTCCGTTGCCTCCGCTTTCTCTATATGGAGAAACACCGCAATTAGGTAGCCCTTATTCAGAACAACGATGTGCTCTCCTTCTATCAGTAATACGAATGAAAAATAAAATCCATCCTGACGGATCATAGGAAAAGAATATTGCGGAAGGCGCGCGGCGGAAGCTCTATGCCGATGTCGAAGAATTTCAGGAGAGCTTGATCAAATAGCTTAAGCGTCCCCGTCACGAACACCCTCATTAGAGCTATCGCAGTATGGGAAAGCGATGGAGTAAAACAATGGAACCCTTTAAAAAACAAAAATCACCCGAAAAGAAGACCCGCTATACAACATAGAAGCATTCTCATTCATCAAGTCGGCTGGTCTTTCGTTGAAGCGGGTTGATTTTTTCGTTTGCCAGCAAGAAGAGAAATGGTGAAAGAAGAGGAAAACGGAAAGTGTAACTTGTAACATCGTAGAATCACCCGTTCCCCACGTTATCATGAATCGAATCATTTCATTCCTTTCCCTGCCCCTGTTGTCGCTCGCATCCATATTTGCCGCCAACATGCCGGAAAGCATCGGCAACGACCTCCAGCTATTCAAGGATGCCTCCTGCACGGCCCTGAAGCAGGATGTCACGGACACTTCCGCCTTCCAGTCCGAGGCAATGAAAAATCTCGCGGACAAAATCCTCGCAGGCAATTACAAGCCGGACTACTTGTATGCCGAATATCAGGCTCTCCCCTCACCGCGCCAGACGGGAAAAAATCTCAGAATCGGGGAAGGGTTCAGTAAATACGATAACATGACGGGCGTCTATCTGGAAAAAGGCCAGCACGTCGTGCTGGTCGGTAAAACGGCTGGACGTGAAATCAGCCTCCTGCTCCCGAACCTGATGCGCAAACCCGCCGAAGGCGTGCAGCCGACGAAGGATCCCAATGGCTGGGGACTACACAAAAAACAGATACCCCTGAAGGAAGGAATCAATATCATTGATGTAGAAACACCCGCCAACGCCTACATCAGCTACTTCACCAACGATGCCGGCAACGCGCCGAAAATCCCCATCCATTTCGTAACGGGCAAAGTCAACGGCTACTTTGACACCACGCGGGGCGACACCAATGAAGACTGGGTGCGTCTGCTTGACCAGGCCGTCTCTCCGATCATGGATGCCCGGGGAAAATACATCCAGGTTGCCTACCCTGTCGAATTCCTGAAAAAATTCACCAGGGACCGCGGCACTGAACTCATCAACGCCTACGACAAGCTGATAGGCATCCAATACCAGCTGATGGGCCTTGAGAAATACGGCAAAATCCCGAAAAACCGTGTCTTTGCCCGTGTGAACTTCAACTACTACATGTTCCGCGACGGTGATGGAGTCGCCTACCTGGGAGACAATGGCACCATGCGAATGGTAACCGATCCTGAAAACGTCCTTAAAGGCGACGCCT
Source organism: Akkermansia sp. (assembly GCF_020860705.1). GTDB lineage: Bacteria > Verrucomicrobiota > Verrucomicrobiia > Verrucomicrobiales > Akkermansiaceae > Akkermansia. Next base: position 41,298 of record NZ_JAJBTT010000049.1, read on the forward strand.
GCTGGGGCTTCTCCCACGAAGTCGGCCACGTGATGCAAATGCGCCCGATGACCTGGGGCGGCATGACGGAGGTCAGCAACAATATTTTCTCCCTGCAAGCCGCCGCCAAAACGGGTAATGAAAGCCGCTTGAAACGCCAGGGTGCCTACGACAAGGCGCGTAAGGAAATCATCGACGGAAAAATCGCCTACCTGCAATCAAAGGATGTCTTCAACAAGTTGGTGCCACTATGGCAACTCCATCTCTATTTTATTGAAAACGGACATCCCGACTTCTACCCTGATGTGATGGAATACCTGCGCAACAACGCGGGAAACTACGGGGGGAATGAAACGATCAAGTACCAGTTCGAATTCATCAGAGCATGCTGCGACGTCACGAAAACTGACCTGACTGATTTCTTCGAGAAATGGGGTTTCTTCAAAACCGGCCAATTCCATATCGGAGACTATGCTAATTACGATTTCACCGTCACTCCCGAAATGGTGACTGAAACGAAAAAATGGATTGTCGATAAAGACTACACAAAACCTAAAACTGACATCACCGGAATAAGCGAATAAAGTTACTAGAGAAATCTACTTATTCCTTATAAAGGTCATGGTAACTATGTTCCTTAGTAAAAAAGGGAAACTTTTTCTCCATTAGAAAATGGATGAAACAGAAAAAGAGGAAAGTCTATTTAGCTATTTGTAAGGCAAAATTATTTTTTGCGGGCATTTTTCAGTTTTGCGTGTAGCAATACCCACTCCCGGGCTAAAATTCTTACAGCCAATCCTAGCACTATTCAAAAAATACCCCACCCCGCCATAACTAATCTCTTACTACTGGCTGAGATCACGAAACATTTCCTTCACGGATATTTGGTACAAAGCAGTTTTCAAAAAATATTTTTCCTTGATTTCATGAGTCTCTCTCCATCAATTGAAATATCAAGGAATAGAAGGGCTTAGAGAAATTAATTTTAAATTGTTTTCTACGGAAATTATTTTAAAAGTAGGAAATCCTAAGCACCACTGCCGTAAAATCCGTACAATCAATTCTGGGGATATTCAGAATAAAATAACCTGCGTATAGATGATTCTCCATATACTACCATCTGTATTTCCTCAAACATGGATCCCTCAAGAGATCATATACAATGGAGTAATGGAGAGTAAAAAATGATTAAAAAAATGTGTTTAAAATTTACAAATATATTGTAATGAGCAAGTTATAAAAATATGGTCTCATACAATGTATATTAAAGATAAAGAGAGAGTTTTCAAATGTATACCACAGTATACCATGTATTACTTCCTGGGAAATTTCCTAAATTCGCAAGCATAAGAAAACGAATAAGTTATTAGAAAAACGGTCTCACTGGATGTATGAATATAATAAATGGAGGAATTACCAAATGTATGATTATGGATGAGCAGATTCCATGACTTCCAAGGTCAATCAGCTTTGTATGAAGGCATTTTCAAAAAAAATATAGGAAGTAATTAATCCTAAAATGATTCCTGTGAAAATTGTTCAGAATAGTGAGGAGTACCGATGAAGAAGAGGAAATAAAGTGGATTATAATTTTATGCGAAAAGCGTAGTACTCTGGATCTCTCTCCATTATGTAGCACTTTGCTTCAGGAAAATTTTGAGCAACAATATTTTGAATTTCTTTTTGAAATGTAAGCGTTGTATTAGGACCAATGTAAACGGCTGTTAACCATTTCGCATCTCGATACATCAGATCGCAATGATTTTCAGAGGAACTATCATTAGGTAAATCGATAGGAGGGTTTTGTTTAAGTGCATTAATCAAATATTTAGAAATGTATATTCTCCATTCGTTCTCATATGACCAATCAATACCTTTATATTGAATACGCTTTATAATGGAAAAAACATCATCTGAAGGAATGCTCGGTATGCTTGGAAGAGAATTAGTATAAATAATTTTGAATAAACCTTTCTTCCAAAAATTAGATAACTGTTTGAAGCTAAATTCTAAAGCACACCCTTCTCCAGCTTGTGCATAATGCCCCCACATAAGTGGATTATTAAAATTCTCTGAAAGGCACGTAACTCGGATATCAAAAATACCTCCATATGCGGTTGATGGATCAGCGTGTATTATTTTATTAGATAATACATGTTTTTTTATGGCATTATACAATCCATCAATATAATGATTTTTATTCTCATTCAATAAAATAATAAATTCTCTTATATCATTACATTCATTTGCCTTTTTATAAATCAAGGGATCTATGAATTTTATTATTTTTCTCTTCAAATAAAGATTTGTCGCTAAGTGTTCTTTACATATGTTTTCCGCTACATACTCTTTTGTTATTTCTATGCTTTTTGCCCAACCTTCATAACAATCATTGAATATTAGTGGATTTGTAAAACGAAACGTTTGCTTACTTAGCGCTTCTCTCGCACCCTGTGGGGCCATATACTGAAAAAGAGATTGAGGAGAAGATAACATAATCCATTAATATGAGATTGTTATAAAAAACAAAATAAACCTATTATATATTTTATCTAAATTTGTCATTAACGGTTAATTTTGATGCTGATATTTTGTTGTCTTTCATGGCATCAATTAATATAATATTTTCCGATTTTTCTAATTTAAGATCTTGAAGAATCCTTTTCGTTTTCTCTAATTCTTCGATATTAAAATATAGTATGACCTTTATTGATGCATTTGATTTATTAGCCATTTCGTATACTTCGACCTGCTTAGCTAGGTTATCTTTTAATTTTGAATTACTAGCTAATTTAAATTCAACTAGTGTTTTATCAAAAAATCCATGAGATATCTTGAAATCAACAGGGCCTCTCCCGTTATTAACTTCTGCATTAACGTCATAACCTGTTGCGTACCAAGTTAATTTAAACATAATTTGTAAATCTTTTTCCCTTTTTATAGGTTTCCCATTCACATAAAAAAGACGATATCCATCATTATTTTCAATAACATGCTTAAGGTAAAAAATTCTTTGTAATGATTCCTGATATGAATTTGGATTTATCTTATAAAAATTTGTATTCTCTAGTATATTAACGAGTTCTTTTGTATTTACTATAAATGTATGTTCTGTATTTTTAACTTTCTCTTCACTCAAAGAAACTGCTCTATATCCTTCAGACTCTTTAAACTTAATATAATAATCAAGAAATTCAGGATATCTCTGTAATAATCCTGTGAGTGCATACTGTTCTTCTTTTTTAGAAGGCTCTTTATCTGATATTTTTGGAAGTCGATCTATAAAATATTGATTCATATGAGCTCGCAATTCTTCGTTTGGCACGCTACTTAAAATATCATCAAAATTGCGGAGAGTATCAGCTCTGTTTATCCATGAATCGTCTTTTGTGAGAATATCTTTAGGAGTTAATATAACAAAATCATTTTCAAAGCTTGGTAGTATAAAAGAAGCTTGAGCCCATGTCATTGTAGAATAATTGAATTTGACTTTTGGAATACAGAATGTCCTTAAAAATTTTTCATCTATGTTTTCTATAGAAAATTTTTGAGTATATTCTAATAAAAATTCTTTTATCATATTAGTCGAAAAATCACTAATATTATCTTTTCCAACTCCGCTATCTATGAGACATAATTTTTCTAAGTGCGTTCCTTGAGATATCTTTTCGTCTCCAAAATTCGAAAAGACATGTACCAAATTATAATTTAAGGCAAGAGCAAATTTTTTTCCTAATCCACTTCCCTTGTTACCAGTATTACTATAACCAAGCCAATTTTGTCTCACTTCCGGAAATCTAAAAAGGCTTTGAATTAGGCCATTACTTATCCCATTCTTAGAAATATTTTTTAGAAATAAAACATAATTTATTATATTTTCATGCAATTTTTTGTATTCTTCTTTCCCACTATTGAAAAGAAGGAAGGGGTCAATGAATAATGGTAGATCATTGATAAGTGAAATATTGAAAGCACCATAATCTTCTAAAATATCAGGAGACACTTCAAAAAAATCAGAAAAATAAATCTTCATTCTTCCTAGATCATTAACATACTTCTTATGCATGTCCAGTTTCTTTCTTCAAATTTTCCCCATTTCTTCCCCATTCTCCTATAAACAAAAACCGCAATATACTCATTACGAATATATTGCGGTGAAAAATTGATGGCGGACAGGGAGGGATTCGAACCCTCGAATTATTGAGTATAAGTGGTTAACAGCGAATTCACTGGGCTGAAAATGGATACTTTGGGGGTAGTATTGTGTAAGTTATTCATCACAAACGCTTATCATTTCTCTGGGGAAATAAAAAACGGAAAAATTCCCCCCAGTGAAGGAGGGAATCCGTGCCGTTCTCCGGGATGATCCTAGAGGGCTTTAACCTTGTAGTAGTATTTGTGTTTGTCCAGGGTTCGTTTGAGCGAATCAATCAGATCAGTCCTGTCTGCCGGTATGTACACGGCATCATGGAGACTGATGCAAACGGAATGTTGTTTGCAAAACTCCCGGAGTATATCCTCGTAGTGGAACAGAGTATGGGGAGATTCCAGATCGTCGATCGCTTTGATGAAGGATTCCATTTCGTCGAAGTAGTCGTCAGTGAGGAATTCCCTCAATTGGTTTTTGCATCTAGTAATCCACCTGTTTGTTTTGTTGTTTGAAACCAGGGAAAATATCCATGTCAGAAGCTTTTCCTTGATTTCATCCCTCATGCCTTGATCTGTAGGAAGAAGCGTATTGGTTTTGATCGCTTGAAGCATGTTGACGCATTTTCCATGTGAAGCGAGGCACTGGACAATGGAATTGGTCAGGTCTATTTCCACCATGTCGACTCCATAGACATTTTTGAATACATGCTGCCTGATGGACGAAGGCATTTGCGTGAACATGTTGAATACCCGGGGATGCTCGTCATTTTTGCTGTATGCGTTACGGAAACGCTTATCGGCAATTTCAGAAATGAAGGCCGTCTTGCCTATTGGTTTTCTCTTCCTTGCGTTTTCAATGAGCAGATTGAACGCCGGCGCATTGATTTCAGCTTTGAATAGGGAACTGGTGTTGTTCTTCTTCAACACATAGGAGGGTACCCATATAGCCTCAATACCAAGATTGGATAACGCTTCTTCAAATACAGGGGTGATTTTTGCCCTGGTTTTCTTGTTGAGCGAACCATCCTTGATGTTGGCATTGAACAACATCCTATAGAGGTCGTGCTTCACCTTGTTGACAGGGATGGTGAAGTAGACGTATTTCTTGGAAGGAAGTATTGGAGCCGGTTCTCCGTTCTCTTGGACTAGAGGTAGGGCGTTCAACAAGTTCTCGGAGTCTACTTGTTTCATGTCTTTTTTGAGCATCCCAATTTTCTCGGCCATCTGTTTGGCCTTGATGAGATTGGAGTTGTTGATAATAATTTTAACAACGCGTGTATTGGTTGTTCCAATTTTTGTTTGAACTTGAGTATGTTTTATTTTTTTCATACCCATGTAGCTTTAGGAAATTCTCAATTTCCCTAAGTACACGTTTATTATAGAAATATTATGTTATCATAAATCACCTATTATAAGCATATAATAGTATTTTTATTGATTATTTCTTCTGTTCTCCGTATGGTTGTCCACAGAAAAATGAGGAAAAGGAAACGTCCATTTGTCCCGGCGGATATTCAGGACACCAGAAAACTGACTGCGGAAGAACGGGAAAAACTCCGCAGGAAAGCAGTATTGCTCTATAAGAGGGAAAATTCTGTTCCAACCATTTCAAAGAAGCTGGGAATACGTCCTGCGACTATCTACCGATGGATCGATAATTACCTGAACGAAGGACCTATCAAATACAGGGAGAATAAGAGGGGTAGGCGTCCTCTTGATCCGTCCAAGCTCTCCACCTGGCAGAAATGGGTAAGGAAACAGAGAGCATCATACCAAGGACCAGGAAAATGGGTTCCTGATCTTCCCGATCATTTGGATCTGTACAAGGGTAAGGAATTCCTAGAATGGTGCCGGGTTGGAAAAACCTACAAACTCATCTACCTGCTTGACGTAAGACAGCAATTAGAAAAATTAAGCATCGGGGAGGATGATGCAACCAAACTCTCAGAGTGTTCCTTTCTTTGGAATCAATACATAGGTTTTCAGTTCGAAAACACAGGAATAGGATGGGAGAGGTATTGCCTGTTTCTTTTAGGAGGAGAGTATGGAACTTCCAAAAAGAAATTCATTCGGGGCTATTGCGATGCCACTATTCTTGAAAATCTGTCGTCAGATGCCTTATGGATTTACAATGAATACTCTGAAAATCCCGTCAAGAAATCAGAACTTTTCAGTAATGTCACTTTATACAGGAGCAAAGAATTCTTTGAATGGTGTTCTAAACTGACGGAAGAAGACAGACATATTTATTACTTTCAGATCAGGCGGAAACTGGATGAATTGAGAATCAAGGAAAATGACCCGATTCCACTGCAGGACAGGGATTTTATAAAAAGTCAGTACTTTAAATCTAGCCGCAACAACACTGGATGGATGAAGTACTGCATGTTTCTGCTGGGAAAACCATTCGAATTCGGTAGTAAAAAAATCTGGTACAAGGAAATTTAATTATCAATGCATTTGAAGACATACAGACAATTCCCGAATATCCGTCTGGTATTATAACAAGGGGAGCATTCTGCTAATTCTTACAAATGATTCTGGAGAATTATTCGGAATAAGTCAGTTACTGTCTTCTTCTGCTTCTTTGGGCTAAAAACAAGCCTCTGTTTTCATAATATGCTGATAACAATTCCATGATACAAAAAATGGTCTCATACAATGTATATATAAAATAATGGAGAGAGGATCTTTTTACCCGTATACCTGATACATATCCCAAGGAATTTGCCCATGACGGAGCCTGGTTTATCCCATACGGCTTTGGGAACATATACTCCAAGACAGCTGTCCAGGGCATGTTTTTTACATAAAATGGATATGGAGAGAATGGGAGACAGTGTTTTGAGAAAATTGCTCGGAGTAATAAAGACTGATAAAAACCGAATCAGACTACCATGACTTCAATCAAGAAAGGAGCGATTGAGTTACAAAAGAAAACAACATCTTTACTGTATCAAAAGTTATATCAATTCCTTTATTTACTGCTGTTTCTTTCATTTTTTCCCAAATTTGAGGTTTTCTCATTGAGTCTAATAAATCATGACCTTCCATTGTCAGATTTTGTATCATTACTGTTGCTACACCCGATTCATATTGGCCTAAAGTTTTAATAAGCTTCCCTTCCATATAGCCGGATTCAATGAGAAGCTTAGCATTGTATTTTATATTTTCTTCATCATATTTTGATAAATTCGACTCAATTTCCGGTGAGTTTTTTTCGATTTGCATTAATAGAAGCCTGATTATGTCCCAATTTCTTTCCATGATTTTCTGATCATAAATCTTTTGAGAAGAAAGACAAGGAGATTACAGACAATTTCCGAGTATCCTTCCGGTATCTTAGCAAGCGAAGCATTCCGCTATTTTTTATAAGCGACTACAGGGAATTATTCTGAATATATATCCAAGGGAATTTACTCATAAGACCTCATGGATTGCCCTATATGGATTTGATAGGAATAGGCCAAGTGAGCCCACTGGGAGAAATTGAACCTGGATTCATTCCATTATTCAAATAGCTCAATGGGCATGTATTGCGTAATACAGTTTCAGGGAGACTGCCGGGCATCATCCATGTAAAATTGTCCCATTATGATTTTGGCGACAAAGATTCATTTCCAGTACGGCTGTCCAGCTCATCCCAGTGAACAGGACATTCAATCCATTTATCTGTCAGGAGAAGAATTGGAAGGTTTTTATCTCAAGGAACAAGTGTACGACATGATTCTCCAAGGAGAAATTATCAGGGTCAACATTTACCCTTATCCCATATTGGAGGAAATGACGAGTTCCAAGGGAGAGAAGTATGTAAGATCCATGCCTAACGAGAGTCGACATGACAATCTGCTCAATTTGCCCCGGGCGTAAATCCCGTCAATTTTCATATTGAGAGGATTGGAACATAGGATTTTTACATGAACTCTTTTCCTTCGGCAATATTCAACAAACTGGGAAAACAGTAAATGCTGGCTTTTCTGCCGGAGCCTTCCCTGATTGTTTTCAGAATATTATTTTCCTTGAGTTTCCGGCATAGTTGATGTGCCGTAGGTACGGCAATGCCAAGCTTCTGGATCAGGTAATTAACCTGAAAAATAGGACGATTGAATATGGCATCCGTCAAAAGAGAACTGTTAGGTGATTTCGTGATCTCAACAATAGTTTTTTTAGTCTCTTCATACAAGGCCATGATCAGCTTGGTTTTGTCTATGTTGAATTTGGCCTGGGATGTAATCGCTTTTAAGAAAAAGGAGATCCATGGCGTCCAGTTGCCGGAGGAAGAGATACTTTTCAGCGAGGCGTAATAGGATTCCCGGTTTTTCTCCAGATAGGCGGAAAGATAGAACATAGGTGCCGAAAGGGCTTTCTTCTGATACAAATACAAAGGAATCAATAAACGGCCAATACGGCCATTTCCATCATTGAAAGGGTGGAGAATTTCAAATTGGGCGTGGACGATGGCTGTTTGGACAAGAGGATCCTTTTCATCGAATGAAAGGTAATTTTCCCATTCTATTAATGCATTTTCCAGAACATGAGGAGCGGGAGGAACAAATGATGCTTCTTCCATTTTGCATCCTTTAGAGCCTATCCAGTTTTGGGTTGTCCTAAAGTACCCCGGATGTTTGTCCTGTCCCCTTACGCTATCCATCAATATTGCATGCAATTGCCTAATAAAACCTAGGCGGACGGAAGCCGAGGAAAGATGTTCGGATGCAAGGGTAAGCGCTTTCCGGTAATTTTTAATCTCCTGAATGTCCGTTTCCTTTCCCAAGTCGTATGCTTGCCCTGCTTCATGTTCTAAAACCTCTTCGATAGTTGCCTGTGTTCCTTCAATCCGGGAAGAAAGAACCGCTTCCTCATTTGTCAGGGGAGAAAGCAATATACCGGGATTAATGATCCCTTGCAGAAGCCCGTCATATCTGGCCAAGGCGGCATTTGCCTGACCGACATCCGATATGATATCTTCATAGTTGATGTTTTCAAGAGGAAGGTGTTCAGGGATATATGGGATCATATTGTGAATGGAGATAGTATGGTTCTTGATTTTGATTATGTCAATTCGCGTTTCGGTATAGACAAGAGATTTTGTGTGTATTGTGCGATAGTCAAACAGGGTGATTTCCATTGTAACCATCCATGGGGAGTCCGGTTAATCCAGATTGAGTGAATCAACGTATTCGGGAGTCAGTTTCCAATAGAGTTCCGCATCCTTCTTCCTGGTCGGCTTGTAGTAGTGTTTTCGGATCATCTGGATGCTGTTCCCCATTTCATCCGCCACACTTGCCATGTTTCCAAAGCAGGTAACCTTGTAGGTACAGTAACTGTGCCGGTATCCGTTCTGCCTGGCTTCGACGTATTCGGGGATTGTTCTTCTGAAGGCGTCGTAGATGCGGTCTACATGTTTTTTGCATCGTCCAAAGTCAAAGACAAGGCCGTTGGAACGTTCGCATGTAAGAAGCCATTTTTTGGCAACGCTGTGGAGATGGACAATACGGCGTCCTGTTTTTCCTCCTGACAAGTAGAAGTCTCCGTCCTCATCGGGATTGCTCAAGTCGAGTTCTTTCCATTCAATATACTCAAATTCGGACAGTCTTACTCCGCAGAACATGGCGATGACCAGGGGAGCGAGCATTCTGTTCTGATGAGTTTTGGTATAATGGAGGATTTGAACGGCTTCATCGACGGAATAAATGCCGGGTTCTGGGCGTACAGACTTGGGGCATTTAATGTTGGTCATGTCGATTTCACACCATTTGAAGAACGAGATGACGGCCGCCCTGTAATGCTGGCGTGTCTTTTCGGCTATATCCAATCCATAGAGCCATTTTTCTACTTCATCCTTCTGGATGGCGCTGACGATTTTCTTTCCAAATACTTCCTTGAAGACATTGACTCTTGAAAGTGTGAGGCGGATGTTTTCCCTATTGGAGGCTGTCAGGAGCTTGTGCTTTTTCCATTCCTTGAAGAGATCTTTGACCACCCTGCTTTGCTTGGGATGGGCGACGAAGCTCATGTATCTTCTGATGAATTCCGCCAGTGAGATGGAAGGATTGGTTTTGTAGAAGCGGTCGATCATGATCCTGTCTTCGGGATCGATGACCGTTTCTTCTACTAATCCGGTTTGAGAAAGTTCTTCCTCGAGAAGCCGGCATTTTTCCAGTCCTTCCTTCCTGTCCTTGACTCGGCATTTGTTATTCTTGGTGGAACCGTCGGGATTGATGGTGTTCCAGTAGACGCGGAATCTCCCGTCGTTCTCCTGAACCAGTCTGCATAATTTGAACTTCTTCGCTGCCATGTATGAGTTAATTATACCGTGGAAACAGGAGTTCGTACGCGGTAAAACTCAATCGAAATCAGTTTTTTTTCGACAATAGAGATAAATTGTCTCTATACTGGAATAACATAATCCAAAATGGCAATGAAACTCGCAGAAGTAGAAATATTACCACTATACGATAAGGATAAAAATGTGTTGAAGGCAACTTTGAAAATAGCAATTTTCAATAATAAAATTGGTATATTTTTCGAATCAAATGGAGGGAGTAAAGGGGAAGAATCAAACCCTCATTATAATGATGCTATAAACCATATATTAAAAATTTTAAATGAAATGGGAATAACTCAAATAACTGCGTACCATGCACCTTATATGAAATTGAAGAATGTGTTCATAAAAGACGAAAATATAGGAAGTATTAATCACAAGATCATATCTTCAAAATTACAAAATGCTGGAGGCCCTCCAAATGGACCTATATATATTACTTCAAATGATGAAGAATCTATAAAAAAGGGTGATTTAAAGAAATTGAGCGAAGAAGTATTACTACAAGAATATTTAAAAAAAGGCACTAGATCATTTGGATATAGAAACCCAGTTGAAACATTAGATGAATCTGAAGAAGAAACAGAAAAAAATCATTCGTTTTTGATTGTTGTTGTAGGAATAGTATCTGTACTCCTCGGAGGATATTTTTTATATAGACATTTAAAAAAAGTAACTCATCCAAATAATGACAATTAGGCAAACTGAGTAAAAGACACAAGATAGGATCCAAATACCAATATTCTTCCAGTTCAAGTCTCCGCCGTCAGTTCCTATGGTGTTTCCTCTGCCCAAAAATTGATACAATCGGTAGGCGTCTCCTATTTTGACCAAACATCCCAACAGGAGGTAAAAGAGAATGCTTTTCGATGAACCGGCTTTAGCTGGCTTGCCATCCGTATAGCGATGGGTGGATAGCGTGTTTCCTTGGTGGTCGCAAATGTGGATCGCGTTTCCTTTGAGTATGGAAACAGCCTCAGAAGAAAATCCCAACAGTTTTCCTTTCTGAGTGAACAGGATTTGTCCTTCAGGAGATATTACGCGGACATGTGTTCCTTGTTGGTATGCAGCTCCGATCATGAACCCATCATGTCGAGAAAGATGAGTTTTGTACGCGATAAAACGCAATGATAGTTAATTATTTTCGCCGCAATTTCATAACGACTTAATGAAAATGTTCAAGACTGGGGAGGAAGGATAACTTTACGCGTTTTCAAGGAATGAGGAAATCCGATTGTCCATTGATAAGGGAGGAAATGGCCTGCGCCACCATGTCTCCCAGGGATATTCCCTGCTGGGACGCCTTGGCTTCAAGCTGGCTGTAAAGTTCAGGGGAAAGTTTAACCGTTAGGGACAAGGAGGCGTCTACCTGAATACCGGGAATGGAACTGGGAGATGATGTCGGTTGAACGGTTGACATTTGGTCCATGACCCGTTCAATCAACTGCTGCTTCAATGGGGGAATCGCCTTCTGGGACATCCAGTTGCGGAAAGTAATTTCAGATATTCCGCATTGGTCAGCCATCCATTTGTAATCAAGATTTCGCTCTTTGAGCCATCGCTTGACTCCAATCTTGAATACGGATTGATCCTCCACATGCTTCATGCGAGAGAGTTTATCACCGTTTGGGTAGAAAACAAGGCAACAAGCATCTCTATTGGAGACATACTCCCAGTATCAAAGGAGGGAATGAAGATAACGGGCAACCAATTCTTCAAGGGAACAACCAGACTCCAGGGCTTTCCGGGAAAGTTTGGCCTGATCGTCCAGGGACAATTTGAACTTGAGGCCGTCCTCCCTGTTTCCTTCAAGAAAAGTCACCGTCTGTTTGGAAGATTCAACCATTGTCTTGAGACAATGGGAAAACCTCTCAGGGATACCTTTTTGAGATACCCATTGGCGTACGGTACGCTCTGAAACCCCACAGGCAGACGCAATGAAAGAATAGCTCAAATCATTGTTCATCATCCATTTTTCAAATCCTTTCACAGACTGAACACCTGTTCCACGCGTCTTCATGAGGTCACTATGCCACAAAACCATCCCCAAGTAAATTATCTTTTAGAGATATTTATGGTTTACAAAAATATCTTATGGAGATAATATGGAATCAGCAGCTGAGAAAATCTCTCGTAGCCATTCTTCGTGTAAAATCCCGTATAGAGACGCTCCGACCGGCTGCGCCAACAACAACCTAATTAACGAACCATCATGAAACCATCTATCATCACATGCGCTTTAGTGATCTCTACGATAACCCCCTTGTTTTTGGGATCCTGTTCCAGCATGTCCGGACTCGCCAAGTTAGCAGGAGCCAATGTGGATTCCCTGCCCGGTGTTAATGACTTGACGGCGGATCAAAAAAAACTGACCGCCAAACATTCAAAGGCGACGATCATGCTGCTGGAGTCTCAGCAACAGGCTTTAAATGCCCTCGGGAACCGAAAAGATGCCGCTAAAATTGAAGCTCAGATCAATAACCTGAAATCCAATCCCAACGACAGCTCTGCTTTGACCTCCATCATGGAATCCATGCCGGGACGGCAGGAAATGATCAACAAAAAAGCCGCTGAACTTCAAAGCAAGAATGAGCTGAAGCTTGACCTTTGGACGCAAAGTTGCCAAACCTTGAATAAGGCGTTGATTGAAGAAGGCAAGCTGGCAGCCTCCAACACGGAACTTGGTCTCAAGTTAATTAAACTGATGAAGAGCGCCAATTCCACGCAAAAGGCTATCTTGGCCACCCAATTTCGTCCGATTGTCTACTTTGTAACCTCCCTGCCTAAAGATTACAAGTTGATGAAAGACGCGACCGCCTTGCAGGATGAGGTAAATAAGAAGTTGGAAATCAAGCTGCCGTTGATGAAAACCGTCCCGTCCTCTCTGCCGTCCATGGACTTCTCTTTCTGAGTATAGCGAAAATAATACATATTCATTCCATCAATGCGTTGCCCTTTGCGTAGAGTAACGCATTGATGGAATAATCCCCCCGCTTTCTTCCCATGTCTCTGCGATTTCTTCTGTTATTCCTGTTTCCATTTGGTGTTTCCATCTCATTGGGAGAAGAAGAAAACCCGGGCCGTCCCTGCGTGGAATTTGCGGGGATATGGTTTTATTCCGTAATCAAACAGGATACGACCAAAAAGCAATTTCCCGTCGGATATGTTTATGGCCCGTCTGCTTCAGAAGAGGCAGGAAAAGACAACATCAGCAATCTGCATAAAGCTATGCACGCCAGCCTACTGAAGGAGCGTAAGAAAGACGGCGTTCGCATGCTGGATTATATGCCAGAGAATCAAGACGCTGATTTCTCTAATTCGGTTACATCTGATTCTGTAGTGTTCGCCTGTGCGTTAAATTATGAACACGTGGAAGGCCATTATGAAGGGGAAACAGGAACTGCTTATTCAAAAATTCTTGCGGAAATCGGTTTTGATCTCGTTATCTGTAACTTTAAAGATAGGAGAATTTTAGCTACTATCCCGGGACGGGTCATTGCCATTGATGCCGTACCAGGACGAGTCTCTCAGGCGAAAAAAAATGCGATGCTCCGTCACCTCTACGAAACGAAGCTCATTCCGGAATTCGTCAAATTGGCCAAGACTCCCTACTCTTCCGCAATGGCACCCAAAACACTGGGAATTAGTAAAATACAGGTTGACACCAAAGCTCTGGAAAAAATCCCTGCAAACTATAAAGCTGCAGGAAAAAACGGTTATATAACTTACCTGTCCTCCCTTATTTCTTCATCCTTCTATTCTGCAGTCAAGGTTCCTGTACTTCCTTGGTCGGGAGGGGGAGATAAAATTTTCTATGTTATGAGTGAACGAATCAAGGATACCGGTCGGGTGATGAATGAAGCCATGAAAGACAATGCTTCTCTTGGTCAGGGGGAGAATAACGACGATTCTGTTGGTAAGGATTTTTTGCTAAAAAAGCCGGACTATACGCTGGAAATTGTTTTTCCGGGCTTTCTCACCTATACAATGCAATCCAACCAATTTCAGAAACAGCTGGCATTCGTCGCTTATTGCGGCTTGCGCCTCAAGCAAGGAGAACGGGAAATGATCGCGGAAAAATTCAAGGATTTTGTAACATCCACTTATCCTAAAGAAATCAAATTTGAATCCTCCTGGATTAATTATGAAGACGCTATCATCAAAATGTTCCGTTCAGCAGCTCTTGCGCTGAAAAAGAATAAAAGAACAAAATCCATGATCCGGGAAACATCCATTAACTAATCAACCTCCAAATTTTCCATCATATGAAAGCTTTTTTATTCACTATTTTAATTGCCTGCTCCTTTGTCCTGCAAGCGGGGGAATTGCCGTTGAAAGGTTCCCATTCAGTGATTTTCTCGGCAGCTTCACCAGAGGGACAGCATAATGCGGCTCATGAAGCACAGCGTTACGCAGCCATACACGCAATTGAGCAAATGATTAGCTCCCAGCCATCAGCGATAAGGCAACTTTACAATGACAGAAAGCCATACATACTCAATGACATCCTTGCTCTTTGCACTAAAGCGACGAATACTCAGTCCATTAACGCGGAAAAGGATGAAGTTACAGTTACTTTTTCTGCCGTCATTGATGAAGATCGAATGAAGGATCTTTTGCAAAAAACACAGCCTGTTCAAGCAAACGTTAAGCTGGAATCCGTGGATATAGCCGTTTTTTTCACTGCGAGAAACGCGGCGGCCTTGCAAAAACAAAGTCAGGCGGTTATCCAAACAAATGACCTGAAAAAGTCTAAAGAAACCTCGGAGGCGGAGGCCGTCGCTGATACAGTGGTTCAGTCCAACGCCTCTGTCGCTGAACGGGCAACCAAGACAACCGGCGCCGCTACTGTGGTGACGGCAGATCAAATTACCTACCGTCTGGATCCTCCGGCCCGTGAAGAATTCGGCACGGCCCTCACTGCCCGTTTTGCCGAAAAGGGATTTGAGGAAATTATTGATGGCGCCATGTTGGACGCCAGCGCCCTGCTCGATGAAGCCTACGGGGGAGGAAACGTTATCCCTGCTAAAACATGGAGAAGCATCATTACCAGCCTCCGCACTGATGTGCCCTCCGTCCAGTATGTGGTTGTCGGAACCTTGGATATGGGTACTCCCAGAGTCGATGAAGCTACCAATATGTGGGTGATAGACGCGACGGTGAGTGGAAAGATTTACAAAATGACCGGTGAATTGCCTCGCTTGGTGGCGGCCCTTTCTCCCCAAACTCAGAAGGCAAAGGCGGCGGACCAGCTGCAAGCCAAAAAGAGAGTTCTCTCCGGCCTGACACCGTTGGCGGCAGATGAAATCCTGGCCAAGTTAAAAGCGAAAAACTTAATCAAAAGCAATTAAGCGTCATGAATAAGAAATCTATCTTCATAGCCGGAGCGTCCGTTCTTCTGCTCGGTTTAACGGCTTGGTTCGTCTGGCCTTGGTTTAAAGGCCGGGAGCGGAACGCGACCGCACCTCTGACTAAGCAGCAACTGGAAATACGGGAAATAACCTCAACCGGATATGGATACGGGAAAGAGGACGCTATCCGCCAAGCCTTGGACTTGGCCAAGGCTCAGATGTACGGAGACCGTATCTCCAAAAAAGACATTTTGTTGAATGTAAAACATCCCGGAGGGGGACACCTCAGACTGGAAGTGGCCGCGGATCAGCATGCCCCCGATATTATTTCTTTTGAAGTTTTATCCGAAAAACAAACGGAAGAAAAGGAATGGGAAGTTTCCGTGCGTGCTAAAATGTATGCTCCCCATAAGGATATGTTCAAAGATAAGATCTCCTTAGTGATGAGCTCCGCCGAAGAGCTTGGCGAAAAAATCCGGCAATTTGGCTTCCCTCAACAAATTGTTTCCTCTTTATCGCAAAGTATCGTGACGCCCTTTCATGAGGCATTTGGCGCATCTCAAGAATTCGTCCTCTTGGAACGCGGTAATCAAACAATGTCCGCGGAACGTGACATGTTAAAACATGACGAAATTGCCTCCGCGGAAAAAATCAAGTCCAAGCAACTGAAAGCCGCCGACTTCGTTTTTGATATTCAGCCTGAAGGTGGGGATTTTCAAATCAATTCTAGAACTTCATCATTTACCGGGCAAACCGTATACTCCGGACAGTGGAGCCTGAACATCCGCCTGAAAATGATAGAACTGGCTTCCAATGCCATTTTGGCGGCGACTACGGTATCCGTTTCCGGAAAAGGGAATGGATTCCGCGAGGATGCCTGTATGAACGCCTTCGTAAAAGACATGGAGAAAAAAGTATCCCGAAGTATCCGGACTGAAGGGGGTAAACTCATTTTCCGCCTCGGCTATCCCCAACTTAAACATGGACGCCTGCTTAAGCAGGATGGAGATTCTTATGTCTATCAATTCATGCTTAAGGGTCCGCATTTGTTAAACAACGGAGCCTTTGTTTCCCTTTACACCAAAACAAGCGCCGGGCAGAAGACCGCTTTGGAAAAATCTGTTATTCATTCATATGATGTTAATTCCAAGCAAATTATTATAAAAACAAATAGAAAATTAAACTTGGATTCCGACCCTTGTTTTGGCATACTCACAATGGAAAATTCCAATTTTTAACAATCCTGATCAATCATTCATGGCAATGAAGCCACACATCCATATTTCATTGATTGTCTACCTGTCATTGATGTGCTCGTGTACCACCTCAGACCCTACCCCATCGGTGAAGATAACACCTGTACCGCCCCCGCCTTCTCCGAAAGTGATTTCCAAGTCCGCTCCCCCATCATCTCAAAATGTAAAAACTTCTCCGTCCGTCAAAAAAGCCCAACCCCCAACTCGCACGGCATTGCCTTATATTCCGGACTTACCCCCTGTCCTATGAGTTCCGCCGAACGCTTGAAAACATTTTGGCTCATCGTCAAAATAGAAGGTTAAGCGCACAGCAGAACCACCCTGAAAAACCGGAAGAGAGTCATCAAATTGGACAGAAGCCGTAAAATTTTTGTGATGAGGCAGGAAGAGTTCTTTTCTCAAATTGGATGGGGTTGAAGTAGGATAACGATGAATGCGCTCGTTTTGGGCTATGAAATGTTCCGATGTAACTAATCGAACAGTTGCTTTTCGGCATCGTTGATATCTCGGGAAATACATCTATTATGTTCTGTGAGGAAACCTATAGTCTATTCGACGGAAACCCCGTAGTAGTTTTCTATGCTTCCTCAATTACGGGAGATTTGTCGTTACTCTCTGCATGGCAAGAACCGTTTGAAGATATGAATGGTAATGCACTACCCATTTCACAGATGAGTGATAAAAAGTTCATTTCCGTTTACAGGATAATGGTCTCTATGCATTGACTTTAGTAGATGCAAATTTAATTCCTGAACCGACTGCATCATCACTCAGTCTCTTAGGTCTCGCAACGCTTATGATGCGTCGCCGTAGAGTTTAATCACTCAATCAAACATTCCTTCAAAGAAACAAGGTGAGATCTGTCTATAGGCCTCACCTTGTTCTATCTCATCATACCCATACCATCTACCGTATACCCTACCTCATTCCATACACTACCCCCATCAAATCAAAAGTGCGCCCCAATTATCAGCCTATCTCTGTCTAGTTTCAAAATATACAAGGAGGCTTTCATATGAAGGGGAGACTTTCCCAAACGCTCCAAAAATTGTTTTTCTAAAAAATGAAATTCTTTTTCTGCATTAGGAAATGTTTCAATGGGAGAAATGAAAAAGAGTCTGCCCCCCGGCGCCTAAAGAAAAAAATAATCTCTTCATCTCACACCCTCTCACACCCTTCTTCTATTGAATGAGACCGGATTAATCCTGCTTTTTGTCTGATGAGTTTTTTAATTCTAAATTAATTTCTACGGATTTAATTTAGAAAAGGAATACATTTTCTAAGGAAGTTCCTAGATAATTCTTATCAATCATTCTGGAATTGTTTAGAATAAAACGGAAAAGAATACCGGGAAGACTCTTTTCATTTTTTGTGAATGGTTCTCGAGGATATGCGGATAGATAAACACTAATTATCTTCCAACCATATAAAACTATATCCTTATTGGGAGTTATAGTCTCATACAATGTATAATATAGAGAGGAGTTGAGGGGCTTGTTATGTCATTACGATCGATTGGGGAAAAATAAGAGGGAAAAACTACTTACACATTGTGGTAGAAATGAGTCTTGTCCAATGTAAGTTACGGGGCATGGCGGACATTTCTTATCCATTGAAAGGACATTGAGAATTAAGGGCAGAGGAAAGAGGAGGAATCCCCATGCCGCGAGAAAAAACGCTCCGAATATCCTCCTGTAATGATCGCAAAATCATACTAATATGGTTACAAATGGCTTATGAGAAAAACGGTCTCACTCAATGTATATTAAAGATGAAGAGAGAGGTTTCGTCCATATGCCTTGTTTAATCCTTTGGAACAATTCCCATGTTCAATCAGCTTTGTAGGAAGGTATTTTTAAAAGATCATTGGAAGTAGTTATTTCTAAATTAATTACTATGAAAATTATTCAGAATATTGGATGCAATGCCAATTGAGAGTACAGAAAGAAATTCAGGGAAGTTTAAAGCAATGAGAATAGCAGAACAACTGGATAGGAGTAATGAGTCAAAAGAAGAGAATCCTGATTGGAACAGATTTTGGGGCTATAAACCTAATCTAGATGATCCTCATAGGTTCGGAGAGTGCATGGAGGATTGGTACGACTACGATTGAAGAAAGGAATAGAAAGAAATTGATCGTAGGAAGAATGGGAAAGGTGGTTTACTACAATTGGGGATAAGGTTCCGCAGAATACAGGATTGTAATTACATGTAAATTTGTTATTGAGGCCTTATGGATGTTTTTTCTCCAGAGAAGCGAAGCCAAGTGATGTCCCGAATTAGAGCCTGAGTACAAAAAGAATTAACTTTATTCTGAAAAATCATCATAATCGTCATCTTCCTCTGGAAGAATAATTTCATATTTTGTAGGAGAATATTTAGCTTTATCTATATATATATCATAATTTGATTTTCCAGCTGTGTAGTGCCTCACAAGCGTTCGTGTTTTGTCGACTGAATGCTTGCATTTTAACCCTAGAATAATGCGACTTATATATTTATTGTATCCTTTTACGAAAAAATTATCATTGATTGCAATTTCAGGTTGATATAAATTTATAAGGATTCTTTTTTCTTCTTCAAAACTCCAAGATGGGTCCTTTTGAGTCATAAGATATAAAGCATTCCAGTCCGCTAATGAAAATTTTTCATATAAAAACTTATGATCATCAGGAATCTCTGCTTTTTTTATAGCTTTACACACTATATCCAGGAATTCATTCGATAATAGGGGGGGACGCTCATGATCATACCTGACATCAAACAACCAATTCTTATAAAGAGAATACGCTTTACCTTCCGGGGTGTCCGCTAAATCTAAATAATGTATTTTGCAAGGAAATAGAGGTAAACTAATACTTTTAAGGATAGGAAATTCAAACTCTATACACACACCCCTATGTGAATCTGCATAATGCCCCCAAAGAGCAGCTGAATTATGATTAGAGGAAAAGCTTAAAAATCCCATTTCCGATACAAACCTCCTATATTGGAAAAGAGTATCATCTTCATTGTCTTTTGTGTATTGAGGCCGAAATTCAAAAGGGTCATTTGTTTCATCTGCAAGGATAAGCTTCAGGCACCAGTTTGAAATTATTTTAATAAAATTTTCGTATGAAGTGTATAAATATAAATTGATATATTTATTTTTTTCATTTTTATCATTAAATATTTTATTGTTGAAATTCATTCATATATAAATGTAAAGAAATTCACCCTGCGGATATAAACTTAAAAGTTGTTAACAGATAAATAAGATTCACCTATTTGAGACGCATTTCTTAATATACGCCTAATAACATCATCTAACCTCATAGCATCATTAAAAATAAGAGAATACATGTGTGAATGATCTAACATTAGAATCCATGTACGATCATTCGAAGCAGAAGCTTTTGCTCCTGGACTAAATCCACTCATTGAAATCATGAGTCCTTTTGTTCCATCAGCCATTTTTCTTATTTTTGCATTAAATGAATCAATATCAGTAACCTGCGCGGGGGTGCTTGTAAATTTTACTTCAACAATATATTGTAATCCATCTAAAGTAAAAGCCATGTCAATTTGTCTACCACTTGGTTCTCTATATGCTGGTCTTGTATGGATATCAAATAGATTAAATAATCTAATTAACCATTTTTCAAAAGAATATCCACCTTCTTGAGTTCCTAATTTTTGTGTAGCAAGTAAATCCAATTCTTCTTTCAATTCCCTAAGGTTTTCTAGAAATAGATTTCTTTGCTTTCTAATCTCTTCTTCTCGTTCAAGCCTGTGTTGACGCCTAGTTTCATCATCAGTTAGGCTTTTTATTTTATCAATATGTGGTTTAAGATTAGCTATCGCATCTTTTGCTGCAGGTATCATGGATTTTGTTTCTTCTTTTCTTTCCAAATAAGGAAAAGAAGTCATTTCGCATAGATTTGCACCAATTTCATAAATAATTTGATGCCCATTATTTCCCGTTTTTTCGCTAAGAGCATAAAATAATTTACCTAAAAATTCAACTTTGGTCATCTCTTTCAACGGGACAAAGTTTACTTCAGGAATGCGATGAAGTCGTAAAAAATTACTTAGATCATTTTTATACCAAAAAACTTTTCCACAAGTCTCCTGAATAAGGGATATTAGAGTTGGAGATAATTTTTTTTGCATATCACGTTCTCAGCTTAATCTAGCATTATCACTTCATAATTGCAATAGCTCTCATTGTTATTGAATCTTCCGATTTTCCCCATTTCTTCCCCACGTTCCCGCAAACAAAAACCGCAATATACTCATTACGAATATATTGCGGAGGAAAATTAATGGCGGACAGGGAGGGATTCGAACCCTCGGTACTGTTGCCAGTACACACACTTTCCAGGCGTGCTCATTCGACCACTCTGACACCTGCCCGTTGAAGATTGTGTAAGATAGGAAAGCGGAGACAATGTAACCGTAGTGACAGGACTTGGCAATCTTTTTTTCACCTGGAAGACGTTTTCATATTTTTTCAGCTTTCCTAGTGACCTCATAAGACAGGATAATTGTATGACGGTCAACAAAAACAGTCTCCTGAAACTTCAGGAGACTGCCATGTGTGAGTCAGATTGATGCTCTTACCGTTTCAGAAGAAAATGGGAAACAGGAAGAAGCCCTCTTCAGTGCTACTGAGCAAGAGGTCTCCTGCCATGGTTTATTTCTTTTCCGGCCGTTCGAAGCTGATGCCCCATTTTTCCTGCATGATTTTTTTATGCAATTCCAGCTTGTCCTTGAAGCGGTCCAGGTTTTTCACTTCCTTGGGGGACCATGCGGTTTCCACCAGAGCCAGCGCGCGCGGGTAAGCCTGGTAGAAGACGCGTTCAATGTCCGGCAGGCGTTCCGCCCACAGACAGCAGTCTACGCCGCGCACCCGTTCCATTTCCTTGGAGGAGAGGCCTGCACCAGGTTCAAAGGAATACACGTTTTCCAACGTATTGACGGGCATCCAGCCCGTGTCCGGCTGTCCGGAAGGCCAGTCACCGGGAAGCTGGGGATAGTCAAAGTAGCATTTGCCGTTGGGAGCACAGATGACCTCCACTTTCTCACCGGTAGTGTTGGCCACGGTTTTAGGCGTGTGGCCGCCTCTCCATGTGGTGACGATCACGCCATCCGGGTATTTACCCATGGGTTCATACCAGAAAACGGCCGTTTTCCCGCGGCTTTTCAACATCTTGGCACACCGGGTAAAGAATTCCACCATTTCCTTTTGTGCGGCGGCTTTCTTGTTTTCATCCCGGATGCCGGCTTTCTCGCGGAAATCGGCGCATTTGGGACATTTCATCCAGTTGTCTTCCGGAGCTTCGTCTCCGCCCAGATGCACGTACTGGGATGGGAAGATGTCCTTGAGTTCATTGAAGACGGCGTTGTAGAATTTCCACACGTCTGGATTGCCGGGACATACGAGCGTGTAGGAGATACCCGCATTTGTGCGCACTTCCAGCTTGGGGTTCGGGAAGCAGAGGAATTCCGGATAAGCAGAGCAAAGGGCCTGGTTATGGCCGGGCACGTCTATTTCCGGGATGATTTCAATGTTCCGGGCGGCAGCGTATTTCACCAGGTCCTTGAGCTGTTCCTTGGTATACATGCCTCCATGAGGAGTTTTGTTGCCAAAAGTTTCCTTGCGCTTGGAGGCCACGGTTTCCAGCTTGTGGTAGCCGGGCACCGGAAGGCGCCAGCCCTGGTCATCCGTCAGGTGGAAATGGAGCTTGTTGAATTTATAGAAGGACATCACATCAATGAATTTTTTGACGTCCTCCACCGGTACAAAGTGGCGGGCGGTATCCATCATCATGCTGCGCCATCCAAACCGGGGCTTGTCTTCAATGACGCCGCAGGGAATACCGCCGTCCTTATATTGGGTCTGGAGCTGTTCCAGCGTGTTTTTGGCATAGAAAAGGCCCGCGCGGTTGCCAGCCTGAATTTCCACGCCCTGCGGCTTGATGGTGATTTTGTATCCCTCCGGCCCCAGGGCCTTATTGGCCGCCTGTTTGAGGATTTTAGGAGACTTGCAGACACCGGAAGAAGCGGTGACTTCGGCCGGTTCCGGAATGATGTGATAGGGACGGGATTCTACGTCACCGGCAGCAAAAACGCCGCTGCCCATCGCCAGCAGAAGAGGTAAAATACGCCATTTCATTGCCCATGATTCTGACGGAACGGGATTCCCTCCGCAATCAAAAAAAGCGTGGAGGGCTCCGGCATGTCCCGGAAAAGGAGGTTCCTTCCTGCACTTCCATCTTGACGGATGGCTGAAAGACGGGTTTGCTAGTCTTGCGCATGGGAGAGTCCTTTTACACACGCACTACGGAGACGCCCCCCTCCGCCTTTGATTTGTCCCTCAGACCGCCCGCTTTCAGTGAATTCCGCGGGCAGGAGAAGATCAAGGACCGCCTGATGCTGATGGTGGAAGCCGCCCGACAGCGCGACGACGTGCTGGACCACATCCTGCTGAGCGGTCCTCCGGGCCTGGGGAAGACGACGCTTGCCAATATCATCGCAAATGCCGTCGGCTGCCGCATTCATACTACGTCCGGCCCCCAGATTGAGAAGGCGGGAGACCTGGCAGGGGTGCTGACCAATCTGGAGAAGGGGGATATTTTGTTCATTGATGAGATCCACCGACTGCACCCCGCCATCGAGGAGTACCTGTACCCGGCCATGGAAGATTTCCGGCTGGATATTATCATTGACCAGGGGCCGAATGCCCGCTCCATCCAACTGAATCTTCCCAAGTTCACGCTGGTGGGGGCTACCACGCGCGCCGGTATGCTGACCAGTCCGCTCCGTTCCCGCTTCGGCCTCGTGAACCGGCTGGATTATTACACGCAGGAGGAGTTGTGCTCCATTATCGAACGTTCCGCCGGGCTGCTGAATGTGCCCGTGGACCCCGCAGGAGCCCTGCAAATTGCTCTGCGTTCCCGCGGAACGCCCCGCGTAGCCAATTCCCTGTTGCGCTGGGTACGGGATTACGCCCAGGTAAGGGGCGACGGCGTGATTACGGAGCAATTGGCCCACGACGCCCTGACCATGATTGAGATTGACGACGACGGCCTGGACGAGATGGACAAGCGGCTGCTGGAAGCCATGATTTACAAATTCAACGGGGGACCGGTAGGCCTTTCCTCCCTGGCGGTGGCCGTAGGGGAAGACGCCTCCACGCTGGAGGACGTACATGAGCCTTTCCTGATCATGCAGGGGTACATCAACCGCACACCCAGGGGACGCGTGGCGATGCCTTCCGCCTACCTCAAGATGGGCGCCACGCCGCCCTCCAACGGCCAGGGATGGCTATTGTAAGCCATCCCTTTACGGCATGGCAGGAGTCCTGCGTTTTGTGCTGGTCATGAGGTGCCTTTTCTTTTAAACTATTTCCACATAAAACGTCAGGACGTTTTCTGCTCATCATACGCCCAAAGCTATGGCTGCCAATTCTGATATCACCTTTAAAAGACTGCCCGTCAAGATCATCGGTACGGGTTCCTATGTTCCGGAACGCCGCCTGACCAATGCGGACCTGGAGAAGATGGTGGACACTTCCCACGAATGGATCATCGAACGCACGGGCATCGTGGAACGCCGCATCGCCGCCCCTGACGAGTATACTTCCCACATGGGGACCAAGGCTGCACAACGCGCGCTGGAATCCTGCGGCCTGCAACCGGAAGACATTGACCTGATCATCGTTTCCACCATTACGCCGGATACGTTCACTCCTTCCACCTCCTGCTATATTCAGGACGCCCTGGGTGCCCGGAATGCCGCCGCCTTTGACATTTCCGCCGCCTGCTCCGGCTTCCTGTTCGCCATGAAGACGGCCGTCCAGTTCCTTGGCACGGGCCAGATGAAGACGGCGCTCATCATTGCCGCGGAAAAACTTTCCACCGTCGTGAACTGGGAGGACCGCACCACCTGCGTCCTGTTTGGGGACGGCGCCGGCGCCGCCGTGCTCCAGGCTGCCACGGGGGAAGAAGGGGAAGGCTCCATCCTCGCCACGGACATCGGCACGGATGGCTCCCTGCATGATCTGCTCCAGATCCCCGGCGGCGGGTCCCGCTGCCCCACCACGGCAGAGAACGCCCATGAACGCCTGGCTACGCTCGCCATGCGTGGTAAGGAGACCTTCCGCCAGGCAGTTCCCCGCATGAAGGATTCCGCCGCCAGCGTAATTGAACGCGCCGGCCTGACGTCAGACGACATCAAACTGATTATTCCCCACCAGGCCAACCTCCGCATTATCAATGCCGTGGCCCAGCGCCTCTCTATTCCGGAAGACAAGGTGTTCATCAATATTGAAAAGTACGGCAACACTTCCGCCGCCGCCGTGGCCATCGCCTTTGACGAAGCGCGCCGCACTGGAAGATTCGGCAAGGGAGACAACGTCGTCCTGGTCACCTTTGGCGCAGGCCTCACATGGGGTGCCGCGGCCATCCGCTGGTAATTTCTTTTTCCATTCCAGACCTATATTACACATGACAACCGAACCGTACGGCAAAAAGAACCCGTTCCCCGCACCCGTCCTCTCCGTCAAGCACATTACCGGAGAAGGCAGTCCGAAAGAAACGATCCATATTGAATACAGCCTGGACGGCTCCGGAATGGAATACATTGCCGGAGATGCCCTCGCCGTCATTGCCGCCAATGATTCTTCCCTAGTGGATGCCCTGATTGCAAAGCTCGGCCTCAACCCCGATTCCCAAGTTCCTACACCGGAAGGGAATACCGTCAGCCTGAGGGACGCCCTGATCAATTGCTATGACATCACCAACGTCAACAAGGCTCTTCTGACCAAATGGGCGGCCGCCTCCGGCAGCCAGGAACTGGAAGCTCTGCTGGCCGGAGACAAGGATACCCTTAACGATTTTCTATGGGGCCGGGACGTGCTGGACCTGGCGACGGAATATCCCGCCGCTTTTGAGTCCGCAGAGGCTTTTACAGGCATTCTGAAAAAAATCATGCCGCGCCTTTATTCCATCGCTTCCAGTCCCAACGCCCATCCTGAAGAAGTGCATTTGTGTGTGGGAGCAGTGCGCTATACGGCCCGGGACCGCAAACGCGGCGGCGTATGCTCCACTTACATGGCGGACCGCCTCCAGCCGGGCCACACGGCCAGAGTGTTTGTACATACCAACAAAAATTTCCGTCTGCCTGAAGACGGAGACACCCCCATCATCATGGTTGGCCCGGGTACCGGCATCGCCCCCTTCCGCGCATTCTGGGAGGAACGTATCGCCTCCGGCCACAAAGGCGGCAATTGGCTGTTTTTCGGCAACCCTTACAAGGCAACTGATTTTTGCTATGAAGATGAGCTGAACAAACTGACAGCCAGCGGCAAATTGAAGTTATCCGTAGCTTGGTCCCGTGACCAGGAAAAGAAGGTATATGTCCAGCACCTCATGGTCCAGGAAGGTGAAGAACTCTGGAAATGGCTGGAAAACGGCGCCTGCTTCTACGTCTGCGGTGACGCTTCCCGCATGGCGAAGGACGTCGACGCAGCCCTTCACGAGGTCATCCAGACCTGGGGCCACAAGTCTCCGGAAGAAGCTGCGGAATACGTAGCGGACATGAAACAACACCACCGCTACCAGCGGGACGTGTATTAAGACAGAATTACCTTGTACGGGTAATATCCGCGTACAGTATGAGTGACTTAAGAGATCCATCATACGCCGATGGCTTGTCTTTTGCATGAATACCGGGGGTTTTATTGAAATCACAGGTACATCATTTGTCATGAATATAGTATACGCTACAGATGAGAACGGCGTGATAGGCGTCGGAGTGAGTATTGTGTCTCTCATGGAAAATCTGGCGTCCTCAGTCCATGCAGATATTTATATTCTCGCAAATGGCCTGACAAACCACTCCATAACCCGGCTTCAATCTCTGGAACAAAAGTATGATCTTCAACTCCATCTCATCGATGTCGGAGACAGGTTTCAGGATTTTCCTGTCGGGCCCAATTGGTCTGCAGCTACTTATTATCGCCTTGGCTTGTCCTCTTTCTTGCCACCGACAGTAGATAGGGTCCTTTACGTAGATATTGATGTCATTTTCAATCGTGATGCCTTTACGATGTATCAAACGGAAATGGGAGATGCCCTCATTGCCGGTGTCTTTACCACGGAACATCTATCCTCCGATACTTTCCAGCGTTGGGAAAAAGAAATGGAGTTGCCACACGATTCCATTTACATCAACGCAGGCGTCATCCTTTACAATTTATCAAAGATCCGGGAAGAACATTTTGAAAAACATGTCCTCGAGTATGCCGTACAGCACATTTCCTCTCTGACCTGGCAAGACCAAGATATTCTCAATAAGTGTTACCAGAAAAGGATTTTGCTACTTCACCCCATGTGGAACATCTGCGAGCCTGCTATTTGGCAAATTCGATGGAATGGAGTTAAAAAATTCACTAACAACCCGTTACAGGAAGAAGAATTGCTTGAGGCAGTCAAGCATCCCGGCATTATTCATTACTGGGGCATCCCCAAACCCTGGCACCCCAATAGCATACGGCACGACTACGGACTGTTTAATAAATATTGGAAAATATCAAATTTTTCTGATAAAATTAAAGAAAAAAAAATGAATTCCAATAATTTTAGAATGTTGTCGTCATATTTCAAATGCGCATGTGGAAAGGCTATTCGCTTGATGAAAAGACATCATCGATAATATTGGGATTGCCATAGCAAATCCTATTTGAGGATTTCCCGCAACTGAAAGAGATTGACCATTAAGTTTAAACCTCTTTTCTCCGGGCTTCTTTTCAATCAAACACATGTTCTCTTTGATTGAAAAGAAAGAATGAAAAGGACATAACCGGCAAAAGCAAGGTTTATACTTTCCATGAGAATCTTTTTTCTAAAGAAAAATCATGTGTGCTTTTATTTTCATAACGATAAATTTTAAAGAATATTGGGGAACATATAATTAACAAACAGAAATTTATAATATTAACACATATAATCAAAAATATTTCAATCCTGTAAAAATTTTCGAGCAAACAGTATGGAATCCTGACTATAAGTTTGACTTGAAGATTCAAAAATTGAAGATCATTTCTTTACGCTGCTCATCATGAGTTCCCTGAAAAACCAGGCCATTGAAGGCACCAAATGGAGTTCTCTGCAAACGGGCGCCAATCAGCTTATTGCCTTTTTCATCTCTTTGGTTCTTGCCCGGCTGCTGACGCCTGAAGATTATGGCACAGTAGGAGTACTGGGTGTTTTTATCGCCGTGTCCAATATCTTTGTCGGCAGCGGTTTATCCCTTTCTCTCATTCGGGACAAGGAAAGCACCAATGTAGATTATTCCACTGTCTTTTATTATAACATAGCCGTAGCCGTCCTGTGTTACATTATCTTATATTTCGCAGCTCCTGCGATATCGTTTTTTTTCCATAATCCAATTCTGACGGATATCCTCAGAGTCATCGCTCTCAATATCATTATCTCCTCCTTTGGGGCTATACAAAATATAATCCTGTCCAAAAACCTCAATTTTAAGGCATACACTAAAATTTCAGTTGGTGTTCAATTAATTACAGGAATAATAGGCATTATTTTAGCGTACACGGGATTTGGCGTATGGACTTTGGTGATCACGGGCTTGCTCTCCTCTCTGCTAACCACTGTATTGCTGTGGTTCAAGGTAAGCTGGCATCCGGATTTTTGTTTTTCAAAAACTTCATTTCAAAAACATTTTCATTTCGGTTCCAGACTGTTGATCTCCAGCCTGTTCGATACTTTCTACAAAAATATCTATCAGCTCGTGATTGGGAAAAAGTTCTCCGCCATTGATCTGGGGTATTATACCAGAGCCAATAATTTTGCCTCCTTGCCGATGAACAGCGTACTTGATGTCATTGGGAAAGTAGCCTTTCCCCTATTATCGAAAATTCAGGACGATGATGAACGGCTGGCAACTGCCTATCGGAAAATAATCCGGATGGTCAATTTTTTCGTAACTCCAATCATGCTGGGCATCATTTCCATTGCACACCCCATGGTATCGGTACTGATCACGGATAAATGGCTGCCTTGCGTTCCATATTTACAGGTTTTGTGCCTCGTCTGCCTGTTATACCCCGTTCATGCTTTAAATTTAAACCTGCTTCAAGTCAAGGGGAAGAGCAATTTGTTTCTCAAACTTGAAGTCATTAAAAAAATCCTCGGATTCGGCATATTATGCATCACTGTCCCTTTCGGTATTTTAGCCATGTGCCTGGGAAGTTTTGCCGCGTCGCTCATCTGCCTGTTCATCAATACTTATTACACAAAGAAACTTATCGGATTCGGATTATACGAACAGATAAGGGATCTCATCCCTGTATTCGCACTAGGAATTTTCATGATGACGGGTTCTTTTCTATGTCAAAATCTTGTAGAATCCAGTATTGCCAAATTAATCATGGGATGTACTGTAGGGAGCGTTATTTATATAACAGGTTCCGTTTTTGGAAAATTTCAAGAATGGCGTGAAAGTATCAGCATTTTTAAACAGCAGCTTTATGGATGTTCAAAAGCCCGTTAATGTTACTTCTCCCCTCCTCCCCCCCCTGGATGAATTGATCGTTTTGTTAAAGGATATCTGGCAGCGCAAATGGTTGACAAACAATGGACATTATCACCAGTTGCTTGAACAGGCGCTGGCTGAATACCTGGGTGTGAAATATCTGAGCCTTTTCACCAATGGCACTCTCCCTCTTATTACGGCATTGCAGGCATTGCATGTCAGCGGAGAAGTCATCACTACACCTTATAGTTTCGTTGCTACAACTCATGCCTTATGGTGGAACGGCATTACGCCGGTTTTTGTCGACATTGATCCCGTTACACTTAATCTGGATGCAGAACAGATTGAATCGGCCATTACAAACAAAACCACAGCCATTATGCCCGTACATGTTTACGGTACGCCATGTCATACGGATGCCATCCAGCAAATAGCAAACAAATACGGCCTAAAAATCATTTACGATGCGGCCCATGCGTTTGGCGTGAGAATGAATGGGCAAAGCATCCTGCATGCCGGTGACATGAGTTCCTTAAGTTTTCATGCAACCAAAGTGTTCAATACGATTGAAGGCGGGGCTCTTATCTGCAAAAATGCTGAAACAAAAAGAACCATTGATCAGTTAAAAAACTTTGGCTTCGTTAACGAGACGACCGTTGAAGCTTCCGGCATCAATGGAAAAATGGATGAAGTAAGAGCCGCCTACGGCCTTATCAACCTTCAATATGTGGACCATTCCATTAGCCAAAGAAAATATTTGACCAATCTTTACCGGGAATGTCTTGCTGATATACGGGGAATCGCTCTCCTTCCCGAGTTCCCAAACGTAGAGTCCAATTATTCCTATTTCCCCATTTTTGTGGATGAACAGACCTATGGAATGAGCCGGGATACTCTTTATGAAAAATTAAAAGATGCAGGAATTATGGGGCGTCGTTATTTTTATCCCCTCATCTCAGAGTTTCCCATGTATAAAGACCTGCCGTCTTCAGGCAAATCGAATTTGCCCGTAGCTCACCGGACAGCTGACAGCGTCATCTGCCTGCCGATGTATGGAGACCTTGAACCGGACTCCATCAAATTCATTGCCCACCAAATGAGCCACAAGTAAGAGATGGGTACAGGTATTTACATTCTGGGTGTTGGGCACAATACACTGTTGATGATCGACATGCTGGAGGCATGCGGCAAAAAAATCAGGGGACTTTATCATTACGAAGAAGGCAAGACAGGCAGTTCCATTTACGGGTACCCCGTTTTAGGAACTTTTGATGATTTGTTTTCAAGCGATATCACAAATCAGCAATTTGCCCTAAGCATGGGGGACAATAAAATCCGCGCCGGATTATTTGATAAAATTACCGCCCTAGACGGTATTCCCGTCAATATTATCCATCCATCGGCATCGGTTTCTTCACGGGCCAAACTGGGACAAGGCGTCATTATCGGGGCCAATTCCACCATACATCCAGATGTCTACATTGGGAATAATACCATGATTGGAGAAAATGTGGTCATCACGCATTCTACAAAGATAGGAGCATCTTGCCTAATAGCCTCCGGCAACATCATTGGCTCTTATATTGAATTCGGAGATTTCATCTTCTCCGGCCTGGGCGCGATTTACATCTCGGACAAAGTACCTCAAGTCGGTTCCGGAGCCGTCATCGGGGCTGGAAGCGTAATCACCAAAGCCGTTCAACCGGGACAAACCATTGCGGGAAATCCCGGAAGAAAACTATAAATTCCTTTTCATGAATCCGTTGGTCAGCATTTGTTGCATTACTTACAACCAGAAAAATTTCATACGGGATGCACTGGAAGGTTTTTTGATGCAGCAAACCAGTTTTCCGTTTGAAATTTTGATCCATGACGACGCGTCTACAGATGGAACTCCTGAGGTCATTCATGAATATGAAAAACAATACCCGAATATCATTAAGGCTATCTGCCAACCTGAAAACAAGTATTCCCAGGGAGAATCCATTAATGAGCTATACAACTTTCCCCGTGCAAAAGGCAAATATCTGGCACTATGCGAAGGTGATGATTACTGGACAGACCCGTTAAAATTGCAGAAACAAGTTGATCTTCTGGAAACCTATCCCAATATGGGAATGGTCTGCACCGGTTTTACCACCTTGGACATGTCGACTAACAGCATCCATAAACAATCTGCCGGAAATGAATCGGCCATGTTGAGGGGCATCATGGATAGAGGGAAAATTGTAACGGCAACAACCTTATTTAGAAAAAGCCTATACGAACAATATGCCGCCGAACTCGATATTGAAAATATCAGATTTTGGAAAATGAATGATTATCCGTTATGGGTGTGGTTCTTAAAAAAGTCTTCCGTTTTTTATCTTTCCGACCTGACTTCCGTATACCGACTCTTGCCTACAAGCGCTTCACATTTCCAACATGACTGGTCAAGAGCGCAACAATTCCACCAGTCCTTTATCGAAATTACGAAATACCTGCATGAGAAGAAGATCATCACACACGCGGAATACATTCAAGAAGTTCAAACATCATTTTGCAATAATTGCCACATATTTATTATGGCTGGAAGGAAAAGAGATTTCATCAAGGGTTTGTGGCTCCTGCTCCGGCGTCATCAATTCCGCCAATTTGCAAAACTAAGCTGTCTTTTCATGAGCCGTTTATTTCATTCATGAAAATTTGTTATGCTTTCACAAATGCTCCTCAAATAATTAACCAGCAGAAACAAATTTTTAGCTGCAAATCATTATGAAAAACTGGCCGAGCTTAACATGCATTTTTACTACCTATAATAGAAAAGACTTTATCAGGCAGTCTTTTTTCTCCATCCTGCATCAGGACTACGAAGGTAAATTGCAAATTATAGCCTCAGATGACGGTTCCACTGACGGAACGTATGAAATTTTACAGGCTATGATGCAAGCCTATGAAGGTCCCCATGAAGTCCTGGTTATTCAAACTCCGCGGAATGGACGATTGGCCGCCAACGTAAATTATGCATTGAGGCATGCCAAATATGACTGGATTGTACGGCACGATGATGATGATGTGGCATCTCCCTATAAATGTAAAATATTGGGATGGGCGATTGCACGCCAAACACCGTCTTTGTTTATCCTTTCTGAAGCAAGGGCGACATCAGAGCAAGAAAAAACGGTTTCTTTCCCAACAGTTGATTTAAATCACCTATCCCTCGACAAATCTCCTGATATATATGGTTTATTTTCAAACCGAAATAAAGAAATTTTGGAAGTAAAGTGTTTCTCTAAAAAATTGTGGACTCAATTTGGAGACCTGCCGGACTGTGCCTACTACATCGACGATTTGACGTTCTTCTTACGAGCACGTATCCAGCATGACGCCGCCATTGTGCGGGGTTATAAAACAGCTGTCTTAAGTTATCACGGTTCCAATAGCTCCGGTCCCAAAAACGGCTTCAAAACACTTCGGAATATCAAATCATGGGAAGCATTCATTGATCAGTATTATACTATTTCCCTTCCCGCATTCATTGCATTGGAGCGGGAGATAAAAGTGTTTATAGAGAATGCGAAAGCCAACCAAGGCCATGTGGATCAGCATGCTGCAACACCAATTCTCAATTTTATCTCCTCCATGATTTGTCACTCCAAATTTGAATCAGGATGGTATAGTTCATGCAATACATATCAGAGATTTCAAAGATGGCTGAAGATAAAAAAAAGCTCCTATTATAAAAATAATAAATATTATTTTCTTATTAAAGTTTTTCCTCTATCGCTATTTGCCTGCATCATAAAAATGAAACATTTTCTAAATAATAGATAAATCCAAAATATTAGGACTCTATACAGATTAATCTAGAATCAACACAAACACCTAATCTGTAATGAACAATAGCCTTCTTTCCATACGCTAATCCCATGATGAAATGTTAAACACAACAGCTATAATTGAATGAAATCATAAGCAAAAACTGTGAGCGATTATTTATTTTCAAATATTTATTAACCGACAATTTCAGAAACATATACGGTAAATACCATTTTAAGGAGCAATTATCTCCCGATGCACCTCTTGTATTCCTGGGTAGAATAGACCCTATTAAAGGAGCGCACATAGCTATTCACGTAGCACAACAGACAGGTAACAGTCTGATTATTGCAGGAAATGTGATACCTCAATTTCAAGACTATTTTGACCAGAGCATTAAAACTCACCTATCAGCCAACATCCGTTATATCGGTCCGGTTGACAATGCACAGGAAAATGAATTATTCAGCAATTCCAAAGCTTTCATTTTTCCACTTCAGTGGCAGGAACCTTTTGGAATTCCAGTTATTGAATTTATGGCTTGCGGAACTTCCGTGCTTGCTTTCTCTTATAACTTCATGCCAGAATTGATCTAGCACGGAGTCAATGGATTTTTATGTGATTCAGAAGAAGGCATGAAAGATAAGATTAATTCACTTCATCTTATTTCCAGGTGGAATTGCCGTCGCATTGTCAAAGGAAAATTTTCACCGCAAATAATGGCGGAACAATATTTGCAGGTTTATTATGAACTCTTAAGTGAAAGAGCTCCCCGAGCTTTATAAAAACCTTTATCTTTCTAGGAATTATCTAAAGTCTATTCCATATGAAACATCAAGCCTATCAACCTATTATTGTCATTCTTGCAGATATGCCCCTGGGACGTCTTCTCCCGCATGAATTTCAAAATCATGACCATAGCTTAACGCCATGGATTTATGCTCTTTTCAATGATTTGGAAGATCAAAAAGATTATCAAATTCACTGGGTTACTTTTAAAAAATATGTATCCCATTCTACCACCCGTCGTCTTAAGGGCCAGATTATTCATATATTACCGGCCTCCAGCCTAGCTGTTGGGCTATTTACCAACCACTTCCTCGCTGCCAAAAAGATTCGCAAACTGCTTCGAAGCTTGCGTCCGGACCTTGTTCATGCATGGGGAATTGAGTTATCCTATGCAAAAGCATGCATGACACAACCGTGTGCAAAATTACTGTCCTATCAGGGAGCTCTCCACGCTTATTGCCAGCGCGCTAAAATGTCTCTGTTTCCCCGCTTGCAAGCATTCTGGGAAAAGAGAATCACTCCCTCATATCCTTTCATCACCTGCGAATCTCCATGGGCCAAAGACCGCATTCTGGAAATAGCTCCCTCTTCACATGTATCTCTCATTGAATATGGAGTGGAGGAATCTTTCTATCATGTAGAAAGACATCCTTCCGTAACTCCAGAATGCCTGTTCGTAGGAACACTTTACGAATTAAAAGGACTAAGATATCTGGTTCAGGCATTTAGTGATCCTTCTCTGCAACATGTTAAACTTTACATTGTTGGCTCAGGCTCTCTAAGAGCAGAGCTGGAGCCCGCAAGTACGCCCAATATCCATTGGACCGGTCCTTTGAACCGTCCGGAACTACAAAAAAGACTGTCTTCTGCATGGTGCCTTGTCCATCCAACTCTAGCCGATACAGGCCCTACCATTATTAAGGAAGCTCGTTGCATGAATTTGCCGGTTATTACTACGGTCAATGCCGGTAGCAAACAATACGTTGAAGACGGTAAATCGGGATACATTATCCCTGTCAAAGACAGTGCAGCAATCTGCCGGGCAGTACTTTCTCTGACCGACTCTCTGGGAAAAAATATCACCATGGGGCTTCAAGGTGCTGATGAAGCCAAAGAAGCCCTTAGGATTCAGCTAACCAGCCGGAAATTCCTTTCCCTTTACAAATCTCTGCTATCTGTTGATCCAGAAACCTCTACCAATTAGCGAATTACAAGGCCGTACAAAAATCCATCCGCCAAATTATTCTATTGCTTGATAGATATGAAAAAAGTTGTCTTCATCAACTTCGGATCTGTCCAGTATCTACACCGACAAATACTGCAGCTTCTTTCTGCAAAATATGCCGGCAAAGCGACTTATGTGCGTGGGTATCAATGCGGAGATTTAAAAAGACTGGGGTTTTATACCTCCCGTCCATGGGCAACCCCTTTACAAAGAGGGGTTTTCTTCTGGTCATGGAAACCTTTTATTATTAATCATGCATTACAGTTATTACAAGATGGAGATATATTGATTTATTCCGACATAGGAAGGCCCTGGGTCCGGCTGTTCTCCTCCCTCCTTCCATTTGCCCAGAATTGGCTGGATGAATTGCAACAGGATATCATTCCCGGAGTGTACATCCCATATACAGGTACCATAGAAAACTGGACCAAGGCAACAACCTTAAAGCAAATGGGAAATCTTTCTACAAACATCCTACATTCCCCACCTATCCAAGCATCTTTCTCTATTT
Source organism: Akkermansia sp. (assembly GCF_020860705.1). Taxonomy (GTDB): domain Bacteria; phylum Verrucomicrobiota; class Verrucomicrobiia; order Verrucomicrobiales; family Akkermansiaceae; genus Akkermansia. The sequence continues at coordinate 77,224 of NZ_JAJBTT010000049.1, forward strand.
GGAGAAAGACTTCTGTGTCCATGGAACTGGCGGCGGAATGGAATGATAAGTCACGGCATCTTTCTCTTATTGGTGATTACAACACCCAAACGGATATTCCTAATCATCCTGAATTCATTGACCATAGACATGACCAATCCATTCTCTCTATTCTATGTTATCAGAGAGGTCTACATGCATTGGATCTGCCTGCTAAGCCCTTTCTGCAGAATGACAAAGATCTCAATGAATGGTTTCAATATAAAGGTGCACCCCAATCAAAAAAGCTTCCTCTTACGATCATTTCTTTATTATCAGAAGGCACCTATCAACTTGAAAAAATATTACGCCTCTGCTCAAAATCAACTATCTTATGTTGATCCCGTCAACCTCTCTCAGGCATTCTTCTTCCATCTCAACGCATATGGAAAGTGCTTCTGAAGGAAAACTCTGCGTGTTACATTTGAAAAACACATTTTTATCTTAATTTCCTTCTATACATCCTACCTGCGGAATCTCGCATCTTGACAGCGTTTCCTATGCATTTACTATTTATATTTAACCACACCAGGCACTTTACCATTTCTGAATAGATCCACATGAAAATTCTAATTTCCGGTATGTCCTCATGGCATATGAATAAAACTGCTTCATCGCTTGAAAAGCTTGATGCATTGGAAAGTATGTGGACAGGAAACAAAAATCACGGACTTCCATCAGAAAAATATAAAAGAATCTGGCCTTATCATTTGGCCATGAAACCGTTTTATCACTTTTCTCCTGCCAATCTCGAAGAAAAGATGAGATGGCGCCTCCTTTGGCTTTATGATGCATGGATAAAAAAGCAGGTTCTTCCTGAAAGAGTGGATATTGTGCAATGTCCCATGGGATCCTGTACGCCCGTGTTTGATCTGGCAGAAAATTCTGGACGCCGCATTCTAAAGGTTTTTGAAGCTATGAACGGCCATCCCACTACCCAGCGGGGATATTGGCAGAGGGAAGCGGACATTCATTATCCAGGATTTGTCATCCCTATTGGAGAAAAGACATGGGGGCGCATGAATCGTGAAATTTACCGGGCGGATTATATTCTTTGTCCAAGTACATACGTAATGGAAAGCATGGTTTCCAATGGCGTTCCCCCAGAAAAATGCATTCTTAACCCCTTCGGAGTGGATACCTCCCTGTTCTCCCACCGCAGTCAAGAAGAGGTATCCCCGACACCGAAATTCATTGTGACAGGTAATCTGACAGTACGCAAAGGTCATCAATATCTTTTCCAGGCTTTCAGTAAACTGCAGGAGGAATATCCGGATGCGGAATTGCATTCTTTTGGATCTCCGAGGCCTGACTTTAAAAAAGTATTAAAGCAATGGGAAGGTTTTCCCCGCCTGTATTTGAACAGAAATGTACCTCAAACAGAACTGGTACAACATCTTAAAACATGTACAGCTTTTGTGTTCCCTTCCCTGGAAGAAGGTTTTGCCCGTTCTTTACTGGAAGCAATGGCAATAGGTCTGCCCATCATTGCCACGCATGAATCCGGAGCCACGACCATTTTAGACAGGAAATCCGCAATGATAGTGCCTGGCGCCAATGCAAATGCCATTTATCAAGCCATGAAAGCATTATGTGAAAACAAAGAACTTGTCCGGCATTACGGAGAAAAGGCATGGGAGAAGGGAGGACAAAGAAACACCTGGGATGATTATGCATCCCGATTAGTAGCTGCCTATGAAACCCGGTTGTGAACTCGTTCCCGCCCCGATATAAAGGGAACTTGCCGAAAAGTTCCACTCCCCATTCGTCTCTGTTTTTAACGCTCCACATGTCCCTATCATTCCTTTCTTCATTGAATCTCTGATGCACATACATGCAATATTCCTTAAAATTCCGAGATAATTTTTATTGAAGCAGTGCCATGGAAGATTGATCTTATTCAAATGCAAATCACCTTTCTGCCTGCATGGCTGTTGCCCTGAAAATTCTGTTGCAACACCTTCCTACATTCTTTAAATGCCAGGAAATCCCACAGTTGTTTTATGATTGATTCCTTCTCCACGGCACATGTTTCATGCCCTCCTATTCTATTCATCGCCGGCCCTACCGGGTCTGGAAAATCTGCCGTAGCCGTGGAATTGGCGGAGATGATGGGGGCGGAAATCGTCAGTTCGGATGCCTATCAGGTATACCGTGAAATTCCCGTTCTGACGGCGGCTCCTTCCTCAGAAGACCAGGCGCGAATTCCCCATCACATGGTTTCCATCATCCCGGTCCAAATGACTTGGGATGCTACGGAACACTACCATCGGGCCATGCAGTGTCTGAAAGACATCCATGCACGGGGAAAAACGGCTATCGTCACGGGAGGCTCCGGCCTATACTTCAAATTTCTCTCCCACGGCATGTCGGAAGCTCCTCCGGGAGATACGGCTCTCCGTGCCACTTTTGCAAATTATTCCACGGAAGAGTTGTACTCCCAGCTCACTTCTCTGGATCCTGAAGGCGCGTCTGCGACGAATTCCTCCAACCGACGCTATGTAGAACGCAACCTGGAAATTGTCCTTGCCGGAGGAAAACCTCTTTCTTTCTGGAAACAGAACTGGCTGAATCCACCTCTGGGACCCGGCTGGGTCATTACGAGGGACGTTCTGGAACTGGACCGCAGAATCGCCCAGCGTGCTGCCCGCATGATGCAGGAAGGAGCGGTAGAGGAAGTGGCCGCCCTTGGCTCCTGCTCCGCTACGGCAAACCGCACGCTAGGTCTGCAACTCATCCGCTCCATGCTCCGGGGCGAACTTACCCCGGAAGAATGCCAAATACAATTGGCCCTCTCCACCAGGCAATACGCCAAACGTCAACGTACTTGGCTCAAACGGGAGCAATGGCTCAGGAACCTTCCGGCTGCTTCCGATTGTAGCGCCCGAAAACTAGCGGAATACATTCTTCAAGAAGCGAAGATAATTCTCCCGGGCATATGATGACCTCCTTGCGCTCACTTTCCCTAATCCATTTTTGCAAGATGGGAAAGCTATGGCTTCCTAACAAATAGTTCATAATTCACATTCCCTTTTTTGACTATCCCTTTTCTTGCATAGGAAGAACGCAACAATTCGGCAAACATGCGCCCACTTTTCCTTCTGTCATCCAATAAGCTTTCCTTAACGGCCAAATATTCGATCTTTTTATCCTCCACTTCCCTATACTGCTGAAATGTAAGATTTTCCATGATTTCAGGAGTGGAAGAACAAATCGTAAACAGTCGGATATCCGGAATACGATCCAGAAGCCAGTACATGCCCTGATCATTGATCCCTATCAGGGCGAAAGTTTTGTCCGGTGGCACCAGTTCCTGCAAATCTTTTTTCATTGAGGCCATTTTCCTATAGGACCCAGACAATTCATGGACATTGACGGAGTTGCACAAAGCGTACACCACAAGACCTACTGCCATGCATTTCTCCAAAAGGGGGAACCGTTCCCGAGGCACCAGTCTTCCAGGACAAATCATCTCCGACAGGATTAGCAACCCTACATAAGCATAAGGAACCAGGGTAATTAAATAATGTCCGCACTGCATCCGCGCTGAACCGAACAGACAGACAAGACAGAATAGAAAGGAAAAAGTATACAATAGTTTAATTTTACCGGAAATCCGGCTGAAAAGCACCATCACTATCCCAAATGCTATCCAGATGCTATTTATATCACCTGCCAGAATGGATTTGAACAAAACGGCATATTGCGTCAGAACCACTGACAGAGATTCTGCATGTAACCCATAGTAAACAGAAAACAGGAAATATCCCTCCTTCAGAAATACGAGAGAATGGTGATAAATGAAATAAGTCAGGAAGGGAATAATGACGCAGGCCGCTCCCACCAAAGAACCTGCTAAAAGAGAAAGAAACTTTTTCCGTTTCCAACAAAAAAAGGTAGTTACTAATATAGGAAATACCCAGAAACAGCAAATATTGAATTTACTCATGAAAGCCGCTCCCACACCAACTCCCAATACAAATCCGGTTTTCCAGGAAGAAAAGCGCTGTGGTAATAAATATGACCCTGCCATCCAGTACATTCCCATGAATTGCAAAGGCAATAAAAACTCGGAAGGATTACCTCCATTTTCAAAATAAGAGAACTTACATAGCAGACACGGAAGAGTCAAGGCAACGAGAAAAGCCTTTCTTTTACCGACACGAAACAGGGCCAGCCGGTAAGCATATATTAAGGAAATGAAAAGGCAGGCCACTTCCACCAGCAGTACAGGCGTAAATGAATGCCAGCCCCATTGGGCAAGTCCATACAGCAAAAACACCAGCGGTCCTTTTTGGTCAAATAAATCCCTGTAAGGAATAAGCCCTTCCATCATCCCGCGGCCAACAGAACTGTAAATATGAGGATCACACGCCATTGGCATTCCATAAAAAGGAGACAAGGTGCTGGCTAATAATAGAACAATCAAACTAACTCCGACAAAAAAGCAATATTCCCTTTTCATGCACAGGAAAAACCCATAACGGATTACAAATCCGAAGAAGGTGGCTTTTTGGTGTGAGAGCGTAAAATCCAAGGAAATGAAAGGAGTTGGGAAAACTGTGAGAAGGGGTCATATCCCACACCGTTGTTTTATGGAGCATGTCCGGTTATTCCTATTCCTTTTCAAATTTGGCTGTTTGGTTTGACTTCGGATTTGTAATCCGCTATGTATGCAAATAGGAAGAACTCCTGCATGGTGCT
>NZ_JAJBTT010000028.1 GCF_020860705.1 Akkermansia sp.
CCTTTTCCCTCTTTAGACGACAGTAACGGAGTTGCCGGGTTTTCTTACGGGAGGGTTTTTATTATTTTTCTATTTATGAAAAGCTCATTCCGGATTGGTATCATTTGCACTGTCTGCTGCCTGGGGAACATTCCTCTCTCGTCTGCTGTACAAACAGTCAATATAGGCTCCACTTTTTCATGCACCTTCCTGGATTCCGGGGACCAGGGATTTTTTGATTCGGCGAGTACCCATAACTGGACCCAGGATCAGATAGACTCTGCCATACGGGCGTTGACCACATGGGATAGCTTAATTGAGTCCACCCCGGGCAGAACACTTAACGTAGGCCTCACCTGGTACGACGGAGCCAATTCCTCCACTCTTGCCTCCGCCTATTCCCCTTATTCCTACTATTTGTCAAACGTGCCGCAACAGGTTTCCACACGGGCGGAGTCCGTCTGGCGCGATGGGGTCACGAGTACTACCACAGGCTACGATATTTACATCCAGTGCAATACCTTTCATTTGAATTCTCTTTATTATGAGGCCGCCTTATCGGCGGAGCATACGGGAAAATATGATTTTCAAAGCATCCTGACCCATGAGGTGGGACATACCGTAGGGTTTCTTTCCCTGGCGACACAAACCGGCACTTTCCAGGTCCAGTCCGGAAATGATCCAAAAGCCTACAGCACCATGCTGTATACCAGGTACGATTCCCTGTTAACCAACCAGGAAGGCCAATCCATCGTGGAGAAGGCCGGCAACGGGAATACGGCATTTACACTTGGAGAAACCCTGTCCCTGGGCGATACGGGGCTCACCGCCTATAACCCCACCACCTGGCAGCCAGGGTCCAGCATGGCCCACATTGACAGCGCGAGCGATCCGGACGCCCTCATGCAGTATTCCATTTTACCGGATACCTACCACCGCACCTTGACGGATGGAGAAATGGAATTGATGCGTTCCATGGGCTGGAACATGGTTCCGGAACCCGGCACTGCCACGCTTTCCCTGCTGGGACTGGCTGCGCTCGCCTTACGAAGACGCCGCTGCTGACGGTTTCCTTTCCCGGATTTTCCTTTCACACCGGCCAGGCGGCAGTTTCCCTTTGGCCACCTGGGAAGGGATTAATATCAGAAGGGCGCTCCTGTCAGGGAACGCCCTTCACGGTTTTTCCGGCAGCACACCGGAAAAGCAGCCTTTTCAGTTATTTCTTTTCCTTGGTAAAGTCAAGCTTGCCGCCCTTTTCCCTCACCACGATTTCCGTTCCTTCCGGGAAGTCGCCTTCCAGAAGTTTAAGGCTGAGGGGGTCCAGCAGGTCGTGCTGGATGGCGCGCTTGAGCGGACGGGCGCCATAGACGGGGTCAAAGCCATGGTCCGCCACCAGAGCCGTAGCCTCCGGAGTCATGCGCAGGAACAGGCCCTTGGCTTCCAGGCGCTTGCGGACACGCTGAAGCTGAATGTCCACAATGCCTTTGAGTTCTTCCGCCGTCAAGCGGTCAAAGATGATGATTTCATCAATGCGGTTCAGGAATTCCGGGCGGAAGTGGCCGCGCAAGGCTTCCATGGCCTTGGCTTCCCGCTGTTCCGCGTTGGATTCATTCAGGATGTACTGGCTTCCGATGTTGGAAGTCATGATGATGACCGTGTTGCGGAAGTCCACCGTACGGCCCTGCCCGTCCGTGATGCGGCCGTCATCCAAGACCTGCAGAAGCACGTTGAAAACGTCCGGATGGGCCTTTTCAATTTCATCAAAGAGGACCACGCAGTACGGACGGCGGCGCACGGCTTCAGAAAGCTGGCCGCCTTCTTCATAACCCACATATCCGGGAGGCGCCCCGATCAGGCGCGCCACGGAGTGTTTTTCCATGTATTCGGACATGTCTATGCGGATGATGGCGTTTTCACTATCAAAGAGGAATTCCGCCAGCGCCTTGCTGAGTTCCGTCTTGCCCACGCCTGTGGGCCCCAGGAACAGGAAAGAGCCGATGGGCCTGTTTTCATCCTGCAATCCCGCACGGGCGCGCCGCACAGCGTCGGAGACGGCCTTGACGGCCTGTTTCTGCCCGATCACGCGGGCGCCCAGCCGTTCTTCCATGTGCACCAGCTTGGCGCGTTCCCCTTCCTGCAGGCGTGCGGCGGGAATGCCGGTCCAGGTGGCCACCACCTTGGCGATGTCCCCTTCCGTGACTTCCTCCTTCAGCAGGCCTCCGTCCTCCCGCTGCATCTTATTAAGCTTTTCCTTGCCTTCCGCCAGGGAGCGTTCGGCGGCCGGAAGCTCACCGTACGTGATTTCGGAGGCACGGGTCAGATCCCCCATGCGCTTGGCCCTTTCGCTTTCCAGCTTGAGGGCTTCTATTTTTTCCTGTTCCACGCGGACTGCATCCAGAACGGCTTTTTCACTCTTCCATTTGGCAATCATGGATCCGGATTTTTCCTTCAGGTCAGCCAGATCCTTGGTGATTTTTTCCAGCCGCGCCTTGCTGTCGGCATCCTCCTCCTTCGCCAAGGCCTGGCGTTCCATTTCCAGCTGCATGGCCTCGCGTTCAATCTGGTCGATCTCCGTGGGCATGGAGTCCAGCTCAATCTTGAGCCTGGCCGCCGCTTCGTCCACCAGGTCCACCGCCTTGTCAGGCAGGAAACGGTCGGAAATATAGCGGTCGGAAAGGGTCGCCGCGGCCACGATGGCGGCGTCCGTAATGCGCACGCCATGGTGGACTTCATAACGTTCCTTCAGGCCGCGCAGAATGGCGATGGTGTCTTCCACGCTGGGTTCCGAGACCATGACGGGCTGGAACCGGCGTTCCAGGGCCGCATCCTTCTCAATGTATTTGCGGTATTCGTCCAACGTCGTCGCGCCGATGGTCCGCAGTTCACCGCGCGCCAGCGCGGGCTTGAGGAGGTTGGAGGCGTCCACCGCCCCTTCACTGGCGCCAGCGCCCACAATGGTATGCAGTTCGTCAATGAACAGGATGATTTCACCGTTGGAGTCCGTCACTTCCTTGAGGAAGGATTTCAAACGTTCTTCAAATTCCCCGCGGTACTTGGCCCCGGCAAGCATGGAGCCGATGTTCAGGGAGACAATGCGCTTGTTGCGCATGCTTTCCGGCACGTCTCCGTTGACAATGCGGCGCGCCAGGCCTTCCGCAATGGCGGTCTTGCCCACGCCGGGCTCCCCGATAAGCACGGGGTTGTTTTTGGTCCTGCGGGAAAGGATTTGAAGGACACGGCGGATTTCCGTGTCGCGGCCGATAACGGGGTCAATCTTGCCGGCGCGGGCGCGGGCCGTCAGGTCCGTGCCGTATTTTTCCAGCGTCTGGTACTTCCCTTCCGGATTGTCGTCCGTCACGCGCTGATTGCCGCGCACTTCCTTCATGGCGGCCAGGTAATTGTCCTTGGTCAGGCCAAAGGTGTCCGTCAGCTGGTGCACCTTGTTCTGGGAGTCCAGGGCCCCCAGCATGAAGTGCTCCACGCTGAGATAGTCGTCCTTGAGTTTTTTGCGCTCTTCTTCCGCGGCGTGCATCACCGTAGCCAGGTCCCGCCCCATCTGGGGCTGCGTGGTAGATCCGCTCTGCGTGGGCTCATGGGCCACTTCCCGCTGGGCCGCCTGTAAAAGCAGCCCCGGATCACAGGAGGCCTTCCGGAGAATGGGAGAGAGAATACCGCCTTCCTGCTCCAGCAGCGCTACTAAAACGTCCAGAGAGGAAATTTCCGGCTTCCCGAGCCGCCCGGCGGTTTGTTGCGCCTGCATCAGCGCTTCCTGAAATTTTGTTGTTAGATTGTTAAGCATGGTATGTTGGTAATTTAGACATAAGAATACCTGCAAGCGTTGAATGGGAAAACAGGAATTTTCCCGTTATCCACATTTTTTTTGACGCGTCATATTTTGTATCATATGATTCCTCACTTCGCCTATTCTAAAGAATCCGCTCTTGATCCGCATCCCTTATTTTCCCATTACCATTTCTTCTTGCTCCATGATCCGCATTCACTTCCTTCCGTTGCTTTGCGCCGCCTTGCTTCTGGCCCGGACAGACGCCTTCGGCGGCGAGATGCCTTCCCCCTATCCGGCTCCTGAATCCGGAATCCGCCTGACTCCCCCCGAATCAGCGGCTCCGTTCCTCAATGAACCACGGCTTTTCGGAGCCCGGCCCGGCTCTCCCATTCAGTTCGCTATCTGCGCCAGCGGAGAACGCCCCATGAAATTCGCCGCCGCCAACCTTCCCCCCGGCCTGAAGCTGGACAGGGAAACCGGCGTGATCACCGGCAAAATCAGCCGTCCGGGAGCTTATACCTTTTCCGTGCAGGCGGCCAACAGCCACGGCAAGGCAAACGGCACCGTCACCCTCCGCATCGGACAGGAAATATGCCTGACACCGCCCATGGGCTGGAGCAGCTGGTATTCCTACAGCGGCGGCGTGAGCCAGGAGAATATCCTGAAAACCGCCCGTCTGCTCGTAAGTTCCGGATTGGCCCAGTACGGTTACAGGTACGTGAATATTGACGATTGCTGGCAAGGCGCCAGGGGCGGCAAATACCGCGCCATCCAGCCCAACAAACGTTTTCCGGACATGAAGGCCATGTGCCGGGAAATCCATACCCTGGGACTGAAAGCAGGCATTTATTCAACTCCGTGGATGGGCACTTATGCCGGCTACATAGGCTCCTCCTCCCCCAATCCCCAGGGGGATTATTCCTCCCTGGCCCTTCCGGAAAACAAACGTCCGCAGCCGGACCAGCTGTTTGGAAACTGTCCGGGTTCCCAACGGCTGGGAGCCGCCAAAGTCGGCCCCGTCTGGATGGTCACCCAGGATGCCAGACAGTGGGCGGAATGGGGTTTTGATTATATCAAGATGGACTGGTACCTGATCGACGTGCCAAATACGGAAAGAATCGCCGCGGATTTGAAAAAAAGCGGCAGGGATATCGTATTGAGCGTCTCCAATTCCACCCCGTTTGAGATTGCCGCCCCCATCAGCAGGCTGACCAACGTATGGCGCACCACAGGGGACATTGAAGACCACTGGGGCAGTTTGAAAAAGATTGCTTCTTCCCAGGAAAAATGGCAGCCCTACACCAGGCCGGGACATTGGAATGATCCGGACATGCTCCAAATCGGCCGTCTGGGCCAGGTTGGGAAAGCCAACACCACATTCAAACCCACGCGCCTGACGCCGGATGAACAGTATTTCCAAATGTCGTTCTGGGCCATGGTGTCCGCTCCGCTGATTATTTCATGCGATCTGGAGCATCTGGACGATTTCACCCGGGGCATCCTGTGCAACCGGGAGGTGATCGCCGTCAACCAGACGTTTTACGGCCCGTCGGAAAAGGTCTTATCCCAAAACGGATGTGAAGTCTGGCTCAAACCGCTGGGAAAAAACCGCACCGCCGTTGGTTTTTTCAATACGGGCAATGACCGCCAAACCATTAACGTTCCCCTTTCCGGCCTCAGGCTCAAGTCTCCGCAAAACGTCCGCGATTTGTGGAAGCAGGAGGACGCAGGCACCGTAAGCCGGGAAATGAACGTACAGGTTAATCCGCACGGAGCGGCCCTGTTCCTTCTGGAGGGTAAAAATAAATAACTGCCCGGACCTGGAGAATGATGCGGAACCAAGGCTCCGGCTGGCGCCGGGCGATTTTTCCGCCAGGGTATTCTCCAGGCCGGGCAGGAATAATTACATCCCACTAATCACGGGGCAATTTATCCAGGGCGGCGTTGAGAGTCATCACGTTGATTACGTTTTCCCCCAGAATGCCGCCATGGTGGAAATGGCCGGCTACCAGCTCCCGGACCTTCGCCGGGGCCAGGCCACGGGCCGCAGCCACGCGGACTACCTGGAATTCCGCGGCTTCCGGGGAAATGAAGGATTCCAGTCCGCTTCCGGAAGCAAACAGGAGATCCGCAGGAACAGGGGTTTCCGCAGGAAGTCCGTGGGCTTTCAGCAAGGCGCTCCTGCGTTCCGCCACCGTCTTCACCAGTTCCCCGGAGGTCCAGGAAAGGTTGCTGGCTCCGGAAGGCATGGTGGCGTAATCCCCGGCGGAAGGCCTGGGCCAGAAGTACCTGGCGGAAGTAAAGGGCTGGGCGATGAGCTCCGAGGCGATCACGTCCCCCTGTTCATTGCGGATCAGGGAACCATGAGCCTGATGGGGGAACAGGACCAGACTGACAAGCGTGACGGCCACGGGATAAAGGCCGCCGGTGATGACGGCCAGCGCCAGAAACAGGCGCAGATTGGGAAATGTCCATTTCATAATGATTCAACAGGTTGATTTTTAATTGTTCAGACGAGGTGCAAGGCAGTGACGGCCATGTCAATGAGCTTGATGCCGAGGAAAGGCGCCACCAGACCGCCCACGCCGTAAATGAGGATGTTGCGCTTCAGCAGGGATGAGGCTCCCGCCGGGCGGTAGGAGACCCCCTTCAAAGCCAGCGGAATCAGCGCTACGATGATCAGGGCGTTGAAGATAACGGCGCTGAGAATCGCGCTTTGCGGGGAGTGCAGCCCCATGACGTTCAGGGCGGAAAGCGGCCCCATGGCCATGCCGTCAGCCACAAAGAGGCCTGCGAACATGGCGGGGATGATGGCGAAGTACTTGGCGACGTCATTGGCAAAGGAGAAGGTAGTCAGCGCACCGCGCGTAATCAGCATCTGCTTGCCTATTTCCACGATCTCAATCAGCTTGGTCGGGTTGCTGTCCAGATCCACCATGTTGCCCGCCTCCCGGGCGGCCTGCGTGCCGGTATTCATGGCAACGCCCACGTCGGCCTGGGCCAGGGCGGGCGCATCATTGGTCCCATCCCCGGTCATGGCCACCAGATGGCCTTCCGCCTGTTCGTCACGGATGCGCGCCAGCTTCATTTCCGGCGTGGCTTCCGCAATGAAATCGTCCACACCGGCCTCCGCCGCAATGGACGCGGCCGTCAGGGAATTGTCTCCCGTCACCATCACGGTGCGGATCCCCATGGCACGGAGGTGGGCAAACCGTTCCTTGATGCCGCCCTTGACGATGTCTTTCAGATAAATGACGCCTAAAACGTCCTTCCCACGGGCCACCACCAGAGGCGTGCCACCCGCACGGGCGACGTTCTGCACGGTCATTTCAACTTCCTGAGGGAAGATCCCCCCCTGTTCTTTCACCCACTGGGCCACGTTTTCCGCAGCCCCCTTCCGGATGGAAACGGCCGGCTGGCCGTCATGGTCCGCAATGTCCACGCCGCTCATGCGGGTGGAGGCGGAGAACGGAACAAAGGTGATGTAATCCGCGTCCATGTGGCGGCCACGGATTCCGAACTGTTTTTTGGCCAGCACCACAATGCTGCGGCCTTCCGGCGTTTCATCAGACAGGGAGGCAAGCTGGGCGGCTTCCGCCAGCTGCTGGTCCTCCACGCCGGGCGCGGGCAGAAATTCGTTCGCCATGCGGTTGCCGAAGGTGATGGTCCCGGTTTTGTCCAGCATCAGGACGTCGATGTCCCCGGCCGCTTCCACCGCGCGGCCTGAAGTAGCCAGCACGTTCCGGCGCACCAGACGGTCAATGCCGCTGATGCCGATGGCGCTCAATAGCCCGCCGATCGTCGTCGGAATCAGGCATACCAGCAGAGCCGCCAGCACAGGCAGGGAGATATGGCCGTCTGCGTTGAAACCCAGCGCCCGTGCCGAATCCTCAATGTAACCGGCCATGGCAGGCAGGGAAAATACGACGGCCATGAAGACAATGGTCAGCGCCACCAGCAGAATGCTCAGGGCGATTTCATTGGGGGTCTTTTGGCGGCAGGCTCCTTCCACCATGGCGATCATGCGGTCCAGGAAGGTATTGCCCGGCTCCGCCGTGATCAGGACGACGATGCCGTCGCTAATCACGCGGGTTCCGCCCGTTACCGCGCTCCGGTCGCCGCCACTTTCACGGATGACCGGAGCGGACTCCCCGGTGATGGCGGATTCATCCACGCTGGCGATGCCTTCAATCACTTCCCCGTCCAGGGGAATGACGTCCCCGGCTTCACACAGGACTTTCTGGCCCTTGCGGAGTTCGGAAACGGAGACGATTTCTTCCGTTCCCTTGTCCGTCAGCAGGCGGGCGTTGACATAGACGCGCATTTTTTTCAGGGCGTCCGCCTGGGCCTTTCCCCTCCCCTCCGCCAATGCTTCCGCAAAGTTGGCGAACAGGACGGTAAACCATAGCCAAAGCGTGATTTGCAGGGTAAAGCCGAAGGGCTGCCCCGCCGCGATGTCCCTGATGAGCACGATGGTGGCGACCAGGGCGCCGACAGCCGTGACGAACATCACGAAGTTCCTGGACAAGGCGCGCGGATCAAATTTGCGCAGCGCATCCCAAAAAGCCGCTTTCAGCAGGGTTTTGTCACACCAGGATTTGTTTTTCTTTTCTTCTTTCATGATTTTAAAATCTGGGTTGTCAATGGGTCCTCCTTACAGCACGGTTCCCGAATACAGGAGCAGGTGTTCCAGAACGGGCCCCAGGGCCAGGGCGGGGAAAAAGGTGAGCGCACCTACAATCAGCACCACGGCTACCAGCAGCACCATGAACATCAGATTGTCCGTGGGCATCGTGCCCCGGGCCGGCGGCGCGGCCTTCTTGGAGACCATGCTTCCGGCAATAATCATCACCGGAATGATGGCGCCGAAACGGGCCAGCAGCATCGCCAGGGCGCCCAGCAGCGGGTAGAAAGGCGTATCGCCCACGGCCAGGCCCGCAAAGGCGCTGCCGTTGTTCCCGGCCTGGGAGCCGAAGCAGTACAGGATTTCCGTCAGTCCGTGGGGGCCGGCATTGCAGATGGATTCCCTCCCCACTTCCGTGGCGGCGGCCAGGCCGCTCATCACCAGCACGGCGATGCCGGGCAGAAGGACGCCCACCATGGACCAGCGCACTTCCCGGGCTTCAATCTTTTTGCCCAGGAATTCGGGCGTGCGGCCCACCATCAGCCCGCACAGGAATACGGTAATCATGGCGAACATCAGCATGCCGTACAGGCCGCAGCCCAGGCCGCCGAAGATCACTTCACCCAGCAGCATGTTGAACAGGGCGATGCCTCCCGCCAGGGGGGACATGCTGCAGTGCATGCAGTTCACGGACCCGTTGGAGGAAGCGGTTGTGGCCACGGACCACAGGGAACTGTTCGTGACGCCCAGGCGCACTTCCTTGCCTTCCAGCATTTCCATGCCGGGGAAGAGCGGATTGCCCGCGTGTTCCGCCCATTGGGACAGCCCGATAGTCGTCACGAGCAGAAGCATCATGGCGCCGAAGATGATCCAGCCCTGTTTCTTTTTCCCGATCATCACGCCATAGGCGTACGGGCAGGCACAGCCGATCAGCAGCAGGGAGAGCATTTCAACCATGTTGCTGAAGGGCGTGGGATTTTCAAAGGGATGGGTGCTGTTGTTCCCAAAGAAGCCGCCGCCGTTCGTCCCCAGCTGCTTGATCGCCACCTGGGAGGCCGCCGGACCGTTGGGAATCACCTGTTCCACTCCGTCCATGCCGGCCACCGTCGTGGGTCCGTCAAAGGACTGCACCACCCCCTGGGAGACCAGCAGGAGCGCAACGATCACGGAAATGGGAACCAGGAAGTACAGCGTACTGCGCGTCAGGTCCGCCCAGAAGTTGCCCAGGGTGGAGGCGCATTTCCTTTTCAGCCCGCGGATCAGGGCGGCCATGACAGCAATCCCCGTGGCGGCGCTGACAAAGTTCTGTACACCGAGCCCGGTCATCTGGACGAAGTAGCTGATGCCTTCCTTGCCTTCACCGGAATAGAACTGCCAGTTGGTGTTGGTCATGAAGCTGACCGCCGTATTCAGGGCAATGTCCCACCGCATGTTTTCCGTACCGGCGGGATTCAGCGGGAGCCATTTCTGGCACAACAGGGAAAGAAACAGGATCAGGAATCCGGCGGCATTGAATAGAAGAACGGCTGCCAGATATTTTTTCCAGTCCATTTCCCTGGAAGGGTCTACACCGGCCACACGGTAGGTGCAGCGTTCCACGGGACCCAGAAAACGGGAAAGCCAGTTCTGCTTTCCCTGCAAAACATTCGCCAGCCACTTCCCGAGCAACGGGGTGAAGGCGACCAGGATGCCTATGAATAGGACAATGATTAACAAGTCGTGCGAGGACATAACGAAACTCTATACATTTTCCGGCCATGCCGGGTAGTTAACAAGGGGCTTCCGGACATTAAGAAAATGTTAAATTCCCTCCGGAAGCCCGTTTTTCCGCCACCCATCCACCTTTAGAACTCCACTCCCAGGCGGAACCCTACCCAGAATTCGTCACCGGCGTTCTTGCGCCTCAGCACCGTGGCCGCCTGGGAATAGTTGACGGAACCGGAAAGCGAATAGTGCTCCGCCCATTTCCAGGTGACGCCCAGGCTCCAGTCAATGCAGTTGGAACCGTCCGCGTAATCCACGTTATAGCCTCCATTGTATCCGTACCGGACCATGGGCGTCACGGTCACGTTTTCCACGGGAGACCATTCCAGCTGGACGAAGGCGCTGTAATAGGAGTCAAAATCCTGATGCTCCACCTTCACCTGGGTTTCCGCACCCACGGTCAGCCAGTCCGTTACCGAATAGGAGACCGTGAGGGCCGGATTGGCTACGTTGTAGTCTTGCGTAAAATAAAACTGGTGTTCGTACCAGGGATTGACCGTCCAGTTCCCCAAATTCCAGGCGTAGCCCAGCACCAGGTCCAATTCATCGTAATTGGCGGAATCTCCACCCGCATACCAGGCACTCAACGTGACATTTTTCCAGGAAACGGAGGGAGCCACTTCCCAGATGCCGCTGCCGGGCAGGCAATCCAGCCCTTCCGTCACGTATTTGCTGGACCACCCTGAGGAAAGGGAAAAGGACCAGTCACGATCTGTGGAAGGAATGGCGGATAACTGGTCCTTGGACAGAGGGCGGGAGAATTCCACGGCCGCTTCATTGCCCAGGCAGGCGGTGGTGGACATCATGGCGCAGCAGGCTGCGGCCCCTATTGTTGCTATGGCGTATTTCATCTTCATAGACGTGTTCTATACGCCCTGAATATACGCACCTTGTTGAAATACGTTAAGTTAAGACAAACCCCGCAAGCGTTATGAAAAAATATAGCCTGCCCCGTTTCCGCCCTGCTTCCCTCCTGCCATGCGGCGGCATGCCGCTCCTACAGGCGTAAAAACATTCCTGCATGTCTGTACCGCGCCTTTCACAGCGGCGGCAGGGAAAAAACTATTCGGCGCTGTCCGCCGCAATCCTGTAACCCAGGCCGGATTCCGCACGGATGATGCGGTTTTCCGGGTCGGAATCTCCCAGTTTCTGCCGCAGGTGCGCAATATGCACCCGCAGGTAGTGCGTATCCTCCTCATGCTGCGGGCCCCATACTTCCCGCAACAGCTGCCGGTGGGTCATCACCTTGCCCTGGTGGAGAAGCAAAAGCCGCAGAATGTCATATTCCTTGGACGTCAGGTGTATTTCCTCCCTGCCTTTTTCCACGCGCCGGGTGCTGAGATCCACCCGCACGGAACCCAGCCGGAAGGCGGAGGGTTCCCTGTCCGGCCGGTTCCGGCGCAGCATCACGCGCAGGCGCGCCAGCAGTTCCCTCCCGCTGAACGGCTTGGTCAGGTAATCGTCCGCCCCGGCATCCAGGGCGTCCACCTTCTCATCCTCCCGGTCCCAGGCGGTCAGAATCAGAATGGGCACCTGCGTCCACTCCCGGAGCTGCTTCAGCACTTCCAGACCGTTGATGTCCGGAAGGCCCAGGTCCAGAATAATGGCGTCCGGGCGTTTCAGAGCGGTCTCGCTCAAGCCCAGCTGCCCGTTCTCACACTCCCGGACATGGTAGCCGGCTCCGGCCAGGGTCAGGGAAAGCAGACGGCGTATCTGCCGTTCATCGTCAATAACCAGGATATCTGCGGGAGGATTGCTCATGGCTTCAGCGGCATGGAATCATTCTTCAGGAACATGATCATGCTCTTTCCAGGGAAGAGCAAGCCGGAAACAGGTTCCGGCGGAAACGGGAACCAGGGTGACGGTTCCCCCCTGCGCCTCCATGAAGCCGCGCACGATGGAAAGCCCCAGGCCCAGCCCTCCTGGACGCGTCGTCCGGAAACGCTCAAAAATATTCTCCGCCAGCTCCGGGGGAATGCCGGGCCCCAGGTCATGCACATCCAGCCACACCACACCGTTCACGGAATCGGTACCTCCCTGCAACGTGACAGGCGTTCCGGAAGGCGTATGTACGCAGGCATTCAGCAGCAGGTTGACCAGCACCTGCTCCATCAGGGAGAAATCCGCCTTGACCAGCGGATAATCCGGCGGCAGGGAAACGGAAACCGGATGATTCTTCCGCGCCTCCTTCGTTGCCGCCAGGGCGCCTTCCACCACGTCCCCCAAGTCGCACCAGTCCAGCCGGGGCCTCAGCGCGCCGGATTCCAGGCGGCTCACATCCAATAAATTCTTTACCAGGCGCCGCAAGCGCCGCGCAGCAGCCATGATTTCCGCATATTCCTCCCGTTCCTCCGGAGCGGCGGAAGAACGCCCGGACAGCTTTTCACAGCCTCCCTCAATGACGGCCAGCGGCGTCTTGAACTCATGGGAGACGCTGTCCAGCAGGGAACGGTGTAATTTTTCAGACTCCTCCATGAACCGCACCCGCGTTCCTTCCGCCCGCAATTCTTCACGTTCCAACGCCATGGCCAGCTGGGCCCCCATGCTTTCCAGCAAATCCTTCTGTCCCGCCGTCAGACGGTCCCCGTCCTGCGCTTTTACGCCCAGAACCCCCATGCAGTGCTCTCCGGACATCATGGGAAAATAAAACCCCTCCGCCACCGGAAGCGTATCCGTAAATCTTCCCGCCGGCTGCCGGTGCTCAAAACACCAGGAAGCCACGCTCCATTCCTTTTCATCCATGGGATAGGCTCCCCCGGCCTCGCAAAGCTTCAGCCGTCCGCCGCCGGAAGAGGGAACCATGGCCGCCATCCGTACGCCCATAATCTGGCTCATCTGGCCTACGGCTACGGAAACCAGGGAGGGGATGTCTGCCGCGGAGGCAATGGCGCGCGAGTATAGAAACAGGGCATTCGTCTTCTTTTCGCGCTCCCGCTCCTCCTGCTCCCGCACCCTCAGCCGTGACGTGAGACGCCCCGTAGAAAGAGCCACCAGGAAGAAAAACGCGCACATCAGGGCGTCTTCCAGCCGCTCTATCTTGAAGGTCAGCACGGGAGGGATGAACAGCAGGTTCCACAACAGGGCGCTGATGGCGGCCGCCATCAGCATGGCCCAGCGGGAACGGATGAAAAAGCCCAGGACCACTACACCCGCCAGATACAGGAATCCGGGGGCGAAATAACCGGTAAACGCGGAAATCAGCAGCCCGATCCCGGTAACAGCGGCCGTCACGCCTGCGGCCAGCCAGTAGTCCCGGCCGTATTTTTCCGTTTCACGGTGCCAGCTTTTCCACCCGCTCCGGGATGGCCCCGGAGCGGCGGGAACCACATAAATGTCAATCTGGTCGCTCCCCTTCACCAGCTTGTCCACCAGGGACATGGGCCGCACCAGCCCCCACAGGTAGGATTCCTGCGGCTTCCCCACCACGATCTGGCTGACATTTCTTAAAAAGGCCATGCGGAGGAGGGTTTCCGCCAGGTCGGAGCCGGGCATCACGATCACTTCCGCTCCAAGGCGCCGCGCCAGTTCCAGGTTGGCATCCAGCCGCTGCTGCTGCTCCGGGGAAAGAGCCGCCCCCGTGTCCACGGAAAGGGCGATCCACGGCGCATTCAGGGCATAAGCCATCCGCCGCGTCCAGCGCACCAGCCGGGCGGAAAACGGGCTGGGGCCCACGGCTACCATCAGCCGCTCCCCGCTGCGCCAGATGGAGCGGTCTCCGGAGATGGTGCGCACCTCCGTCAGCTCATGGTCCACCTTCTCCGCCATGATGCGCAGGGCCAGTTCACGGAGGGCCGTCAGGTTGGACTCCTTAAAAAAATTGTCCAGCGCGGCGGAAGCCTGCGGCGCGCCGTACACCTTCCCCTCCCGCAGGCGGGCGCGCAGCTGGTCCGGGGCAATGTCCACCAGCTGAATGCAATCCGCCTCCGCCAGCACGGAATCCGGAACGGTCTCCTGCACGGGAGCGGCCGTGATGTCATGCACGGTATCCGCCCGGCTTTCCAGATGCTGCACGTTCAGAGTGGTATAGACGTCAATGCCGGCGGCCAGAAGCTCCTCCACGTCCTGATAACGTTTTTTATGGCGCATGCCGGGCACGTTCGTGTGCGCCAGCTCGTCTACCAGGATAAGCCGGGGCTTCAGGCGCAGCGCCTCCTCCAAATCAAATTCCTCCATCTCCACGCCGCGGTAAACCGTCTTCTTCATGGGAAGGCGCGGCAGCCTTCCGATCAGCCGCATCGTGTCCTCCCGGCCATGGGACTCCGCCACGCCGATGATCACCTCCACCCCCTTGTCCGCCGCCTGGATAGCGGCTTCCAGCATGGCATACGTCTTTCCCACGCCCGGAGCCATGCCGAAGAAAATTTTCAACAAGCCACGGCCCGAACGGGATTCCTCCCTCCGGATGGAGGCCAGAATTCTGTCCGCCCGCTGGCTGTCCGAGTGCACTTCTGAAAACATGGAAAAAGGGGGAAGGAGTGATTGCCTCCTCAACAATGGATTCATGTTAGAGGAACTCTGTTCGCAGCACAAATAAAACAGACCAGAACAACCGTTAAAATTTTATTAATTTCCCCCCTCCCTTTTCTATTTCTGTTTTCATTTCCCGTCCTTTTCCGCTATCAAGCATTTTTAAAAGTTTTTTCTTTCCTTTCTCATGATGAACACTTTCCAGATCCTCCGCCGCACCCTCGTCTCTGCCGCCGTCTTGTTCTTCCTGTACCTGGGCGCCGGCATGACAAGGGGAGCAGACGAGGCCGTTTCCGAAAATTTTGATTCCTTCCCAACGGGCGGCTTCACCACCCTGGCCACCGCTCTGGGGACCATGACGGCGGAGAGCGGCCACGCCGCCATTGCTGACAACCGCTATTCCTCCCAGCCCAACTGCATGCGGCTGATAGGCCAGGGCGCCGGAACCAAAAGCACAGCCATACTGACGCTGCCCTCTCCCCTGACAGCCAGGAAAATTCTTTCCCTGAAGGGGGAACGCTGGACGGGCACCGATCCTTTTTCCTTCACCATCCATGCCGCGGACCGGGAAGGGAATGAAACGCTGGTCGTGGACGGTTCCTCCCTGCAAACGGGAAACAGCCCCATGGCCCAGCAGGTACAGGGAGTTCTCCCGTCCGGGACCGTCCGTCTTGTTTTCCGCTGTGAAGCCCCTGCCGATAAGGGCGTCCTTTTCGATGATCTGGTCCTTTCCCCCTTCCAGCCCTTTTCCAGCGCCGCAGAAGCATGGCCGGCCATGATCCGCATGGAGGCCAACGGCATCCTCCGCTTTTCCCTGACGAACGTCCCCGCCTCCTATGCCGGCATGTCCGTCACCGTGGACATGAGCCCGTCCGACGACCTGGCAGACATTGAAAGCGTATCCCTTTACACCGGAGACGCCAACAGCATTTACTCCGCTCCCGCCTATGGAGCCAGCGGCCACGGCGCCATGAGCTCCCGGGGCGTCCTCGCCAGCCCGGCCCAGCCGCCGGCTCCCGTCATGACTTTTCCTGTCACCCCGGGGGCGCTCGTTGACGGGCAGCAATACTATTTCTGGGTCAGCGTCAAGCTCAAGGATTCCGCCAGCATGGACCATAAGGTGGGCGCCAGAATCGCCTCCGTCACGGTGGACGGACAAACAGACGATTTTGCCGGCGGAGTAACGGCCAGGCAGCGGATAGGCTATGCCATCGCCAAGGCGAACGACCCTGTCTACGGAGGCCCCACGGAAGGAAAGACTTCCAAAAAATTCCGCATTCCGGGCATCGTGCGCGCAAAGAACGGCGACCTCGTCTCCGTCTTCGACATCCGCTACGACGGCCGCAACGATATGCAGGCCAATATCGACACGGGATGCAGCCGCTCCACAGACAACGGCCGCACCTGGACGCCCGTCCACGTGGCCGTCAACTTCAACCCTACGGGGGAGGCCTCCAACGATTATAATGCCGGCTACGGCGTCAGCGACCCCTGCATCCTGCTGGATGAAGTCAACGGAACCCTGTGGCTGGCCGGCATCGCCAGGCACGGGCTTGCCTCCTCCAAGGCCAACGTGGACGTGGAAAGCCTGGAAACCGTCCAATACGTGGTGGCATGCAGTACGGACAACGGCCAGACGTGGGGTTCCATTGATCCGGATACCGGGGAGTTTGTAAAAACGAAGCCCAGGAGCATCAACAAGGATATCAAGAACAAGGCCTGGAAGTCCTTTTTCCAGGGTCCGGGCCACGGCATCACCATGAAAAAGACGGTCAACGGCGTGCGCCCCATCGTCTTCCCTTCCCAGATATGGACGGGAAGCAGCGGCACGGGCACTCCCCAGTCCTGCATTATTTACTCCCTGGACCGCGGGCAGACCTGGATCAGCGAGGACACCGGAAAATCCGGCACGCTGGGCATTGGCGCCGGCTCCAGCGAATGCGTGGTCACGGAACTCAGCGACGGCCGCCTGATGCTTAACGCCCGCAATGAAAACAGGAGCGGCTACCGGAAAATCTTCACCACGGACGACATGGGCAAGACGTGGACGGCCCATGCCACCAACCTGAACTCCCTGCCGGAACCGGCTGCCTGCCAGGCCAGCCAGCTGGCCGTGGAAAACTCCGGAAACATCAGCCGGGCCCTTCTTTTTTCCAACCCCAATAGAACTTCCGCCCCGCGCGCCCTGATGACCCTCAAGGCCTCCTTTGACGAAGGCTCCACATGGCCCTCCGGCAGCCAGGTTCTTTACGATTCCCGCCCCTCCTGCGGCTATTCCGACATCTGCGAAACGGGGGACGGCCACATCGGCGTGCTTTATGAAGGGCTCAACGGGGATGAAAACCTCTTCTTCCTGCGCATTCCGTATGACGAATTCCTGCCTTCCCTGGACGTTCCCGCCGCGGGACAAATCATCCGCGTGGGAGCGGAGGGAACAACGGCGGCTACGTTCACCGTTTCCAGCGACGCTTCCTGGACGGCCTCCTCCTCCGCAGGCTGGATAACCGTCTCCCCCTCTTCAGGCTCCGGAAACGGCACGGTCACCTACAGCGTGGACCGCTGGGAAGGCGCAGGAGAACGCACGGGAACCATCACGATCTCCGTTCCCGGCATCCAGCCGGCCATCATGACCATCATCCAGTCCGGCAGGCAGCCTTCTCTCACCTTTTCCCCTCCCATCCTCATGCTGCCCAAAAACGGGGGAACAGCCGTTTTCTCCGTCACCTGTGACGCAGCGTGGAACGTATCCAAAACGGCGGACTGGCTGGACATCACCGGAACGCAGGGCGCGGAGACGGGCAACGGAACCGTGTCCGTTTCCGCAGCGGCCAATGCCGCAGCAGACTCCCGCACGGAGGAACTTTCCTTTTCCTCCTTCGGAACCGTCCGCTCCGCAACCGTGGTCCAACGCGGTCAGAAGCGCACCTGGGACGAATGGAAGGAGGATGAAATCGCCTCCCGGGACCCGGATACGGACCAGACAGGCGCCACTGATTCTCCCGCCGGAGACGGCATCCCCAACCTGCTGAAATACGCTACGGGACTGGACCCGCTCAAGCCCTGCGGAAGCGTCGTGCAGGTCTCCACGGAAAAAACGGACGGCGGCACCTTCCTGGTGCTGGCCTGGCCCGTCAATCCGGAGGCCACGGGAATCAGGCATCTGATGGAATCCTCCGCAGACCTTCAAACCTGGACGAAAATGGCGGAAGTGGAAACGGAAGGCAAAAGCGCCGCCATCTTCCGGGATACCGCGCCCATCAACGCGGAAAGTTCCCCGCGGCGCTTCCTGCGCCTGAAAATCTCCCGGGAAGAAGAAAACCCGCATTAACAAGGCGGAACCCTGCTTTCCACGGACACCGTTCCGTCAAGGGGGAAGGAGGCTTTCTTTTCCCGGTTCATCTTCTTCCGGCGCCAGCAGCGGAATGGGCTTCGGGACTCCAGCCGTTTTTCCGGAAGGGGAGAATGCACGGCAAATGGCTGACGGCGGAAAAATACGCCGGCACGCCTGAAATCGGCAATTTCAGCGCCTGCCGTGTTCTTGACAAATAGCAGGAGGTTTCATGCTCCCTTTTTTGAAAAAGCCGTTGAATAAATAAAATTTAAAATTCGGAATGTTTTTCCCTTTCTTAATTGACAAATCATTCCCCTTCTTCTTAATGATTTAATGTTTGTGAATCCGGTACATTGTTTACCAACATTTCTGTGTACATGCGCCCTGTTGACGGCTACAGCCGCTTCCCTGCATGCGGAAACAGCCTATAGCACGCCCTGCGGCTACATCCAGACGGAATTGTACGCCAAGGAAACGGGCTACCTGGGCCTGGGGGTGCATCCGGAAGCGCTGATGCAGCACACGCTTCAGGAAGAAAGTGTAGCTTATAAAGGCTCTGAAGTTACTATTACGGATTCCGACGTTGATTTTCAGGACTTGATGGACGAAAAATCCGCCTACGTCCTGGTCCTTCATTTCGGGGATGAAGCTCTTGCCCTTCCCCTGAACCGGGACGGATGGGAAAAACCGGGTTCCTGCTGGACGACACATGAAATCGTAGTAGACGACAGCCTTCTTTCCAAACTGGTTAAAACCGGCAAAAAGCCTGATTCCTATATTCTCCGCAAGGCGCGCACGCTGGATGACGTGCTTGGGTCAACCAATCAATTTGGATTAAAGAGCGGCTCCGCCATATCTGCAGATACAGTCAACATTTTCAATTCCGCAACCACCCAGCTGGCAATCTATTATGACGGAAGAGAATGGAAGCGGAGAGGGGCCGCGAAAAATATTGGAGGCATGCCCGTGTTCAGCCATGAACCCCTGACCATTACGCGCAAACCCGGCGACGACGTTACAGCCGTGGTCATCGGGGAAGTGTCCATGAAACACCAGAAGCTTGTCATGCCCAAGTCCAACTCCCTTCTTCACACCCGACTCCCGCTCGCCCAGACCCTGGCTGAAACTGCCCTGGAACTGCCGGACGACACCATCGTCAACATCCCCATAGGCGAAAAAAATGCCATGGTCAAGGTAGTTCGCCAGGGTGGCGCCTGGAAGCGCGACGACAACAAACAAGATGTTTCCAACATTCCCTTCCACGGGGCTTTCTCCGTCTATGACGCATCTTCCAAAACACCCGCCCATATCACGGTTTCCAATAAACACTTCACCAACAAATAACCGACTATGTCTTACCGCTCCTTTTTTACCGCCACTCTCGCCGCCTGCGCGGTCCTCTCCGGGGGTACTGCTTTAGCGGATAACTTTACTATCAGCAATGATTATTCTCTGATCAACTCCCTCGGGCAATCTTTGAACGGAGGAAAAGCCATCCTCGGCGCTTTCAACAGTGACACCTGGAGCTACGATATGGAAAGCTCCAAATGGATGTTCGAGGGGGAATCCTACAGGCAGGACCAGTTGACCTACAGCCAGCTGGTAAATATGCAGAACAGCTTCACCAACACATTGACTTCCATACCTAAATATCAAGACGGTACTGTCACCAATGGCAGCTTTGACCTGACGGGAGCATACGAGACTCCCTCCACCTTAACCACTCCCGTTTACTTAATGGTTACGGGAGAAACGGGCGAACTGGCTGTTTTTGTCTTTAAAAAAATAGCCGATGACTCCGTGTTAACTTACAGCGATGTGGATTTTTCCACCAGCCACCTATTCGACCTGGGCCTTACTACGCAGGATCGAGCGACTGAACTTGGTTATAGTTACTACATGGACTGCATTCTGGGAAACGTGGATAGGGATCTTAGAACGATTCAGCTTCTGGTTCCGGAACCTGCTACCGCCACACTGGGACTGCTTGGACTGGCCGCTCTGATGACACGCCGCAGACGGCGGTAACAACCTTTTCCCCCAGCCTCCGCATGGACACGCCTTCCGTGCGGAGGCTTTTTATACCCGGAAGTACCGCAGGCCCCGGAAAATAAGCAGGACCGTCCAGCCCGGCCTCCGTTTCACTGGATTTCACTTCCCTGTTCCGGAACGCCGCAATCCCTTGCGGCAAACGAACGCCGGAGGACGCATTTCACATGGATGGCCTGGCCTGTATCCACGGAATCTTTCTGCCGCCGCCGCTCCGGCAGCGTCAGGGGCCAGTAAAATGCCCCGCACGCTCTTTAAGAGCGGCGGGGCGGTCTTCAAGCGGTTGGGCCGCAGGAGTTATTTCTTAACGGGGATGATATCCAGTTCCGCTACGGCGGCGTAATCCCTGCCTCCCGCCTCACTGAGGGCGGAGAAGCGGAAATAGCGAGCCTTGACGGGCGCCTGGAACTTCACTTCCTGAAGGTCAGAGCTGTTCGGGAAGGCTCCCTTGGCGGCAGGCTGCCACTTCTCTCCGTCCGTACTCACTTCCACAGCATAGTCCTTCACGCGGCCGTTGGTGCTGCCGTCCTGCCGGGGCAGGTAGGTAATGCCGGAGAATTCCCGTTCCTTGCCCAGGTCCACGGCCAGCACATGCGGGTGCTTGGTTACGGTCTTGTTGTATTCGGAGTGCCAGAAAGTGCCGGGATCTCCATCAATGGCGAACTCGGCGTCCGCTTCACCCTGTTCCTGGCTGCTCACGCTCTTAACCGTGTACTTGTCCGTACGGGTCAGCATGGTCATATCCAGCTGGGCGGCGGGCACGCGGATTTCACCCTTGTAGGATTTGGAGGTGACGGGACGCATGAAGAAGGACAGCGGATAGGGCTTGTTGGCCTTGATGATGTCCCTGCTCATGGGGCCGGGGCCGCAGGAGGCGCCGCCCAGACCGCGCGTGGCGGAGGAGAGGACCAGCACGGTCTTATCCGTCGTCGTCGGCAGTTCCACGGGGTGGTTGGCCAGAATCAGGTCCGTCGTGGTGTAGGGAATGGCGGAGAAGGCGAACGGAGCGCCCAGGGAGCCGAAGAGCAGGCCCTGCCCCTGGTCATCCGTGACGGCCACCCAGCGGGTGTCTTCATGGTTGCCGCAGTCCTGCGGCCTGCCGTACGGGAAGAAGGAATCCCTGGCTGTTGTCTTGTACACGCCCAGCGGCATGCCGCTCTTGCGGTCCGCGTAGTTTTCCTCCGGTCCGCGGCCGTAGTAGGCCACGTTGCCCATGTTCGCCGGCAATTGGAGTTCATACCCCAGGCGCAGCAGTTCCAGGGGATTGCCGCGCGGAAGCAGCACGGACTGGCAGACAACGGTTCCATCCGCATAGATGGTCCATTCCAGATTGTTGATGAAATGGGTGTTCGTGTCGTTCAGAGGCTCTTTCTTGGGCGTGATGGTGGTCTTGGTGTCACCGTAGCCGCTGATGTTTTCAGCCTGCCTGCCGCTTACCTTGACGGATTGCTTAATGATGACGCTGTTGCCATGGTCCACGGCTTCATAACTGAGCAGTTCATGCTTCAGTTCACGGAGTCCGTTGGCCATGCTCTTGGCCATCACGCCCGGTTCATTGCTGGAGGCGGCGCGCAGGGCGTTCACCGCCATGGGCGTCTTGAACAGGGGCTTGCCGTTCACCGTGAATTGGGCCAGTTCTCCGGTGGCCGGATCAAACTGCACGGAAAAATCCTTGCCGGATACGGTGTGCTTGTCCGCGCTGAGGGTTACCTTGCCCGCGGGGGCCTTGAACATGGGAAGGTCTCCCTGGACGGGGAGCTGGAGCTGGTCAAAGGCCAGTTCATAGCCCTTCCCGGCCCATCCCTTGTCCTTCTTCAGCTTGTAGCCGATGCGCAGGGCATATTCCACGCCCGGCTTCCGGTTCTTCAGCTGGGGAATATCCGGCACGGGCACCACGATTTTTTCCCTGGGGCCGGCGGGAGGCGTATCCAGCCTGCCTTCCGCCACCACATTCCCGTTTTCCGTCAGGGTCCAGGTGATGTCATACGGGGACAGCTCCGTGAAGAAATTCTTGTTAAAGATGGAAATCCTGCCGTCGTCCGTCAGGGAGGTGGAGATGTTCTGATAGACGTGCTTGACTTCAAAGTAGCCCGGTTCCGGCGTGCGGTCCGCCAGGATGGTGCCGTTAAACACGAACTGGCCGCTGTTGGGATGGTCGTTGAAATCGCCGCCGTAGCAGATCATCTTCTCCCCGTTCGGCAGGGTCTTGTACAGGCCCTGGTCCACCCAGTCCCAGATGGAGCCCCCCATGATGCGGTCAGAAGATTCGATGGCCTCCCAGTAGTCCGCCAGGTTGCCCATGGCGTTCATCATGTTGTGCGCGTACTCGGAAATGTAGTACGGCTTCGGGAAATTCTTGTTGGCCGCCATGGAGCGCGTCCAGTCCACGGAGGGATACTGGTTGGAACCGAGGTCCACAATGTCGTTATTGCGCTCATAGTGGGTGGGGCGGGACATGTCCCTGGCCTTCAGGATCTTTTCCGCACTGCGGAAATTCTGGCCGGGGCCGGCTTCATTCCCCAGGGACCACATGATCACGCTGGGATGGTTTTTGTTGCGTTCCACCATCGCCATGATGCGTTCCACATGGGCCGGCATCCATTCCACGGGATGGGAAAGGGATTCCTTCCCGTAGTAGTAGCCGTGGGACTCAATGTTGGCCTCATCCTGCACGTAAATGCCGTACTTGTCGCAGAGGTAGTAGAAGTAGGGGTCCGCGGGATAATGGGAGCAGCGCACATGGTTGATGTTGGCGCGCTTCATCATCTTCACTTCCTCCTCCATCTGCTCCGGAGTCAGGTAGTGCCCGGTTTCCGGATGGCTTTCATGGCGGTTCACGCCCTTGACCTTGACCGGCTGGCCGTTCACCAGGAAAACGCTGTCCTTGATCACCACGTTGCGGAAGCCCACATGGGAGGAAACCATCTCCTCCGTCTTGCCGTCACGCTTCAGCGTCAGCACCAGGGTGTACAGGTTGGGATCCTCCGCAGACCAGAGCTTCGGCTTGGCGTAAATGCCCAGCAGGGAAGTCTTGAAATCCTTCATGCCCGTGATGCGCAGGGGTTTTTCCAGCACGCCGTCATACGGGGCGTCCTTGGGCTTGACGGGTTCCACCAATTTGCCGGCGGAATCGTAGAGGGCCATGGAGACCGTGCAGTCGTCCAGCTTCTCGGTCGCGGGGAACAGGTTGCGCACGTCCACCTCCACCTGGAGGCGCCAGTCTCCGTTCACGGAGCCGGGCTTGGCATGGTCAATGTTCAGGGCCCAGTCCCGCTGGTCCACCGGGTTGGCCTGCGCGAAAAAGTCGCGGATATGAACCTTCGGCAGTGCAAAAATGGAAACGTTGCGGAAAATGCCGGACAGGCGGAACATGTCCTGGCATTCCAGGTAGGCGCCGTCGGAATGGCGGTACACCTCCGCGGCTACCACGTTCTCACCTTTCTTGAGGTAGGGGCTGATGTCAAAGCGGGCGGGATTGCGGGAATCCTTGGAAAAGCCTACATAATGCCCGTTGATCCAGAGGTAGAAGAAGGAATCCACGCCGTCGAACTGCATGTACACTTCCCGGCCGTCCCAGTCTGCGGGCACTTCAAAGGTGCGGCGGTAGGAGCCTACGGGGTTCCGTTCCTTGAAGGACGTATAATTCTTGTTGGAGGGCTCCTTCATCACGTAGGGCCAGGAACGTTCAAAGGGATACGGCTGGTTGGAATAAATGGGGGTGCCGTAGCCCTGCGTCTGCCAGGAGGAGGGCACCTTGATTTCCTTCCAGTCCTTCACGTCGTAATCCGGCTTGTAAAAATCCGCCGGGCGGCTTTGGGGATCCTTGGCCCAATGAAACTTCCACTGGCCGTTCAGGGATTTCCGCCACTTGCTGTTTTCAGGCAGCACTTTCAGCGCGGACTGCAAATCGCTGAAAGACATGAAGGAGGCAGCGGGGGCTTCCTTGTTCAAATGCAGGTTCTGTTCCTGTTCCCATTCCAGCCCCGTGGGGGCGGGCGCAGGGGCGGAATCGCCCGGGGCTCCCAGGCCGCACATGGCGGAGCCTACCGCCAGCGCGGTACAGGATAAAAGCCAGGATCTGGTTGTTCTCATGAAGTCAATATGTGTCAGGGGTGATGTGCACAAACGGATTGTCCTGTTACATACGAATCCGCGATTCTAATTCTAACAGCAAACCCGCCATTTGCAAGCTGCCGTTGCGTTTGTGCACCGTCTGCGGGGAACGCAGCCGTTAAAAGGTATGCCGGAGCTGGAGAACGCCCACGCACTGCATGGACTCCTGCTGCGTGTATTCCTTCGTCATGTAATGCAGCCCGAAAAGCAATTCCGAGCGCTTGTACCGGAGACCGAAGCCATAACCCCATTCCCCCACCACGGGATACTTGTTCACGTACTCCGGGGAGGAGCGGAACACCGTGCCGTCCAGGTACAGGTCATGAGCCACGGCACGCACGGAGGCGTGCAGGTAGCCGTAATACCCCCAGTTGGAAACAGCCGTCCTGTTGTAAACGAACGGCGGCGCGGCGCTGGTTGCCCCGCGGATGCTGTTTTCCGGAGAGGTGTTGCCCAGATTGTAGCCGAAGCGGAAGGACATGCCGCCGCCCGCCTGTACCTTCACCGTACCGGCGTCCACGTGCCAGTAGGCCAGGGCGTCCGTTTCAAAACCTGAACTGTAGTGCTTCTCCAGCCCGCGCAGGCGGTAATAACGCTTGAAAAACAGATTGGCCGTCATTTCCCCGGGAAGCTGGCTTGACCAGCCGGGCCACTGTTCCATGCCCCACAGCTTATGAATGAAATGCTGGGAGCCTCTGGCGAGGGAATTCGTACCCGTCGTGCCCAGTTGCAGTTCCAGGGAATTGGCCCTGTCGTCATTCTTGACCAGGGAGGTAAGCCCCAGCGTCAGGTTGCCTACATAGGGATGCTGGTTGTACAGGGGATACGGGGCTTTCTGCTCCGGGGTGTACATGAGCTGGGTCAGGTCAAGCCCCCATTGCTGGCGGAGGTTGGGGGAACCGCTCATGCCCATGAAACGCCTCCAGGAATCCGAAGCGTTTGTGCCTCCCAGAACCGTTCCCAGCATGCCGGAAAAAGTGCGGCTGTCCGATGTGGTTCCGGACATCCAGGCAAAACGGACGCCGTTGGTATAATTGTCGTCATCTCCCACGAACATGTCGTTTTCCAGATGGAAGCTGATGACGGCTCCCTCCTGCGGCGCCTCTATCTGCTGGGTTCCTGCCTGAAGAGAAGCTACCGGCAACAAACCGGCACACATGCACAACGCTGCACATTTCATGCCCGGCAGTTTGTGCGTTTCACCCCCGCGTGGCAAGGAAAAATCAGGCATGCCCTGCGTTTGCACTTTTCAAAACATGGAAATATCCACAAACTTCCCCGTCCTGTCACAGGCCTTCATACCATGATTATTGACACGCACTGCCATCTGGCCTCCGCGCAATTCGACCAATCCCGCCGGGAAGCCTACGTGCAACATGCCCGCCGGGAAGGTATCGACCGCATGATTACGCTGGGAGCCCGGAAAGATGACTGGGAGGAAAATGCAGCGTGGGCGCGCCAGTTTCCGGGTACGGTTTTTTGCGCGCTGGGCATCCATCCGGACGACGCCCATGATGCGCCGGAGGGCTGGGCGGACCAGCTTTTCCTGAAAGCGCAGGACTTTCCGCTGGCCGCCATCGGGGAAACAGGGCTGGATTACTTCCACGGAGCCCCTGAAGGCTGGGAGGCTGAAAGCTTTCACCGCCTTCAGCAGGATTTGCTGGAACAGCATTTTGACCTGGCGGCGCGCCTGGGCCTCAACATCGTCCTGCACACGCGGGACCGGAAAGGCTCCGGAAGCTTTGAAGACGCCGTGGCGATTGCCCGGAACCATGCGGGCCGCGTGCGTCCCGTATTCCACTGCTTTATCGGAGACACAGCCCAGGCGGCGCGCATCTTTGATGAACTGGACGGCATGGTTTCCTTCACCGGAGTAGCCACCTTTAAAAACGCTCCCATAGTGGCGGAAACGGCGCGCTGGTGTCCGGAAGACCGCATCATGCTGGAAACGGACTCCCCCTACCTCAGTCCGGAACCTCTCCGGGGCCGCATGAACGAACCCGCCCACCTCATCCATACGGCCCGTTTCATTGCCGCTTCCCGGGGGATGGAACTGGAACACCTGGCCCGCGTAACGACGCGGAATGCGGAGACCTTTTACAATCTGGGCCGGGGCTGAAAAAAAATCCTGACAATCCGCGCTAGCGCCTTGAATCCGAAACCATAAATTAGTATGAACAAGGCACACATGAAAGCGCCATTCATTTTAACCTGTGCCTGCGCTGCCGCGCTGGTGCTTCCACTCTCTTCCTGCTCCACCCAGAATTCTTCCACAGCCGGTTATGACACTGCAGAACCGGCCAGCGGCGAAATCCCGCCGTGGATCGCGGAAAGTTCCGATCCCGCCTATGAATCCGGCCATTACAGCCCGGTGAAGAGCTCTTCCGACTACGCCTACAACCCCCCGGCCAAACCCTCCGTCAACAAGTCCACCACGAAGAAGACCACGGCCGGCAGCAGCAAATCCTCCCGCAACACGAACGCCAAAAAGAGCACTGCGCGCAAATCCGCTCCCAAGGCACGCACCTACACCGTGAAGAAGGGCGACACGCTGGGGGCCATTGCCCGCAGGAACGGCACTTCCGTCAAAGCGCTCAAGAGGGCCAACGGACTCAAGTCTGATATGATCCATATCAACCAGAAACTGACTATTCCCCGTTCCAAGTAATCCGGGGTTCCCGCCCCGGCTTCATCGCTTATGAAGCATCTTTTCCTTCTGGCCGTCCTCCCCGTGCTCCTCATGGGGTGGACGTCCTGTTCCCACTCCGGCAAGGGCCACGCGTCCCTGCCGGACCCGCGCGCCGTGGACAAATCCGTTCCGGAGTACAAAAACCCCTTCCATCCTTCCACGTATGCCCACTTTGTGGCCCGGAAGGACTACCGGAAAACGTATGACGTGTACAAGGATGACGCCCTGCTGAACCGCAAGCCGAAAAAATCCCGCAAAATTTTCGTCTGCCTGGATGAACAGCGGGGCCAGTACCTGGTGGACGGCCTGGTAGCCATGGACTTTCCCCTCTCCTCCGGCGTCAAGGCCTACCCGACCAAGACAGGAGACTATACTGTCATTTCCAAAAAGGAAGACCACGCCTCCAATCTTTACGGCAAGATGTATGATGCCGAAGGCAAATGCATCAACTACAATGCGGAATCCACGGATCCCGTTCCGGAAGGCGGCCGTTTTGACGGGTCCCCCATGCCCTACTGGCAGCGGCTTACCAACGCGGGCCTGGGCCTGCACGTGGGGAAGGTGCGGCGCCACCCTATCTCCCATGGATGCATCCGCCTGCCGCGGAACGTCGCGGAAATTCTCTACAAGCAAACCAGCGTAGGAACGCCCGTCACCATCCAGCGGACTCCTCTGCCCGTACCGGAAGCTCAGAAAGCGCCTGCCGTGCAGTAACAGGGCTCCGGGACTCACAACAACCTGCCGGAAAACACTCTGTTTTCCTCGCAATCCACTTCAAAAAGGACTGCCCGAAAGGCAGCCCTTTTTCTATGCCATCCCCTCCTTCCAGAGGCATCAACAGGATAAATTTCAGGAAATAAAAAACCCCGCAAATGATCGCCTGCCGGAGAAGGTACTTGTATATCTCCATCCGGATTTCCTTACCCGCTGACGGAAATCCCAATGAATGCTTCCGTCTTCCCCGTCAATCTGCCACGCCTCCGTAACTCCACAAGAAATAAATCATTCCTTCCCGCCAATGTCCCAAACGCATCCAGTTCATATCCAGCAAGTGGTTTCCCAGATAAAAGGAAGGCGGAGAGCCATCCACCGGTTCTTCCACCCGGGAAACGCGGTATCCGGCCTGATTCAATTCGGCCGGTTGGCCGTTCCGGTCAAAAAAGGAAGCGACTATGTTGCCCGGCTTTTTTTGATAAAGAATGCCGGCTACCCCACACGGCAGGCTGCACCGCCCTCCTTCCTTATTCAGGAAAAACATGACCGCTTCACGGGAACCGGCCGCCTGTCTGACCACCACTGCCGCCACTTCCCATTCATTATCGGCTGGGTTCCATCGTTCATCCCGCCACTGAAAACATGAAAATAGGGTTTGTCCAATTTTCAGCCTTTGGCTGATAAAAATGGCGGCATCACGCCCCCCTCCAATGACAAACCCGGGCAGGACAACACCTGTCTGCGGATCGAACTGCATAACCCCGCACGCATGCCCTTCCAGGCCATTTTGTTTGAATTCTGTTTCTCCCAGCGTTTTAAGACTGCTGTTCCACACAGCGCCCCTGTCCCTGTAATAGGGCATCTGCATGATGCCCGCGGCTTCATCCTCACTGATATCCTGATTTTCTTCCACGATCTCACGCAGGCCCGCGCCAAAGCCATCATCCAGTACCTGGTCCACTACTTCAGCAGCCTGCTTGGACTTCTCCATACCCTCCTGCGCCTGACACAGGTTCATAAAAACCATACTGCATGAAATAATGCATTTCACGCAGTCCATGGCTAGTTTTTTCATCTTTAATCAAACAATGAGATAAAACCTTATCAAGGAATAGGATAATACAGTTTTCCCTCACCTACACAAGTTATTTATCACGATACTTTCCTGATCAGAAACCTGTTCCAATATATTGTCCCTTTGATCGTCCCCTGTGTCTGCTTCCGTAAAATTCATGATTTTATCGACGTTTTTTATTCATTCATTTGCGCCTTTTTCCCTCTCCGGAGTTTGTCCTTCCCCCCCGCTGAAATGAAAAACAGTAAATTCTTCCTCAAGCAGGGCATCCCTTAAAAACCAGGTCTTCAGACAAGCGCCCGGAATGGCGGAAAGTACCGGAACGCGGGAAGAGAAAGATTTGCCTCTTTTTCTCCCACGCCTTACAATTCCGCCATGCCTGTATCTCCGGCACGCATTCTGGAAGACTTGTCCCCCTTTTACCGGCAGAAGGAATTTCCCGTGCTTCTGCATCAGTGCCGCACCTGGGCTGAAAGCCGTCCCCTGGAAGGCTGCCGCGTGATTGACGCCTCCCCCGTGTTCCGGAATACCTGCGCCAAATACGCCGCGTTGCTGGCGGCAGGCGCGGATTTAACGGTAGCGGTTTCTCCGGTGATGCCCTATAACCCGGAAACCGTTACTCTGCTGGGCCAATACGGAATTCCTGTAGTGAATGCGCCACAGGCGGATGCTCCCTATGATGTCGTGATGGATTGCGCCGGAGCGCTCAGCCACGTTCCCAGCCGCTACGGGTATGTGGAATTGACCCGGTCAGGGGCGGAACATTACGCCCGCTGCACACAGCCCGTGTGGATGGTGGACACCGGGAAAATCAAGCAGATAGAAACCTGCCTGGGAACCGGAGAAAGTTTTTTCCGCGCCTTGGAAGCGCTGGGAACGGAGAACGGACAGGGACAGACGCTCGTAGTCATCGGGTATGGAAAAGTGGGCCATGGAATCGTTCTTCACGCCCTCAGCCGGGGATGGAATGTCATCGTGGCGGATGTGGAGGAAAAACCTCTTCCCGCATCTTCTGTCTCCTTCGTGCGTGCCACGGATGTAAAAGCTCTCAGCAACGCTGTCAGTAATGCCTTCTGCGCCGTCACGGCTACGGGCAGACGGCATGCCCTGTCAGGGTTGATTGATCCGACCGCTGTTCTCTCTTCCGGAGTTCTGCTTGCCAATATGGGCGTGGAAGACGAATGGGGACCGGGAATTCCGAAGGAACGCATCCTGAATGAAGGCAGGCCCCTGAATTTCATCCTGCCGGACCCGACGCAAATGTGCTATATAGATCCTCCACTGGCTCTTCACAATCAAGGCGCTGTGGAAATAGCCGCAGGCCGGGCCAGACCGGGCCTGTTTTCTCCACCGCAAGAAATGGAAAAAGCCTTTCTTGCCCTGATCCGCTCCCGCGGCTCCGTGCCGCCTGAAATGCTGGACCACCTTTCCTGACTTATCCTCTTGTCTCTGCAGGAATAAAAGAGTATCGTACAGAGTACGGCTGGAAACTCCGTGTCCTCCGGCCCAACGCTTCACTGACTTCGCAACTCATGAATATTTATTATTCCTATCGCAGCTACCGGCCGGGAGGAAAACTCCTCGGCACCTTGGGATGCGGCCTGGCCTGGGCTCTCTTCGGGTCCGGATGGTGGAGTTTTCTTCTCGGCGCTCTTGTGCTGTTCCTGTGGCTTCCAGTTTTACTGGGCAGGCCCTATTTCCTGACAGTCACGTCCTCCTCCATTTCCTGGGGAAACAGCATTTCACGCCGGGAAATTCCCTGGGAACTGATTGAACGCATAGGATGTACGCCTGACCATGAAGCCGAACCCGGACTGATGATTGAATTAAAAGACGGCCATATCCTGGATGTGGAATCCGCCTGTTTCAGTTCTCTGCCTCCCGTCCGGCAAGCCATACTTCAAGCCTCAGGCTCCTATCCCTTCCACATTGCTCCGGATTTGTTTGCCGCTCCGGGACTGTTGAGTGAATGATACGGTTTGGAACCGTTACGTTTTCTGCTGCTCCGCCTATCCTCCCGGTCCCCCCCGCGTGTTTACCGGTATTGCAAAGATTCCACCGTTGTTTCTCCGGTGCTTCATGAATTTGCACGCGGTCTTTTCAAATTTGGAAGGCCAGTCGTTCCAGGTATTGTTCCAAGTATTTCCGGACGGTGGAAAATGAAAAATGTTCCACGTAGAACATTAATGTGAATAACATTCGCAGCATCTTCATGGTCAACTTATAAAAAACAGGCGCCATGCTGCCATGGCGCCTGTTTCTCGTATGAACGATGTTGTACCAGTCAAAATCAGTTGGGAGATCTCATCGGCATGAGCACATACAGGAACTCATCTCCGATCTTCAAGACGCCCGGGCTCATTTCATCAATGAGGTTCAGCGTAATAACCGTATCCCCGGCCATCGTCTTCAGGGGGGCCATGAAGAAATCCGGATTAAAGGAAATGGAAAGCGGTCTTCCGGCATAAGTGATCGTCATGGATTCATGGGCTTCACCCACGCCTTCCGCGCTGGAAGCTACTTCCAATTCGTTTTCACGGAAGTTCAGCTTGATGTTCGTGCTCTTGTCCACGGAAAGGAGGGAAACGCGGCGCACGGTTTCCAGCAGTTCTCCGCAGGGAAGTTCGATGCTTTCCTTGCAGTCCGTCGGGATTACCTGGCGGTAGTTCGGGTAATTGCCGTCAATCAGCTTGCTGATCAGCAGCGTATCATTGATTTCAAAAGCGGCCTGGTTGCGGGTGAAACGGATGGTGACGGTTCCCACTTCATCCAGCAGGCGACGGAGTTCACCAACGGCCTTCGTGGGCAGGATGGCGTCCAGCTGCTGTTCTTCCGGGAATTCCAGGGCGGTTTCCGCCAGGGCCAGACGGCGGCCGTCTGTAGCCACCAGGGTCATTTTGCCGTTGCGGAAGGAAAGGGAAATGCCGTTCAGCACGTAGCGGGTCGTATCCGTGGAAATAGCGTATTCCGTGCGGCGGATACAGTCACGCAATACATTCTGGTCCACCTGGTACACGGTTGCCTGTTCAAAGGACGGCAATTCCGGGAATTCGTCCGCCGGAAGGCCATTCAGCTTGAACTGGGAGCGGCCGCATTCCACCGTGGCCTGGTTGCGCTGGCTGACGTCCACCTGGACTTCAGCCTCGGGAAGTTCACTGATGATGCTCACCAGCTTTTTGGCAGGAAGAGTCACGGTACCCTCGCGCAGCACATTCGCGGGAACTACGCCGGTGATGCATACGTCAAGATCCGTAGCCGTAAAACGTACCTGGCCGTTTTCAGCTTCAATTTTAACATTGGAAAGAATGGGCAGTGTCGTCTTGGAAGACACCACGCTGGCCACCTGTCTCAGACCGTCGAGAAATACTTGTTTGGAAATGGTAAACTTCATGTGTCTGTGCTTTTATCTGCCTCGCATCCTCTCACAAGTGTCTTCTGTGATTCAAGCCATTTCTCCGTCAAACCCTAATATTTGGCAGTATTTTTTTAAAAGTATACAATATATAGTGACCAGCTGTTTCTCCGGGCATATCTTGCATGAAACGGTTTCTTCAAATTATTTAAGTATTCTTAAAAGTCCGTTTCCCCGCGAACAATTCCCGGTTGACAGCCTGCGCGGATTTCGAATCCGGGGTCAAA
The DNA here is from genome assembly GCF_020860705.1 of Akkermansia sp. Lineage (GTDB taxonomy): Bacteria > Verrucomicrobiota > Verrucomicrobiia > Verrucomicrobiales > Akkermansiaceae > Akkermansia. The sequence continues at coordinate 32,229 of NZ_JAJBTT010000028.1, forward strand.
TTATTTTTTTAAGAACAAGCCGGTTAACAAAAAGAAAGATAACGGAAAAATAAAAGCATGAAAGGAAACATAAACAGCACTTTTTCCGGATAGTGTATATATTCAATGAATTTGCCGTTTTCCGTAGAAAAAGGAACAGGGTCCGGATTCGAAATCAACTGCTTTTCAGCCAAGCTCCGGCTATTTTAAACAACAAAGACTTTTACAATTTCTGTGAAACGCTCATTCTTTATTTTGACTTTACTGGTTGCGTCAGGCATGGCCCATGCGGCCTTTTCCGTATTCCGGGACTTCCGTCCTGTAATTCATGCTCCCGTGAATACTTCCCCCGGCATGATCCAGGCGCCGGGCAGAACCACCCTGCCCGGCAAAACAACGGTATTGGCGCCCAGGCGCACGTGATCTCCGATGACGGCTCCCAGCTTGGTCCTTCCGGTAGTTTCCAGCCTTCCACCCGCCATCATCCTGTGCTCCCCGCCGTCATGGCGGAAGTTGGAACACACCGTTCCGGCCCCGAAATTGACGTCGCTGCCAATGATGGAATCTCCCGCATAGCTCAGATGGGGAATAAACGTTCCATCACCAACAATGCAATTTTTAAGTTCCACCCCCTGCCCCGCCACACAGCCGTTCCCCATGGAGACATACCCTCTTAAATGGCAATTGGGCCCTATCCTGCATCCGTCTCCCACCCACACGGACCCTTCCACCACCACGCCGGGCATCACCACGGTGCCCCGCCCCACCCGGAGCGTCCCCAGGATGTGGACGCCCTCCCGCCCGGAAAAATCGTCTCCTTCCATTCCTTCCATTACTTTTTCCTGCCATGCCAGCAGATCCCAGGGATAAACAAGGCGCTCCACAGGCGCCTCCCGCTGCAGGAAAACGGGCGCGCGTCCCCTTCCCTGCCCTTTCCGCGCCAGCAAATGCCCTTCTCCGTTCCGTACCTCCCCTTCCTTTTCTTCACAGGAGGCCAGCCACGCGGCAGCCTGAGGTGAAAAATCATGCATGGACACTTCCGTTATCTCTTCCGCTTCCCCGGGAACGGGCTCCTCCGGACCGAAAACCGCTTCAAAGCCCGCTTCCCGGAGCCGGGAGGAACAATAGGCGGCTATGCTCGTTCCGGCCACGGAAAAGCCGTGGAAGGGCCTTTCAGGGCTTGTTGCGGGAAAAGTGAGATCCCTCTCCGGAATATAAATCAATCTGGCAACCCTCATGAACAGATGATATGATTTCCTGCGATGCTTCTGCAAGACGGAACATGCGGCTCCCCTCCGCAGTTCCGTACATCAATAACCCTGTGAAAGGACGGGTTAATTAAGTGTGAGCAGTGTGTGAATAACTTATTCAGATATTGTTCACATTTCTATGAGCTGAATTTATCCACATTCCCAGGGACGTCCAATTTATTCATTTCCAACTGTCAGGAATGTTGTTCACATTAGACACACAGTAGAAGAAGAAGGAATTTAATATTGTTAAATCTAATATCCTTCCATCACACAACATGGTTGTCCTTGCTCCGGGATTCGTGTTACAAGGTCGGCATGAGTATGGAGGACCGGGACGCCCGCTGGATGAAAATGGCCCTTGACCTGGCCGGCAACGGAATCGGGCTGACAAGCCCGAATCCCTGCGTGGGAGCGGTCATTGTGCATGAAGGCCAGGTGATCGGAGCAGGATTCCATGAAAAAGCGGGTCTTCCGCATGCGGAAAGAAACGCCATCGCCGACGGGATAGCCAGAGGGAATGCCGCCCTGTTTAAAGATTCCACCCTGTACGTTACTCTGGAACCCTGCAGTACCACCGGAAAAACGCCTCCCTGCACGGATGCCATCGTAGAACACCATTTCAAACGGGTAGTTTACGGTTCGGAAGATCCCAATCCCAAACATCGCGGTGCCGCTGCTGAAATTCTCGACCGCGCAGGCATCCAGGTTACCCATGGAATCCTGGAAAGGGAGTGTGACCGCCTGATTAGGGGATTCCGGTTGAACATGTTGGAAAAGCGCCCCTGGGTGATTGCCAAAAGCGCCATGTCCCTGGATGGCCGTATCTCACGCAGTCCGGAACGTTCCCAGTGGCTGACGAATGAAAGATCCAGGTCTTTCGTGCATACCCTGCGCGCGGAATGCGACGCCATTCTCACGGGAGGCAATACCCTGCGGCTGGATAATCCGTCCCTGACTATCAGGAATCCCGACCGCCCCGTTTCTCCTCTGAAAAAGCAGCCCTGGCGCATTATTCTGACTCGCACCGCTGCATCCCTTCCTGAGGATTCCATTTGCCTGACGGATGAATTCCGTGACCGGACCATGATTATAGAGAATGTTTCAAATTATTTGGAACTATTACAAAATCTTTATATAGACAGGAAAATAGGGACTATCCTGCTGGAAGCCGGCGGATGCCTGGTCCGGGAATTCCTGAAAGCCGGCCTGATTGACGAATGGGTGGGATTTTACGCTCCCATGATCACAGGCGGGGGTGCGGAAGGTGTGGAAGGCGGAACGTTTCTGGAACATGAAGCCTATCTTGAACAACCGGTTGTAAGCACATTCGGAAACGACGTGTGCATCCGCGGCGACGTACGGTACCGTTAACGGGGTGAAATATTTTCCTGCGCCTTCCGGAAGCTTTCAAGCTGGGAAAGCATTTTCAATTCCTGATGGGCCTGCCATTTGGCAATCTCCCTCATCATTCTTTCTTCCCTTTCCTCGTCGTCTCTTTTTACGACAAGCCATACGGCATGAACCATGCCGGGGACGTACCCGAAGAAGCAAAGAAGAAGGTTCAGAAGAAAAGAACCGCATCCTCCATAAGCCAAAGCCGCGATGGGAGGCAGTAAAATGGCTAATACGTAGCGCATGACGTTTCCATCATTCATGCCGCTGTCCCGTTGTCAAATTTAAAATCCCTGTGGAAAAAGGCGGAAAATTTCACGGCTCCCGCCTGCTGCGCTTTTGCAGATGCACCAGCAGCAGGGCGATATCTGCCGGAGTAATGCCGGGAATGCGGGAAGCCTGCCCGATGGTGGCGGGACGTATGCTGCCCAGTTTAATGACGGCTTCCTTTTTCAAGGCATGAACGCTTTCGTAATCAATGTCGGCAGGAATGGCTTTACTTTCCATCCTGGTGATTTTTTCCGCCTGTTTTTTCTGTCGTTCAATATGTCCTTCATACTGGATATCCGTGGCGATGGCATCCCAATGTTCCACGTGGAACATTTTTTTCAATTCTTCAGGCAGCATGGACCAGTCGTTGCCGGGCCTTTTAAGCCAGGTGGAAAGGGAAACGCCTTCGTGTTTGACAACGGCGGCTTTTGATATTCCTTCCGCAATGGCGTTTTGCCTGGCTTCCGTTTTCCGGAATATTTCACGGGTGATGAGGCCCGTTTCAAAAGCAAGGGGAGCCAGGCGCAGGTCTGCATTGTCCTGGCGCAGCAGCAGCCTGAATTCCGCCCGGCTGGTGAACATGCGGTAGGGTTCGTCCGTGCCCTTGGTAACGAGGTCGTCTATCATGACGCCGATGTAGGCCTGGTCACGGCGAAGTATCAGAGAGGGTTTTCCCAGAATCTTCAACGCGGCGTTTGCTCCTGCCATCAAGCCTTGAGCCGCGGCTTCTTCATAACCGGAGGTGCCGTTGATCTGTCCCGCAAAGTACAGGTTTTCCACCAGCTTGGTTTCCAGGGTAGGATTCAGTTGCGTAGGCGGGCAAAAATCATATTCCACTGCGTAGCCCGGGCGAATCAGCTGGGCGTTTTCCAGGCCGGGAATGGTATGGATGAAGTCGCATTGGGCGGAGTAGGGCAGGGAGGTGGAAACGCCGTTGAGGTAGAATTCCTCCGTACCGCGTCCTTCCGGCTCCAGAAATACCTGGTGGCTCGTTTTCTCCGCAAAGCGCACAATCTTGTCTTCAATGGAAGGGCAGTACCTGGGTCCTATTCCTTCGATAATGCCACTGTAAAGGGGGCTGAATTTTAAATTTTCCCGGATAATGTCATGCGTGTTCTGGTTGGTATACGTAATCCAGCACGGCATTTGCTCCATCCGGAAATCTTCGTCGCCCCAGGTGTTCAACGTGCAAAAAGGTTCGGAAGCGCGTTTCAGCACGTCGCGTGAACGGTAGCTGAACAGGGCCTCCGGAGTGTCTCCGGGCTGCACTTCACAAACGGAAAAGTTAATGGATTTTCCGTTGACGCGTGGCGAAGTGCCCGTTTTAAGCCGTTCCACCTGAAAGCCAAGAGCGGCAAGATTGGTGGAGAGGCTGGAAGGGGCGCATCCCATGCGGCCGCCGCTCACGTGCTGAAGCCCCACGTGCAGCAAGCCTTGCATGAACGTTCCGGAGCAGATGACCACGCTGCGAGCGCAGATCGTATAGTCCAGGGAGGTGACGGCCCCTGTTACTTGTTGTTCTCCATTGACGAGCAGTTTAACCACGTCCCCCTGGAACAGGCATATGCCGGGAGCAGTTTCCAGAACCATTTTCATTCGTGCGCGGTAGGCCGTTTTATCGCACTGGGCGCGGGGTGCGCGCACGCTGGGTCCCTTGGAAGCGTTCAGCATCCGGAACTGGATGGCGGTGGCGTCCGTATTCAATCCCATGGCCCCTCCCATGGCGTCTATTTCCCGGACAATGTGCCCCTTGGCAAGTCCACCGATGGCCGGATTGCAGGACATTTGCCCGATAGTGTCCAGATTATGGGTCAGGACGGCGACGGAACATCCCAGGCGGGAGGCTGCCAACGCCGCCTCAATGCCTGCATGCCCGGCGCCGACGACAAGGACATCGAACAGGGGAGAGGCTGGGGAAGAAGAGGAATTCATCAGGATGCGGAGCAGATGGCAAGACGGTGCAGAATCAGGCGGGGATCAAGCGATGAAGACACCAGGGCCTTGTCCGCCTTCATGCATTCCTTCAAGGTTTGTTTTAATCGTTCCGTCTTGAATTTGGAGGCGTTCTGCGCAGCCAGGAAGAGCGGATACGCGTTGGGAGTACCGTCTTTTTTCAAGGGAATCAGGGCGGCTGCGTAAGAGGGCAGGGAGGAAATTCTGGCCGTAAATTCCTTGAAATTGGTGGGTTTCAAGTCGAACGCGTCGCATAAAAGCTTGGCAGCCAGCAAATTCCTCAGCGTTGGAATAAAGGCGGCGCGCATGATTGTAATGGCATTTTCACCGCGTTCCAATTGAAAGTCGATCAGGGAAATGGCCGCATCGCTCTTCTTGTTCTCCAAAGCGCGGGAAATTTCAAAAATAACGCCCGTGCGCGTCAGGGGAACCATGCGTTCCACATCCTCCGGCATGACGGTGCGCCTGTCCAGGCCCAGGTAAAGATCCAGTTTTTCAATTTCAGAGATAATCTGGCGGGAGGATTCACTGACGCGGTGAATGAACAGCTCCAGGGCGGTGGGATCGAAATTCATGCCCCGTGCGCCTGCCTCCTTGTTGATCAGGGGCATCAGGCTGCCCTCCCAGCCGGCCTTGGTGATATCCGGCTTGTTCAGTTCCTCCGCTGTTGCGGATTGGAGCAGGAATTTGTTAAAAGAACGGCGTTTGTCAAATTCAGAGGCGGAAATGAGCAGCAGGACATCCGGTCCCAGGCCTCCTTCGAGTAAATGCCTGAGGGAATCCAGAGCCGCTTCCGTAGTGGCGGAGCGTCCCGTGACGGAGTCCCCCAGGAAACTGCAATTTTTCATCCAGACTACCTTGCGGCCCGGGAAAAAGGGAAGGGTGCGCAGGGCTTCCATCACCTGGCGCGTCACCTGGTCCGCCTCATCGGAATCACCGCAGGCCGCTTCCAGGATTTCATGGGAAAATTCGTTTGTGCCTTCCGTCAGGGAAGCAAAGAGGCCGGAAGCCTTTTCACGCACCATTCCTTCATCCGTACCGAAAACGAGGTAAATGGCTTGCTGTTGTAACGTGCTGGTGCCCATAAAACCGTACCCGTAGGTATCATAAAACGCGCCTTGTTAAAAGACGTATTTGTCATTTGAAAGTTTTTTCATTTGAAGAGAATAGGCTTAAATAGTATCAATAGAGCCGGAATGTCTCAAAAAGCGGCCGGACTTTTTCACGTCCGTTTTCAGGCATCCCCTTGTGATCAACCGCAAATCGTTTGATCCTTACTCCGGCAGGGCATTTCCATGAGATCAACCATTTGGACACGGGCGCTACTTGTCATCATGATGACGGTTATGATGATGGTGGTCGCCGTTGCCTATTGGAGATGGAACAGCCGGGTTACGGAGAAAACCGTTTCCTTCCGGTCGGAGGTGTTTACCCTGGCGCAGCAGTCTGAACTCAAAGAGAGGGACGTGCCTATTCTGCACCAGCTTAATGAGGAATATTCACGCGTAGCACGGCTGGTGGAACGCGTGCTGGTCAGCATAGACACCACGGGTGTGACCAGCGTCCCGCAGCCTTCCGAGGACGGAGAATCCATGATTGAAAAAAGGCTGGCGGTCCATGGACTGGGTTCCGGCGTCATCGTCACGGAAGAAGGGCATATCATCACCGCTTACCACGTCATTCAGAACAAGCATGCGCTGCGCGTCACCCTGAGCAATGGAAAAAGCGTTTCCGTACGCCTGGTAGGGGTGGACCCGGAGCTGGACATCGCCGTGCTGCAAGTGGAAAATCCCATGACGTTTACCCCTCTTCCGTTCGGCAACAGTGACGAAATTGCTCCCGGCATGATCGTTCTGGCTTGCGGCAACCCCTATGGACTGGGCACGACGGTTTCCCGCGGCATCATCAGCGCACGGGAACGCAAGCTGGTGGATTCAGGCCTGGACCTGATCCAGACGGATGCCAGCATCTTCCCGGGCAATTCCGGAGGACCTCTCATCAATATCCGCGGTGAAGTCATCGGCATCAACAAGTCGATTCTTCCCAATGTGGAGAAGAATTACGCGGGCATCGGCTTTGCCATTCCTTCCAATCTCGTACTGCACAGCTTTGAGCAGATTTGCAGGCATGGACGCCCCATGAGGGGATACCTGGGGCTGGACATTGTACGCAATACGCCTCCGCTCCGCAGTTTTCTGGACTATCATGAAGCGGGAGGGGCCGTGGTCAACATCGTGAAGCCCGGTTCTCCGGCTGAACAGGCGGGCCTTCAGACGGGAGATGTCATGGTAAGTTTCAATGAAGTGCCCATCCAGACTGACCAGGATGTGAAGGACCACATAGAAAATCTTTCCATCGGCGACAAATTCAGGCTGAAAATCTGGCGCAAGGGACAAAAAATGAACGTCACCCTGAAGGTGGGGGACAGCATTTTAAAGAACGTTCCCTCCCCGTGGGAGGACTTTATGGAAGGAGTGGGCATGCATCTGCGTGAACTTACCGCGGAGGAACAATCCATTGGCGCGCGCGGGCTTCTGGTTATCCAGGTGAACCCGAAGAAGTCCGTGGGGCAGATCTTACAGGCGGGGGACATGGTTTTTGCCGTGAATCACCAGAGCGTCAGCACCATGGATGCGCTGGTCAGAGCCCTGAGGGAAGGTCCGGCCCTGCTGACCGTTTCCCGTGACGGACAGCAATTCAACGTGAAAGTGGACGCGCGGCCCATTTCTGAAAAGACCCTGCTGCCCCGCATCCCCACGGAGACGAAGAGCAACGCCATCATCCCGCGGGAGCTTTGAATTCCGTCTTTTTTCTCCTCTCCCCTCCTGTCAGAAAATGCACCCGTGGAAACGTTTTCCGGCATCATTATTCCACGGACTTGACTGGCAATTAAAAGCGCATATAATACATCACCTTTAAGAAATTAAACTTATGACTCGTCATACTATCTCCGTACTTGTTGAAAACAAATTTGGCGTGCTTGCCCGCATTGCCGGTTTGTTCAGTGGACGGGGCTACAATATTCATTCGTTGAACGTTGCCCCTAGCCAGGACCCGCGCTTTTCACGGATGACCATCGTCGTACGCGAAAAGGAAGACGTTCTGGACCAGATTATAAAACATCTGGAAAAACTCGTCAACACGGTGGAAGTAGTGGATTTCCGCAACACGGACAACGTGTACCGGGAGACGGTATTGACCCGCATCAGCGTGGATTCCACCACGCGGCATGAAGTCATTGAATTCTGCCAGATCCTGGGCGCCAGCATCGTGGATGTCACGCGGGACGCCCTGACGATTGAAGTGACGGGCGGCGAACACAAGATCGACCGTTTCCTGTCCCTTATTGAGGATTACGATGTGCAGATGCTGACCCGGAGCGGCCGCATCGCCCTTCCCAAACCCCGGCAGTAAAGAAAATCCCTTTCCGGCTTTTCCCTCCCACCCTGCAGGACGTTCTTGCAGGGTTTTTTTCTCCCTTCCATCATGAACATTTCCTATCCGGATCTTCCCATTTCCCGCCGCCGGGACGATATTCTGGCGGCGATGCGGGAGCATCAGATCATTGTGGTAGTGGGGGAAACAGGGTCCGGTAAAACCACCCAGCTTCCCAAGATGGCCATGGAGCTTGCCGGAGAAGCGCCGGGCAGGGTGGGGTGCACCCAGCCCAGAAGACTGGCTGCGGCTTCCGTTTCCCGCCGCGTGGCGGAGGAATTGAACTGCGAATTGGGAGGTTTGGTGGGTTACCAGGTGCGCTTTGAAGAAAAAGCCGGGCCGGATACGCGCCTGAAATTCATGACGGACGGCATTCTGCTGGCGGAAACGCAGCATGATCCGGACCTGCGCCAGTACCATACCCTGATTCTGGATGAGGCCCATGAGCGCAGCCTCAATATCGACTTCCTGCTGGGCTACCTCAAACTCCTGCTGGACAGGCGGAAGGATCTGCGGCTGGTCATCAGCTCCGCTACGCTGGACGCCGGGGGATTTTCCGAATTCTTCGGGGGCGCTCCCATCATCCAGGTGGAAGGCCGCACTTATCCGGTGGACCTTCACTACCTGCCTCCGGTGCATGAGGAGGAAGAACTCTCCGCCCACGTGGCACGCGCCGTGGACTGGCTGGACACCCTGGACGACCGCGGGGACGTGCTCGTTTTCCTCCCCGGAGAACGTGAAATACGTGAAGTAGCGGAGAAATTAGAAGGCCGGAATTTGAGGAATACCCGCATCCTGCCGCTGTTTGCCAGGCTGGGCCTGGCGGACCAGCAGAGGATTTTCCACCCGGAGCGGGGATACCGCCGCATCGTCCTGGCTACCAACGTGGCGGAAACGTCCCTGACCATTCCCGGCATCATTTACGTTATTGACTCCGGTCTGGCGCGCGTCAGCCGCTACAGTCCGGCCCGCCAGGTGCAGAGGCTCCAGATAGAGCCCGTCTCCAAGGCCAGCGGCCGCCAGCGTGCGGGCCGCTGCGGCCGTGTCTGCGAAGGCGTCTGCATCCGCCTGTACAGTGAAGAAGGCTGGGAGGACAGGCAGGACTTCACGGACCCGGAAATCAGGCGCAGCGCCCTGGCCGGAGCGCTGCTCAGGATGAAAGACCTGGGTCTGCCTGAAATGCCGGAATTTCCCCTTCCGGACCCTCCCTCCTCCAAGCTGGTGACGGAGGGCTACCGCACCCTGCGGGAAATCGGCGCGCTGGACAAGGCGCGCCAGCTTACGCCCGTGGGCAGGAAGCTGGCGCGGCTGCCGATTGATCCTCGCCTGGGCCGCATGCTGCTGGAAGCGCAGCATGAACAGGCCCTGCCTGAAATGCTTGTGATCGTGGCCGGCCTGGGCGTCATGGACCCCCGGGAACGTCCGGCGGACGCTGCGCAAAAGGCGGACCAGGCCCATGCGCAATGGAAGGATGAAGACAGCGATTTCCTGTCCCTGCTCCGATTGTGGAAGGCTGCCTGGCAATTCCGGGAAGGGCGGCGCTGGCGCAAAAACCAGCTCCGGAAATGGTGCGGAAAAAACTTCCTCAATTTCAACCGCATGATGGAATGGTTCAACCTGTGGGAAGACCTTTCCCGTCTGGTGAAGGAGACCTTGAAATGCAAGATTCCCCCGCTGGAGGCGGAAGCGGAGCGCCAGGCGTCCTTTGCCATGATTCACCGGAGCATTCTGGCTGGCGTTCCGCGCCAGTTCGGCCTTTGGGATGCGGATAACCGGGAATACCGCGGCGCCGGGGGGCGCTCCTTCGGCATCTTTCCCGGATCCGGCCTGTTCCGCCGCAAGAAACGGAGCGAATGGGTGATGGGCGTGGAACTGGTGGACACCACGCGCCTGTGGATGCGCCGCGCCGCCAGGCTGGAACCGGAATGGGTGGAGCAGGTGGCTCCCCACCTCTGTGAATCCCATTACTCCGGAGCGCGGTGGGACAAGGAGCAGGGTGCGGTATACGCCGTGGAACGCGTGATGTGCGGCGGCCTGCGCATCATTGACAACAGGCGCGTCCACTATGGCCGCATCAATCCCGCCCATGCGCGGGAAATCATGATCCGTGAAGGGTTGCTGGGCGGCGGCTTCCGTACCAGGCCCGGGTGCATCAAACATTTGGAAGCGCTCCGGGAGGAAGTGCGGCAGATAGAACTGAAACTCCGCCGTCCGGACCAGGTCTGGTGCGAAGAAGGCGTTTTTGAATTCTTTGACAGGCTCATTCCGCAGGACTGCTGCACGGCCAGGGCCTTTCTGCGCTGGGCCGGAAGCGTGGAGAAAAAAGACCCGGAAGCCCTGCATGTTCCGGCCCAGGAAGCCATGTACGAATTCTGGGGAAAGGATCTGCTGGACGGCTTTCCGGACGAAATCAGCTGTGCCGGGGCGGAGTATGCCGTCTACTACCAGAATGACCCCGGCGCGGAAGATGACGGCGTGACGCTGGGCGTCCATATCGACCAGCTGCCGGACGTTCCGGAGTGGCTGCCGGAGTGGGGCGTACCGGGCCATCTGGCCCAGCGGGCGGAATGCCTGCTGCGTACCCTTCCCAAGGACTTGCGCGTCTTCCTCCAGCCCATCAGCCAGAAAGCCGCCTACTTTGCGGAACTGCGGCATGGCCTGGAACCGGATGGCCCGCTGGCGCAGAAACTGGCGGAATTCGTGGAATCGGAAACCGGGCGTTTCTGCGCTCCCTCCTTCTTTGACATGAACCGTATTCCGGCGGAGCTGGTCACGAAAATCTGGGTATGCGATGATGAAGGGGAAGAACTTGCCATGGGTACGGACGTTGCGGAATTGAACGGACGCCTGGGCAAAAAACTCTCCCGCCGGTTCCGGGAAACGGCGGCGGACATTGTGTCCGTTACCGGAATGAAGGAATGGACCTGCGGGAATTTGGAACACACGGTGGATGTAGCGGGGAGGACGGGTTACGTCGCCCTGGTGGATGAAGGCTCATCCGTAGGCGTGCGCGTTTTTGAAGACGGGCTGCGTGCGGCGGACTCCCACCGGGGAGGGTGCCTGCGCTTCATGCGCCTGCGCCAGGCGGACCAGCTCAACCACCTCCGCAAAAAATTCCCGCTGAAGCTGGAAGGAAAACTCTCCCTGCACCTGCTTGGCCAGGATCCGTCCACCAATGCGGATGATCTGGTGGACGTCTCTGCGGAAATGGCCATGGGCCGTCCCCTCCCGCGTACGGCGGAACAATTTGCCGCTGCAGAAATGAACCTGCGGCAGAATCTCTTTGACGCCGCGCATGGCGTGGCGGATGTATGGGAACTGGTGGCAGCCACGGAGCATGCCGCAAGGGACTTCTCCGCCGCGCAGCAGGGGGTGCGCCATACGGAGCGCATCACGGCGGATCTCCGCCGCCAGCTTGACTGGCTGCTCCGTCCCCGCTTTCTGTGGGCGCATGGAGTGGAACGCCTGCCGGACCTGAAACGGTACATGCAGGGCATCTCGGAACGCATCAGGCGCATCGGCCAGCAACCCCTCGCCAGGGAGCTGGAACGCCTGGACCTCTTTGAACGCGTTTATCTCCCCTGGCATCGGGCTTTGCCGGAGCATGCGGACGATCTGCGCTGGACGCAGTACGGCTACCTGCTGGAAGAATACCGCCTGGCCGTCTTCGCTCCCGCTATTTCTGTCAAAGGGCGCATCTCTGAAAAGCGGTTGATCACCGCGTTTGAAGAACTCTCCTGAAAGCTATGGCTCCGGGAACTGGCCGGACTTTCCATCAGGAAGCCCGAAAAATCCTGTAAGAATTCCGGAACAGGAAAAAGCATGCCATGGCATGATTCCTCCCCCTTCCTTCATGGAAAATGTTTCCAGGTCACAAACCCTTGGAAAGCTGGGCGAATTCAATCAGGTTCGTTTCCTTGCCGAACAGGACCAGGATGTCGTGGTCTTCAAAAACGAGGTCCGGGGAAGGGGTGCCGATCACGGGAATGCGCGGGATGGAAAGGATTTCCCGGCGCCCCTGCGGGGTCTGGGCTTCTCCGCGGCGGATGGTCAGCAGGTTCAGATGGTGGTCCGTGCGCAGGCCCACGTCGCGGAGCCGCTTGCCCACCCAGATGCGCGGCACGGCTATTTCCACGATGCTGTGGTTTTCATCCATGGGGGAGACGCGCAGGAATTCCGGGGATTCCAGTTGGCTGGCGAGCTGCTTGGAAGCCACGCGGGACAGATTGATGAGCGCGTACACGTTCATCTGGCTCAGGATGTGTTCATGCACCGGGCTCATCACGCGGGCGTAAATGTAGCGGACGCCCATTTTCTGAAGGTGCGTGACGACCAGAAGGTTTTCTTCAAAGCTGTCCCCGATGGCGACGATGACGGCTGACTGCTCGTCCAGTTCCAGTTCGCGCAGGGCGGCCGGATTAGTGTAATCCGTTACAACGGCATAAGTAACCAAATCCTTGACCTGCTCCAGTTCTTCATCCGTGGAGGCGACGGCCACTACTTCAATATTGCGGGCGGAAAGCTCAATGCAGAGTTCCTGCCCAAACTGGCCCAGGCCGATAACGGTATATCTCATAACGGTATGTTCAGGTTAGCGGGATTTTGACGGATGGATAGCGGTAATGCCGCGGGGTGGGGGTGCCGGCCAGCGCAATGAGAAAGGCGAAGAGCCCCACGCGGCCGGCGAGCATGTTGATGATGAGAAGATATTTGGAAGGGTCGCTCAGATCAGGCGTGATTCCCCGTGACACGCCTACGGTAGCAAAAGCGCTGCAATTTTCAAAGAAGATATCCAGTGAGCTCATGGCGGGCTCCAGGCTGCAGATCAGGATGGTGAAGCAGCCGATCCAGGCGCAGGAGACCACCACCGTGATCACGCACCGCGCCACGGTGCGCTGGTCAATGCGGCGGTGAAAAAATTCCACATGGTCCCGCCCGCGGAGAATACGCAGGATTTCCGCGCCTGCAATGGCGCAGGTGGTGGTTCTCATGCCGCCCGCCGTGCCGCCGGGGCTGCCGCCCACCACCATCAGGCCGCACATGATGAGGCTGGCGGCTGGCAGGTAGTGGCTGTAATCGCTGATGTTGAAGCCCGCCGTGCGGGACGTGACGCTGTCAAAAAGGCAGTTCCAGAGGTGCTGCCCCAGCGGGGCAGAGGCATGGGGCGCTGAAACGGCAAAGATGGACAGGGCTCCCCCTGCCAGCAGAATGCCGGTGGTGATCATCACCAGTTTGAAATAAGGGCTCCACTGCATGCGCAGGCGGCGGTGCTTCGCCAGAAAGCGGTTGACCAGCCGGGAATTGATTTCCTTGTAAATGCCGAAGCCCAGGCCGCCGCAGATGATCAGTGCCATGATGACGGCCTGCCCGCTGTAGCACAGGCGGATGCCCGGCTCCATCAGATTCATCGGAAACGTGGAAAAACCTGCGTTGCAGAAAGCGGAAACGGAATGGAAAAGGGAATGCCACCACAGGGGTTCCCCCATCAGGTTGATGTCTTTCCCCTCCCACGAAAAATAAAGGAGAACGGCGCCGCACAATTCAATAAACAGCGTACTTACCACAATCGTGGTGATGAAGGAGACCACGGACCCCAGATTGCCTTCGTCCAGCAAGTCCGTCAGCAGCACGCGGTCCCGCAGGGAAAATCCCTGGCCCGCCACCATGGCCACGAAGTAGGCGAACGTCATGATGCCGAACCCGCCGATCTGGATGAGCGCAAGCGTGAACATTTCTCCCAGCGGGGTGAAGATATGGGCGAAGTCCACGGCGTTCAGGCCGGTGACGCATACGGCGCTGGTACTGGTGAACAGGGCGTCCGTAAAGCTCAGCGTGATGCCCGGATACGTGGAATTGGGAAGCAGGAGAAGCCCGGTTCCTGCCAGAATGACTACTCCCAGGGAGGCCACAAACTGCATGGCGGGGGCCATCAGCGGGCGCCCTTTTTTCTGTTTGCCCAGCAGCCATTGGAAAATCTTGGTCAGGGACATCAGCGTGGGAATGGCAATCAGGCCGGCCGTAATCACCAGGCGGGAAAGCTCCGTAAACCTCATGAAACTGTCCTCCTGCTGCTCCCTGTCGATCAGGATGAAGATCAGCAGGCAGCTGATGATCTGGAAGACCAGCAGCCTCAGGGAAGGCCTGTTGATTTCCTTCCGGAAGTAGGAGCCCAGCACGCCCGTCAGGTGCCCCAGCGTGGCGACGGCCGCAATCAGGCGCGACCATTCATGTTCCGCACGCGTCAGGGGCCACCCCAGTTCCCAAATCACCGCTCCCAGAAGGATGGCGATGCAGATGGCTGCAAGTTTGGTAAATCCCGAGCGTGTGTTTGTCATGGGTGGAGATGCCTTGCGCGGAGTCTACCACTTGGGCACGGAAAGAAAAGTATTAAGCCGTCTGCCCTTCTTCCCCCGAATTTTTCCGCATATTTCCGGAGTGTCCCGGAAATATGCCTTGAGGAGGAAAACATGGCTTCCAGCAACGTCCCCGGCAGAATCCGGACCGGCCGGAGAACGCCGCAGAGGCTTGCGGCATTTCATCGGGCATCAGAACCCATTCCCCGTTTTAATCTGCATGCAGATGAACGCCCGGAAAAAAGGTCAGCTTCTGCGGCGCATGGCCAGCAGGACGGTAACGCCCAGAAGTCCCAGCAAGGCGGAAGAAGGTTCCGGAATGGAGAGCGTCACGATTCCGGTGGAAGCGTCGTAATTCAGGATATTCCAGCTGCTGGACGCATCGGCCATGGAAAAATCTTCCGCGGAGGACAGTCCGTTCAGGGAACCTCCGGAAACATCCGTTATCTTGAAGGCCAGGGTACCGGCGGCATCCATGGTTCCGCTGACGTCCAGCGTCAGGCCATTCAACAGGTTCAATGTGCCTCCGGTCATGATGATGGCGGCCAGTCCTTCGCCGCCGTCCACCAGGTTTCTTGATGAAAGTTCCACCGTGAAATTGCCCGCCGTCAGGCTGTCTCCCGTTCCCAGCGTCATGGAATTGCCGGCCAGAATCCGGGAGCCGTCGGACAAGGCCAGCTGCCCCGTCAAATGCTGGTTGGCCCAGATGACCTGGTGGGCGATTTCCACCCGCGCGGCAGAGCTCCAATTCAGAACTTCCCCCCCGGCCAGGCGGATGGCGCTGGAAACGTCGTAATGGTTCAAATCCAGCGTTCCCCCCGTGTAAACGGCGGCGGTTCCCGTACCCAGGGCATCCTTGTCTCCGAGCCGCAGGGTGCCTCCCTGGATCCGGGTGCCTCCCGTGTAGGTATTGGCGTGGGACAGCACCAGCGTATTGTCGGTGGTTTTGGACAGGGCCCCTTTTCCGGAAATCTCTCCGGCCAGGGTCAGGACGCTTCCGGAAGAGTTGGTGGAGCTTCCGAAGGAGGAAACGGTACCCTCTTCCAACATAAAATGATTGTTCCACGTATTGGCCGTCACGTTTTCCCAGCCGGCCAGGACCGTCGCCCCCTGAAGATGGATGGCGCCGGAACCCCAGCCGGAGGCCGCCGTTTGCGAATCCTTCCCGTTCATCGTGATTTCGACGCCCGGACCGATGGTCCAGTTTCCCGTGAAGGCGGCGGCGTTGGTATTGATGTAGGTACTGACATTAACCCTGGCTATCCCGGCCGGATCAGCCGCGAGGGTGGAATTGCTGATGGAGACGTCCCCGCTTCCGGTGATGAAGGAAAGAACCTGGTTGCCGGCATTGCTGTTTCCTGCGCCGCTGCCCTGAATAGCGAGGGTACTGCCGCCTGCGATGTTCCATGACTGTTTTCCCTGCAATTCCAGAACGGCGTCAATATTCAGATTCTTGCCGGCGGCAATGTCAATGCCGCCATTGCCGAGGATCAGGTGCCCGTCTTCCAGGGAAGGGGAGGCGCTGCCGTCCACGGCCACGCCCCGGATGGTAATGGTGTTCAGGTAGGTGTCTTCAATCCTGATGCCGTAAAGAACGGCATTGGTTCCGGCAGCTGTACTCACCATGTTGTCCTTGGCGGATGAAGCCACGTCCCATACGGCCACGCTGTCCACCGGAAGCTTGCCGTTCATCCAGGCGTCTGTGGAAGACAGGGCGGCATCGTAATTTCCGCTGCGTACGGTGCCCGTATCATAGCCGGCGAGCCTGGCCGCCTCATAGGCATACCGTGCTCCGATGGTAATTTGGGACTTCCCGTCGTAATGAACGCCCATGGCATCCCCTGAAGTGATTTTGGCGAGGTCCCGCGTGGGAACCCAGCCCATGTTGTCGTTGGCCTGGGCCAGGGCTTTCTGCTGGTCGCGCGTCGTTCCGGAGGAACCTTCATTGCCGTTGAAGCCGCCGGTGACATCTCCGGTTTCGGCATTCGTGACATTGGCCGTAGACCACTGGGCCTGTTCTCCCAGGATGGCCTGGTGCTCCGCCAAGCCGGTGGTGTCCACGCCTGCCTGGCTGACGTCCGCCTGCAAATTGTCCAGAAACGTTAAAAAGGAATCGCCGACGTTGCTTGCATTGCCGTTGGATTCCCCCTGCAGGTACATCACGCCCATGATTTCCACCTGGTCGTAGCCGTTGGCCAGGGCATTCGCGCAAGCCTGCCGGACGGTTTCCACCATGGTATTGTACGCATTGGTTCCCTTGTTCCAGTAGGAATTGCCGCCTCCGTCCAGGGAAACCTTGACGATGCCCATCTCCGTGCTTCCGGATGAAGAGCCGCCCAGGGACCATCCCTTGCGTTCCATCACGGCCGCGAATCCGTACTCCGGCCCCATGCAGTTGTAATTGCTTTTCGCCGTTCCGCACACCTGCGGAACCACGGAACCCCAGGAAGAGGAAGCCGCAGGATTGTAATCCACAGAGTTGCCGGAATCCTTGTTGAAATTGTTGTGCCAGAATTTGGTGCTCCCGTCGGACTTGTATTGTTCCAGCAATTCGGCGGATGCCGGAGAACCCTTGACTGCGCCCAGGGAATTGGACTGGCCCGTCAGGATGTATAATTGGAGCGTTTTGGCGTTCGCCGTGCCGATCAGGGCTGCCGCCAGGGGAATGTACAGCAGGCCGCGGCAAAAAGGAGACAGTTTCATGGCAGTTGTTTTCAGAAAAGTAAAAAATAAAAGCCGTTGGCGGTAAAACACGGCCAACGGCTTTCATGAAGAGAAAGACCTTGGCCTATTTTCTCCGGCGGCGCAGGCACAGCGCTCCAAGTCCCAGCAGACCCAGGGAGGCAGTGGCCGGTTCCGGTACGTTGATGATGGCTGCCAGATCGTCTTGCGTTGCCGCTCCTTCCCAGAAGCTGAGGCCGGATACCGTCGGGGAGCATTGGTAATTGGGCAATGAACCCCAGCAGCCGATGTACAGTGTATTCAGGAGCCCGGCTTGTGTTTTTCCATTCCAGTATATATTCTGGGTGGTTCCGTTCTGCGTGATAAATAGACTATAGTTGCCTCCGGCCTCAACGGAGAGAGTCAGGGAGAAAGGATCGGTAAAACTAATGGCGTTGCTCAAAGCGCTGGCAGGACGGCCCCCACTGGCGCCATCGTTTGCGATTCCAATTTTATTTCCGGTTTCATAACGTCCCAGGATGGAATTGTTGCCTGTTCCCCCGATAGAAGCGCAAAAGATGGAATCCTGATTGTCAAGGCCGGTAGCTTTGGCAAAATTGATATTGACGGTATAACCGGAAGCTCCTGAAAGATTCAGGCTGGAAACGTCCAAGCCGTTTTTCTTTGCGTTCGTTGCGTTGGATGTCCAGGTTCCGTCATCGTTCCAGGTGGCGTCATTGAGCGTCCAGCTGAGGGCGGTTGTGCCCAGGTCGGAGGCGGCGGTGCCGCTGCCTGGGGAAGTTTGGTCAAACCGGGAAAAGCCGGAAACCAGAGTTACGCTTGCCTGGACTCCCGAGACTCCAAGGAGCCCCATGGCCAGGATAAATAATGTTTTCTTCATATAATTAAATTGTTAGACAAGGAAAAGAACAACGGGGTGAATCTGTAATTCCTTTAACGGATTGCGAATCCGGTTCTTCGATTTTTTCCGTCTTTAAGAGGACGACCCCTATCCATCCCCCGTAAAATCAGCAACGGGAGAGATTAAAAAAAAGACCAGTTATAGGAAAAGATTCTTATTTTCAATGAATTAAAAATCATAATTCTTTTATGGTCATATTTTTTTATTTGAACCGGATTCGCAATCCGCAAAACGAGTTTGATGATTGCATGGAATGTGGTGGAAAATTCTTTTTCAAGCGTCGCTATTTATTGAATTTCAATATTATAAAAAAGAGAGGGAAGAGCGGGAGACAACTTGGAACGTCCGAAGACAGAGCGAACTGGACGATGAAAAACGCACGCGGCAGGCCAAGCCGTATTTTAAGCTTTTCCTTTTGAGGAAGAGCTGGCTTGATAAGGGCGTGCTGGCAAAAAGAATCATTCCGTGTTTGGACGTAACAGACGGCAGAGTCGTCAAAGGGACCAACTTCGTCAATCTGAGGGATGCCGGGGATCCGGTGGAATGCGCCAGGGCCTATGATGCGCAGCAGGCGGACGAGCTTGTTTTTCTGGACATCACCGCTTCTTCCAACGGGCGCGCCACCATGGTGGACGTGGTACGCCGCACGGCGGCGTGCTGTTTCATGCCGCTGACGGTGGGCGGAGGCATCCGCTCCGTGAAAGACATGCGTGAAATGCTCCTGGCGGGCGCGGACAAGGTGTCCCTGAATACGGCGGCCATCAACCGTCCGGAACTGATCAATGAAGGTGCGGCGGCCTTCGGCAGCCAGTGCATCGTCGTGGCCATTGACGCCAAGAGGCAGTCTCCCGGCAAGTGGGGAGTTTCCACCCACGGAGGAAGGAAATTCGCAGGCAGGGATGCGGTGGAATGGGCTGTGGAGGCGGAACGCCGCGGAGCCGGGGAAATCCTGCTGACCAGCATGGATGCGGACGGAGCCAGGACGGGCTATGATCTTGAACTGACCCGCGCCGTCAGTGAGGCGGTCCGCATTCCCGTGATCGCCAGCGGTGGCGCGGGCAATCTGGATCACATGGTGGAAGTGCTGGTGGAAGGAAAGGCGGACGCCGTCCTGGCAGCCTCCATCTTCCATTTTGGCGAATACACGGTGCCGGAAGCCAAGGCGTACTTTGCTTCCAGAGATATTCCCGTGCGCCCGGTGGTGAAATAGCCATAAAATGAGCCTGGATGAAAGTATGGAGAGCGTTTCCGCGTACTGGGAAATGATGCGACATTGTTTTTTTTCTCTTTTTTCCGCCATTGTTTTAGCATCCGCCGTTCATGCCCAGTCCGCGGACAGGCATCCCCTGTATGAACCGGCTCTTCTTTCCATGAAGGGGGACGGAGAAGGGGCCAACCTTTTTTCAGGGGCCACGGTAACCGCGTCCGGGCATTATGGGGAAGACCGTCCTGAACTGGCTGTGGACGGACGGACCAATGACGGCGGCAAGTATTGGGGATGCGAGCATCTGCCTGTCTGGCTTCAGGTGGACATGGGGCGCCCCCGTTCGCTGTCCGCCCTTCACGTGTGGCCCTATTGGAAGGACGGGCGCGTCTATCAATACAAGATAGAAGGTTCCCCGGACGGGAAAAACTGGAAAATGCTGGTGGACCAGTCTTCCAACAGCATTGCCGCCACGGCGGACGGCGTGCCGTTCAAGCTGGAGCCCCAGACGGTGCGATACGTCAGAATCACGTTCCTCGGCAACAGCGTCGGGAAGGAAAACGGCGGCCATCTGGTGGAAATCAAGGGTTATGGCCCGGATGCCTCCCTGGATTTGAAAGCGGCGGCGGTGAAAGAATATGACCGCCTGTCCTTTGGAAGCGCGCCCGGTGCGGAAATGCTCCAGAAGGCGCTCCGTCTTTCCGGGTGGCGGGGAGAACGGGTGAGCGGGCAAATTGCGGTTTGGTCTTCCCAGGCACAGCCCCAATTAACCGTTTCCTGCGCCGGCCTGAAAAATGCCGCCGGGCAGATGCTGCCCGTTCAAGTCTCCCTGGTGCGCTACACCAGGGCAGCCGGAAAACCCGTGGCGGACATCATCGGGAAGGAAAAGCGCTGTGACCTTCCGGCCGGCGGCATTCGTCCCGTGTGGGTGGAAATCAATATTCCGGCGGCAGCCCGCCCCGGCGTTTACCAGGGGAAGGTGGCCGTTTCTTCGGAAAACAGCCCGGTGGTGACCGTCCCCGTCAGGCTGGAGGTGGCTCCGGAACTGCTGCCCCCGCCCGCCGGCTGGCAGGTGCATCTGGACCTCTGGCAGCATCCGGAAGCCGTGGCCCGCTGGCACGATGTGGAACCGTGGTCGCCGGAGCACTTCGCCCTGCTGAAACCCGTGATGAAAAGGCTGGCGGAGGCCGGCCAGAAGGCCATTACCTGCTCCCTGATTGATGAAGCCTGGAATGGCCAGACTTATGACTGGTGGCCGTCCATGATTGAATGGGTGAAGGGCAGGGATGGCGTCATGAGGTATGACTATGCCAACTTTGACAAATGGGTCTCCTTCATGCTTAATGACGTGGGAGTAAAAGGCCAGATCACTTGCTACACCATGATTCCCTGGTCCATGAAAATCCGTTACAGGGATGAAGCTACCGGGCATGACCAATTCCTGGACCTCAAGCCCTCCGACCCTTCCTATGAGGCCATTTGGGGGCCCTTCCTGAAGGACTTCCGGAAACACGTCAAGAGCAGGGGATGGCTGGACAAAACCTGCATCGGCCTGGACGAACGGCCGGACGCCATGGTAAAGGCCGCCAAGAACGTCCTGGACAAGTATGCCCCGGAATTCAAAATCGTTTCCGCAGTCGACCGGCCTACCGCCATGACCCGGGACGTGTACGACGTTTCCCCCGTGATCGGCCATGCCGACACCGTCATGGGCGATCTGCTGGCGCAGCGTAAAAAAGAGGGGAAAAAGACGACGTTTTATGTCTGCGTCAACCCCAAAAAGCCCAATACCTTCACGGCATCCCCCCTGGCGGAGGCGGAATGGCTGCCCCTGTTTGCTGCGGCCAACAACCTGGACGGCTTCCTGAGATGGGCCTATAATTCATGGAACCGCAATCCGTTTGAAACGACAGACTTTGGCAACTGGCCCGCGGGAGACTGCTACCTGGTCTATCCCGGCAACCTCAGCTCCCTGCGGTTTGAAAAACTGCGCGACGGGCTGGAAGAGTTTGAAAAGGTCAACATCCTGCGCGCCCGAGCCGCAAAGAACCCGAAGGCGAAAGCCGCCGTGGCCCGCATGGATGAAGAGCTGTCCAAGCTCTTCACAGTGGAAAAGAGCCGTGGGAACACCCATGAGGAAGACGTGCGCAAGGCCCGCGACATCATCCGCCAGACGGCGGAAGCCGCCCGCTGATTTTTCCGGAAAGAAAAGCCCGCCGGGATTTTATGACCATTCCCGTGGGATGACGGCTGGAGAAAGCCGGAAAAGCAGGATCAGTTGCCTCTTTGCTGGTACCCGCATCCCCATGCGGCCATGGCAGCCAGAATGGGGCCCAGGCTGTAGCCCAGTTCCGTGAGGGTATATTCCACGCGCGGGGGCACCTCCGCATATACCTTCCGGGTGAGCAGGCCGTCCTCCTCCATGGAGCGCAAATGAGCCGTAAGGACCTTCTGCGTCACGGGACCGATGGATTTGCGGAGTTCCCGAACCGCCGGGTACCTTGGAGCAGGTCCCGGATGATCAGCACTTTCCAGCGGGAGGAAATCAGTTGAAGAGTGGTTTCAACAGGACATGAGGAAGGTTGATAAGTCATTGGTTTTAATCAATGGTTTCTTTTGGGAGTCTAGGTTACAAATTTATGCCTACTTTACAGAAGGGAGGTAGTTCCGTTATTCTAACGGAAGCCTGCCGTTCCGGCAAGCGTGAACAAATAATGCCATGAACAAGATCATCATTGCCAATTACAAAGAGATGGCGCCGCAGGTCATCAGCCAGGGAGGCAATTCCTTTGCGGTAAAATCCGTTATTGAAGAAGTGGACACCGGCAAATGCGCGGCCAATTTCGTGGAAGTGGAGCCAGGGCAATTCGCTTACGGCTACCATTACCATGAAGTGAATGAAGAAGTATTTTATATCATCAGAGGCCATGCCGTCGTGCGTACCCCGGAAGGTGAAAAGAGCCTGAAAGAGGGGGATATTATTGCGTTTCCCGCTAATCCGGAAGGAGCGCACGTGATCCGTAACGGCTCCGCCACGGAAAAGCTGGTCTATCTGGATGTGGGCACCCGCCTCATGCCCGAGGTGGTGCACTTTCCGGATACGAATACGGGAATGGTATGTTCTCCATCCGGAGTATACCATTTCCAGGAATCCTGAAAGGCGTTTTTGCTGCCGCTCCATTCCGTTCCGGCTTTTTTCATGCGCGGCCTGCGTCCATGCGGGCCGCGCATGAAAAACGCATATAGCAGGCGGCTGCAAAGGATAAGGAGGGGATAAGTTCAAGAAATTCTGAAGTATTGGTTACCAATATTTTCTGAAAATTATGTTGCAAAGGAAATCATTAAAGAAATCTAAATAGCGTCGTCACCATACTTTGATTCATAAAAAGAAGTGTCGAATTTGAACGATAGCCAGATAAGGAGAAAGTGTTTTTGGCATAACGTGCAACCCCCCCCCTCTCCGCCTCTTGAGAGGCAGGAAGCCGATTTTTATCAAATGCCTGATTTTGTAAAGATATCGATCATATGATCTCTGCTCCTTACGACGCCTTTACTTAATTGATTTCTGTTGGCGCTTGATTTCATCGTTTTTCATTAATTCCTTAGTGAGTAGATTCGTATGAGCCATGGATTTCGGAGTCTTCTTTTTACTTAGGGCATAGTTCATCAGTTTGTTGCAATAGCCTGATGCCGTTTGATAGCGTACGAGCAAAGCCTCTTGAAAAGGTGTCTGCTTCTTTTCTTTCATTCCGGAGCCTTCGGGGTCAAACTGCGCTCGGTCCAGAATTAACTCCCGAAGGTTTTTTTTCGTCCAAAAGGCATTACAATACACACTGGCGTTGACACGCTCATTATACCTTCTGTACAGGACATCCGCCGCTTTTTCTCTGTGAGCACCAACAAGATTGCTAGAACGCCACTTCTCCTTTTTTATATTACCCACTGTTTCCACGCTGAAAAATGATTGATTACCAGTTGAGCGGAGTACATTTTCTTGACCGTCCAGGCAAGCTGATTCAGTTCCTCGGGAATACATCAGGACATCATCCAGTTCATCTTTCAAAGTCAAAGGATAACCTAGATACATGTATATTTTGTGTTCTTCCGGGGTGAATTTATCTCGCAGTTTCGGTGTGAGTCCCTTTTCAAACTCTTCAAAATTCCGGCACAGTGCATTAAACATTTTAACCCCGTTTATACCAAAGGAACTATAGATGCTATCTGCTATTTTTTCATCTTTATGCGACATTTGAAATTTCCGTTTGAAAAAAACAAGAACTCCGCTTTCCCCTATGCAAGTTTGTTCCCTGTCCTTCAGGCTTTTCACTTCTTTTCTGTATTGATCCTTTGTAAAAAATTGAGTATTTGCGGGCAAGTGAGTCAAAAGCATATGGTCATGCAGAAGGCCGGAATAAGCTCCGCTTTCCAGTAATTTTCTCTCCATGTTGGAATACGGCCGCGCGTAGATAAAGGCGAAATTCCGGTTCAGGCATCTATCCAAAGTTTTAATAAATTCCCTTTCTTCTTGCGTCAAAGATTCGTCCCCGGGATGGGGAGTAAAAAACAGATCCTGCCTGTATTTGAAAAAGGCATCCATTTCATGGGTCGGCATCATATAATTTCGCGCTTTTATGCAGTTCGTGGAAATGTGCCACTTGCTAAAAGATGAAAGCTTTCTCTCTCCAGATTTGAAAGGTATTGTAAAATAAATGTAACCAGATTTATTGACATGTTTTTTCATTCCCGTGATATCCAAATTTAGTAGGATATCCGGAATAAATTCTCCCCCTTTTATCTTACGTGTAAAGAGTGTCCAGTCTTCTTTTTTTCCGATGTAAGCGTTTTGCCATTCTTCCTCTAACTCTTTCATTTCCTTTGACGTTAAAGGATGCGTTCGGGGAGGGGTGAATTCGACCGGATCGGGGTTAAAAAAGACCTCTTGTGCCTCGCAAGCAACCAGAAAAGACAGAAAAAAGAATAACAATGCCGAGTATTTCATACTACATTATTCATGCCCAACTATTTTATAGTGTCAATTATTTTTCCTGTTTATCCGGGGTTTCTTTCAGAAAGGAGAAGACCTCTTACAAAAAATGATAGGAGATATTGATGCGATCATTGCAAGAACGCTCGGTGATTCCTTTGGTATGGATCCTGTTCCCAATACTTCCTGCGAATATATTCTTGTTGGAAAAGACGCCGCCGGCAAAAAAATACCGGATAGCTTCTTGTTGAAGAAAGCTTCGTTTTTCCTTGACTGTCTGACAACAGCTCCCCCCCCTCCAGATTCTTTACTTTGTGGAAGGAAGTTTCCAAAAATGAAAATGCTTGTACCTTCCTGAAAAGGGATGACCGGAAAATAAATTTTATTGCTGGAGGAAAAACATATGTTTTAAACGATAGCGGTTGTTCTGATGTATGGAAATATCATTCTGCTCGCGTTCTTTTTGGTGACATCCATTACTTGGGGACTGGAGCTGGATGAGCAGCATTGTTTTTCCCCTTTGGGGTACCTGGTGATAGACGCCCTTTTGTTTGCAGGATGTTTCTGTTTCCAGCTGGTGATGATTTTTATGCAGTGCGGAAATCCATGGAAAGGGCGGACGTGTGAGAAACCTTCCCTGAAAAAATTCCTGCTGTTCCGGGGAGCGTGGAGCTGGGGCTATTTCCTGATGTGGTTCCTGGCGGCTCTTAGCGTGGGGCAGGCTGTTCACCTGCTGCTGTTCCAGAATGGGGGGAACGGCTGGCTGTGGATGGACGTACTGGGGATTGCAGCTGCCTGTGCAGGATTGGCAGCCGGCCACGCCGCAGGGGTGAGGCTGTGGAAGGGAAGGCTCCCGTAAATCATTCCGGGGGAGGAGGCGGCGGGATTCCGGTATGGCCCCTCCCTTGCGGAAAGGCCGGGTTCCGCAGAAAAAGCAACGGCAAAAGATGGCAATGCAGCCGGACGATGGGAAGGGCGGACCCGTCAATATCCATGCTTCCCGGCTGTTGTAGATGGACAAGGCCATAAAAACGCCCCTGCCGGGGGAACCGTGCAGGGGCGTTGAAGTTAGTGGCTGTACGCCTTATTCCGCAGGCTTGTCGGCGCCCATGCCGGCAATGCTCTGGTACAGGTTCCAGCGGTGCCAGACGTCCTGCTGGGCTTCTTCAAGGAGTTTTTCAAATCCTTCCTTGTTGGTCTTCGCCAGGAGCTTGAAGCGGTTTTCGCTGAGCAGCACGTCGCGCAGGTCTCCCTTCGGCCCCTTGCCTTCCACGATCAGCGGATTCTTGCCCTGGAGGGCTAGATCCGGATTGTAGCGGTAGAGCAGGATGCGGCCGGAATCCACCCAGGCCTTCTGCTGTTGCAGGCCCTTGGCCATGTTGATGCCGTGGGAGATGCAGTGGGAGTAGGCAATGATGATGGCGGGACCGTCATAGGCTTCCGCTTCCACGAAGGCCTTCAACGTATGTTCGTCCTTCGCGCCGAGGGCGACGGAGGCTACGTACACGTTGCCGTAGGTCATGGCCATCAGGCCCAGGTCCTTCTTCACGCCGGGCTTGCCGGTGGTGGCGAACTTGGCCACGGCCGCGCGCGGGGTGGACTTGGAGCACTGACCGCCGGTGTTGGAATATACTTCCGTATCCATGACCAGCACCTTCACGTTCCTGCCGCTGGCAAGAATGTGGTCCAGGCCGCCGTAGCCGATGTCATAGGCCCAGCCGTCGCCGCCGAGGATCCAGACGCTCTTGCGGACGAGCTTGTCCGCCAGGGTCAGGAGGCGTGCGCATTCCGGCTTGCCGGTGATTCTCTTCTTGAGTTCCGCGACGTTTTCGCGCTGCTGCGCGATGTCTGCTTCATCCTTCTGGGGGTTGGCCAGGATTTGATCCACCAGTTCCTGGCCCACGATGCCGGCGGCGTCATGGAGGAGCTCAATGGCGTGTTCCATCTGCTTGTCCAGGGAAACGCGGAAGCCAAGGCCGAATTCGGCGTTGTCTTCAAACAAGGAATTGGACCAGGCCGGACCGCGCCCTTCGGAGTCATGGGACCACGGGGTGGTGGGCAGGTTGCCGCCGTAGATGGAGGAGCAGCCCGTGGCGTTGGCGACCACCAGGCGGTTGCCGAAGAGCTGGGAGAGCATCTTCACGTACGGGGTTTCACCGCAGCCGGCGCAGGCGCCGGAGAATTCGAACAGCGGGCGCAGCACCTGCATGGAGCGGATATTGTCCGTTCTTACCTTGGTGCGGTCCACGTCCGGAAGGCTCATGAAGAAGTCCCAGTTGGCTTCCTCCTTGTCGTGAATCTTCGGGGAGGGCACCATGGTCAGGGCCTTGTGGGTCGGGTCCGTTTTGCTCTTGGCCGGGCAGACGTCGGAGCAGAGCGTGCAGCCCGTGCAGTCGTTCGGAGAGAGCTGGATGACGAATTTTTCACCCTTCCAGTCCGGATGCTTGGCATCCAGGCATTCAAAACCTTCCGGCGCGCCGGAAAGAGCGTCCGGAGAGAAGAACTTGCTGCGGATGGCGGCGTGCGGGCAAACGGCCGTGCACTTGCCGCACTGGATGCAGAGGGTGGGATCCCATTCCGGCAGTTCCAGGGCCAGGTTCCGTTTTTCGTACTGGGAAGTGCCGTTCGGGAACGTGCCGTCCACAGGCATCTGGCTGACGGGGATGCTGTCCCCTTCGCCGCACATCATCTTGCCGAGGACATTCTGGACGTAGTCCGGAGCGTCCGCGGACATGACTGCCGGGATGGCGTGGCCGTTGACGGTCTTGCCGGCGGTATCCACCCGGTGCAGGTTTTCCAGCGTGGCGTCCACGGCGGCGATGTTCTTGTCCACCACTTCCTGGCCCTTCTTGGCATAGGTCTTGGCGATGGCTTTCTTGATATAGCCGATGGCTTCATCAGCGGGAATCACGCCGGCCAGCTTGAAGAAGCAGGTCTGCATGATCATGTTGATGCGGCCGCCCATGCCCGTTTTCCGGGCTACGGAGAAGGCGTCAATCGTGTAAAGCTTGATGTTCTTGTCCAGAATCTGCTGCTGCATGCGGGCCGGGAGCGTATCCCATACCTTGTCGGCCGGATGCGGGCTGTTCATCAGGAAGGTGGCGCCGTTGGCGGCGTTCTTCAGGAAGTCGAACAGGTCCAGCAGGGAAGGCTGGTGCAGGGCCAGGAAGTTTGCCTTGGTGATCAGGTACGTGGACTTGATCGGGCGCGGACCGAAGCGCAGGTGGGAGATGGTGGAGGAGCCGGACTTCTTGGAGTCGTACACGAAGTAGCCCTGAACATACAGGTCCGTGTGCTGGCCGATGATCTTGATGGCATCCTTGTTGGCGCCCACGGTGCCGTCGGAACCCAGGCCGAAGAACATGGCGCGCGTCACGTCGTCCGCTTCCGTGGAATAGTCTTCGTCATAGGGAAGGCTGGTGCCCAGCACGTCGTCATTAATGCCGATCGTGAAATGGTTCTTGGGCTTGTCCTGGGCCAGGTTGTCATAAACGCCCTTGACCATGGCGGGAGTGAATTCCTTGGAGGAGAGGCCGTAGCGGCCCCCGACCACCATGGGCATGCCGTTGGTGAAGGCAAGTTCGCCGTTGGCCTGGGCATCAAAGAGAGCCTGGATGACGTCCTGGTGGAGCGGTTCTCCCTGGGCGCCGGGTTCCTTCGTGCGGTCCAGCACGGCGAGCTTCCTGACCGTGGCGGGAAGCGCCTTGATTAGTTCGGCGGCGGGGAAGGGGCGGAACAGGCGGATTTTCAGAACGCCGACCTTGGCGTTTTCCCGGGCAATCATGGCTTCCACCGTTTCTTCCACGGCTTCTGCGCCGGAGCCCATCAGGATAATGACGTTTTCTGCGTCCGGGGCGCCCGTGTAGTCTACCAGATGGTAGGAACGGCCGGTGAGGTCCGCAAACCTGTCCATGGCCTTCTGCACAATGGCGGGGGTGGCTGCATAGAACTGGTTGACCGTTTCACGGCCCTGGAAGTAAACGTCCGGGTTCTGGGCGGTGCCGCGCAGGACGGGGGCGTCCGGAGTCAGGGCACGTTCGCGGAAGGAGTCCAGCCATTCCGTCTTGATCATGCCGTTCAGCGTATCGTCCGTGATGTCGGCGATTTTGCCGATTTCATGGGACGTGCGGAAGCCGTCAAAGAAGTTCATGAAGGGAATGCGGGATTCCAGCGTGGCGGCGTGGGAAATGGCGGCGAAGTCCGCAGCTTCCTGCGTGGAGGAGCCGCACAGCATGGCCCAGCCGCAGGAGCGTGCGCTCATCACGTCGCTGTGGTCGCCAAAAATGGAAAGGGCCTGGTAGGCCAGGGAGCGTGCGGCCACGTGGAACACGGCGGGCGTCAGTTCCCCTGCGATCTTGAACATGTTCGGGATCATCAGCAGGAGGCCCTGGGATGCAGTGAAGGTGGTTGCCATGGCTCCGGTCTGGAGGGCGCCGTGAACGGTGCCTGCCGCGCCGCCTTCACTCTGCATTTCCACCACGGAGGGAACGGTTCCCCACAGGTTCTTCCGGTTGACAGCGGCCCAGCTTTCAGCTGATTCACCCATCGGAGAGGATGGTGTAATGGGGTAAATGGCAATGACTTCAGAAAAACGATAGGCTACGGAGGCTACGGCTTCGTTAGCGTCAATCGTGCTGTAAGTTACGGTTGTCTGATCACTCATAAGTCTGCACGGATAGTATATAATTGATAAATAAGGTGCGCCTTAACGGAGTTATTTATAACATGTCTGACGCCGAAGGTAAAAGCAATTATGCGTGTACGGGGGTTTGGCTGCTATTTTTTATAATAAAACCAGTTTTCTTTCAATTCCCTTGAATACCGGCCCTTGCATGGTCCTCCGCCCGCTGCCCGCAGGGACCCCCGTGGCAGCCGTTCCTGTGGATGCGTGCCTTGAGAGCCATATCCCCGGAAGGCGGCGAGGGGGGAGCTCCGGTTCAGGGCCAGCCGCCAAAAATGCCCCGTGCCTGACAATGCACTAGCCAAAACGGCGGCAAGCCTTTAAAATCCCCGCACTATGTCCGAACAACAGCAGGCACATCCGAATACGACGGAATCCGAACTTATTGCCGTGCGCCGCGACAAGCTCGCCAAAATCCGCGAGCTGGGAATCGACCCCTACGGCGCAAGATTTGACGTGACCACCACTCCCGCCGGATTGAAAGCCGATTTTCAGGAAGACAAACAGGTGGCCGTGGCCGGGCGCCTGCTGGCTATTCGCGACATGGGCAAATCCCAGTTTTTCGTTATTGGGGACGTGCGCGGCAAAATCCAGGGATTCCTGCACAAGAATGAAGTGGATGAAACCACCTGGAAGCTGTGGAAGCTGCTGGACAGGGGAGACTGGATCGGCATTGAGGGGACCACGTTTCTGACCCGTACCGGGGAACCCACCGTAAAAGTCTCCGGCCTGACCATTCTTTCCAAGAGCCTCCGGCCCCTGCCGGACAAATGGCATGGCCTGGCGGACAAGGAGGTTACCTACCGCAAGCGCCATCTGGACCTCATTTCCAATGAGGAGAGCGCCGCCCTGTTCGTCACGCGCTCCCTCATGATTGCGGAAATCCGCCGCTTCCTGCAGGAACGCGGCTATCTGGAAGTGGAAACCCCCATGCTTCAGGACGTAGCGGGGGGGGCGGCCGCCAAGCCGTTTGAAACATACCATAACGCGCTGGACATGCCTCTGACGCTGCGCATTGCTCCGGAACTCTTCCTTAAACGCCTGATGGTGGGCGGGTTCACCAAGATCTTTGAACTCAACCGCAGCTTCCGCAATGAAGGCATCGACCGCCGTCACAACCCGGAATTCACGATGCTGGAAGCCTATTGCGCCTGCGGCGATTTTGAAACCATGGCAAACATGGTGGAAGAACTCATCTGCCATCTGGCGGAAAAATTCTGCGGCGGCCTTCAGATTGACCACAAGGATGCGGAAGGCAACGTGCTTTACACGATTGACCTCACCCGCCCCTGGAAGCGCGCCGACTATCAGGACCTGATCCGCGGCGTGGCCGGCCAGGACTGGTTTGACATTTCTCCCGAGGAGCGCCGCGCCCGCTGTAAAGAGCTGGATGTGGAAATCAGCCCGGATATGAAGGATGTGGACGTTTCTCAGCAGGTTTATGAAAAGCTGGTGGAGGAAAAGACCATGAATCCCTGCTTTGTCACCCACGTGGCCAAGGACCTGGTCCCCCTCGCCAAGCTGAACAAGGAAAACCCGGACGTGGTGGACGTGTATGAGCTGGTGATCAACGGGCAGGAAATTTCCCCCGGTTATTCGGAGCTGAACGATCCGGACGTGCAGAAGGAACGCCTGGAGCACCAGGCCGCCGGAGAAACCCAGCGCGTGGATTATGGCTTCATTGAAACGCTGGAATACGGCATGCCTTCCGCGGGCGGCATCGGCATCGGCATTGACCGCGTCATCATGATGCTGACGGGCGCCTCCTCCATTCGTGACGTCCTGCTCTTCCCCCAGCTGAAGCGGAAGGACAGTTAATTCAGACCCCAAGCCGCATGGCCCCCCGCACCCCGGATACCCTGGACTGCGCTTCCGCCCAATGGATCGGCAAACGCCGCGAGCAGGAAGACGTGGTTGAAAGCCTTCCCGCCGCAGGCGGGGTGCTGGGCATCGTGTGCGACGGCATGGGGGGCCACCTTCGCGGGGACTGCGCCTCCTGCGTCGTGGCGGGGGAATTTGCCAGGGTATTTGAACAAAGCGGCGTGGAGGATATTCCGGAACGCCTCACGGAAGCCCTGCACGCCGCCAACCGGGCGCTGGCCGCCATTCAGAAGGAGCCGGAGGAATCCGGCACCACCCTGCTGGCCGTGTTCATCCGCGACAACTCCCTGTGGTGGATCAGCGTGGGGGATTCCCCCCTTTATTTATGGAGCGGGGCGGACGGCTTCCGCATGGACCGCCTTAATGAGGACCATTCCATGAGGCCGATTGCGGATCGTCTTTACCGGAAAGGGGAAATGTCCCTCCAGGGGGCCCTCCGCCAGCGCTGCGTGCTCCGTTCCGCCGTGATGGGCGGCCCCATGGAATTGGTGGACCTCAGCGCCATGCCTCTGCGCCTGTACCCCGGCGATGTGGTGCTGGCCTGTTCGGATGGCCTGCAGGTCTGGTCCGAGCTGTTGAGGGAGCCTTCTTTCCTGGCTCTTCAACAAGCCAGGGACTGTTCCAGCCGGGATTTGGTGGAAACTATCATGGAGCAGGTGAAAGACATGCTGGAACCCCAGCAGGACAATGCCTCCGTCTGGGCCGCCGTGGTGAGGAAGCCTTGAAAGCCTTCCTCCGGAGCCGTTAAAACGGATTCAGCGTGAACCACAGGGCGGGCGCCACCTTGCCGTTGCGTCCCTTGGCAATCAGTTCCGCCAGCTTGGCGCTCCACATGTCGATGGTCTTCCGGTGGTTGCCGTACATCGTGTAATCCCTGGCGCTGCCGAAAACGGTCGGCTCATCCGAACGGTAGTCGCCAAAGACGGCCAGGCGTTCCCCGGTGCGCGCATCCGTCACACGGCCCGCCATGGCCATGTCCCCCTTGGAGATCAGCCCCAGGCCGTAGGAAACCCCCGGAATGAAAAAGGAGGACCCCAGGGACAGGAGGTTGACGCCTACTAAAGTACGGTTGATGCTGACAAAGGCTATCTCCAGTACCAGGTCGGCTTTTTGACGGCTGTCCGCCAGGGCAATGGGGAGTCCCGGCTGTGCGGCCAGATCTTCCCGGAGTTTCCGGTCAAACTCTCCGGCCAGTTTCACCGCCTGGGCTTTAAACTCTTCCGGATGCCAGTGCCGGTCCGCGCCCGGCGTCAGATAGTCGATGGTCGTCGGGGCGATGTAAAGCCGCCTGTAATGCTTTTCCTTTCCCTGGACTTTCGGATTGACCCAAAGCCCTTCAAACGGGGCGTTCCAAGGTTGCAGGGGCTCGGGTGCAAACTCCGTCTTCGGTATGTTGGCAAGCAGATGTTCCGTACATGAGCAGAACAGGCTGGTCAGGGCGGCGCAGACGAATACCAGCGGGAAAAAGGATTTCATAAGGGCGGAATTTGCATGAAGATTAGCAAAGTTCCGGAAAATCGGCAAGGAAATCCCTCTGGCGGAAAAACGGATGGGACCGCGGTTAAGGCGGAGGGCCTCCAAAACAGATCTACATGGCAAATAAAGACGATGCGGGTGAGAACAAATATGCCATCCCTTCCGCGGATGCGGAACGTTAAGGTGGGGCTCTTCAAAAAACATGCAGGGGAATACAGGCGCCTCTTGACCTGAAAGCGGGCCTTGGAGGTCCCGCCGGGCAGTAAAGGCCGTTCCGGCGGTCCGGGGCCGGGAAATTCTCAATTGTCATTTCCCCGGTGCAAGGGTAGAATGCCTTCCACACGAAATGACTGCCTGGATAGTTCTCTACATTGCGGCCTCCTATCTGGTGGGAGCGGTTCCGTTCGGCTACCTTGCCGGCAGGTGCAGGGGGCTTGATCTCAGAAAGGAAGGGTCTTGCAACATTGGCGCTACCAACGCATGGCGCGTGCTGGGCTGGCGGTGGGGGGCGCCGGTATTTGCCTTGGACTTTCTGAAAGGGTTCATTCCCGTATTCGGCGCGCTTCACTGGTTGCCGTTTCTGACCGGAGACAGTGCCGGATGGGATTTCAACACGGTGGTGGTGCTGGTATGTTTTGCCGTAGTGCTGGGCCATACGTACACCTGTTTTCTCGGATTCAAGGGGGGGAAGGGCGTAGCGACGACGGCGGGCGTCCTCTTTGCCCTCAATCCGGCCGTGGCCTGTACGGCTTTGGCTACGTGGCTGGTACTCGTGGGGATATTCGGCATCGTTTCCCTGGCCAGTATTTTGGCGGCGGTTGCGATGATCGTTGCGGGGTGGTGGATGTATCCGCTCGCCGAAGGGGGGGACATGTCACCCCAGGTGCTCTACATTGCCTTCTTTACATTGATCGGCCTGCTGGTCATTTTCAAACACCGTTCCAACATGGCGAGGCTGTTTAACGGAACGGAACACTCCTTCTACTCTAAAAAGTCCAAGTAAGATGATAAATCGGTTACATAAAATAGCGGTCATTGGCGCCGGCTCCTGGGGCACGGCTTTGTCCATGGTCCTGGCAACCCGTGAATGTGAAGTCATCCTGTGGACGCCGGTTGAAGCCCAGGCCAGGGAACTGGCGGAAACGAGGCGCAGTCCGGTTCTCTCCGATACCGCCGCTCCCCTGGCTCCCAACATTCATCCCACTTGTGACCTGAACCTGGTGAAGGATGCGGAACTCATCGTGGTGGTGGTGCCTTCCGTTGCCATGCGTTCCGTGGCGCAGCAGCTGCGTGACCTGCCCGTGCGGCCGGATGCCGTCATCGTTTCCTGCTCCAAGGGCATTGAACAGGGCACTCATAAGAGAATGACGGAAATTCTCCAGGAATATCTGCCTGCCAATCCCATAGGCGTGCTTTCCGGTCCCAACCATGCGGAAGACATCTGCCTGGGGCTTCCCTCCGCCTCCCTGATCGGTTTTGAGGATCCGCAGTATGCGGACTGGGTGCAGCAGATATTTGCCTCTAAGACCTTCCGGGTTTACTCCGCTACGGACATCATCGGAATGCAGCTGGGGGGAACCATCAAGAACGTTTTTGCCATTGGCGCCGGATTGTGCGAAGGGCTGAAGCTGGGGGATAATGCTCAGGCCGCCCTGCTGACCCGCGGCCTGGCTGAAATGACGCGCATCGGCGTAGCCAGCGGGGGCCGGAGGGAGACCTTCATGGGCCTTTCCGGCGTGGGCGATCTCATCGTCACCTGCTATTCCCGCCATTCCCGCAATCAGACGGTGGGGAGAAGACTGGCGGAGGGAAAAAGCCTCCAGGAAATCCTGGACACCCTGGGCATGGTGGCGGAAGGAGTGCCCAACACGCTTTCCGTTTATGAAATTGCCCGGAAGCTGGGAGTGAGGACGCCGCTGATTGATGCCGTCTATTCCGTTCTCTACGAATCCAAGCCGCCGATGGAAGCCCTGGTGGAACTCATGACGCGGGACCCGCGGCCGGAGCTAGATTGATTTTTTGTTTTTTTGAGTTGCTTTCCCTCGACAAATTATACTATATAAACAATCAGTATGAAACGTGCCATCATCTCAGCTCTTTTTGCCGCCGGCGTCATCGGTGTCGCCAGTGCGGACATTCAGGCTCCCCCCGCTTCCGAATACACCCCCACCCGCAAGCTGGGCCGCGCCATTGCCAACATCATTTATTCCGTTGAAGAGATCCCGTTGGGAGTCATCAACTGGACGAGCCGTGAAGGCGACTATGCCGGTTTTTCCGTCGGCATTGTGGATGGCACCGCCACCATGGTTGAACGCATGGGCTACGGCATTTATGAGCTTGTCACGTTCTGGGCCCCCACTTACAAGTGCACCTACAAGCCCCCCTACCAGGGACGTTGCGGCATGAGCGGCCTCAAGGAATACAACCCCAATGGCGGCCTGAGCGAATTCCCGGCGGAACTCAGCTTCCAGAGCTACTACAAGTATTCCCGCCAGCAGCGCGACTAAGTTCCGGCTGTTAAAAATTTCAAAAGGGCTGTCTGCAATCCAGCGGACAGCCCTTTTTTATGCGGTAAAAACTTTATGGCCCGCAATATAAATTTCCATAAGGAGAGAATTGGCGTCTCCGACGGTTCCGGTAAGGGTACAGGCGAGGAGGAAGTTTCCATTGGGGGCTCCATAGCCGCCGTTTAAGAGAATGAATCCCTATCGTGTCATTGGCGGAGGAGGCCCTATCATGCCTGTAGCGTGGGCAGGCGGAAAAGAACGCTTGTCCAAACGGGGGAATGGCTTTTGAAAAACGGGAAAAAATGTCTCCATCTCATTAATGGAATGCAGATCAGCGTGGTTCGTGCGGCCTTGACAATAGCAGCCATTGACGGGGAAAGGGGGAAAACGTATCTTTTCATCACGGAAAGGCTTCCACATCATGAATAACACAGCTGCTTTCATCGGCCTGGGCGTTGTCGCCTGTATCACGGCGCCCGCATTTGCCCAGGACACCCATCTTTCCCTGACCAAGCAGAGCGTTGCCTGCATGCATGAGATCACGGCCGCACTGGACAAGGTGACGGATGAACCCGGAGCGGCTTCCGCCGTGGAGACCGTTAAGAAAGTGCGGGAAAAACTGGTGGCCCTGGGGAAAAGGCAGCTGGAGCTGCCCGGCGCTACGCCTCAGGAGCAGGCGCAGATTTCCGCCCAGATGACGGAAATACAGAAGATTTCCGGTGAATTGGTGAAATCCCTTGCCCGTTTGAAGCAAAAAGGGCTGCTCACGCCCGACTTGCAGAAAGCCCTGATGGATTTGCAGTCCGTTCAGACGGAATTAGCGCAGGCATCCAAGGACAAGGCCGCCCAGGCGGAACCGTTCCCGAAGGATGCGGAAGGCAACACGCATGAAACCCTGCTGGCTAAGACCGTGGATGAAGTCAGGAAGCTGGATAAATCCCTGTCCGAGGTGAAGGATGAGGAAACCAGCAAGGCCGCTGTGGCCCAGGTGAAGCATTACCGTACCGCCCTGCTGGACATTGCCAGGAAACAGGCCGCCCTGCCGCCCCTGACTCGGAACCAGCAGGCCAAGCTGACGGGCGTTCAGCAGCAGCTGGTGGAGATGATGCAGCCGATCGTGAAGCACGTGACGGCCATCATGCTTTCTCCGGATGCCACCCAGAATTTGAAGGAGGCTCTGAAATCCCTTTCCGAACTGCCGAAGGAAGTCCAGAAAATCCGTGAAGAGGCGGCCAAGTGAACTTTTTGGGGAATGCCCGCTTTTGGGCTGGCAAAAAATTGTAATTGTTCTAAAGTGGCTTCCCTAAGGAATGCGACCGATTTTTAGCGAAACAGATCTCAATGAACGCCCCTTCCTGGTTTTCTGGGAAGTAACGCGCGCCTGTGCGCTGGCGTGCAAGCATTGCCGCGCCGTTGCCCAGCCGCGGCCTCATCCGGACGAACTGACCCATGAGGAAGCCCTGCACCTGATTGACCGTCTGGCGGAACTCCGCCCTCCCATGCTGGTGCTGACGGGGGGTGACCCCGTCATGAGGCCGGACATTCTGGAATTGATCCGTGCCGCGGCGGGGAAGGGGCTGCATGTGGCCTTGAGCCCTGCGGCCACGGCCAGGCTGCTGCATGCGGATTTCCACGCCTTGAAGGAGGCGGGCGTTCAAAGCATGTCCCTGAGCCTGGACGGCGCACATGAGGCCACCCACGACGCCTTCCGGGGCGTTCCGCATACGTATGAACGGACCTTGCGCGCGGCGGAAATGGCCAAGGAGGCGGGCATGCACCTGCAGATCAACACTACCATCACTAAAAGCACCCTGGGCGAGTTTGACGACTTTGTGGAGCTGATGAAGAAGATGCAGCCGGGCATGTGGAGCGTGTTCCTGCTGGTGCCTACGGGCCGTGCCGCCATGGATGAAATGCCCACGGCGGAAGAAGTGGAAGCCGTCTGGGAAAAACTCAGCAAGGTAAGCCGTGAAGTCCCCTTCGGCGTCAAGACCACGGAAGGGCACCATTACCGCCGCGTGGCGCTCCAGGAAGCCCGTACCCAGGGGAGCAAGCCCGCGCGCCGCGCCGTTCCCACCCGGGACGGCAAGGGCATCATGTTCATTTCCCATACCGGGGAAATCCAGCCTTCCGGCTTCCTGCCCATTACGGCGGGAAACGTGCGGACGGATGATCCGGGGGAAATCTACCGCACGCACCCTCTTTTCCTCAAACTCCGGGACGACAATGCGCTCCAGGGCAAATGCGGCCGGTGTGAGTACCGCACCGTCTGCGGCGGGTCCCGTTCCCGCGCCTATGCCGTTTACGGGGACATGATGGCGGAGGACAACCTCTGCCCCTATCAGCCCAGGCTTTCACAACACCATGATTAACATTACCAGACTTTGGACAGGGGCGGAACAGCCCGCGGACCATTTGAGATACGGGCAGGGCCACGGGCACGGCCGCTCTGCGGGAGGCGCCGTGGATTCCTGCGCTCCGGCTTCTTCCCGCGTTCGCAAGCCCATTGTGGTCTGGAACATTACGCGCACCTGCAACCTCAAGTGCGTGCATTGCTATGCGGACGCCTCCGCCCGGAAATTTGACGGGGAGCTGGACTGGGAGCAGTGCTGCGCGGTGATTGACGATCTGGCGGACTACAAGGTGAACGCCCTGTTGTTTTCCGGCGGGGAGCCGCTGGTGCATCCGCGCTTCATGGAGCTGCTGGAACGGGCCACCGGAAAAGGGCTGAAAGTCACCATCTCCACGAACGGAACCCGCATTACTCCGGAAGCCGCCGCACGGTTCAAGGAACTGGGCGTGGCGTACGTAGGTATTTCCCTGGACGGCATCGGCGCCGTGCATGACCAGTTCCGCGGAGTGGAAGGGTCCTTTGAACAGGCGGTGCGCGGCTTCAAGCTTTGCAGCGAAGTGGGGCAGAAGACGGGCCTGCGCCTGACGCTCACCCGCAACAATGTGCAGTGCATGGACCAGATTCTGGACTTCATTGACGCCAATGACATCCAGCGCGTCTGTTTCTACCATCTGGTTCCTACGGGCCGCGGCGTGGAAGTGCAGACATTGACGCAGGAAGAGGCGCGGAACGCCATGGATACGCTGATTGCCCGCGTGGAAGAGTGGAAGGCGGAAGGCAAGAATCGTGAAGTGCTGACCGTGACCCAGCCTGCGGACGGCATTTATCTGCTTCTGCGCCAGCTCCGGGAAGGTTCTCCGCTGGCGAAGGAAACCCTGAACCTGCTTCAGTGGAACGGCGGCGGGGCGAACAGTTCCGGCCGCGGCATTGCCAACATTGACACGCAGGGTCTCGTGCATCCGGACCAGTTCTGGCAGTCCGTGACGTTGGGCAACGTGAAAAACAATCTTTTCTCCGACCTGTGGGAAGCCCGTGCGGGAGCCGCAGCGGACATGCTGCCTGAATTGCGCGGGTCTGACGATCCTCTGGAACGGCAGAAAAAAATAGAAGGCCGCTGTGGCCGCTGTGTTCATTTCGCGCTGTGCGGCGGCGGATTCCGGACGCGGGCCGCATTTGCCAACGGGCACTGGTACGGGTCCGATCCCGGCTGCTACCTGACGGAAGAGGAAATTTCCACTCCCCTGCCGGAAATCAGGTAAAATCTCCGGGTCATTCCCTTCTCCGGAAGATGTTCCGGAGAAGGCGGCGCATTCGTCAGCCCATCCTTGGGAACAAGGGCCTTCCGGCCCTTGTAAAAATTCCCGGTGCTCAACGCAGGCTGGCTGCAGCCGCAAAGGCGATGAAGGCGCGGAGCGGTTGAAAGTGCCTCCTTTCCCTGCTTTACAAGGCAGGCGGCATGGCATAGCATCCCTGCATCATGAGTCAGGAATTGAGACCGGAAACCCTGTGCGTTCAGGCGGGCTGGACGCCCAAAAAGGGCGAACCCCGCGTATTGCCCATTTACCAGAGCACCACGTTCAAGTATGAAACCAGCGAACAAATGGCCAAATTGTTCGACCTGGAGGAAGCCGGATTCTTCTACACGCGTCTTCAGAACCCCACCAATGAGGCGGTTGCCAAAAAAATCGCTGAACTGGAAGGCGGCGTGGCCGCCATTCTGACCTCTTCCGGCCAGGCGGCTTCCTTCTTTGCCGTCTTCAACATCTGCGAGGCGGGGGACCACATCGTCAGCACCGCGTCCATTTACGGGGGAACGTACAACCTTTTTGCCGTCACGTTCCGGAAGATGGGCATTGAAGTCACTTTTGTGGACCAGGACGCCCCGGCGGAGGAAATCGCCAAAGCCTTCCGTCCCAATACGAAGGCCCTTTTTGCGGAAACCATTTCCAATCCCACGCTTTGCGTGCTGGACATCCGCAAAATGGCGGACATCGCCCATGCCCACGGCGTGCCCCTGATTGTGGACAACACCTTTGCCACGCCCATCAACTGCCGTCCCTTTGAATGGGGGGCGGATATCGTCACCCACTCCACCACCAAATACATGGACGGCCATGCCGCGGCAGTAGGCGGGGCGATTGTGGACAGCGGCAACTTTGACTGGGAAGCCCACAGGGACAAATTCCCGGGATTGACGGAACCGGACCCCTCCTATCACGGGCTTTCCTACAGCAAGAGCTTCGGCAAGGGAGCCTATATCACGAAGGCGACCGTCCAGCTCATGCGCGACCTGGGTTCCATCCAGTCCCCGCAGAACGCCTTCCTGCTCAACCTGGGCCTGGAAACCCTGCATCTCCGCGTGCCCCGGCACTGTGAGAATGCACAGAAGGTGGCGGAATTCCTGCAAGGGCAGGAAGACGTGGCCTGGATCAACTATCCCGGTTTGCCGTCCAATAAATACCATGACATAGCGCAAAGGCAGTTCCGTGACGGACACTCTTGCGGGGTGGTAACCTTCGGCATCAAGGGAGGGCGTGAACGCGCCATTAAATTCATGGACAGCCTGAAACTGGCCGCCATCGTTACCCATGTGGCGGATTCCCGCACCTGTGTTCTCCACCCCGCCAGCCATACGCACCGCCAGCTGACGGATGAGCAGCTGCTGGAAGCGGGCGTCCGGCCTGACCTCATCCGCTTCTCCGTAGGGACGGAAGCTGCGGAAGACATTATTGCGGACCTCAGGCAGGCTCTGGAAGCCATCCGCTAGTCGGTTTTTCCTTTTTTCATGCACAGCCGTTCCGGGACATCCCGGAACGGCTTTTTGCTTCTGTCATGGAAGGAGAAACCGGAAGGCGGAGGAATGTTGGCCGCCGCCTGAAAAGATAATCTGGGGAAAAAAGCCGGCATATTCATCCTCGTTGCAAGCAAGCCGGGTGGATGGGAACAGGGGCCGTCCGCCTTTTGTAAAATCTTGCAGAAAGTGCGGGAAAAATAATTTCATTTCAACTTCTCTTCATTCAGAAGATTATTTTCATGTAAAATGCGGATTTTGATAGTGTTGTGCAAAGAATACCAGTAATGGGATGTTCTGTAAAATCATTCAGCCTTTCAGTTTCAAGAAGATGCAGCAGATTTTGGAAAGGACGGAATTTTTTAACTTCTTTTCTTCTGAATTGTAAATTGACATACCATAATAAATTTATTACGGTGTGTTACTTATGAAAAGTAGATATTGTACTGTATTAATGAGTTGTGCAAGCGTGGTAGCTGCAAATGCCGCCACCATCATTGCCGAACTGCCTGACTCAGCCAATCTGTCGCAAACTGCGACCATGGCGCCAACTTCGGGAAACCAGCTGCTGGACAAAGTAAAAGGCCGCGGGGTTGGCGTTTATGCGGGAGGCAATAACAACAGCCTGGCCAACTGGCCCCAAAACGGGGAAGGAACCTGGATCAATAATGATAACATCGGTTCCATCATCCTGTGCGGCAGAAGCGGCGTGGCCGGCGACTCCTTTGCCATGGTGTTGAGCGGTCCCCGGGAGGGAGACCTTGTTTCCTCCATCGTCTTTTCCTGTAACACGCCCACGTCCGTCATCACCAGCTACACCATGGTTCTGGCGGTTTACGACTCCGCCGGAACGCTTGTGCAGAACCTTTCCACGGTGGAAAATTTTACCTTTGATTCCACTTCACACACCACGTCCGTTACCCTGGACATGGCGGACGCTCCCCTGACGTGGGGGGAAGGCTACAAACTGGTTGCGGGCGTACGCGGCGGGGCGGGCAGCGCCACCTCTCCCTATACG
This sequence comes from Akkermansia sp., assembly GCF_020860705.1. Classification (GTDB taxonomy): domain Bacteria; phylum Verrucomicrobiota; class Verrucomicrobiia; order Verrucomicrobiales; family Akkermansiaceae; genus Akkermansia. The sequence goes on from NZ_JAJBTT010000028.1 coordinate 73,342, forward strand.
CTTACCAACATCCAGGTAGCTTATGAAGTCGTTCCGGAACCGGCTACCGTTTCTCTTGGGCTGCTTGGCCTGGGGGCTTTGGTTGTCCGGCGTTCCCGGAGCCGGTAATCAGCGAATGGATCAACCGGGCAGGGACGGTTCCCAAGGCGCCTCTTTCTCCTCTTCGTGTTCGGAAAGATCGTCTTTTGGAAGGGAGTGAAGCATGTTGTTCCGGAAACCGTGCGGTTTCCGTGAGGGGAGTTATTGCCGCAGGGAATGTTCAAAAGCCCGGTATTGCACGGCTTCATACAAATGGGAATCCTGAATTTCAGGGCTTCCTTCCAGATCGGCTATAGTGCGGGCCACCTTCAGAATGCGGTCGTATGCCCTGGCGGAAAGCGCCAGTTCTTCCACGGCGCGGAGCAGGATGGCCCTGCTTTCCGGCTGCAGGCGGCAGTACTTCTGCAAAGCCTTTCCGGAAAGTGCTGCGTTGTTAGCGAAGGAAGTGCCTGCATATCTGTTGCGCTGGAGCCGCCGTGCGGCCATCACGCGTTCCCTGATGCTGGCGGAGCATTCCCCGGACGGAGCGGAAGTAAGAAGGGAAGGATCCACGGCGGGAACTTCCATCAGCAGGTCGAAACGGTCCAGTAGCGGCCCTGAAATCTTGCGCCGGTATCGTGCAATTTGGGTCGGGGAGCAGGTGCAGGCTCTTCTCCTGTCGCCCAAATAGCCGCAGGGGCATGGATTCATGGCCGCCACCAGCATGAAACGGCATGGAAACGTCATGGTGCCGGAAGCTCGGGAAATCACTGCCTGGCCGGACTCCAGGGGCTGCCGCAGAGTTTCCAGCGCGGCGCGGCGGAACTCCGGCAATTCATCCAGAAACAGCACGCCGTTATGGGCCAGGGATACTTCCCCCGGGATGATATTCGTGCCTCCGCCCATCAGCCCGGCATCGGAGATGGTATGGTGCGGCGCCCGGAAGGGGCGCCGGGTCACCAAGCCGCTGCCCCGTTTCAGCAGGCCGCAAACGGAATGAATTTTACTGGTTTCCAGGGATTCCTCCCGGCTCAGTGGAGGAAGAATAGTCGGAAGCCTCTGGGCCAGCATGGACTTGCCGGAACCCGGGGAACCGCTGAGCAGGATATTGTGGCCGCCTGCCGCCGCAATCTCCATGGCGCGGCGGGCATAGGACTGCCCCTTGATCTCGTCGAAATCGACGGAAGCTTCCTTTTCTCCGGGCTTTTGCTCTTCCTTTCCGGAACCTGTAAAAGGAGGAGGCAGTGTGGGGCTGGTGAGCAGTTGCCACGCTTCCCGCAGGGAGGAAACGGGGTAAATCTCCACATCCTGCACGGGCGCTCCTTCATGCGCATTGGCGGAGGGCAGCATGATGCGTTTCCTGCCCGTGCGCCGTGCTTCCATGATCTGCGGCAAAAGGCCCTGTACGGGGCGTACGGCGCCATCCAGGGCCAATTCCCCCACGATGCACCAGGAAGAAGCGTCAATATCCGTTTCCGACGCTCCGGCCACCATCCCCAGGGCAATGGGAAGGTCAAAACCCGGCCCCTGTTTTCTCAAATCAGCCGGAGCCAGGTTAACGACGAAAACGCCCTGCTGGAAGGGCAGTCCGCTGTTCTGGATGGCGGTATCCACCCGCTGCCCGCTCTCCTTGACGGCCGTATCCGGCAAGCCCACAATGAAAGTGCGTTTTTCCGCCATGGGGCGGAAATCCACTTCCACCTCCACTTCTACGCCATCCACGCCCAGCACGGTGGAGGAATACAATCGCGTCATCATTTCCTCATGCTAGAAGGAAATGATAAAAAATAAAGAAAAATGACAAAAATGAAGAAATATCCAGCAGCTGGTTCAGCGGCGTGAAGCGCGCCGGAGAACTTCCCGTTCTTCCTCCGTCAGACTGGACAGGCCGGAGCGTGATATTTTTTCCATGATTTCCTCCACCTCTTCTTCGGAAGGTGGAGGATTATTGGCGGAATGGCGTGTGGAATGTACCGGGGAACGATGGGAGGAAGAAGCGGCCCTCGGCTTGGGAGGGGACAGCTTTTCCTTCCACAAAATCAGCAGCGTCAGGATAAAGCCGGCGAACATGCCGCCCAGGTGGCCGGCTTCCCCGCCTGCATTGTTCCACTGGAAGATAATGACGGCACACGCAATGCCGAGAACGGCCAGGGCAAATTGGCGCACGCTCAAATTGACCGGGGGAAACAGTAGCTGCACCCGGGCATGCGGGAAAAGCACCGCGCACGCGGCCATGATGCCGTAAATGGAGCCTGAGGCTCCCACCATGGGAATGAAGCGCCACTCCGGATCAAAAAATCCCATGTATCCCAGCAGGGAGGAGAACAGGGCCGCAGCCACCCCACAGAACAGGTAATACAGCAGGAAGCGCAGATGCCCGAAGCGTTCCTCCACAACCGGGCCGAAAAACCACAGGGCAATCATGTTGAACAGGATATGCCCCAGGTTGGCGTGCAGGAACTGGTAGGTAAACAATCGCCACAGTTCCCCTTCATGAAAACATGTGTATTCACTATAGGCCCCGTAAAGCCGAATCAGGTCCAGATGGCCGGGAGGGTAAATATCCCGTGGAATCTCCACCTGGAAGAAAAACCCGAGCAGAAAGACCACCACATTGAGCAGGATCAGCCAATGAACCATGACGGCACTGCGCTGGTCGAACAAATGCTCCCGTACCGTATTTCCCCAGTTCTCGTTCTCCGCTCGCATATAAGGCCGCATGTAATCGTGTTCAGGGCGTTTTGACAAGGAAAATAGCCGTCCTGTTCAAGGAAGGCCAGAAACCGAACTGCGCTATTTCCATAGAGCGGCGGGTAGCAGATCCGGCGGAAGTTCCGCTCCATGCACCAGATGTTCCGCCAATTGGGCCGCCGACCACGGGGAAGTGGTCACCCCCTTGCTGCCCAGGCCTGAAAAGACGAACTGGCCGTCCAGGCCGGGAATGGGCCCGGCGACAGGCTGGCTGCGCCGGATAATGGGGCGTACGGCGGCGCGGGCGCGGATAATGCCTGTTTCTCCGGAATAGCGCCTGACGAGATCCAGCATCAACTCCTGGACGGCCGGAGCTTCCGGAATGCCGGGAGCCTCCCATGCCCACGCGTACGTAGCGCCGAAGCGCCAGAAAGAACCGTTGTAAACCAGCCAGCGGCCGAAATGCAGGATGCCGGCGTGCCAATCCAGATCCTTCAGGTCCAGATCCAGAATAGTTCCCTTGGAAGGCCTCCCCTTCAGCGGAGCCATGTCCGGATGGCAGCCTGCCTCCCATCCGGTGCACCAGACTACGTGGGAGAAAGCCTGCCCGTTCCAATGGAAAAGTCCGTTTTCGTCCCGCTGGATATCCACAGGGGAAACATCCGCTTCCACAAAGCGGCCCTGATCCGTGAAAAACTGCCGCATGGCATTTACCATGTTCTCTACATGCAGCACGGCGGAACCGCGCGTGTAGGCGGCTTTTCCCTGGCCGTTCCAATGCTCCGGCCACGGGAAAAGGGGGCCGGCATAGGCGCAGGATTCCTGGGCCGTCTGGCGTTCCTGCCAGATTTCAAGTTGATCCTCCGTCTCCAATTCCCGGAAAATCGGGGTCTTCTGCCACCAGGAGCCGCCCAATTCCTGTTCCGTCTCCGGATAAAAGGCCGCCGCTGCGGCCAGGCATTCCTCCTGCCGCCAGCCGTGGCGGAAGGCGCGGCCTGTCAGGGGATTTACCAATCCGGCCGCCACCCGGGAGGCTGTCTCCGCCACGGGGCGGTCCGCAATCGTGAAATCCGTGCCGCGGCGTTTCAATTCCCACGCCAGGCAGCTGCCGGCGATTCCCTGGCCGATGATAAGAACGTTCATGATCGTTGAATGAAGAACCGGAGAAATCCGGAAATGGGTGAGAAAAGTGAAACAGCGGGAGATGCTCTCCCTGGAAGGGTAAAATGCCCCGCAGGCCAGGGACGCGCCTGCGGGGCCGGAAAAAGGCTCCGTTTACAGGGCTGCCATAATGGCATTCCCCATTTCCGCCGTGTTCACGCGGATTTCTCCGGGAGCGCCCGTAGCCAGGTCGCCCGTGCGGTAGCCCTGGTCAATCACGCTGCGGACGGCGGCGTCAATGGCGTCTGCCGCGTCTTTTTCCCCGAGAGAGTAGCGCAATAACATGGAAAGGGAAAGAATCTGGGCGATCGGGTTGGCAATGCCCTTGCCGGCGATATCCGGGGCGGATCCGCCGGAAGGCTCGTAAAGGCCGAAGAACAGACCGTTGTCCTCCGCACCCTGGCACAGGCTGGCGCTGGGCAGCATGCCCAGGGAGCCGCAGATCATGGCCATTTCATCCGAAAGAATGTCTCCGAACAGGTTCTCCGTCACCAGCACGTCAAATTGGCGGGGATTGCGTACCAGCTGCATGGCGGCATTGTCCACATACATGTGGAGCAGCTCCACGTCCGGGTAATCTTTGGAAACTTCAATCATCGTCTCCCGCCACAGCAGGGAATTGGTCAGCACGTTGGCCTTGTCCACGCTGGTGACGCGCTTGCGGCGGCCGCGCGCGGCCTCGAACGCCACCTTGGCAATACGCACCATCTCGCTCTTGTGGTAGCGCATGGTATCCACGACGACTTCGTCGTCCCCCTCCTGTTCGCGGAAACGGGGCTGGCCGAAATACAGTCCTCCGGTCAGTTCGCGAACGCATAAAATGTCAAATCCTCCCTCGATCAGCTCATTCTTGATGGGGGAGGCATGAGTCAGGGCCGGGAGACATACGCCCGGCCGCAGATTGGCATACAGGCCGAAATGCTTTCTCAGCGGGAGCAGGGCGCCGCGTTCCGGTTGTTCATTGGCGGGGAGGTGTTCCCATTTGGGTCCGCCCACGGAGCCGAACAGGACGGCATCCGCCTCTTCACAGGTGCGGATGGTTTCTTCGGGAAGGGCCTTGCCGCAGTGGTCGATGGCGGCGCCCCCCACAAAAGCCTCCTTGCGGCTTACGGTAAAACCGAACTTGGAACTTACGGCGTCCAGAACCTTCAGGGCCTCCTTCATGACCTCGGGCCCGATGCCGTCGCCGGCCAGAACAGCAATATGATGGTGATGTTCACTCATGTCGCTGAAAGTCTGAGCATTCTTCCCTCAAAGGTCAAGAAGCACCGCTGCCATGTCCCTGTGCCGGAATCCTTTTTGCGTCAAAAAGCCTGCAGCAACAAAAAAATACTTGCCAAACGTTCGTGCCTCCTTTAAAAATCCCTCCGCGCTCTACGGAACGCAAACTCCCCTGTAGCTCAGCGGTAGAGCGGGTGACTGTTAATCACTAGGTCGTTGGTTCGAGCCCAACCGGGGGAGCCATTAATAAGAGCCTCATTCCAAAAGAATTGAGGTTCTTTTCTTTTGGGGCCAATGCCAAAATCGGTAGGAAGAATGATGTTGAAGAGTTTTTTCGGGTCAACACCAAAATCGGTGGGAAAGGTGATTTTGAGGAAGTTTTTCATAAGTTGAACCCTCCACACTCTACCAGTACCCGGAGGCGGTAATTTTCAAAATTACGATATCCGTATGCTCGCCGCTGGATGAGTTTCATTTTACGATGGAAGCCTTCCGTAATTCCATTGTTTTGGACGAATCGCCACATTCGGATGATGGGTGCAAACCATTTTCTGATTGTGCCCCCAATTTTCTTCATTTCAGCAGGCGCCTGGTGAGTCATCAATCTCACCATTTCCTTGAACTTGCGGATATTTTTCCGACATTGTCCGACTGTCTGGCTTTTCAATCTCAACAAGTCGCCCAGCTTCTCCTTGAACTCATGGCATACCCCTATAGCCGGGT
>NZ_JAJBTT010000009.1 GCF_020860705.1 Akkermansia sp.
CGGATTCCAAATCCGTCTTCCATCCGGTGGATTTAGGAGAGTTTATTAAGTTGTCCCAAGAAAAATTCTTTAACGAAGAGAGGTTGGAAATAATTCCTTCCAAGCCGGCATGAGCGATTTTTGCAACCTTGAAACAAACGGAAATAACGGCAAGTTTTTCAGCAACCTGACCATTATTCATTTATTTTATGCATGTTTTATCAATTTTTAAAACTATCTCATTTTAGTTATACACTTATTATTCACATTCTATTGACATTATTTTTTCTCTTCTACCCGAACCAACACTTATTTCCCCCTATGGCAAACCATGAATGAAAATAGAACAAGCATCCGGAAACGGTACAGAAAGGATACACTTTCACCACCTTAAATGGGGAGACTTTCAACTTGCCGGGAAAAACGATGGAACGTGGAATAGGAACCTTGTTTTTCCGGCGCCATCCGCTCTTTTCCGTCCTGGAACACCCTTTCAAAGGACTGGGAACTCTTGGAAGAGCTTGCTTCCTGAACCACTCCCCATGACGACCCGCTATCGCCATGCGTGCTACCAGCCAGTAGCCAGAAGCTCCCGGCCAAGGAAAGACAGCCTCCCTCAGCACCCTTGTTTCCGGGCTTGGCAAGCTTCCTCACCACGGAGTTTCCCCGGGCTTTCCCCGTTTTCCGGGCAATTCAAACAATTCCGCTAACGGATATGGAGAGGAAAGAGTTTCTCCCATCACTCGGGAATAGTCCAAGAGAACCGGGTTTACGCACCGTAACGGAGCATTCCCGGAGTACCCTTGAACAGGTGTTTCCGTGTGTTCTGTGACGAGGAAAGGAAAGGCAACACCCTCGTGCCGTTCCTTTTCCGTATCTCCACAGCCACCTCTCCAGTATACGCCTCTCCTTCTCCTTGAACATGGATTTTCCATTCCTTTCTGAAGAACAGGATGAGAGTAACCAGAGAGATTTCAAAAATGCATGCCTGTGAATGGCTGTTGCCGGAGGGAGCGTGACGCCAATTGTCCTTGTTCCAAACACGAACGAACGGTAGATTTTCCGCGCCGTATGACCAGAGCATCCAGAATCGAACGCCTTGATTATCTGAAAGACCAGTTACGCAAACGGATTGTCATCCTGGATGGCGCCATGGGCACCAATATCCAGAAGTTCAGGCTGGGAGAGGAGGATTACCGCGGCGAACGTTTTGCGGATGCTACACGCTATCCCAACGACCTGAAGAATAACAACGATGCACTGGTCCTGACCAGGCCGGACATCATTCTGAACATTCACCGCCGCTTTCTGGATGAGGGGCATGCGGATATTCTGGAAACCTGCACGTTCGGAGCCACCAGCATCGGCCAGCATGATTATTTCTGGCACCGTCCCGAAGAAGGACGGCACAAGGACCAGGGTTATTTTCAGGAGGTAGTGGACGCCCCGGAGCTGAAGGCCCTGGTCCGGGAATTGAATCTGGCCGCCTCCGCGCTCACCCGCCAGGCGTGTGACGAAGCGGAGGCCGCAGACGGAAAGCCGCGTTTGGTGGCCGGGTCCATCGGCCCCATGCCCGTCACCTGCTCCCTGTCTCCGGACGTAAACGATCCCGGATTCAGGGCCGTGAATTTCCGCCAGCTGAGGCAAGCCTACCGCGACCAGGTGCTGGCCCTGCTGGAAGGCGGCGTAGATATGCTGCTGGTGGAGACGATTTTCGATACATTGAACGCCAAGGCGGCCCTGTTCGCCATTGAAGAGATTTTTGAAGAACAGCCGGATGCCGCCGTTCCGGTCATGGTCTCCGTCACGCTGACGGACAAGGCGGGGCGCACGCTGTCCGGCCAGACGATTGAAGCGTTCTGGAATTCCATCCGCCACGTCCGCCCCTTTTCCGTGGGCATCAATTGCGCCCTGGGGCCGGACCTGATGCGCTCTTTTGCGGAGGAGCTTTCCGGCCTAGCGGACTGCTATGTCTCCATTTACGCCAACGCCGGATTGCCCAATCCGCTCAGCCCCACCGGCTACGACCTCCTTCCGGAGGACATGGCACGGTTCATGAAGGAATACGCATCCCTGGGCCTGCTGAACATCGTAGGCGGCTGCTGCGGCACCACGCCGGAACATATCGGCGCAATTGCGGCGGCCATGGAAGGGCAGCCTCCCCGCGTTCCGGTTTCCCAGAAGCCCGCTCTGCGGCTGTCCGGTTATGAAGCGTACAACCATACGCGGGAGAAGAATACCCTTTTTGTCGGGGAACGCTGCAACGTGGCGGGATCCCCCAAATTCGCGCGCCTGATCCGTGAAGGGAATTATGAGGAGGCCGTCTCCATTGCCCGCCAGCAGGTGGAAAACGGCGCCGTGGTGCTGGATTTCTGCTTTGACGACGGTCTGATTGACGGCCCGGAAGCCATGGTCCGTTTCCTGAATCTCGTTTCAGCGGAGCCGGATATCGCCCGCGTTCCCTTTATGGTGGATTCCTCCAAATGGGACGTGCTGGAGGCGGGCCTTCAATGTATGCAGGGCAAGGGAATCGTGAATTCCATTTCCCTGAAGGAGGGTAAAGAGGAGTTCTTGAAAAAGGCGGCCCTGATTAAAAAGTACGGCGCGGCGGCCGTGGTGATGGCTTTTGATGAAAACGGGCAGGCCTCCAATTACGATGACCGCGTCCGGATCGCCAAACGGGCTTACGACCTGCTGGTGGACCGGGTGCAGTTTCCGCCGGAGGATATTATTTTTGACCCGAACGTGCTGACCGTCGGCACCGGCATTGCGGAACACGCCAATTACGCCCTGGATTTTTTCAAGGCCGCCGGCTGGATTTCCAGCCATCTTCCCCTCACCCACATTTCCGGCGGCATTTCCAATGTCTCCTTTGCCTTCCGCGGCAACAATCCGGTGCGGGAGGCCATGCATTCCGCCTTCCTGTACCACGCCACGCAGCAGGGGCTGGACATGTGCATCGTGAACGCCGGCATGCTGGAAGTGTACGACAATATTCCCAAGGACAGGCTGGAATTGATTGAAGACGTTCTGCTGAACCGGAATCCGGACGCTACGGAACGCCTGACGGAGTATGCGGAAAAGCTGGCGGCGGAAAAGACGCAGGCCGGAACGGAGAAGAAGCCCGTGCAGGCGTGGCGGGAGCAGGACGTCGCCAAACGCCTGGAGTATTCCCTCATCAAGGGCATTACCGAGTTTGTGGATGCGGATACGGAAGAGGCGTTCCAGAAGCTGGGTTCCCCGCTGAATGTGATTGAAGGCCCGCTGATGGACGGCATGAAAGTCGTCGGGCAGCTGTTTGGAGACGGCAAGATGTTCCTGCCCCAGGTGGTGAAGAGCGCCCGGGTAATGAAGCAGGCCGTGGCATGGCTCACCCCGTACATTGAAGCGGACAGCAAGGGCTCCTCCAAGACGGGGAAGGCCGTGATCGCCACCGTGAAGGGGGACGTGCACGACATCGGCAAGAACATCGTGGGCGTGGTGCTGGGCTGCAACGGCTTTGAGATAATTGACCTGGGCGTGATGGTTCATTGCGATACCATTCTGGACCGGGCGGAAGCGGAACAGGCGGACCTGGTGATGCTTTCCGGCCTGATCACCCCTTCCCTGGAGGAAATGTCCCACGTGGCCGCAGAGATGGAGCGCCGGGGGATGACCATTCCCCTCATGGTGGGCGGCGCCACGACGTCCGCCCTGCATACGGCTCTGAAAATCGCTCCCCATTACAAAGGCCCCGTGGTGCATACGGTGGACGCCTCCCAGGTGGTGCCTGCCGCCGCCTCCCTGGTGAGCGAGAAGAAGGATTCCTATATTGCCGCCGTAAAGGCCCGGCAGGAAGAATTGCGCAACAGGCATGAAAACAAGCCCGTCCATGACCTCCTGTCCCTGGAGGAAGCCAGGGAACTGCGCTGGAAAGGGGCGGAGGAAGGTTATCTCCCCCCCGTGCCTGTCCGGCTGGGACCGGTCTCCATCGGCAGCCTGCACAGCTCCGTGAGCTGCGGCTGCTGCAGTGACGGCCCGCGCTATTACGTCACCGTTCAGGAGCTGATTGAACGCATTGACTGGACTCCCTTTTTCCATGCCTGGGAATTGCACGGTTCCTGGAACTGCGCCAGCCAGGAGTTCCGCACGAAGGATCCTTCCAAGGCGGAAGCAGCCGCAGCCCTGTACCAGGACGCCCGCGACCTGCTGGAGCAGGCCATTAAGGAGAACCGCTACCAAGCACGCGGCGTCATCGGTATTTTCCCGGCCAATTCCACGGCCAGCCATGACGACATTACCGTCTGGACGGATGAATCCCGAAGCGTTCCACAGGCCACCCTGCTGACCCAGCGCCAGCAGCTGAACAAGCAGGGGAAGACCCGGCTGGCTCTGGCGGATTTCATCGCTCCTGAAGGGGTGAAGGATTACATAGGGGCCATGGCAGTCAGCATTCACGGTGCCCGGCGCTGGGCGCAGGAGTGGGAGGACAGGAATGATTCCTACCGCGCCCTGCTGGTCAGTTCCCTGGCGGACCGCCTGGTGGAAGCCTTCGCCTCCATCGCCCATGAGAAGCTGCGCATCCTGTGGAATATTCCGGAAGGTTCCGGCGTACGCCCCGCCTGCGGCTATCCCAGCCAGCCGGACCACCAGGAAAAGGAAACGGTGTTCAGCCTGCTCCATGCACAGGAGGAAGCGGGCATGAGCCTGACGGAAACCTGGATGATGCAGCCTGTTTCTTCCGTTTGCGCCCTTGTGTTCTCCCACCCGGAAAGCACCTATTTTTCCGTGGGCGTCACCGGAGAAGACCAGCAGAAGGATTACGCCGCCAGAAGGCGGAATTCCCAACCCTGACAACCTCTCCCTTATTCCGCTTTTCCCTCTATGCAGCACACCGATCAAATACAGGCCCTGTCAGAGTTCCTGCTGGAATACGCCACCACGCTCATGGGGGCGGGAGTGCATACCAACCGCGCCGTGCGCAACATTTCCCGCATCGCCGCCGCATACGGGTACAGCGCGGATATGACCATCTTCCAGCGCAACATCACCATGAGCCTGATCTGCAAGGATGACGAGACGCTGCGCCGCACCTCCGTCCGGAAGCTGAAACCGCTGGCGTTCAACCTGAACCTGATCCAGCAGCTCAGCGAATTGAGCTGGCTTCCGGTGGATAACAACGTCAGCATCACTGAGATGGAACAGGCGTTCCATTCCATCGTGCGCACCAAGAGGTTTTCCCGCTGGACGGACCTGATTCTGGTCAGCATAGGCAACGCCGCCTTCTGCCGCCTGTTCAACGGGGACCTGTGGGCCATGCTCACCGTGTTCGCCGCCACCATGCTGGGCTTTCTGGTCAAACAACAGCTCTCCCGGATGAAATACAATCCGCTGGGCGTGATTATTATTTCCGCCTTCACCGCTTCCATGGCGGCCGCGTGCGCCGTCATTTTCCAGCTCGGCTCCACGCCGCAGATCGCCCTGGCCACCAGCGTGCTGTTCCTGGTTCCCGGCGTCCAGATGATCAACTCCATCATGGACCTGATGCACGGCCACATCCTGATGGGCATTTCCCGCGGCGTCCATTCCATCATGATGATTTCCTGCATCACCATCGGACTTTCCGCAACCATGCTTATCGTAGGAGTAAACAGCTTATGAGTCCGGATTTCCTTTCCTCCATCCTCCTGGACGGCCTGATGGCCGCCATCGCCGCCACGGGGTTTGCCGTCATTTCCAATCCGCCCAAGCGCGCCATTGCCGTCTCCGCCCTGCTGGCGGCCATCGGCCACGCCTTCCGCTTTTACATGCTCCATTCCTGGTCCATTGACATTTCCAGCGCTACGTTCATCGCCGCCTTCACCATAGGCATGCTGGGCGTCATGACGGCTAAACTCGTAAAATGCCCGGCGGAAATTTTCGCCTTCCCCTCCCTGCTGCCGATGATTCCGGGCGTATATGCCTACAAGACCATCCTGGCCCTGATGCAGTTCATGCAGGAGAACCAGGACACGGCCACCATGAACCGGCTGATCATAGACATCTGCAAGAACGGCATCACCGCCTTCTTCATCATCTTCTCCCTGGTGATCGGAGTTGCCATTCCCATGCTGATGTTCAAACGGTTGAGCTATACCCGCATCATCAAGCCGGAACATTGCCCCCCAAACCCCTGAATCAGGGCATTTTTCTCTTGCCAGACCACGCCCCGTGTGGTTTACTACGCCCCGCAACGGCAGCAATGCCAGTGCAGACAGCCCCATAGTGTAATTGGTAACACACCTGATTTTGGTTCAGTATTTCTAGGTTCGAGTCCTGGTGGGGCTGCCAATCCTCCTTCTTTTCAAGGAGGTTTTTTAATGGCCTTTTGTCCCCGGAACCGGGCCGTTCCCTATTTGCTTGAGTTCAGGAGGCATACCGCGGTAATTTGTTTGCATGTATATCAGTACCCTTGAAACCACTCCGGGCCATTCCATTGAACGGGTCCTGGGCTATGCCACCGGAAACGCCGTAAAGGCGCGCCATGTAGGTTCCGATGTAATGGCAAGCTTAAAGAGCATTGTAGGAGGAGAGATCAAACAATACTCCGACCTTATGAATGATACGCGTTCCCTGGCCGTCGAACGGCTGAAGGAAAACGCCCTGAAGATGGGAGCCAACGCCGTCATTGGCCTCCGCTTTGCCAGCAGCGAGATTTCCCCCGGACTCAGTGAACTGCTGGCTTACGGTACGGCAGTTGTTCTGGCGAACCCTTCATGAATCTGCGGGGACTGAATTTCCCGGGTTCCTGACTATCCAATCGCAAGGAGAGCCGCACCGCCGGGAATAAGGGGTTCCCGCCCCTTATAAAACCACGGCCAGCCCATAAAAAAGAGAAACTTCCCTTCCCCTGCGCTTCGGAAAGGGTTTCTGCCTGAAGGCCGGTAAACCGGACAAGCCCGGTTGGATGGCAAGCGTAGCGTGAAACCCGCAGGGTGAGTGAATCCACAGGATGAACGAATCAAACCTTCGTTCCCAGGTGACGGCGGTCAGGTCATCTCCGGGCATCAATGCTTCTCCCTTGTTTCCACATCCTCCGGACGGCGGCCATGCAACATTCCGGGACGGTAAAAGCTCTTGCGTTACAGGGATTTTTTTGCATAATCGCCCCGCAGGAATGACGGAAAAACCTATACAACTTGGGCTTGCAGGACTGGGAACGGTCGGTTCCGGCGTGTATGAAACGCTGTGCCGCAATCATGCCCTTCTGGAAGCCCGGAGCAAGATTCCTTTCAGGATCAAGCGCATTGCCGTCCGCAACGTGGAAAAACCCAGGGAGACCGCCGTTCCACGGGAATTGCTGACGGACGACTGGCATGACCTGGTGAATGATCCGGAAATAGACATCGTCATTGAACTGATCGGCGGCACGCGCCAGGCTTACGACCTGGTGACGCTGGCCCTCCACGCCGGGAAACCCGTCGTCACGGGAAACAAGGCGCTTCTGGCCGAATATGGGGCGGAGATTTTCAAGCTTTCCGCGGAAATGGGGACGCCCATTTATTTTGAAGCCTCCGCCGGAGGCGGCATCCCCATCATCCAGAGCTTGCAGAATTCCCTCATCTGCAACCATATCAACTCTATTGTAGGCATCATCAACGGAACGTCCAATTACATCCTTTCCGCCATGGGGGAACACGGAGCCGATTATGAGGACGCCCTGGTCCAGGCCCAGAAGCTGGGCTTTGCGGAAGAAGACCCTTCCCTGGACGTCAACGGCTGGGACGCCGCCCACAAGGCCCTCATCCTGGCAATGCTGGCGTATGGAACCACCATTTCCCCGGACAAGATCTACGTCAGCGGCATTGAAAACATCACCAGCAGGGATTTCGAGTTCGCCAAGAAGCTGGGATACACCATCAAGCTTCTCGTCGTCATCCGCTACCACGAAGGGCAGGAAGACGCCCTGGAACTGCGCGTCCAGCCCTGCTTTGTCCATGACTGGCACATCCTGGCCTCCGTCAATGGCGTGTTCAACGCCATCTCCGTCAATGGAGACATTGTAGGGGAAACGCTGTTCTACGGACGCGGGGCGGGCAAGAATCCAACGGCCTCCGCCGTCATCAGCGACGTCATCACCGCCATGCGCGAAAGCCGCTACCCGGAATACCACACGGGGTTCAATCCGTACGCCAAGTCCTGCGGAGTCATGCACATCAATGATACGGTCACTCCGTATTACGTCCGCTTCCAGGTGGCGGACCGGCCCGGCGTCATTGCGGAAATAGCCCGCATCCTCGCCACCTTCGGGATCGGCATTTCCGCTACTTCTTCCGCTCCCAGCCACATTGCTGAAGACGGAGCCCCCTGGAACGACCTCGTTTTCATCCTCCATTCCTGCCCGTGGGGCCAGCTCCAGAAGGCCCTGGAGGAAATTGCCCGGATTTCCTGCGTGGCGGCGGATCCCCGCGTACTCCGCATTGAACACCTTCTTCCTCAATCCTAACCCACATCATCCTGTTACATGGCTCTTATCGTCCAAAAATTCGGGGGCAGCTCCGTCGGCACCATTGACCGCATCCGCAATGTGGCACGCCGCATCCATGATACTGCCAGGGACGGCAACCAGGTGGTAGCCGTCGTTTCCGCCATGAGCGGCGTGACGGACAAGCTGATCGGCCTGGCCAAAGAACTGTCCGAAACCCCTTGCGAACGTGAACTGGACGTGCTGATGGCCACCGGCGAACAGCAGTCCATCGCCCTGCTCTGCATGGCCCTTCACGAGCTGGGGGAAAAAGCCATGTCCTTCACGGGGGCACAGGCGGGCATTACCACCTTCGGCTCCCATACGCGCGGCCGCATCCACAGCATTGCCCCCACGCTGATGAACAAGTACCTGATGGAAGGCAACATCCTCATCTGCGCCGGGTTCCAGGGGGCCACGGAAGAAGGAATGGTCCAGACGCTGGGCCGGGGGGGATCCGACCTTTCCGCCATCGCCATCGCGGCCGCGCTGAAAGCGGACGTGTGCCAGATTTTTACAGATGTGGACGGCGTATACACCTGCGATCCCCGCGTGGTGAAAGACGCCAAAAAAATACAAACCCTTTCATATGACGAGATGCTTGAAATGGCATCCAACGGTTCCAAGGTGATGCAGTCGCGCTCCGTGGAATTCGCCAAAAAATTCGGCGTCGTCTTTGAAGTTCGCAACTCCATGAACAACAACCCCGGTACAATCGTGCAAGAAGAAACTCCCTCCATGGAAGCCGTCGTCATCCGCGGCATTTCCATTGACCGCAACCAGGCCCGCGTCACCATCACCGGCATTCCGGACCAGATCGGCTACACGGCCCAGGTCCTGGGCGCCCTGGCTGAAGCGGAAATCAATCTGGACATGATTCTGGCCAATACGGCGCATGACGGCTACGTTCGCCAGTCCTTCACCATGCCCTCCAATGAACTGGGCCGCGCCCAGGCCGCCCTCAAGCCGGTCATGGCCGCCCTCGGCTCCACCGTGAAGGTGGAAACGGAAGCGGGCCTTGCCAAGCTTTCCCTGGTGGGCATCGGCATGCGTTCCCACTCCGGCGTAGGAGCTACCGCATTCAAGGCCCTGGCGGATGCCAACATCAAGACGGGCATGATTTCCACTTCGGAAATCAAGATTGCCGTGATGGTGGACGAGTCAGACATTGAGGAAGCGGCCCGGGTGGTGCATAAGGCATTTAACCTGGGGGCATAATTCCACCGCCCTACCTCCAGCCCTTTTTCAAAACCGGTTCACGTTTTCGTGGACCGTTTTTTTTAACGTGTTTTCCTGCGTCCGAACCAAACCGGGAAAAAGACGGAACAAAAGAAACCGGGGAATATCATCTCCCGCCATGCCCGTTCTTTTACAAGGGGCGGGCCCCCTTATTCCCTGCGTATGGATTCAAGCCGGATACGGAATCACCATTTTACCGCTGTCATAAGAATCAGGAGTGAGGGGGAACCGGATTAGGCACCTTGATGGGGGAGGAAGTGTACATGCCATGTCCCGGTGTTCCAACAGCGCCGGAGGTGGAAAACGTAGCCTTCACAAATACATGGGAATCACGGGAATAAATACGCCAGTCCGGACAGGAATACTTGATAAGAGCCGCCGTGCTTTCCCCCGGTTCCAGCGTCTCCTCAGGGAGGAAATCATCCCCGGCAGCAGACAAGTCCCAGGCAGAGGCAAAAGGTTCAAGGTGCACTTCACACAAGTTGTTGCATGTGAAACGGCCGTCACTGGAGAACCGGAGAATGACATTGCCCCATCCCTGTTCCAGCCTCACCGGTTTGCCGCTTGCGTTTTTCAGTGTTAAAATAAACTCCATATCTCCCGGAGCGGGACTTCCAAGGCTTTCCAGAGTAACGGATACGGCAGCCGTGGAATCTTCCCACGGTTCCGGATAAAGAAGAACGGCATTGTCTCCGCGGCTGAGCCATGCTTTTCCCTCCACGATGATGATGTCTTCCCCAAAACGCGTCCAGATCTGCCGGACCGTTTCACCTCCCAAAGAATTCACCACCTCAAAAGATGAGCACAATCTCATGGATTCTTTTTTCCCCACCTTGCCCGAATCTACCTGAACAAGATTTTCAAAGGAGCAGGCAGAGTCATAGCCCATGGGAACAGAAGAACTTTTTCCCGTCATAGGATCAAGTATCATCCAAACTCTTTTCCGTTCATCATCCCTGGTTACTCCCCGGAATTCCAGCAAGCCCTGATGATCCGGGAAAGGAGTCACTGACTCCAGCTTGTACCTGTCTTCCCCGTCCCAGGAAATGCGCTTCGCCTTTTCCTTCTTGTCCGGAAAGAAATAAATGCGTCCTTCCGCCTGCACCATTCCCAGAATTCTGTCAAACCGTCCCCAATAGGGAGTATAGGAGTCATTTCTAAGGGGAAGATACCGTTCCGAATCATTGGCCAGCATTCCATTTTTCATTCCATGCCCGGAAGGAAATGTCTTCATGACATCAAGAATTTTCTGCGGAGGCAGAAGGCGCACCAGGGAAAACGGATGCACGGGGTCTTTTTCCCGCTTGTACGCAAAAAAACCTTTTATAAACTGTTCACAGTAAGTGTCGTTATCATCTTGGCTGTGCAGGATGGAGTAAGCCACGTAATCGGGAGATTCCGGCGTCCATGCCCTGCTTTTCAGCAAAGCTCCGGTTTCTTCATCCACGGAATAAACGGCAATTTCCTTCCACGGGGGGGATTCCCGGACATCCGGGCACGGAAACGCATCACTGGCGGCCATAAAAGACGCCACGGCAAAAGGCAGAAAAAACAGGGCTTTCATACAGGGAGAGGGTTGTCTCTCCTATATCATGCCAAGGCGCTCCCGGACAATCCTTTTATTGCACCCGTATTGTCTGCTCAATCAGTTCGTTGAGGCGGGGAGCGGCAACGCCGCCAACCATTTCCTTCAACTTCATGCCTTCCAGGTACAGGACCGTTAGAGGAACGGCTTCCAGATGGTACTTGCGCGCTACATCCGGATAGGAGTCTGCATCAATCAACACGGCAAACGCCTTGCCGTCCTGCTTCTCGGCATAGGATTTAACCGCCTCAACGTAATCCATGGCCGGCCGGCTCCAGGGAGCGTAAAAGACAATCAGCACGTTGCGGCCGGAAAGCTCCGTCAGCTGCCGCATGTCCTCCCCCTTGTAATCCATCCACGCAGGAGCTTTCTTTTTAGGTTCTGCCGAAGGAAGGATTTTTTTTGGCGGATCAAACGTCCTTTCCAAAGGCCGCGGAGCGGGCTTCTTCTCCGCATAGCGGGCGCGGCGTTCGCCGGAATCGTCGCATCCGGTCAAACCGGCCATCAGCAAACCGCTGACCAAGATGAACAAGCCCTGTTTCATTCCACGGGCAAGTATGCCCGGAGAAGGCGAATTTGCAAGACTGAAACCCGTCCCTGCTTTTCACGTTGCCCCATCCCCACTTTCTCTGTTATGATGACCTTTAACATGAATGGCGTCCCTCCACTGGAATTTGCAGGGGTTTCCCACTGGGCGGCTTTGGCCGTTCTCCTGGCGGCGGGAATGTGCATCGTGGAACTGGGCCAGTCCTACAAGAAAACCGTCAGGAACCGCACTACGTTCTGGCTCGGCATCGCCTGCCTGTTCACCCTGGTTCCGGACCTGGCCGCCATGATGGCGGATGAACCGGAGAAGAGCTGGACATGGATGCTTCCCCTGCATTTCTGCTCCGTCATGCAGGTGCTCTGCGCCCTGAGCCTGTGGATTCCATCCCGCCTGCTGCGGTCCGTGGTATATTACTGCGTGCTGTGCGCCACCCTCCAGGGGCTGATAACCCCTTCCGTAGCCCATGACTTCCCGTCCTGGACGTATTTTGCCTTTTTCCTGTCCCACGGCGTGACCGTCATCACGGCCCTTTACCTGCCGCTGGCGCTGGAATGGAAGCCGGCGCGCTGGGATTTCCTGTGGGCTCTTCTGCTGGCCAACGTGTATCTGGCCGTCATTTACCCCGTCAACAAGCTCCTGGAAACCAATTACGGGTTTACCATGTCCACGCCCGAGGGCGGTTCCGTACTGGACCTGCTCGGGCCATGGCCATGGTACCTGCTGTGGATGCAAATTCCGGCGCTCGTGCTGATGTACCTGCTCACGCTTCCTTTCCGCCATTATCCCAGGGGCCGCGCAGGCAGCTCCCTGTTCCGTCATTGAGAAACCGTGCTTTCCGCAGCGGGCCGTTCCACCGGAACGGCAGTGGAAAACGAAAGGCGCAAACCTTCCCGTTCCGGTAAGGAAAACAGCCAGGCGTAACCTCCTATTTAACAACCGGCTTGAGAATGCCCAGGTAGGTGTCCGCCGTTCCGGTTCCGGGATAAATGGAATCTATCCTGATCTTGATGGTGCGGACAGGCTGCCTGTAGTACGGAGGCACGACGATCTGGGGCGTCCAGTCATCCCGCAGCGTGGCGTCAAAGGTATAATCCCCGTTCAACGTCACCTGGATGCCTTTGGGACGGCCGAACATGGAATAGGCAATGTTCGGGTGGCGCCGCGCTTCCGTATCCCTTTCCGGGTTGGTCACCGGAGAAATGCCGGTTTCCAGCATGATGCCCAGCAGCCGTCCCGGATTTTTAAGATTGATCTCCAGCGTTTCCCCCTGGCCGTCTCCGGAAACGCCTTCCGCCCAATATCCGGCCCCGTTCTTCAGGTTGTCCGGGGAACATGGGGCGCCATAAGGATCCTTGTCCAGGGTGGAACTGGCCTTGATATCGTATTGGTCCGTCAAGGTTCCCTTTTCACCGCGGATGGTCACCCGGCCGTCCTTGTCCAGCACCCAGCCGGGTCCGGGCGTCAGCACCACGGAAGGAGCATAGGGTCTGCCGTCCGCCCCCAGCAGGGACCAAGTATAAACGCCCTTGGGAGTAGTCACAATGGATTTGGCATCCGCAGAAGGGTCCAGCTTGACGGACTGGTTGGTCATTTCAGAGCTGTACACGTTCACCATGGCCTTGGGTGTGCCTCCCGTCCAGGTCATCACCGGAGACGTGAGAAGCGTCAGACGGGGTTCCCCCATCCTGACTTTCGGTTCGGGGGTGATGACCACGTCCTGTGTATAAGGAACGGCAAACTGGAAGGAAAGCACGTGGGTTCCCGCCTTGTTCGGCACCTGGGCTACCAGCCAGTGGGTGATTCCGGCAACGGAGGCCATGGTGGGGGCATCCGCCTGAAGGTGCCGCCCTTCCACCAGGGAAAAATCACACTTCAAATCGTCCACGGACGTCACCACGTCCTGCACCGCCTTCGTGAAGGGAAGGTTGCGAATGGGTTCCGTCCTGGCGGCATTGGCCTGTTCATCCGGAGGATCATACTGGAACGGCACGCCCACGGAGATCGTCTTGCCCTTCACGCCCTTGGGTATGTCCAGAGCGCAGGTGTAAATCAGAAAGGCCTGGTGCTGCTTCAGGGAAACGGTAACGTCCAGGGCGTCCAGACGGATTCCATCCGCCTGCGTTAAATCCATGGGCACCGGCAAGCCGGGCACCGGGGCAATGCATTGAAGAGAGACGTCGCGCGGCTGGGTCTGCTGCGCCTTTTCCGTCGTGGTCTGTTTATTATTCCCGGGGTCCACGGCCATGCCCGGCATGCAGCACACGGCTCCGGTCAGCCAGATCAGGGTAGCCAATCTCATGGCCGTTAAAATAACGCTTCGCCTTCCGTTCATCAAGGCTCATTTGAAGCACCGGGAAAAGGCCTCCCCTCCCTTCCGCCTCCCTGCTTGGAAAATAAAAAAGAGCCGCCTGATCCCACCGTCATAATCAGAAATTTCCCGGTCTTCCCTCCAGGAACGGCCGTTCATCCCTGGCAGGAAATTCATTTCTCCATTAGAACCTTTGCCGCATTTTTTGGAAAGTCCCCGTTCAATGCATGGCCCGGTAGCGCGATTTCAGCTTCCCTTCCGCAAAAAAGGAAACAGGCACCTGGAAGCCTTCCACGAATACGACAGGCTTTTCCGGCCGTAATTCCGTGCCGATCACCTCTTCCATGGTATAAAACCTTGTTTCTTCCCTCATTTCTTTCCGTACCGGGGCCTGTTCGCTATCACTGCAATCGGGAGAGAAGAGCACATACCTGATGAACAGGAATCCTATGTTTCTCCCGACTTCATCAAGGGAATGGAACGTTTTTCCACGGTAGTGGAAATTGTACATGGGCACTGATCCCTCCGGACAAACCGTTTTTACCATGACAAGCGTGTCTCCCAGGGCTTCCTCCAATCCGGAACGATCCACCGGGACCTTTCCCCGTCCGGAAAAGCAGGAAAAACCGCCATCAAGCATGCAGGGCACGCGCATCAAGCGTCCGGCTTCATACTTCCATTGATACAGGCTGTTTTCCTGAAACGGAGGCTGAAGCCACAGCTCATTACCCTGAACCTTCTCTTTTCCTTCCAGACAGATGCGGGGCATGGAAAAATCGTTCCAGATTCCGGGGAGACGGGTTCTGACCTCATCAGGATAAATTGGTTGAAGGTCCGGGTTGCCAGAAACATGGCGGCAGTCTGCCGCTTCATGCCGGGGAGAGCCGGAAAGGCCGGGGCCAACCAGGCAGAAAATCAGAAAGGGCAGTAGAGGGAGTTTCATGGCAGCTATCAATGTAGATCATTCATTTACAGAAATCAATAGGCATTTCCCATTACCGGAAGTATTCCCTGAAATATCCGCCATGTTCCGTTCTTCGGTCCCGTCAACTCCCTTTTGTTACCGGGAGTTTTCCACGAAAGAAATACTTCCAGGAGGGCCGCTGAACGTCCTGCAGGCAGAGGTGCGTCAAGTAAAAAAAAGGGGCCTCAAAACAGACAAAAAAAATTCACGCAAGACAGGAGCAAAATTTCTCGGAAACAAGCCCAAAACACAACATGTGGTATACATAAAAAAAGACTGTACAATATTTCCTTTTCATCTCGATTATTTTTCAGTAGATAATGCAAACGCTATGCGCCGCTCACCACTGCGGCGAAGCACCACTTCACGGGAGGCATCCCCAACGATTTCTATTTCGCAAGCCATGACTACTGACAACTCGCAAACTACTCTCAAACTACGCACCGGACAGGAAATCATCCTCCCCCAGAGGAAAGACCTGCTGGGCGGTTTGAAATTCACCAGAAGATTTTCCCACAATGAAGTCCATCCCTATGATGAAGTGGACTGGACGCGCCGCGACGTCCGCATCATGGATTGGAAAACCGGCAAGACCATTTATGAGCGCCTGGGTCTGGAAGCTCCCGCCCACTGGGATGACAACGCCGTCAAAATCACGGCGGACAAGTACCTCTTCGGCAGTGAACCGGGTTCCCTGGAATATGAAGACAGCTTCCGCAACATTTACGACCGCATTTCCAACACCTACACCGTATGGGGATGGGAGGAAGGCTACTTCGCCACGCTGGAGGACGCGGAGATTTTCAACGAGGAAATCAAGGCCATGCTCGTGCAGCAGATCTGGGCGCCGAATTCCCCCGTCTGGTTCAACATCGGCCACTGGGAACAGTGGCGCTGGGGCCGCCCGGACCTGCGGGAAAATTATACCGGCCACGGCAACAAGGCCTACCACACCAAGGGGACCAAGAACAACCTGAAAACCTTCACGGTCCAGTCCACTTATGAATATCCCCAGTGCTCCGCCTGTTTCCTGACGGAAGTGGGGGACAGCATGGAAGACATCCTGGACCACCTCACCACGGAAGGCCGCATCTTCGCGTCCGGTTCCGGCGTGGGCATCAACCTGTCCACCCTCCGGTCATCCCGGGAGCCCATCAGCGGCAAGGGCCGCTCCTCCGGCCCCATTTCCTTTGACCGCGGCTGGGACCGCATGGCCGGGGCCATCAAGTCCGGCGGCAAGACGCGCCGCGCCGCGCGCATGGTGCTGATGTTCAGCGACCACCCGGACATTTTTGAATTCATCAGCACGAAGAACCGCCAGGAAGACATCGCCAAGGTGATCCTGCGCGAACACAACGTGCATGTGGAACTCAAGCAGATTGCGGAAACCAAACTGGTGGCCGGAACCCCGGCGGAAAAAGCCGCCGCGCGCCTCATTCTTTCCCTGCCCCTGGCTACCCGGAACAGCTTTGACCCCCACATGGACGCCCTCCTGTACGGGGAAACGCTCTCCCACCAGAACGCGAACCATTCCGTCTCCCTGAAGGGGGATTTCTGGCAGGCGCTCGCCAACAACGGCAATACCTACACGCGCTGGGTCACGAACCCCGCCCACATTGAACAGACCTTCCGCGCCCAGGAACTGCTGGAAGCCATGGCAAAGTCCATCTGGGACAACGGGGAACCCGGCGTGCACAACAATGACGTGATCAACCTGTGGAACCCCGTCAAGTCCATCGGTTCCATCACCACGTCCAACCCCTGCTCCGAATACGTCTTTCTGAACAACACGAGCTGCAACCTTTCCTCCTTCAACGCCTACCGCTTCCTGACGGAGGGCGAAGACGGCAAGCCCGTCTTCGATGCGGACGCCCTGACCCACGCCGCCCGCCTGGCGATGGTCTGCGCAGACCTGAACGTGGAACGCGGCGGCTTCCCGATTGAAGAGATTGCGGAAGGCACCTACAAGTACCGCACCACCGGCATCGGCTTCGCCAACGTAGGCGGTTCCCTGATGGCCCTGGGCGTTCCGTACGATTCCGACGAAGGCCGCTGGATTGCCTCCCAGCTTTGCAGCGCCCTGACGGCGGCCTGCTGGACGGCTTCCGCGGAAATGGGAGCGGAACTGGGTTCCTACGTGGAATACCCCGCCAGCAAGAAAGACCTGCTGGCCGTGCTGCGCCTGCACCATGCAGCCCAGAAACTGGCTACCGCGCTGCCTGTCCAGAAAGACGCCAAAAGCCTGGACGACCTGATTGAAAATATCATTGCCAACGCCGGAGGAATACTGCCGGAAGCGCAGGGGCTGACCGCCTCCTACGCCCTGCACGCCTACCTGAAGAGCTTCAAAGCCCCCACCATGATGAACAAGGAGCGCATCGCCCCCGCCGCCAAGCTGGCGGAAGCCGCTTCCGGCATGTGGGCCAAGGTAGCCAAGGCCACCGCCCACCGCAACGCCTTTGTTTCCGTGATGGCCCCCACAGGCACCATTTCCGCCCCCCTGGGCTGCTACGATGAAGGCACCACCTCCATTGAACCGGACTATACGCTGGTGAAATGGAAGCAGCTTGCGGGCGGCGGCTCCCTGAAAATGTTCAACCGCCTGGCTCTGGAAGGACTCCGTTCCCTGGGCTATCCGGAAGACTTCGTCAATGAAGCAGCTCTGGAAGTGGCAGGCCTGGACGGCCTGATTTCCGCCTTCCAGGGGAACATGGATTCCGTGGTGAACCAGCTCATCGTGGATCCCTGCAATGACCAGGCCGGCCCCGTGCGCCTCGCGTGGCGCCGCCTGCTCTCCGGCACGGAGTCCCGCAGTGAAATTCAGGAAAAGGTGGCCTACATCAGCAATCCGGCCAACATGTCCGTGCTGACGGCGGACGAACTCACCGTCATCAACGGCGCCGCTCACATTGAATCCATTCCGTGGCTGGACAAGAAAGACCTGCCGGTCTTTGACTGCGCCGCCACCAACGGCAACGGCATCCGGGCCATCTCTCCCGCCGGCCACGTGCTGATGCTGGGCGCTCTGCAGCCCTTCATTTCCGGCGCGTGCTCCAAGACGGTGAACATGCCCGTCTCCGCCAGCGTGCAGGAAATCTACGACTCCCTGATCATGTCCCACGACCTGGGCGTGAAGTGCATCGCCATCTTCCGCGCCGGTTCCAAGGCGAACGCCGTT
This sequence comes from Akkermansia sp., assembly GCF_020860705.1. GTDB lineage: Bacteria > Verrucomicrobiota > Verrucomicrobiia > Verrucomicrobiales > Akkermansiaceae > Akkermansia. The sequence continues at coordinate 18,283 of NZ_JAJBTT010000009.1, forward strand.
TACGTGGTGGACACGCCGGAAACCCGCATGTTCAAGGCCAACCACGTGTGGGAACAGCTGGTGAACGCCGGGTCGGACGCCATTGACGAGATCATTGCGGAAGCGTCCAAGCCGCGCCAGCGCAAGCTGCCCGGCCGCCGCCTGGGCCAGACCGTGAAATTCTCCGTGGGAGGCCAGCTGACGGGTTACCTGACGGTGGGCGTCTATGCGGACGGCACTTGCGGGGAAGTCTTCGGACGCCTGGGCCAGGTGGGTTCCTTCGCCTCCGGCATGTTTGAGGCGTACTGCAAGCTGCTTTCCACGGCCCTTCAGTTCGGCGTGCCGCTCAAGGAAGTGGTCAAGGGCTTCCGTAATTACTCCTTTGAACCCTCCGGCTTCTGCCGCGTGGGGGACGATACGGAGGCGGATACCTGCACGGAAATCCGCTCCTGCGCCTCCGTGGTGGACCTGATCGCCAAGATTCTGGCGTGGCTCTTCCCGGAAAGCAACGGCTACCGCCTGCGGGACGTGTTCTCCATTCCGAGCGTCAGCCTGCCCGGACAGGCGCCGGACACTACGGTGAGCGTGCTGCCGCCCCGCATCATCACTACTCCGGTCCAAGTGGAAACTCCCGCTCTGCCGGAAGTTCCCGCCGGGAAGGTTCCGGAAGGGACTATGCTTAACGGAGCCTCCCTCTGCCCCCAGTGCCATTCCCTGGCCTACGTCCAGGACGGCAAGTGCAAATCCTGCCGCTCCTGCGGCTATAAGGACGGCGGCTGCGGGGAATAAACGCTAAACGGATATTCCCGTACCCACTCTTTCCAGGCGGCACCCGGCCAGCTCCCGGGTGCCGCCTTGTTGATTAACGGAGAACCGCATTTCCCCGGTTACGGGAAAGTCTGGGGTAGCACTGCATGGCCGCTTTCCCGGCAGGCACCAGTCATTTTCCGCCCGCGGCGGCACCTCCAACTCATCAGAAACAATCAAATGGCAATGTGGAACCCATGGCGCGGATGCCACCGGTACAGCGACGGATGCAAATTCTGTTATATTCACCAAGCCGACAGACGGCGGGGAATGGATACGGACGAGATCGTGAAAACGGACACGTTCTACGCCCCCATTTTAAAGAATAAAAAGGGAGACTACAGAATGAAATCCGGCCAGACCGTGTATCTGGGATTCTCCACGGATTTCCTCATCCGGGAGGCGGACCCGTGGCGCGGCGAATGCTGGGGCATGATCAGAGAACGCCCGGACCTGAACTTTATTTTCCTGACCAAAAGAATCGAACGGTTCATGGAATGCATCCCCGGCGATTGGGAGGACGGCTACGACAACGTCATCGTAGGCTGTACGGTGGAAAACCAGGACAGGGCGGATTTCAGGCTGCCCATCTTCAACAGGCTTCCCATCAAGCATAAAAATATCATTTGCCAGCCGCTTCTTGAGCAGGTGGACCTGACTCCGTATCTGCAGCAGGTCGAACTGGTCGTCGCAGGAGGAGAATCCAACAGATATGCCAGGCCCCTGAATTACGAATGGGTCTTATCCATCCGGGAGCAATGCATCCGGAGCAGGGTCCGTTTCCAATTCAGGCAATGCGGAACAAACTTCATCAAAGACGGAAAAATGTACCGTCTTCACGTCAGGCAGCTATGCAGCCAGGCGAAGAAGGCCGGCATCGACTGCTAATCCCCCTTCCGGAGTGCGGCAAAAAAACAGCACAGCCCTCCCGCATTCCGGACCACGGGGCAAAAAACGCCCGCAAGAAGGAATGATAGGTGTTTGCCTTGAAATCCGGCGGAATTTCATTCATAGTACACCGTGAACGCCTGAGACTGTTCCTCTATCTTTCCATGAAACCCTACTATACCCTGGCCGATCTTCTGGATGAAGAACATCCGTTTGATGCCGGGGAGTCCGTTCCCGCCAGACTGGCCGTGATCGGCTTCCCCATCGCCCATTCCAAATCCCCCGCCATGCAGCAGGCTGCGCTGGACGCTGCGGGCATCCGTGCGCGCTACATCCGCATCCAGGCTTCTCCGGAAGAGTTCGCAGACGTGGTGCGCGTCATCCGCGAAAAGGGATTCCTGGGCGCCAACGTTACCGTTCCCCACAAGCAGGCGGCCTGTTCCCTGTGCAACGATACGGACGCCCTTTCCCGCGCTACCGGGTCCGTCAATACGCTCGTCTTTCAGCAAGACGGCTCCATTTCCGGCTTCAATACGGACGGCCCGGGCTTTACACGCGCCATCCGGGAGGAATTTTCCGTGGATCTGCGCGATTTGAAAGTGATGCTTCTGGGCGCCTGCGGAGGAGCCGGGCTGGCCCTGGCCTACACCTGCGCCATGCAACACTGCGAACGGCTGACGCTGGCCGGAAGATCGGAAGAAAAGCTTCAGGACCTCAAGAGCAGACTCAGTTCCTTTTTCATTGACGAACACAGGCTGGAAGGTTCTTCCGACCGCCTGGGGGCGCATCTGAACAACACGCCGCGCTTTAATGAAGCTCTGGCGGAGGCAGACCTGATTGTCAATGCCACTTCTCTGGGACTGAAGCCCACGGACCCTTCCCCCGTGCCGTCCGTCCTGCTTTCCGCCCACCACCTGGTGTACGATTTACAGACGCATGACGACGCTTTCCAGATGGAAGCCCGCTTCCAGGGCGCCCGGGTCGCCAACGGCCTCTCCATGCTGCTTCACCAGGGGGCTCTTTCCTTTGAACGCTGGTTCGGCATGAAACCGGACATTTCCGCCATGCGCCAAGCCCTTGAACAAAAGCATGCCTGACACCGCACCCGATTTTGACATCCAGGCGTTCCGGACCGCGCTGGTGGAGTGGTTCAGGCGCGAGGGAAAGGATTACCCCTGGCGCCGGACAACAAACCCGTGGCATATCCTGGTTTCCGAGCTGATGCTGCAGCAGACCACCATTCCCACCGTTCTGGGTAGGTATGAACGGTGGATGCGCCAGTTTCCCACTCCGGGACATCTGGCTTCCGCGGACGAGCAGACGGCCCTGCGCTCCTGGGAAGGGCTGGGTTATTACCGCCGCGTACGCTCCCTTCAGGCTATCGCCAGGGAAATCGTCCATGAATTCGGCGGACAGTTCCCGGACAATCCGGAAGGACTGAAACGCCTGCCGGGCATCGGCCCCTATACGTCGGGCGCACTCCTCTCCTTTGCCTTCAACAAGGCGGCCCCCATTGTGGACGCCAACGTGGCCCGCGTGCTGGCCCGCATTGACAATTATTCCGTGCCCGTGGATTCCACGGAAGGCCTGAAATACCTGTGGACCCGCGCGGAAAACCTGGTAGACCCGGACCATGCCCGCGAATTCAATTCCGCCATCATGGAGCTGGGACAAACCTATTGCAGGATCAGCGCACCGGACTGCCTTCTCTGCCCGGTCCGCCCCTTCTGTTCCGCGGAGCAGCCGGAAAGGCTTCCTGTCAAAAATCCAAAACCGGAGATCACCCGGGTGGAGCACCACGACATTCTCTACATCCGCAGCAAATCCATCCTGCTGGCCAAGTGCTCGGAAGGGAAACGCCATGCCGGCATGTACCGCTTCCCCCAGCGGGAGGATGACCACACCCTTTCCTTGCCCCATGTCCTGAAACAGACCTACAGCGTCACCCGCTACAAGGTAACCCGTTACATCCACCATGTGACGGAGCCTCCGGTCTTCCGGGAGGGAGAGGAACTGGTGCCGCTGGACAAGGTTCACGAGCTGCCCATGGCTTCCCCGGACCGCAAGGCCCTGAACTCCCCCGTTCTCGGCAAACTGCTGGACCAGATCAGATGAATCCCGGACTGGCACCTGAACTGGTTCTTTCCGCCTACTGCCAGGGGTGTTTCCCCATGGCGGACCCGGAAACGGGGGAAATCTCCTTTTATGAACCGGACCCCCGCGCCCTGATTCCGCTGGACAACCGCTTTCACATTCCTCACGGCCTCAAGCGGGTTCTGAATAAAAAACCTTTTGAAATCCGGATGGACACCGCTTTTCCGGAAGTAGTTCATGCCTGCGCCCGGACAGACCAGCCGGAGGAACAATGGATAGACGTCCAGATTGAGGCGGTCTACGGCAGGCTTCACGACATGGGGTTCGCCCATAGCGTGGAGTGCTGGGACGAAGAAGGATTGCAGGGTGGCCTGTACGGGGTTTCCCTGGGAAAGGCCTTCTTCGGGGAAAGCATGTTCCACCGGAAAACGGACGCCAGCAAGATTGCGCTGGTGGCTCTGGTACAGTACCTGAGGGCGCACCAGTTCCTTTTTCTGGATACCCAGTGGACTACGCCGCATTTGTTGAAATTTGGCACGTATGAGGTGCCGGCCCGGGAATACCGGAGGCTGTTGAAAAGAGCGCTGGAGGGGTGAGAATGGGTTCAGGTTTTTGTTTTTTAATGGACAAAATAGGGATAAATAGACAAAATAAACTTCATGGACAGAATGGACCATGGATTTATTCCCAGGTACGGAGGTTACAGAAATCTGGTAGTGTACCGGATTGCGGAGATTATTTATGATTTTACCTTCCGGTTCTGCAACAAGTATGTGAAGAAACAGGGAAGAACGCATGACCAGATGGTCCAGGCGGCCCGCTCCGGCATGCAGAATATCGCGGAAGGGAGCGTGGATTCAGACGTCAGCAAGGCGTCTGAATTGAAACTGACGGGAATCGCCAAGGGAAGCCTTCAGGAATTAAAGGAGGACTACCTTTCCTACCTGCGCCAGCGGGGATTGGAACAGTGGGAAAACAACAGCCCGTATGCACAGGAGCTGATTGAAGCCAGGTTTCCTTCCGCACAGGAGGTCATCCGGTGGGTAGGAAGGTACAAGGATTTCCAGCCGGACCATTTTGGCGCCAATGCGGCGATTATCCTCATTAACGTGGCTCTTGGACTTCTCACGAGGCTGATCCAAGCTCAGGAACGGGATTTCATGCAAAACGGCGGCATCCGTGAACGCATGACCCGAGCACGCCTGGAAAGGCGAAAATACCGGGACAAATAATCCTGTTGTTTAAAAATTTCGTCCATCCAGTCCGCTCTGTCCATTTAGTCCATTTTCCTCCCTCCTCTCTACAAAAAAAGCCCGTGGCTCCGAAGAACCACGGGCTGTCTATTAACCCTTAACAAAGAGGTTACGCCTGTTCCAGAGCTGCCTGCGCGGCGGCCAGACGGGCCGTCGGAACGCGGTAGGGGGAGCAGCTCACGTAGGTCAGACCCAGCGTGTTGCAGAACTTGACGGAGGCGGGATCGCCGCCGTGTTCGCCGCAGATGCCAAGTTTGATGTCCGGGCGGGTGGAGCGGCCCAGTTCCACGGCAATCTTCATCAGCTTGCCGACGCCATCCTGGTCAATGGAGGCGAAGACGTTCTTCTTGATGATTTCCAGTTCCTGGTACTGCGGCAGGAAGGAGCCGGAGTCGTCGCGGCTCATGCCCAGGCCCGTCTGGGTCAGGTCATTGGTGCCGAAGGAGAAGAACTGGGCGGTTTCCGCGATTTCGTCAGCCGTAACGGCGGCGCGCGGGATTTCAATCATGGTGCCTACCAGGTAGTCCACCTTGGCGCCCTTTTCTTCAAATACCTGCTGGGCCACCTTGTCGATGATGGCTTTCTGGATGTCCAGTTCCTTCTTGAAGGCCACCAGGGGAACCATGATTTCAGGCACTACGGCGAAGCCTTCTTCCTGGGAGACTTCCACAGCGGCTTCAAAGATGGCGCGGGCCTGCATTTCCGTGATTTCCGGATAGGCGATGCCGAGACGGCAGCCGCGGTGGCCGAGCATCGGGTTGAACTCGTGGAGTTCAGCCACGCGGCGCATGATGACTTCCACGGGCATGCCGATCTTCTGGGCCAGGTCAAGCTGCTGTTCCTTCGTCTGGGGCAGGAATTCGTGCAGGGGCGGGTCCAGCAGGCGGATGGTGCCCGGCAGTCCCTTGAGCGCCTTGAAGATGCCCTTGAAGTCGCCCTTCTGGTAGGGAAGGAGCTTGGAAACGGCCGCCACGCGGTCGCTCTTCTTGGTGGAGAGGATCATTTCACGAACGAAGTCGATGCGGTCCCCTTCAAAGAACATGTGCTCCGTGCGGCAGAGGCCGATGCCGGTAGCGCCGAAGGCGATGGCGGTTTCCGTCTGCTTGGGAGAGTCCGCGTTGGTGCGCACTTTCATCTTCGTGCAGTCGTCGCACCACTGCATCAGCCTGGCGAAGTTCTGGTAGGTGCGGCTGTCTTCCGGCTTCATGGTCTTGGAGATCAGAACCTGGATGATTTCAGAAGGAGAGGTTTCCACCTTGCCGGCGTACACCAGGCCGCTCGTTCCGTCGATGGACATGTAGTCGCCTTCATTGAAGGTCATGCCGCCAACGGTGACGGTGCGGTTGTTGTAGTCCACGATGACTTCATCAGCGCCGCAGACGCAGACCTTGCCCATCTGGCGGGCAACGAGGGCCGCGTGGGAGGAAACGCCGCCGCGGGCGGTCAGGATGCCTTCAGCGGCAATCATGCCGCGCAGGTCTTCCGGAGAGGTTTCCAGACGGACCAGAAGCACTTTTTCACCGTTGTCCGCAGCTTCCACGCAGCGTTCGGCGTTCAGGTAAATGCGGCCGGTAGCGGCGCCGGGGCCGGCGGGGAGGCCGCGGGTCAGCATCGTGGCTTTCTTGATGGCTTCACGGTCAAAGATGGGGGTCAGCAGCTGGTCCACCTGGTCCGCGGGAATGCGGCGCACGGCGGTCTTCCAGTCGATCAGGCCCTGCTCCACCATTTCACAGGCGATGCGGAAGGCGGCCACGCCGGTGCGTTTGCCGTTGCGGGTCTGGAGCATGTACACGGTGCGGTCCTGAATGGTGAATTCAAAGTCCTGCATGTCGTGGAAGTGGCTTTCCAGCACTTCGCGGATCCGCATCAGTTCATTGAAGGCGGCGGGCATCACGTCGTGAAGGGCTGCCACGGGAGCGGGCGTACGCACGCCGGCCACCACGTCTTCACCCTGCGCGTTCATCAGGAATTCACCGTAAAATTCATTTTCGCCGGAAGCGGGGTTGCGGGTGAACGCCACGCCGGAACCGGATTCTTCACCCGTGTTGCCGAACACCATGGCCTGCACGTTGACGGCGGTGCCCCATTCGGACGGGATGCCGTATTTCTGGCGGTACACGATGGCGCGGTCATTGTTCCAGGAACCGAATACGGCGCCGATAGCACCCTGAAGCTGTTCCCACGGGCATTCCGGGAATTCATGGCCGGTGCGTTCCAGCACCAGGGCCTTGAAGCGGGAGACCAGTTCCTTCAGGTCATCCGCGGAGAGCTTGGTGTCTTCCACGTCTGCGCTGCCGTAGCGTTCTTCCTTGATGGCGGCGATGGCGGCTTCAAAGGGTTCGTGGTCTTCGTCCGGGTTCTTCTGCACGCCCAGCACCACGTCGCCGTACATCTGGACGAAGCGGCGGTAGCAGTCCCATGCAAAGCGGGGATTGCCGGTGGCCTTCACCATGGCTTCCACGGATTTTTCATTCAGGCCAAGGTTCAGAATCGTGTCCATCATGCCGGGCATGGATTCGCGGGCGCCGGAGCGCACGGCCACCAGCATGGGCATGGCTTCCGTATCGCCGAACTTGCGGCCCAAGATTTGTTCCATCCTGGCAATACCTTCCTTGATTTGCGCGTCAAGCTGGGCGGGATAGGTGCAACCGTGATCGTAGTAGTAAGTGCAAACCTCCGTGGTGATCGTGAATCCGGGAGGGACAGGAAGGCCGATGCGGGCCATTTCCGCAAGGTTGGCGCCCTTGCCGCCCAGAAGATTTTTCATGCTGCCATTGCCGTCGGCGGACCCTCCGCCGAAGGAATAGACGAATTTGTCAGTAGATGCGCTGCATGCGCAGGAATTGGTGGACATATCGATTATTGTAGTCGAATTAATGATTCTGCCCAAACATCAACCACAGGAGCCAACAAAAGACCCGATAGCGAGTTAGGGTCGAGTAAAGATGCCTTTGGCCTACTGCTTTGTCAACTCGAAATTGTACGGAAAACGAAAATGTTTTTCAATGTTTTTGGGAAAAAGAACGTATTCCAAAAACCTCTTTTCAAGGCCTGAATTATTCCCCGTTCCGATCATCCCGCTTTCCGTTGTCCCACATGGTCGGGAACTCCCTCCGGCAAAAGCCATCCGCTTCATGATGGAGAAGATTCACCGGGTACACACAGCCGGCGCCTTCTGGCCGGCAAAGCCGCAGAACCGGGATACCGGGAAGTTCATCCAGCCCCTCCTTGCCATGGAAATGGTGTTCCCTCTACTGACCGGCTTTTCATCTTTCAACAAGAAAAAGTCTATCAAAAGGAGAGCGGACGCCTATCAGTCAGATAAGCGTCCGCCGGAAATAATAGGGCTTTACTCTTTTACGCCTTGCAGAAGGTGTCTTCATCCGCACAACAGGCCTGAACCCACTTGACGGAAGAATCACTGGAGGCGATGTGGACCAGGCAGTGGTACACGGCTTCCTGGTCCGCATCCAGCCGGGCAGCCACCTGGGCGGCGGTTTCCGGAGAGGTACCCAGAGCGGCCCTCACCTTGCCCAGCAGGGCCAGGAAGGTGCCCGCCGCCTTTTTGCCGGCTTCCACGCCGGGCTGGTGGTAGGCGTTGATGTTCACCAGGGACGCATAGAAGGAGACGGCGCGCTCAAACAAGGCGATCAGCATGCCGAGCGTTTTGGCGTTCACTTCCGGAATGGAAATGGTAATGGAGGAACGGCCGGATTCCGCCAGCGCCTGACGGGTGCCGCGCAGGAAGCCCTGGAGGAAGTCTCCGCAGGTGGCACCCGCTTCCACTTCCACCGCATCCGCGGAGCATTCGCGCACTTCAATGAAAGTGGCAAAGAAGTTGTTCACCCCGTCACGGAGCTGCTGCACATAGGCGTGCTGGTCCGTGGAACCCTTGTTGCCGTACACGGAAATGCCCTGGCAGACTTCATTGCCGTCCAGGTCCAGCCTCTTGCCGAGGGACTCCATGATGAGCTGCTGAAGGTATTTGGAGAAGAGCACCAGGGCGTCCTTGTAAGGAAGAACCACCATGTCCTTTTCCCCCTTGCCGTTGGTGGCCTTGTACCAGGCCAGCGCCAGCTTCATGGAGGCATTGCACTTCACGCAATCCCGGCGGGTCTTTTCATCCATCAGCCGGGCGCCTTCCAGCAGTTCGTCCACGTCCACTCCCTGAAGCACGGCGGGAACGAGGCCCACCACGGACATGACGGACGTGCGACCGCCCACCCAGTCTTCCATCGGGAAGCGTTTGAGCCAGCCTTCCGCTTCAGCCGTTTTGTCCAGTTTGGAGCCCACGCCCGTGACGGCCACCGCCTGGGGAGCGAATTCCAGCCCGTTCTTTTTAAAGAAGTCCTGCGCCACCATCATGCCATTGCGGGTTTCCGGCGTACCACCGGATTTGGAGATGACGACGACGAGCGTTTCTTCCAGAGGAAGGGATTCCAGCACCCTGTACATGCCGTCCGGGTCCGTGTTGTCCAGGAAGAACATGTCCAGCCCTGCCGCCGGGATGGCGTCCGCCACCAGTTCCGGACCAAGGGCGGACCCGCCGATGCCGATGACGAGGGCGGCGGAATACTGTTCCGCGCGGGGAGGCGTGATTTTACCTTCCAGAACGTTCTGGCCAAAGGCCTTGACGTCCGCCAGAGGCCCGTCAATGGCGGCTTTCAGCTCCAGCGTGGGAGCCAGGGAGGAGTTGCGCAGCCAGTAGTGGCCCACCATGCGGTTTTCATCCGGATTGGCGATGGCGCCGGATTCCAGCGCCTTCATGTCGGCAAACGCCTTGTCTACCCGGCCTTGCATGGAAGACAGGAAAGCGTCGTCCAGCGGGAGTTTGGAAAAGTCAAGGGAGATGCCCAGTTCAGGGTAGCGAACGAGTTGTTGTGCGTATAGGCTCATGATAGTAATGAATTGGAAAAAGAGTTACTGGAGTTTTTTCAGGATGCTTTTGGCCTGCACGTCATCCTGGTCCGCCGCTTTCTGGAACCACTCCCGGGCCTTGGCAAGATCCTTGGGAACGCCAAACCCCGTCTGGTACATCACGCCCAGGTTGTATTGTTCCGAGGCATAGCCTTCCGCCGCCGCCCGCTGGCGCATGCGGAATTGTTCCCGGGCTTCCGCGGCAGACAAACCCAGGGCCTGCGCCGCTTCCGGCCATGTGGCGCCGAATTTGGAGGCGGAGGGGGCATATCCGGCCGAGCCAGCCTTGCGGTGCATTTCCTCCGCTTTTTTCTTGTCCCGCTTTACTCCATACTTGCCCAGATCGTACAGGAATGCCATGCCCCAGTAGCCGCGTGGACTGCCCAATTCCGCCGCCTGCTGGAAGCATTCAAAGGCGTCCTCATATTTTTTGGAGCCCATGGAGCGCACGGCATCGGAAATGTGAAGCTCAGCTTCCTTCAATCCCGGAAATTCCGGAATGGCCGCCCATTCCCTTTTCAGTTCCTCCCTGTCCCTTTTGGATGCGGGAGGCATGCCGGACGGTCCGGAAAAGCGGAAGAGGGGGAAGTATCCTTCCATGGCCCCCATGTTGCCCAGGCCGGACATCAGGAAGACGCCGGGGGCTACCTTCCACATGTGCATGTACAGGATGCGTCCTTCCTGAAGGGATTCCTTGGCCACCCATTCCGGCATGTTCGCCGGTTCCCCGAATTTTTCCGTCAGGCCCACCAGAAGCGCCTTGTAGGCGGATTTCAGTTTGGTTTCATACTCGGAACTGCGGCATTTGTTCCGGGAGTAGAAGACCACGGCCCGCAGGCCGCCGGAACGGTCATAGTCAAAGTTCAGGGAAAAGGTCTGGCCGCCTATGGGCCGCCGGGTTTTAAAAACGCCATTGAGTCCGGTACGTGAAAGAAGGGCATCCGTGGGCGGTCCTTCCAGCTGCTTGCTCTGCCTCAGGGTTTTCAGAACCTGGTCCTTATCCATTCCCACCTCCAGGTTTTCATAGAGAGCGGCGAGCAAAGGGGTGCACGTAAGTGCAAAGAACCCCGCAACATAAGCTAGTTTTTTCATGAAAAAGTAATTGGGCGGTTTCCTATCAGACGGAGAAGGTTTTCAAAAGGATAAAATGCGTCAGCGACGGTGAGGAAATTTTTTCATAAAATATTCATTTCCAATCTATCCACAATCTTTTCAAATAATCCTCTCCGGTGAAATCCGGAGGCATGGGATCATGGGTCAGCCGGAAGCCGGGAACGGCCTCCGCCACCATCCTGCGAAAGTCCTCATGGCTCAGCTTGCGGCAGTTGCTGGTGCACAGCATCCAGCCGCCCGGTTCCAGGCATTCGCGCGCCTGGGCCACCAGTTCCCCGTAATGGGATTCCACACGGAACACCCGCCCCCGGTCATCCCGGGAAAACGTGGGAGGATCCAAGATAATGCCGTGGAAGGTCCGGCCCTGCCGGGCGAAACGTTCCAGCCAGTGCCGCACGTCGCCCTTGCAGAAATACTGGGTGGAAGGATCGATTCCGTTCAGATTGAGATTTTCCCTGGCCCAGTCCAGGCACGGCTGCGCCAGGTCCAGCGTAGTCGTCTGAGCCCCTCCCAGCGCGGCATAAACGGAAAAAGCCCCCGTATAGGCAAAGGTGTTCAGCACCCTCATGCCGGAACCGCTCCGTTCCCTGACCTGGCGGCGGTGGTCGCGCTGGTCCAGAAAGATTCCCTGAGAATAACCGGTGGACATGTCTATTTTGAAACGCACGCCCTGCTCCGTTACCGTAAATTGCAGGGGGAGTTCCGGTCCGGAGATTTGTACGGGAGCCTCTTTCTGGTTCTGTTCCAGCCTTTTGTGGAAGACGGGCACATCCATTTCCCGAAGTTCACGCTCCAAGTCCGCAGGGATGGGGCAATCGCGCGTGGAGACCAGAATGCGGTCTCCCATCTGGTCTGCAAATACGTCCGGGCGGCCATCCCCTGCCCCGTCAATTACCCGGAAGATATCCGTATCAGGGGGAATCAATCCCTTCTTGAAATCCAGGCAATGACGGTAGGTGCGGCTCACGGCGGGACGAGACTACGGAATTTGACCGCCAGGGGCAAGCAAAAGCAATAAAAGCGGAGCCGGGATAAAGCCGGAAGGATCCCCGCAGTCCGCTGCGGCAACCCGTCCCATTAATCCCTCTTCCGTGTTTTTCTTCATGGCCGCTCTACTGGGAACAAGGGGCTCCCGCCCCTTGTAAACGCTGAATGGAAAACAGGAAGAGAAATATTTCCCCTTCGTTACATTTGGGAACAGATTTATCTATGAAGGTCAGGGAAACCGGAAATACCCGGTTGAACGGAAAAGAAAGCTTGAAATCCGAAGTCTTGAAGAATGGGAAAACAGAGAAAATCAAACCTCTGCTTCCAGTCACAAGCAATGGAGCTGCGTCACCACATCGCGGATGACTGATTTCCGGGGAATTAGTTCCCATGACCAAGGGAGTGCCGCAGGCCACTGCAGCAGCTGAATGACCGGATGGCCCACAAGACATTTTTTCTCTTTAAAGCGTGTTTTCTAGGGTTTGCCTTGTTCCTGTTTTATTAGGAGATTACAAAGGGCGGGAGCCCCTTGTTCCCAGTAGAACGACCGTGAAAAAAACACGGAAGAAGGATAACGGGAGTGCTATATTCAAATACTCTGTTGACGACTGATGGCATGGGGCAACACCGCAAGCCCGGACGGCAACCAGAAACAACTTGAGCGGCAATCAAAATACTTTAAAAAAGAGGATGTTCCGGAAACATTGGCGGTTCAGTTGCCTCAACATTGGAGAGGCCTCAACAAGTCTGCCTGAAAAAGAGATTTTCTCTTGCAACACCGACGGAGTCATGAGATGAAGAAAGGTAACCCATTCTTATCCTGATATGAAAACATTATTATTGGCCGCTGCCCTGCTGGCCCCCTGCTCGTTCCCTTTTTCCCTGGCCGCAGAAGGTGATTTTACTGAACAGGGAGTGACCGTTTCCGAGAACCGGGAGACAAAAGCCTGGAAAGTGTCAGACGGAACCCGGTCATATGAATTCCAGATGCCGGTCAAGGGAAAGGTCTGCGCCGCGGTGGACGTTCCGGAATGGAATACCATCTTCATCGGCGTGCAGACAAGCCCTACCCGCTTCGATATTCTGGCCGTCTCCAAAAAGGACGGGAAAGTTTCCCTGGTAGAATTGGACCAGCATTATTATGCGGACGGCCACGCTTTTCCACTTTCCCCCGGAGATACCATTACACTGAAATCCCTGAAGATGGAAACAACACCAAACGGCAGGGCTCTTTTTACATACCCTGTCATCAAGTACAAGGGAGAGTATGAATCAGAAACAGGCCTGAGCATTAAACCTCTGGAAGATGGAACCTTTCAGGGCTGGGTCAACCGGTAAAGGACAAGAGTCCATTCCACAGTTGAGCCGGAATTAGGGCCTCCGGCCTCTGCGGTATCCCGTGCCATTGATCCTTTTTACGCGTTTTTTCATAGATGGCTTTTTATGAACGCGCTGCTGGGAGTAAGGGCCGCCCGGCCCTTATCAACTCCACACGGAAAACAGGAACAAAGCAAGCGCTGAAGACCACGTTTGAAAAAGAAAGGATGTCCTGCGACATCCGGTGATCCAGTCACCGCCAGGGCTTGCGGTGCTCCATAGGGAAAAGAACATCCGTTCAGAGAGCCCGGCTGAAACGGAGTTTACTAAAAAGGAGCCGGATCACATGATCCGGCTCCTTGACGATCGAGGATATTTTCCCAACGAAGGCCTTAGTCGGCGTACTGTTCGTTGAGGGCTTCCATGATTTCCTTGGAGGCTTCCGGAATGTTGGTGCCGGGGCCGAAGATGGCTACCGCGCCGTGTTCCTTCAGGAAGTCATAGTCCTGGGCGGGAATGACGCCGCCGCAGAAGACCAGGATGTCAGGACGGCCCTGCTTCTTGAGTTCTTCCACAAGGGTGGGCAGAAGCACCTTGTGGCCTGCGGCCAGGGAGCTCATGCCGATCATGTGCACGTCGTTTTCAATCGCCATCTTGGCGGTTTCCTCCGGCGTCTGGAAGAGCGGGCCTACGTCCACGTCAAAGCCGAGGTCGGCATAGGCGGAGGAGACCACCTTGGCGCCGCGGTCGTGGCCGTCCTGGCCCATCTTGGCGACGAGGATGCGGGGACGACGTCCCGTGCGTTCGGCGAAGTCGTCCGTCATCTTGCGGACTTCCTCCACCAGCGGATCTTGACCATAGGATTGAGCGTACACGCCGGTAATGAGTTTGATTGGTGCTTTATGGCGCCCGAAGTGTTTTTCCAGGGCGGAGGAAATTTCACCCAGGGAGGCGCGGGCCTTGGCCGCCTTGATGGCGAGGTCAAGGAGGTTGCCTTCACCCGTGCGGGCGCATTCGGACAGGGCTTCCAGAGCAGCTTCGCACGCGGCGGAGTCACGTTCCGCACGCAGCTTTTGCAGGCGGGCGATCTGGGCGTCCCGGACGGTGGTGTTGTCCACTTCCAGAATGTCGATCTTGGCTTCCTGTTCCAAACGGTACTTGTTGACGCCGATGATCGGCTCCTTGCCGGAGTCAATGGCAGCCTGGCGGCGTGCCGCGGCTTCTTCAATGCGCATCTTGGGCAGTCCTGTTTCAATGGCCTTTGCCATGCCGCCCAGTTTTTCCACTTCCTGAAGGTGGGCCCAGCCCTTGCGGATGAGCTCGTTGGTCAGGTATTCCACGTAGTAGGAACCGCCCCACGGGTCGATCACTTTACAAATGGTGGTTTCATCCTGCAGATGGAGCTGGGTGTTGCGGGCGATGCGGGCGGAGAAGTCCGTCGGCAGCGCGATCGCTTCGTCCAGGGAGTTCGTGTGTAGGGACTGCGTGTGGCCGCAGGCGGCGGCCAGGGCTTCAATGCAGGTGCGGGTCACGTTGTTGAACGGGTCCTGCTCCGTGAGGGACCAGCCGGAAGTCTGGGAGTGCGTGCGCAGGGCCAGGGACTTCGGGTTCTTGGGGTTGAACTGCTTGATGAGCTTGGCCCACAGCACGCGTGCGGCGCGCATCTTGGCCACTTCCATGAAGTAGTTCTTGCCCTGGGCCCAGAAGAAGGAAAGGCGCGGAGCGAAGGCGTCAATGTCAATGCCGGCCTTGATCCCGGTGCGCACATATTCCAGGCCGTCCGCAAGCGTGTACGCCATTTCCAGGTCCGCCGTGGCGCCGGCTTCCTGCATGTGGTAGCCGGAGATGGAAATGGAGTTGAACTTGGGCATGTACTTGGAGGTGAACTCAAAGATGTCCGCAATGATCTTCATGGAAGGATCCGGCGGATAAATGTAGGTGTTGCGCACCATGTATTCCTTGAGGATGTCATTCTGGATCGTGCCGGAGAGCTGGTCCAGCGTGCAGCCCTGTTCCTGGGCCGCCACGATGTAGAAGGCCAGCACGGGAAGCACGGCGCCGTTCATGGTCATGGAGACGGACATCTTGTCCAGCGGAATACCCTTGAAGAGGATTTCCATGTCCAGGATGGAGTCTACGGCCACGCCGGCCTTGCCCACGTCACCCACCACGCGGGGGTGGTCGGAGTCATAGCCGCGGTGCGTCGCCAGGTCAAAGGCGATGGAAAGCCCCTTCTGCCCGGCCGCCAGGTTGCGGCGGTAGAAGGCGTTGGATTCTTCCGCCGTGGAGAAGCCCGCGTACTGGCGCACCGTCCAGGGACGTGCGACGTACATGGTGGCGTACGGTCCGCGGAGGTTGGGGGCCACACCGGCCGTAAAGTCCAGGTGCAGGCAGTCGTCGTACACGTTTTCCGAGTAGGTGGGCGGTACGGGAATCTGTTCATTGGTCATCCAGGTTTCCGTTTCGGAAGCCGTGGTCTGGGCACCAGCCTTGATTTCAGGATAGGAGGCGGATGCAAAATCAGGAATATTGCTCATTGAATGAAATAGGTTGGTGGTTTTTAGAGGCCGATCTTGTTCTGGATAGCTTCAACGGTGTTGTAGCAGTTGGCCTTGACATGGATGAAGATATCCACGCCGGCTTCCTTGAACGCTTCCACATGGTCGGCCGGATAACCGGCGAGGGCCACCATCATGTCCGGTTTGATTTCGTTGAGCGCCTTGCAGAAGGCGGGAACGATTTCCGGATAGGTGTCGTCCGTGGAGCAGATTACGCACACGGCGCAGCCGCTTTCCGCGGCGCCTCTGGCCGCATCTTCCGGAGTCTGGAAGCCGGACGGGTAAACCACGTCCAGACCGCCGGCCCGCAGGAAGTCGCGGGAGAAGTCCGCACGGGCCTTGTGCTGGCGCAGCGGTCCCATGTTCGCAAAGAACACCATCGGGCGGGAGCCTTTTTCCTGCACCCAGGCGTCAGCCTTGGCAAGCAGGGATTCAAAGCGTTCCGCCAGGCGGCGCTTCGGCAGGGCTTCGATTTCCAGCGGCGCACCGCACTTGCAGTCGGCGCCGGCCACCAGGGCCTTGTTAATCAGACAGGTGGAGAAGCCTTCCCCGGCAGCCTTGCAGGCGGAATCCACGCTCATTTCCACGTTCGGAAGCTGTACGTCCGCATTCTTGCAGCAACCGTGCCCCTTGGAGGCGGAGCATCCGGCGCCTTCCGGCGTTTCCAGCTTTTTCTCCGTCAGGTTGACGTACTGGTTGACGCCCACGATGGACTGGCGGCGCTGGTCGGCCAGTTCATACCGCTTGGCGGCGGTGGCGTTCACGCTCTTCTGAATGGTACCGGCCTGGAGGGCCTTGATAACGCCGCCTTCCTTTTCAATACCCTGGAAGACGTTCCAGATGTTGCGGGAGGCTTCGTCCGTCAGGTTTTCCAGGTACCAGGAACCGCCGGCGGGGTCCACCACCTTGTCCAGGTTGCATTCGCCCAGCAGTATCAGCGGGCAGTTGCGGGCGATGCGGCGGGAGAATTCGTCCGGCATGCGCACGGCCGCGTCAAAGGGCAGCACGTCAATGCTGTCCACGCCGCCCATGATGGCGGAGAAGGCCTGGGCGGAACCGCGCAGAAGGTTGACCCAGGGATCCACCTTGGAAAGGGTCCAGAAGGAGGTGCGGGCATGAAGCTTGATTTTCGCGGCTTCTTCACTGCCGCCGCATTCCTTCACGATGATGGCCCAGAGTTCGCGCAGAGCGCGGATCTTGGCGATTTCCAGGAACAGGTTGGCGCCGACGGAAACCGTAAAGCGCATGTGCGCGGCGGTTTCATCCACGGAGATGCCGCGTTCCTCCATGGCGCGAAGGTAGGCCACGGCGGTCGCCAGCATGGCGCCCACTTCTTCAAAGGCGGAAGCGCCGGAGTCTGCGTAGGGCAGCCCGCTGACGCCGATGGTCTGGAAGGAGGGGGCATTGGCGATGGCCCACTTGGTCATCACGGCCATCTGGTCATAGTAGGCGCAGATGCCCTTCCCTCCGCAGAGGGAACCCTTCATCACGGCTTTCCCCACCGGGTCGTACAGAACGCCGCCCTTGAGGTCCGCCGTATTGAAGCCGGCGGCCTTGTACGTGTTCAGGAACATGGAGAGCGTACCCAAACCGCAGGAGCCGGGCGTGATATACACGGGCTGCTTGTCCAGCTGGACGCCCTTGAGGGCGGTATCCCAGTCAGCCTGCTTGCGCAGCTTCAGGCCGCACTTGCAGTTGAGCTGGACGTTCACGGCGGTCAGGCCGCGGTCCAGGTCATGCAGGAGCTTGCTGTTGAAATCTTCCGGAGTGGAGGCGGGAATGCTCTGGGCAATTTCGCAGGGCTTTTCCACATAGCCCAGGGCGCGCGTTCCGCGGCGGTACGGGAACTGCCCGGCAGGCATTACCGGAGCGTGTTCATCCCACTTGTTATAGATGGGATGCAGAGTGATTCCTTCCACAAGCTTGGTAAAAAGCTTCTTGTCAAAATCAGCCCCTTTCAAGGCAGCGACGGCTGCCTCACGCCATTCGGCGTAGGTGGCTGGTGCGAATTCTCCGAAGTCAACCTCCGGAGCCGTTGTTTTGTTTCCCTGTTGCATGGCGAAGTCAATGGGTAAGGCCTATATGTTGGTTTTTAGTCATGCGCAAATCAGGCCAGATTTTAAAGCGCGGCGTTATTTTAGGAAATCAAACTATAAAGTCCAGCGATAAAAACACTTCAGACCCAATGCAGGAGAATTTGCCCCATCACGCGCGGCAAGCTTGCAAAAACGATGTAAATGGCGTAGATACCGGGATTAAGCATGCCCCCGTCAACTACCGTCAAACTCCCTGTCCAGCTGGTCAGGCAGCTTCACTCCTTCCGCCGCCGCCTCAGAACGGTCAAGATGCTGGAAGCCGCATGTCTTGCAGGCATTGCCGTGATTCTTTCCTACGTCCTCCTGTTCCTCTCCGACAGATTGTGGGAAACGCCTTCCGCCGTGGGCTGGATTCTTTTCTTCACCGCCGTGGCCGGCGTGGCGTTTTTCATCCCGTGGTGGAGTTTCCGGTGGGTGTGGCAACGGCGCACGGAAGCCCAGCTGGCGCGCCTGATTTCCCGGACGGATGCGGCCCTGGGAGACCGTCTCCTGGGCGTCATTGAACTGGATTCTGAAAAACACGCATCCCATTACAGTTCTGAAAAGTTGAAGGTGGCCGCCATGGAACAGGTGGCCCGAGAGGTTTCCGCACGCGACCTGACGGTCAACATCCCCCGGCCCAGCCACAAGAAGTTGTTCATCCTGCTGGCCATCCTGGCTTTCTGCACCGCCGGCGTATGCCTGGTCACCCCGGAAGCGGCCGGGAACGCTCTGAAGCGCTGGCTCCGCCCGTTCAATCCTCCGGAACGCTATACGTTCACCCAGCTGGACCCCACGCCGGATTCCCTGGTCATCCCCCTGGGGGAAAGCTATCTGTATGAACTCAAACTGGCGGAGGCTACCAAGTCCCGCCCGGAAACCGGGGAATACTTCTTCCATAACAGGGTGCGCCAGCAGGCCCCCCTGACGGACGGCGCCTATAAAATCCATATTCCTCCCATGCAGCAGGCGGACAAGCTGGAGTTTTCTGCGGGAGACGTCGTGCGCCGCCTGAAAATCATTCCGAAGGCCCGCCCCTCCTTGCTGGGAGCTACGGCCACCGTGGCCTATCCCTCCTATATGGCACGTCCCGAAGGCCACGAAGCCATGCGCGCCGGCGTCATTTCATCCCCGGAAGGGTCCACGCTCACGCTGAAAGTAACCGCTTCCCAGCATTTGGCATCCGCATCCACCACGAAGGGCAAGCCGCTGCAAGTGGAAGGGAGCAGCGTCATCATTCCGGACATCCACCTGGAAAAGGACCCGGAGGAGATAGAGCTGACCTGGACGGACCGTGACGGGCTGGCGGCATCCCAGCCCGTCCGGATCCGCCTGGAACCCATTGAGGACAAGCAGCCGTCCATTTACCTGAGAGGCGGGGAGAATGACCGCCACGTCCTGGAAGACACCAGCATTGAACTGGAAGTGGAGGCGGCGGACGATTTCGGACTCCGGGAAATGGGGGTGGAATGGCAGGGGGAAAAATCCTTTTACGATGACGAACAGGACGGAGGAACGGCTCCGGACCCGGTCAAGGCGGAAAAACCCGTTCCCGGCCTGCGCGGGGAAAAGGTTCTGGCAAACGGCCATCCCACGCAGACCAGCTTGAAAGGGACGTACCTGTTCCAGGCCAGGGCGCTGAAACTCTCCCCCCAGCGCGTGGTCGTGCGCGGCTTCACGCAGGATTACAAGCCCGGAGGTAAGCGCGTTTATTCGGAACCCATGATCATTTTCGTCCTCTCCAAATCAGAGCACGCCCAGATGATCCGCAATGAACTGGAACGCATCACCAGCGAGCTGGAAGGCATGATCCGCCGCATGGACGCCATGGCGGACGAGGCGAAGCGCCTGAAAGGGATGGAAAACAACGAACTGAAAAATTCGCAGGTTCAGGAACGCCTGCACGCCCTGGCTGACGAAGAGCAGACCAACAGGCGAGAATTGAGCGAATTGCTCAACCGCTCGGAAAACCTGTTCAAGGAGGCCTCCCGCAATTCCCAGATCGACCCGGCCGGCATGAAGGAATTCATGAAGGGCATCTCCATGCTGAAACCCATCCCCAACGGTCCCATGAAGAAGGCGCAGACGCAGTTCCGGAATTCCGCCTCTGAAAACCGCTCTGCACAGGAAAGCCGGAAAGACCTGGATGACGGGGAGAATTCCCACTCCAACGCCACCCAGGCCCTGAAAGACGCCATGAACCAGCTTGCCAAATCCGCGCAGGACATGGAAGCCAGCACCTTTGTGGCGCGCCTCAAGCAGGCCGCGGCCAAGGAGGATTCCATCGCGAACGCCTTGGCTGGACAGATCAATATCATTGTGGGCATGACCATGGATGAACTGGACCCCTCCACCAAGCGGGAGATGGAAACCATCGCCACCCTTCAAAACGCCTCCACGCAGGACATCGGCTGGATTCTGGAAGATCTCAGTTATTACAAGTCCCGTACGGGAGAACGCATTTACAGCGACCTGTACAACCAGATGAACGCCTTTTCCCTCCGGGAGAAACTGGACCTGGTGCACGGCAACATCCTGAACGCGATCACGGCCCGCTCCATTGACGAATCCCGCCTGTATGCCTCCACCCTCCTCCACTGGGCCAAGCTGATAGACGACTACAAGAAGAGCCGTAATGACGGTGGCGGAGGTGATGGCGGCGGCGACCAAGGCTCCATTTCCGACGCCGAGTTCGAATTCATGCTGAAGATCATCCGCATGATCCAGCAGGAACAGGACATCCGCATGCGCACCCGCGCCGCCGAACAGGAACACCGCAAAACCCTTACTCCACCCGCCCCATGAACGCCGTTACCCTGCCAGCCGTCATCCTGGCGCTTTCCCTGCCTTGCTCCGCCGCTCCGGGATCCGCTCCGGAATATTCCGCCAAACACAAGGAGACGGCCTCCAAGCTGGCCGGACAGCAGGATGAACTCCAGGCGGACACCTCCGACCTCATCATGGGAGAAACCAACGAGGAAGTGGTGGAACTGTTGAAAAAATGCCGCCATGCCATGAATGACGCCGTAGACCTGCTGGAAGTTTACAACACCGGAGGCCAGACGCTGGCGGCCCAGACGGACGTGATTGAACTGATCTACCAGGCCGCCAAGGCCAAAATGACGGGAGCGGGAGGCGAACCCAAGCCGGGAGGCCAGGCCCTGATGGACATGCTACGCCAGCTTCTGGGCATGGACGGCGATTCCCAGGCCATGGAACAGCAGGAAGGGGATGGGAATGGAGAAGGACAGAGCGGTTCCCAGAAAGGCCAGGGAAGCAATCCCGGACACGGCCCTAACGGAAAATCCAACATGGCTTCCATCCAGGAAAAGGGCGTTTCCAATCCGGACATGGCTACGGAAACACGCTCCGTCCCCAAATCCACCGGCATGTCTACGGACGACATGCCGTCCGAATTCCGCAAGGCGTTGGACGCCTATAATAAAACCCTTCAGAAATAACATACGTCCCTCGCCGGACGGCTTCTATCCATGAATGAACACTAACCCCGCTTCACCCATGAAAAAGATCATCAGCCTGCTTACCTTTCTGCTCGCCTTCTGCACGGCCGCCGCTCCTCAGAACGCCGCAGCCCAATCCTCCTCCCCCAGGAACTCCTCTCCCGTGCCTCCCCAAGTGGAGCTGATGTACGTGAAAGGGCTCAGGTACCTCCAGAACGCCCAGAAAGCGGACGGCACTTATGAAGGAACCTACGGGCAGGAGCCCGGCATCATCGGCTTCTGCCTCATGTCCGTTCTAGCCCACGGGGACGACCCAAACACGGGTCCGTACGCCACCATGGTCCGCCGCTGCGTGAATTACATCCTGTCCAAGCAAAACAGGGGCTCCGGCTACATCGGTGATTCCATGTACACGCACGGATTCGCCACCCTGGCGCTGGCGGAGGCCTACGGCATGGTGCGGGACGACCGCATAGGCCCGGCCCTCCGGAAAGCCGTAACCCTGACGCTGACCGCCCAGAAGAGGAACAAGACGGGAGGCTGGCGTTATTCCCCGGAGTCCACGGACGCGGACAGCACGGTAACCGGCTGCCAGATCGTCTCCCTGTTCGCGGCGCGCAACGCGGGCATTCCCGTTCCGGACGAGGCCTTTGAACGCGGCCTCAAGTACATGGCCTCCTGCCGTGACAAGAAAGGCGCCTACGGTTATACCGGGCCGTCCGGCCCCCGCGTCACCCTCACGGCCATCGGCTCCCTGACCCTGTCCCTGGCGCGCCTCAAGACGGACCCGTCCTTCAAGGATTCCCTGGCCTTTCTGAAAAAGAACCTGAATTACCGGGATTCCTCCTATCCGTTCTATTTCGAATATTACATGTCCCAGGCCCTGTTCCATGCGGACCAGGAGGTCTGGAAGGAATGGAATTACAAAAACATGCGCTACCTGGGGGCTTCCCAGGCCCCCAACGGTTCCTGGCTCTCTGAAAACTCCGCCGCATATTCCACCTCCGCGGCCCTGCTCTCCCTGGCTCTCAACTACAGATTTTTACCCATCTATGAACAATAGAATACGCCTTTCCCTCCTGCTGGCTCCGGCCTGCCTGCTGACCGCCTGGGCCAATTCCGTGGTAGACGTGGTCACGGACGACAACTACCGCCTCCGCGGAGAGATCGTCTCCTACGGCAAGCAGGGCATCGTCATCAAGCATCCATCCATGCGCCAGAATGCGGTCATCCTCCCGTCGGAAATCCGTGCGCTTTATTTTACCGGAACTTCCACACCGGACCTGCACGCCAGGGACAAGATTTTCATGGCTACCGGGCACCGGGACATCATCCCCTGCAATATCATCTCCATCACGCCGGACAAGGTGCAGTACCGGGACATGCTGGGCAATGAACGCTCCATTCCCCGCAGCCAGGTAGCCGGTTTCCGCCTGAATACGCTTCAGGAAAAGGGTTTCTGGCAGGAACCGCTGGTTTTTGACAACAGCTGGGTGTATTCCGGCAGCAAGGGGGAGAACGATTACCGCTCCAAATCCGGGAAAAAACTGATCATTGCCCTGAAGCCTAAAATCCAGGGTGACAAGTACCAGTACAGGCTGGGCAACAGCGACTATCCCACCTGGACGCCCCTGTACAAGAATATCGGGCTGGATCCCACCTCCTTCACGTTCCGCACCACCATGACGATGGACGGCAATAATGACCGCACCGGCATTGTCTTCTGCTTCGGAGGGAACGAGAATACCGCCTTCCGGTCCAATTCCGGCAGCAGCCTCAACAGGCTCATGCTGAGCATCTCCCCAAGCAAATGCACTCTTCTCAGGGAACAGAAGTCCGGCATCATCGTCCTGGGGGAAGTGGATATCCCCGCCCCCACCCTGACGGAAGGAGTGGACATCAGGCTGACAGCCTCCCGGCAGGGAGAGCATGAACAGGTTTACGAGTTGCTGGTGGGCGACCTGCCTCCCAGGCTGATGACGGACCCCAGCCCCCCGGAACAGCCCCTGGAAGGGGATGCCTTCGGCCTTCAGATGGAAGGGCACGTCTCCCTTACCATCAGCAAGCTTGCGCTTTCTTCCATCACACTGAGCGCTAAATCCGTAACTAAAAACGGA
Organism: Akkermansia sp.; assembly: GCF_020860705.1. Taxonomy (GTDB): domain Bacteria; phylum Verrucomicrobiota; class Verrucomicrobiia; order Verrucomicrobiales; family Akkermansiaceae; genus Akkermansia. The sequence continues at coordinate 41,849 of NZ_JAJBTT010000009.1, forward strand.
AGCGTTGATACGGATCTCGTCCTGACCAAGGAGGAGGACGCCATTCCCGGCTCCGTCAGCGGCTACAACAGCAAAAACAAGACGCTGACCCTCTCCACAGACAAGGAGTATCCGGGCATTCCCCGTGAGCTTTCCATCCCCGCCAAGTATCTGGACACGGTCTTTTTTGCAGAACAGAACAAGAAAGGGGACTCTCCCGCTTCCGCCTGCCACAGCATCCTGATGAAAGACGGCTCCCGCCTGCATGGTGATATCCTGAGCATGGATTCCGTCAAAATTGTCCTGCGGCATCCGCAGCTTGGGCAGCTTTCCCTGCCCCTGAAAAATATCACCCGCGTGGAATTCCAGAATTCCGCTCAGCCCTCCCGCTCCACTCCCTGATGCCTCCTGCCATGAAACAAGTAAAAACGCTTTTCCTGGGTTCCTGCGTTCTCCTGGCCGCCGTTCATCTTCCCGGCGCACAGGCGGATGGAGTCATTACGCTTAAATCCGGGGAAAAAATGCCGGGCAGCCTGGACACGATGGAAAGCCCGTACCTGAAAATCCGGTCCAGCATTCTTTCCAAGCCCGTGGACATCAAGATCGAGGAACTTGACGAGCTGGTCTCCTCCCGCCCGCTGGACATTCCGGAGCAGTTTTCCGTCATTAAGCTTGCCAATGGCGATGAACTTTACGGCACACTGAAAGCGCTGGATACGGAAAGCCTTCAACTTCAAACCGCCTGGGGCGGCCTTCTTTCCGTCAATAGAAAGTATGTGCGGCACATCGGCTTTGATTCACAGAAGGCCTACCTGCGCAACGCGACGGAATCCCTCCAGGGCTGGAAGTCCTCCGCCAACAGGATGCTGCCGGAATGCCGCAACGGATACTGGATCATGCGCGGCTCCAATAATACGGACCTGCAAACCTCCTTTCCCATGCCGCCCAGGCTCCATGTGCAATTCTCCCTTTATCATACCAATACGTTCCGCATCAATCTTTCCCTCTGGCAGGATTCCAACTCCGGAAACAGCATTGACCTGAACATCTCCATGGACAAGGCGGAACTCGCCAAGTCCAGTTCCTCCCAGTACCGGATGCTCGGCAGAGTCAAGAGGAAAACAGACCAGAACTGGTATTCCGACAAGAGCATCAAGCGCTCCGACGTTCATTTTTACGCCGACCCGGAAAAAGGCAATTACTATCTGTATATCAACGGCAAACAGATCGCCCGGTGGGAAAACGTCAAGGAAATGGACGACGTCTTCGAGAACGAAAACGAAGAGGACGAAGAAGAACCGGCTCCTCCTGAAAAGCATGAATTCAAACCGGGCAATACTCTTGCCGTGAGCGGTTATGACGGCTTGAACATGGCTATGTTCAACCTGAACGTGTTTGACTGGAACGGGGCCATCCCTCGTCTGGAGGAAGAACAGGACATCATTTCCAGATACGACCCGGACAGCCCTGCGGACAAAGCCCTGCTGGTCAACGGAGACGTGCTCAGAGGCGCCATTTCCCTTCAGGAAAACGGCTCCATCCGCATCAAGTCGAACCATTATGACGTCACCATTCCCACCGCCAAGGTGCGCTCCCTGGACCAGAAAAGTCCGGAGGAAAGGAAACTGCCGGAGGACGGTTCAGACACCCGCGTTTTCCTGACGGACCAGAGCGTCCTTTCCCTGACGCTGGAAGCCCTCCGGAACGGCTTCATGGAAGGGCATTCCGCGGCGGCCGGGAAAGTCAGAATTCCTTTGAAATCCATCAGGAAAGTCCAGTTCAACCTCCAAAATCGGGAACTCCTGAAGCAGAGGAAAACGCCGTTCCTGGGCAAATAAAGGCAGGTTCCACGTTCCTTTTTTCCGGCACGGAGTACCGCCGGGAATGTTTGGGGCATAGGAGGCTAATGCTCCTCCATCTTTTCCGCACGGCGCACGGCGCTTTTCACGGCCTGGATCCATGCGTTGCGGAATCCGCATTCATCCAGCGTATTCAGGGCGGCGATCGTCGTCCCGCCCGGGGAGGTTACCTCATCACGCAAGGCCATGGGATGCTTCCCGGTCTGCTCCATCATGAGGGCGGCCCCCCGCATGGTCCCCACGGCCAGCTCCAGAGCGGTTTTCCTGGGTAGTCCCATGGCTACCCCCGCATCTGAAAGCGCGTCCAGCGCCGTAAACATGTAAGCCGGACCGCAACCGGAAATGGCGGAGACGGCATTCATTTTGGATTCCTCCACCTTGTAAACGGAACCGCAGCCGGAGAGCAGCCGGCGGGCAGCCTCCTCATCTTCATCCGTCACGGAGGAACCCGTGCTGTAGGCGATGACACCGGCCAGCACCATGCACGGGGTATTGGGCATCGCGCGCACAATGCGTGTTCCATCGCTGGCGCAGTCTTCCATGTCTTCCAGGGAAACGGCGGCGGCCACGGAAATTAAAAGTGGAAGATCGGCTCCCTGCTCGGAAAGCGAGGAAATGAGCGGCAGAATGCCGTGCGGCTTCACGGCCAGGATCAGGACCTCCACAGCGTCCGCCGCGGCAGCCTCCGCAGGCGCCTCATGCACGCCGGGGTATTCCTCCTGAAGGGCCTGTACGTTTTCATGGTGATGGTCGTACACCCAGACTTCATCCGGAGCCACCGCTCCGGCCTTCAGCATGCCCCGCAGCAGGGCGCCTCCCATTTTTCCCAGTCCAATGATACCCGTTTTCATGGTTGATGATCTTTTCGCGGTTAAAATTCCTTTTTCCTGAACAGCCATGCGGCCAATGTCATGTGAAAGATAAAATACCCCAGCGTTATCAACGCCAGGCTGCCGAACAGGGAAAGGGGAATCAACTGCCCGTTCAGGGCGGAATCCGTCACGGAATAAATCTGGAAATTCGGAAAGAGCAGGGAGAAGAGCCTGCTGCCCGCCACCTCCCACCAGGAAAGGCCGCCCGTGCCGGAACCCACCCACAGGGAAAGGGCCTGCGTCTGGAACAGCCCCGCCAGGTAAACCATGAACGTCAGCAAGGCGCTGATGATGGTTCCGTTCGTGATGCAGGACATCAGCAGGGTGAGGGAGGAAAGAACCACGAATTCGCACATCATCACTCCCAGCCCCGTCTGCACGTTCCAGGTAGCGCCCTGAAGGCGGATCCGGTCCAGGTACGGCTGCATTTCCTCCACCGTATAACGGCCTTTCAGGGAGGCGATCTGCTCCGCCACCACCGTATCCGTCCGCAGCCACAGCACCAGCGTCATCACGGCGTCCATCAGCAGTACGGCGATCAGGGTGAGGGCCAGCACCCCCAGCACCTTCCCCATCAGGTAGTCAATGCGCGGCACCGGCTTGCACAGGATGGTGTACAGAATGCGGTCCTCCGCATCCTTGGGAATAATCAGGGCCGTAGCCGCCACGCAGAAAAACAGGCCAAACACCCGCATGGCGCCGTAAGCGGAGTTTTTCAGCAGCACCAGTTCATTGATCCCCCCCGTCTCCGGCCCCAGTACCGCGCTCAGGCGGAAGGAGCTCAAGGCCAGCAGAGCCACGGCAAAAAGGCCCAGAAAGAGAAACACCTTCATGCGCACCAGCTGCGTGAAGGTGGTACCGGCGATTACGGCCATGCGCCTGGGCGAAGGTATATAACCGGAGGTAATCCATGCCATGCGGACCATCTTGCCGTATTCCGGAACAAATAAAAGAGCTTTTTATTTCATGTGCTGAACTCCTTCCGCCTTGAAGAACCTTCCGTCCCGTGGTCTCATGGGAGGCATATGAGCTTACGATCCCAGCTGGAAGAACTGCTTCCGGAACTTCTGCCTTCCGACCCGTCCCAGGCCATCAAGGGGACCGAACTCATCCGCCTGGTGCGCCTCAGGCTGGGAGAGGAGTATTCCGACGCCTCCCTGCGCTACCATTTTTCCTTCATGGCCTCTGAACCGGATTCGGAAATTGCCAAGGTGGAGCGAGGCCAGGGTTACTACAAACGCGTGCGGGACCGGGACGGCAAACCGGCAGCCAGGGGCCTGCTGCCCCTGTTCCTGGGGGAAAACGAACCGGACGCCCTGAACTGCCGCGCCAAGGCCCTGGCCCTGGCGGTGCGCCAGTACGATACCACGGGGAGGGGAGTCTTTGTGTTCAGCACCAGTGAAACGGGAACCTCCTGGGTGAAGCCGGACCTGGCCGTCGTGGAATGGCCGGAGGGGGAATGGGAAGGCAATGCGCTGGTGTTCGACAAAAGCGCACTGCAACGCCGCCGCATGATCGGAGCGCCCATGATGGGCATCCGCGGCGTCTGCGTGGCCCGCATGCCCGGAGGGGAAGACGGCAGGAGGGAATTTTTCAGGACCCTGGCCACCTCCCGCTGGGCGCAGTGCGGAGAACTCGTCATCGTAGGGGAACTCCCGGATGATTCCGAATGCGCGGCTCTGCGCGGTCTGGCCGCCGAATTCGGCATCGGGGTCATTTGCCTGGAAATTGCGGAGGAGCGGCTGTGCGAACTGCCGGGAGCGGAGGAGATTTTCAAGGCCGGGGACGAGGAATGCGCCGCCCTGCTGGCGGAACTCACGCCCGTGCGCCTGGCCTCCGGCCGCCTGAAAACGCTGGAGGCGGATACAGGGGAAACCCTGGGCGGGGAATTCGGCGCCCTGTTTGACTGGCTGGCCGCCTGCCTGGAACGCGGGAGCGTGGAGGAATACGAATTCCGTGTTTCCTGCTATTGATCCCGGTTGAGAGATTCTTGACAGAACTTGCGTATTGAATTAAAGATTTCCCCGCCCCCAACCCATCTCCTACCCTGACATGGAACAAGAAACCCTGGTTTATCCGCTTGCAAACAATACTGTTCTGCAAGACAAGTATACGATATTGAATGTCCTGAACGCCGGAGGCTTCGGCATCACCTACCTGGCGCTGGACAATCCCAATTCCCGGTACGTCGTCATCAAGGAATGCATGCCTGACGCCTACGCCTACCGGGACCTGGAAACGGGCTTCGTCCACCCGCGGGACGAACAAACGGCCATCAACTTCGCCCAGAGCATTTCCAACTCCCGGCAGGAGGCCTCCGTCCTGTCCCAGCTCAGCCATCCCGGCATCGTGCAGGTGTTCGACATGTTTGACGCCAACGGCACCTGTTATTACGTCATGGAAAACATTCAGGGCCAAACCCTGTTTGACCTGATGACCACCATGCAGGCCACCGGACAGATCATGGAGCCGGCCCGTGCCACGGACCTTCTGTTCCGCCTGCTGGACATCCTGCATTACCTTCATGCGATGGGGGTGTACCATTGCGACATCAAGCCGGGCAACATCTTCATCCAGCCGGACGGCACGCCCAAGCTGATCGACTTCGGCGCCGTACGCACCAAGACCCTCCAGCACCAGGGGCTCGTCCAGATCACACCCGGCTATACCCCGCCGGAATTCTATCCCGGCCGCCGCAGTGAAATAGGCCCCTGGTGCGACATGTACGAACTGGGAGCCACCTTCTACGAACTGCTCACGGGACAGGTGCCACACCCCGCCGACCAGCGCTCCGTGGTGGACCGCAACCCCAAGGTGACCAACTATGCGGCTCTGCGGAAAACCTATCCCATGAACTTCCTTTCCGGAATTGACAAGGCCCTGTCTCCGGATGAACGCAACCGCTTCCATTCCGCCAAGGCGTGGAACGACTACATCAACGCCATGGCGGCCGCAGGCACCCTGCAGGCAGGCGGCGTGACACGGAAGGCCCTCCCCCAGGCCAGAAAAAAATCTTCCGCAGGCACCGCCTTCTTCATCATCCTGCTCATCGCGGCGGCAGCCGTCTGGATATGCTGGAAGCAGGGCCTGATCAATTTCTGATCCCCGCCTTCCATCCATGACCGACCTGGCGGAAGAACTGAAGTCCATCGCCGCGGAGGGAATGCAGCTTCCCCGCCTGTGCACGGATCCCGCGGCCATCCTGGCCGTGATGATCAATGAAGTGGTTCCGGAACGTCCGGAGGATGATTTTTACGGCAGCGCGCCCGAGCCGATGTATCTGACCACCGCCCTGCCCCTGTTCCGCCGGGCGGGACTTCCGGTTTCTTCCATCCGGGACGTGACGGACACCGGCATTTACATCACCAACGCCGTCAAGATCCCCAAAAAGCAAACTACGGTTCCGCAGGAGATGATTGAAGAAAGCCTTCCCGTTCTGGAACGGGAGCTGGTCCTTTTTCCCAATCTCCGCGCCGTGATGCTGATGGGGGACATAGCCAAAAAGGCATTCAACATGATCACCCGCAGAAAAACGGGGAAAAACGCCATTCCCTCCGGCTCCACTTACAAGCTCCGCAGCACGCCCTTTCACGCCATGGGCCTCCGCATCTTCCCCTCCTACATCATGACGGGCCGCAACATCCTGATTGAAAAATCAAAAACGGCCATGGCCTCGGAGGACATCCGGGCCATGCTTGAGTTCATCCGCAGCTAGGGCCGCAGAGACACGCGACGCTTCCTGGGAAGTCCTGCCAGCCAGGGAATTGGCAGAAGGCATGCCGGGGTGTCCTTCCTACGTTATTTCTAACGGTAACGCCACTGGGAATAAGGGGCTCCCGCCCCTTATAAACTCCCAACAGAACACGTGAAGGGCGAAAATTACCCTCACTGCATTAAAAAAGAGTCCCCTTCCATTCCTTACAGTCTGGCTGCCGCATAAACATACGGCGCTCCATCACGCTTCATCACGACAAGAGCTGAACCAAAATGGCTCAGCCCTTGTCCATGGAGTTCGGAAAGAAAACCGCGCTTAAAGGCTTTCGCCGAAGTCCTGGCGGTACTTCGCGGCCAGTTTTTCAGGCCAGTCGCTCTTGGCGCGGAGCTTGCCCATGAAGAAGCGCAGGACGGGAGGTTCCTCCACAAATTCCAGACCGCCGATCAAGTCACGGTTGTCGTAGAGCCACTTCATGCGGTCCGCCACGTACTTAACCTGGGACAGCGTGAAAACCCGGCGGGGGAAGGCCAGGCGGAGCAGTTCCACATCCGCCAGAATGTCCTTGCCGTTTTCATCGCGAACGCTGGACAGGGTGCCGCGTTCCATGCCCCGGACGCCGGAGGCGATGAAGAAGGCCGCCGCCAGAGCGCCCGCGGGATAGTCTTCCTGCGGAATATGGGGAAGGAAACGGCCGGCGTCAATGTGGGCGCCCAGGCCGCCGGCAGGCGTGACGCAGGGGATGCCCATGTCCACCATCTGGCCGATGAAGTATTCAATGAAGGAAGGGCTCTGGGAAATCACGGTCAGATCCGTGGTTTCATACAGACCCACGGCCATGGCCTCAATCTCACGCACGGAAATGCCGCCGTAAGTGAGGAAACCCTCAAAGAGGGGGACGAGGTGCTCCATCTTCTTGGCGATGGAACGGTCATTCGTGCAGATGCCTCCGCCGCGGGAGGAAGAGACCTTGCGGGCGGAGAAGTACACCAGGTCCGCCAGGCCGCACATGGTTTTCAGAATTTCCGCGCAGGTGGAGTCCTTGAACTCGTCTTCCCGCATCTTGATGAAATAGGCGTTTTCCCCGATCAGGGAAGCGTCCAGCACCATCATGATGCCGTGTTCGTCACAGATGCTGCGGATTTCCCGCATGTTGGCAATGGAGAAGGGCTGGCCGCCGATCAGGTTGGTGGAGGCCTCCATGCGGACGAAGGGAATCTTGTCCGCTCCATGCCGGGCGATGCAGTCGCGGAGCTTGGCCGGGTCCAGATTTCCCTTGAACGGGTTGGAACTGACCGGGTTGACGGCTTCATCCGCCACCAGTTCCTCAATCTTGCCGCCATTCAGGTCAATGTGGGCGTGGGTGGTCGTGAAATGGTAATTCATGGGCACCACGTCGCCGGGCTTCACAAAGGTGCGGGCGATGATATTTTCACAGGCGCGGCCCTGGTGGGCCGGAAGCAGGTATTCCTTGCCGAAGACGTCCCACACGGCCTGTTTCAGGCGGTCAAAGCTCTGGGAACCGGCATAGGCGTCGTCCGCGCGGAACATGGCGGCAATCTGGTTATCGCTCATGGCGTTGACGCCGGAATCCGTCAGCATGTCCAGATAAACGTCATTCGTGCTCAGCTGGAAGGTATTGAATCCGGCTTCCTGCGCGGCTTCCAGGCGGCGTTCCACGGGAACAAGGTGCAGCTTCTGCACCACGCGGACTTTGTGCAGCTCCAGGGGAATCTGCTCCCCATTGTAAAATTTGACAACGTTGGATGGTTCTGAATTCATAAAATAAAAGATGGATAAAAGTGTAGCAGAATGAATCTTTTCCGCAACATAAAAGGACAAATCTCTTCTTTTTGCCCTCATTCGGAAAGGCAGGTATGCCTCTGGAAGGAAAATGGTGGAACTTTCAGGCAAAAGCTTTTAGCGTGGCCTCCTATGAAAGAATACTGGAAACTGATACAGCAACATCTGGGACTGAATGCAGACGGCATCCCCGGCCCCCAGACGGCGCAAGCCCTGATGGAAAAGCTGGACATCCGGAAACCGGAACATTCCTGGCCCAGCCAGGGGGAAGTGCGCTCCGGAACGTCCATCTTCGGGCGCGCGGGGGATGAAAGCAACCTGACCAGCATCAGGCTGCCCTACGTCATGAGGCTCGCGTGGGAGAAAAACACTACCGTCTCCACCATGCGCTGCCACAAGCTGGTAGCGGAACCGCTCACCCGCATTTTCCAGGCCACCCTGGACCATTACGGCATGGAAAAGATCAGGGAACTGGGACTGGACCTGTACGGCGGCTGCTTCAACAACCGCTCCATCATCGGAGGAAAAGCCACATCCATGCATGCCTGGGGCATTGCCGTGGACATGGACCCGGACAGAAACGGCCTGAACATTCCCGCACCTAAAGCAGTACTGTCCGGGCCGGAGTACACCCCCTTCTGGCAGTTCGTGGAGGCGGAGGGCGCCGTATCCCTGGGACGTGCACGGGATTACGACTGGATGCATTTCCAGTTCGCTACCCTTTAACCGGAACGGCCTGTTCCGTGCGCCAGCTCTCCGCCCAGCGGCGGCGGAGGGCTGCCCAGTCCTCTCCTTCCCCTCCATGCCCCAGGAAGGAGCGTTTTTTCAGTTCCGGGAAGGTTTCTCCGGGAAGGTGGAGAAGTTCCCCGCGGTCATACGCGTCCTGGTCGCACATGCCGTTGAACAGGGGCATCCACTGCCAGCGGCGCACGCCCAGGTAGTTCTTGAACGTATCCACCAGTTCCGTCGTGCAATTGGCGGTGACGGTATTGTAATAACGCGGCCGCTCATGAAGGCTGTTGATTTTTTCGGCAAAGCCCAGGAAGGCCTTTTTCAGGTTTTCCCGGTCAATGTTGATGCGGTACAGGTACATGTCCTCCTTCCGGTAATTGGTGCGCAGCGCAAACAAATCCTCCTCGTCCGCCAGAATGTAAATCACGTTGAATTGCTTGTACAGGCCCGGGATGGTCCCCTGCTCCACCCCCGCCGGCAGGCGCGTTTCCACGGAGAGGGCGAGCTGCCTTCCATCCTCAAAGCCGAAGGAGAGCATGGTGTGGGCCACAAATTCCATTCCGTCCCAGTGGCTCACGGCAAAATCCAGCGTGGCCAGCTTGTCCAGGTCAAAACGGCGTGTGACGTAACGCACGTCAAAGTCCTGTTCCGTCTGGTAGATGAAGCTGCGCACGTCCTTCACCACGACTTCATTCCCGTTGATTTCCACAGTGGGAAGGCGGCTCCAGGAAGACTGCCATGCCTTGTCGTTCGTCGCGGGAATGCACCAATAATAAATCAAAAGCAGGGCGAGAAGCCCCCAGGAGGCGCGCCAGAATACGGGACGCTTCTTCCGGAAGACAAAGGCGCAAGCCATGGCCGCCAGATAAAGCCACACCAGCACGGCTCCGCCCCATACATCGTAAAACACCACCCCCTCCGCCCAGACGGACAAAGCGAACCATGCCGCAAACATCAGAACGCGGGCGGCAGTCAGGCCCGCATGGCGCAGGGAAGGCAGATGCATGGAGAATGAAAAGAGGCCGCGCGCTCCGGTTCATGAAACGCGCGGCCCGTTGACGGGGATTACCTGAAGGAAAGGCCTTTTACCTTGTCCGTCAGTGCTTTCAGCACGCGCTGGTGTGCGGCGTCCACTTCCGCGGCAGTGAGGGTCTTGCCCGGGTCCCTGTACAGGAACGTGTAGGCAATGGATTTGCGGTCCGCCGGGAGCTTTTCACCGGAGGGATCCGTGAACACGTCAAAGCAGGAGTAGCTGACGAGCAGTTTTTCCCGGGCGGATTCAATGGCCTTTACAATATCCGCATTGGGCGTGGAAAGGGGCAGTTCCATGGCAGCGTCACGGGAAGAGCCGGGGAACTGGGGCAGTTCCGCGGCCTTCACGGGCGCGGTGAGGATTTCCTGCATTTTGCGCAGGTCCAGTTCCGCCACGTACACAGGCTGGTCCAGGCCCAGCTCACGGCAGCGCGCCAGGGACAGGCGGGCAAAGTAGCCGCAGGCCTTCCCGTCCAGCTGCACGTCCGCCCCCAGGGCGGCCTGTTCGCGGGGCTTGGCGGGCGTCAGCGTAAAGCGGTGCCCCGGGGCCAGCGCTTCCATGACCGCCAGCAGGTCTTCAAAGGAAGCCTGTTCCGGGCGTGGGTCCGCCCAGGAACGCGCCGTCCTGTCACCCGCCATCAGGATGCCCAGAGTGTCCGTTTCAATATCCCTGCCCTTGCCGCCGCCCGTATTGCGGAAAACGCGGCCAAGTTCAAAGAAGCGCAGGCCGGAAACACCCTGGTTGCTGTTGCGCACGGCAGCGGCAATCAGGCCGGGCGTATGCGCGGGGCGCAGTACGGAATGATCCTCGCTGAGAGGAAGGGCCACGCGGATAAGGTCGCCGTCCTGCAGGGGGCGCAGGGGCATGGCATCTTTCACCTGGGCGATCGTGCCGTCCGCGGATTCGGAAGCGATGAGCTTGATGGTCTGAGTCTCATAGAATCCCAGGGCCGCCAGCTTGCGCCGCAGGCCCATCTGGAAGTTGTAGGCGATGTCCACCGGGGATTCCGTGACGAAGGGACCGGAGAAGCGGGACGGAATGCCGTCCAGCCCGAAGACGCGGACGATTTCCTCCTGCAAATCACAGGCGCGGGTCAGGTCCAGGCGGTGCGGCGGAATGAGCCAGCATTCCGGAGCGTCCGGAACTTGACTCAGCCCCAGGGCCGTCAGGATGCGGGCGCCTTCCTCATGAGAGATGGAACCTCCGGAAATCTGGTCCAGGGCCTTCCAGGGAAGCTTCACGAATCCCAGTTCATTGGTTACCGTGGCGCCCTTCCCCTGCTTCAGAGAGGCAAACACGGAAACGGCGCCGTCCGGCTCTCCGCAGTAAGGCAGAACGTCATGAGCCGGATTGGGAACGGGAGCCCCGGCCACATACGTTTGGGAGGCCGTTCCGCCCGCCAGCTGGAGAATCAGCTCCACGGCGCGCACGGAACCGCGCAGCACGTTCCATGCAGAAGTGCCGCGTTCAAAACGGTAGGAAGAGTCGGAAGACAGGGCCAGCCTGCGGGACGTGGCACGTACGGAAGAGGGACGGAACCAGGCGGACTCCAGAATGATGTCCGTGGTGGCGTCCGTCACGCCGCTTTCCTCCCCGCCCATCACGCCGCCGATGGCGAGCGCCTTTCCGGACTGGTCCGCCACGACCAGGTCCGTGCAGTTGAGCGTGTATTCCTGGCCATCCAGGGCGTGGAAGGTTTCCCCTTCATAGGCGGTCCGGGTAACGAGGCCGCCGTGCACCTTCGCCGCGTCAAAGGCATGGAGGGGGGTGCCCAGTTCATGCAGGACGTAGTTCGTAACGTCCACGATGTTGTTGATGGGGCGCAGGCCGATGGCGACGAGGCGTTCCTTCAACCATTCCGGGCTTTCCTGCACCTTCACTCCGCTGATTTTCACGGCGGTGTAGTACGGGTTCAGCTCCGGCTGGTCCAGGCGCACAAAATCCCCTGCGGGCTCCAGCTCCACGTTCACGTCGTCCACCGGGACGGGCTTATAGGCGCGGCCGGAAATAGCGGCCAGTTCATACGCCAGGCCATTGTGGGAAAGCAGATCCGGACGGTTGGGCGTCACTTCCACCTCTACGATGGTATCCGCCTTCACGACCTGGGCGATCGGCGTGCCGATTTCCAGCTCCTGCGGGAGAATCCAGAGGCCGTGTTCCTTGTCCGGCAACCCCAGCTCGGAAGCGGAACAGAGCATGCCGCGGGACTCCACGCCGCGCAGCTTGCCCACCTTGATTTCAAAATTGCCGGGAAGCACCGCTCCCGGCAGGGCGCAGGGGACCTTGTCCCCCACCTTGTAATTCTGGGCGCCGCACACGATCTGGTGCAGCGTGCCGTCGCCCACGTCCACCTGGCAGATCTTCAGACGGTCCGCCTGGGGATGCTGTTCCGCGGCAGCCACGCGGGCCACCACCACATACGGGGAATCCACGCCCTGCTGCCGGATGTCTTCCACTTCAATGCCGGCAAAGGTCAGCATGTCAGACATTTCGCCCACGCCCAGACCGGCCAGGTCAATGTACTGGGAAAGCCAATTAAGGGAAATTTTCATGTCAGAATAAGGTAAAAATTATTGGAATTGGGCAAGGAAGCGCACGTCATTCTCAATCAGGGCGCGGATGTCGCGGATGCCCCAGCGGATCATCGCCAGGCGGTCCAGGCCGATGCCGAAGGCAAACCCGGTCAGTCCCGCATAACGGGCCTGCACGCCGGGTTCCAGCCCCAGCTCACGGTCCACCGCTTCAAAGACGTTGGGGTCCACCATGCCGCAGCCGGCGATCTCCACCCAGCGGGGTTCCTGCCCGGCCGCCTTCAGCTTCACGTCAATTTCAAAGCTGGGTTCCGTAAACGGGAAGAAGTGGGGGCGGAAGCGCACTTCCGTATCGGCCCCGAAGAGGGCGCGCAGGAAGTATTCCAGCGTCCCCTTGAGGTCGCCCACGGAAACGTCCGTATCCACGTACAGGCCTTCCAGCTGGTTGAAGGCGGAAAGGTGGGTGGCGTCAATTTCATCCCGGCGGTAGGCGGAACCTGGGGAAATCACGCGCACAGGGGGCGTCTGTTTTTCCATGGAGCGGATCTGCACGGTGGAGGTGTGCGTCCGCAGCAGTTTGCCGGAATCAAAGTAAAACGTATCCTTCTCATTGCGGGCCGGGTGGTCCTGCGGCGTATTCAGCGCGTCAAAGCAATGGAACTCATCCTCAATCTCCGGACCGTCCGCCAGGGAAAAGCCCATGTGGCGCAGAATGCCGATGGCCTCATCCCGCACAATCGTGAGGGGGTGCAGGCCGCCCAGCGGCAGGGAGCGGGCCGGAAGCGTCAGGTCTACGCCGGCCACGGCGGCTTTGTCCGCCAGGGCCTGCACTTCCTCCAGCTTGGCGTCCAGGGCTTCCGTAATAGCCTTGCGGGCTTCGTTGAGCAGCTGGCCGACGGCAGGCTTTTCCTCTTTGGGAACGTCCTTCATGCCCGTCTGGGCCATGGTCAGCTCCCCTTTTTTGCCGAGGATGGCGACGCGCGCGTCTTCCACGCCGCGCCTGTCAGACACCTGGGCGATGCGCGCCAGGGCGTCCCGTTGGATACGTACAATCTCTTCCTTCATAAAATTTAACGGGCAGGAGCTTACCCGCCCCCTCCGCCAGCGTCAAGCCCTTCGGGTTGGGGAGAAGATGGAAGAATAAGGAGCTTCTGCCTGAAAATCAGAGTTAATAGTTAACAGTTAATAGTTAAAATCACCACTCACTATATCATACGTACCCAGGCTGGGCGGACAGGCGGCCGGAAATGATGCCGAGCACGCAGAAAAACGTATAAACCAGGCAGAACGGCAGGAAGGAACCGCTCTGATGGAGGAAGGAAGTGAACAGCAAACTCAGCACCGCTCCCATGGTGAAGCCGATGCCCTGGGACATGCCGGAAAGCCGGATCGCCTCGGACGGGGTTCTGGCCCGTTCCACCATCAGCGCCATCCCGCGGCTGAAAACCGTGCCCGTCGCCAGGCCGAACAGAATGGCCATCCAGACTGCCCAGTCCAGGGGAAGATACAGGATGCCCCAGCAGGAGAGGGCCGCCAAAGCCATGGCCATCACGATGAGGAGGCCCCGGCCTCCCGTGGCTTTTTCCAGGGCGTGCGCGGAGAGCGTGGCGGGAAGCTGGGCAAACATGGCTACGGAGAGGATGAAGCCGGCGTCTACATAGCTCATTCCCCGCTCTCTCAGGAAAATCGGAATCCAGGTGTAAAAGAAGTAGGCGGCCCCCACCCGGCTCAAATAAAAGATAGTGACCTGCCATGCCTTGCTGCTGCGCAGCAGGTTGCGCCCTGAGGCAGACGGATCGCCCTGGAGCACCCCGACCGGATGCTTCAGGAAGTAGGCGCCCCACACCAGCATGCCCAGCAGGATGGGAATGATCCAAATCCCCAGGCCAAAGCGCCAGCCGCCCAGCATGTTGGAGATGGGAACGGACAAGCCGGAGGCCACGGCGCTCCCCACCCCGATCATGGCGCTGTAAATGCCCATCATGGCGGAGGCATGGTCTGGAAACTGGTGCTTGATCAGTCCGGGAATGGCCGCTCCGGCAATCCCCATGCCCAGCCCCATCAGAATCATGCCCCCGTACAAGCCTGTCACCCCGTCCCAGCTGCGCCAGAAAATGCCGGCCACGGCCAGGAGCTGGAACCAGAAAATGATTTTCCACGGTGTCATCCAGCGCGCCACACGCGGGGAAATGGGCGCGGCCACGCCCAGCACAAACACAGGCAACAGAGCGAACAGTCCTGAATTTTCAAGGGAAAGGCCCATGTCCTTCTCAATGGTCCCCAACAGCGGATCCGGAGAGTCAAACCCGGTGCGCAAGTTGAAACAAATGATCAAAAAGGCCACAAACAGCAGCATTTTTCCCTTCATGCTTCCGGAATTTCCCGCCTTATCCATCTCATGTTATACAGCCAAGTCGCCGGGCCCGTTCAAAAGTAAACGACTTTTCCAGCTCCCTGCGGCACGGTTGGACGGAATGAGAAGCATGGACCCCGCAGAGTAAGGGAAGTTGAAAGATGAACAAGTCACCTCTCTAGTCCCGGACTTCAGGAAAGGCAGAGGAAGACATGTTCCCGCAACTTGAACGAAACAAGGCGCCTGGGAATGAAGGCCTCCCGGCCTTCAGGAATCATCCGGGAGCGCCGCAAGCCAAGATCTGGAAACGCAGCCATTCACATCTCTCCTTTTCCGTTTTTTGCACTCACATCTAAAAAACACCATTAGATTAAAAAAGAACGTCTTACGGCTTGCCTGATTTCTATATTCCTATAGGAATAAATGGAATTAAACCAAATTCCCTTGACGCTGAATCATTTCAATATTACAAGCGGATATGTTTACTGCATGCTCATCCCCAGAAAAATGCCTTCGGTACGCTGATCAAGTCCAACGATTCGGCATTAATTTTTTGAGAGTAGCCATCTTCATCGTCTTCGCGTGGATTGGCGGCCTGAAGGCCTTCCAGTATGAAGCGGACGGCATCGTTCCCTTCGTGGCCAACAGCCCCATGATGAGTTTTTTTTACAATAAGAAGGCTCCGGAATACAAATTGCACATGAACAAGGAAGGAGACGTGGTGCCAGCCAACATTGCCTGGCATCGGGAAAATAACACCTACGGCTTTTCCTACGGACTGGGGACCATGATTGTCTCCATCGGGACGCTCGTGCTGCTGGGCCTCTTTTTTCCGAAGGTGGGCATCATCGGAGACGGTCTGCTCATCATCATGACTGTGGGCACCCTTTCCTTCCTGATTACCACTCCGGAAACATGGGTGCCGAATCTGGGCGGCCCCAACCACGGCTTTCCCTACCTGTCCGGAGCGGGACGCCTTGTCATCAAGGATATTGCCATGTTGGCGGGAGGCTTTATCCTGCTGGGCACGGACTTCAAGCGCATCCTGAAAGCGCGTCTTAGGCATGTAAAGGCTGAGGACTCCTGTTGCTGCAACAATAACTAATCTTTCCGCTGCAACCTCGTCGTTCACCGCCCCTGCTGTTCAGCAGGGGCGGTTTTTTATGCAGGCACCCCCCTGAATGCAAGATTCCGAGACGCCGCGAAGTGAATTTTTCTCCTTTCGTTTTCCGTTCAGAGTTACAAGGGGCGGGAGCCCCTTGTTCCCAGCAGGCTGGCCATTAAAGAACACGGTGGAAGAGAATATCCCCATGGTTTGAACGCGAAAGATCATCTGGGAATGAAGGTTTGATTTGTTCCTCTTTCAGATTCACTCACCCTGCGGGCTTCAGGCTTGCGCTTTCCGTCCAACCGGGCAAGCCCGGTTTCCGGCCTTCATGATTGAATTTCTTCCGTAGGGTAAGCGGAGGGGAATCTTTATTTCCCATCCTGTCACAGGCGACAGAAAACCACACGGTGTAAGGGTAACGCTCCATCCGGTTCAAGAAAATCAACCCTCCCATGAAAAAGCGCCGCCGTTCCGGAGAACGGCGGCGCCCGAACACGCTAACCTCTTAAGCTTTTATTTGGCGGGACGCTTGCCGTACACCAGCGTACGCTTGCCATCCCAGGAAACAGCTTCAATCCTGGTGGACCCTTCCGGGTAGGGAACTGTGGTGGAGGAATTGTCCTTGGAATCCGTCCCCACCATGGTGATGCGGACCAGTTCCTTGTCGTTGTAGGTTTCAAAAACGGCGGCGTTTTTCCATACGTTATGGGAAATGATACGCCGGTTGCCCTGCTCCGTAATGCCCTGGTTGTAGGAGCCCCGGACGGGAAGGCGGTTCTTGTATGCCTCCACGCTGTTGACGGAGATGTAGTAAATAACAGGGCTTTCCGGCTTTTTGTATTTCTTGGCGTAGGAAACCAGGTTCTTGCAGTCGGACTCCGTAATGGTCATGCGGGCGCAGGTGTAGTCGTCCAATTCCTGGTCAATGGGCTTGAGCATTCCGGTCTTCTGGAAGAAGTCCGTCAGGTCCTGCTTGGAGACGTCGCAGGCGTTCTTCATGAATGCGAGCTGAAGCTCGCCGTCCTTCTTGCCCTTGGTGTCCATCTTGATGGCCTTGTTGAAAATGTCCGGATAAAAGTCGGGATTGCCCTTCCCGGCCACCTTGAAGTACAGCTCCAGCTGCCACAGGGGGGCCAGCTTGACAAAGTGGTCATGCACCATCGGGCGGTTATCCCCGCCGGAGCGCTTGTCCGGTCCGGCCTGGATGAGCCAGTTTTCCCCCTTCATGATGCCGTTGTTCAGGTAGGCGTTGAAGCGGCCGCCGATCATGTTGCCGTCCCCTCCGTTGATGCGTTCATGTTCCAGGCGCATGCTGGAAGGATTCAGCATGTAGTTCACATAGGCGGAATAAATATTGTTGGTCACTTCCCCGGTGGACACCCATTTCATGGCGGGCCGCACCTGGTTCACGTGGCCGAATTCGTGGGCAATGCCCCAGGCGCTGCCGGGAATCTTGTCCGGATTGCCCACTTCCCCCATCGTGCCGTTGTGGAAGGCGGCGCCCGTGCCGTCCGCATGCATGAAGCCATTCCATATTACACGGCCGAACATCCGGTTCTTGGGCAGCATCTTGTATTTGTACAGCCCCATGATCTGCTGTTCCATGCCGATGATCTTGTCATACAGGGCGATCAGTTCCTCCCCCTTGTCCGGGCAGAATTTTTTAAGTTCCTCCACCGGATATACCAGGTGGACGCGGCTGCCCACGATGTCCACGACTTCCGTGGGAGAATTTTCCAGCATCTTTTTCCAGTCGCTGTTCTTGCTCACGCCGCCTACGAATACACCGTTTACCTTGCCCGAAGGAATGGAAAGGCGCACGTTGGGGGCTTTCTTGTAGTTGGGCGTGAAGTATTCAATATAGCCCAGCCCCTTGTTCTTCGCCTTGATGATGTTGATTCCTTCCTTGAGGGGGTAGGAACTGCGGCCTCCGTCGCGCCCGAAGTTGTGGATGACCAGGTTCAGCTTTTCCCCCTTGGGGTCTTCCATGATCACCAGCACATCCTCCCCTTCCTCAAAAAAGATGCCGGTGGGGTTTTCAAACTTGCTGTACTGACTGGTGCGCAGGCGGTCCGCCAGGTCCTTGACCGGTTCATACGGTTCCGCCGTGATGGCGCGCGCCTTGCGGTCATACTTCTTCTCCGCCATCTGCCGGGCGAGTCCGCGGACGAAGGGATCCTTGATTTTCGCGATGCGGTCGCGCGTGACGTTGGGCTTCAGCGCCAGCATGAATTCATTGGTGAAGACATTGGAATCCAGAGCCTTCAGCCCCGCTTCCGTAATCGGCGCGGGCTGGGACTCCTGGGCGGAAAGCATGCCGGTGCCCAGCATGCCGCAGAGAGCCAGTAAAAGAGCTCCCTTTTTCAAGAATGGTAAGAAGATCATATTTGTAAAATAATACTGATCAGTTTCCGGCATTGTTTCAAGGAAAATTGCCCGGGACGCCCCATGCCCGGGAAAAAGGCCTTTTGTGTGACATGCGAGGCCCCGCCCGTGCCGTAAAACTGTCCATCCTCTTGACGAGGGCCGTATAATGGCGACCGCAACACATTTTCCCATATGAATACAGAAACGCATCAATTTCAGGCGGAAGTCCGCCAACTGCTGGATATTGTCATCAACGCCCTTTACAGCGACCGTGAAATCTTTGTCCGGGAGCTCGTTTCCAACGCCTCCGACGCCCTGGAAAAACTGCGCTTGAAACAGCTCACGACTCCCGGCATCTACCAGCCGGACACCCCCCTGGAAATCACCATCACCACGGACAAGGACAACAAGACCATCACCATCGCGGATACCGGCATCGGGATGACGGAGGCGGACCTGGTGGAGAACCTGGGAACCATCGCCCATTCCGGCACCAAGAAGTTCATGGAAGCCCTCAAGCAGAAGCAGGAAGGCGGCGCAGACCTGATCGGCCAGTTCGGCGTGGGGTTCTACAGCTCTTTCATGGTGGCGGACCAGGTGGAAGTGTTTACCCATTCCTGGGAGCCGGAGGCGGCCTCCCTGCGCTGGACCTCCAACGGACGGGAAGGCTACAGCATTGAAACGCTGGACGAGCCGCTGGACCGCGGCACCCGCATCGTCATCCACCTGAAGGATGAATACGAGGAGTTTTCCCAGGAATACCGCGTGAAGGAGCTTCTGCGCCGCTATTCCAATTTTGTGGGCTTCCCGATCAACTTCAACGGGGAGCACATCAACACCGTCCAGGCCATCTGGTCCAAGTCCAAATCCGACGTCAAGCCGGAGGAATACGACGAGTTCTACCAGTTCATTTCCCACACGGATGAGAAGCCCCTTTCCTACATGCATTTCAGCGCGGATGCGCCCATCATGCTGAATTCCCTGCTTTTCATCCCCAAGAGAAATCCGGAGATGTTCGGCTTCGGCCGCGTGGACGCCAACGTGGCCCTGTACTGCAAGCGCGTGCTGATTGACGCCAAACCGGAAGGCCTGCTGCCGGAATGGCTGCGCTTCCTGAACGGCGTGGTGGACAGCGAGGACCTGCCCCTGAACATTTCCCGGGAAATGCTCCAGGACAACTCCCTGGTGCGCAAGATCAGCGACATTATTACCAAGCGCTTCATCAAGCACCTGGAAAAACTTTCCAGGGACGAGAAGGAAACCTACCAGGAATTTTACGGACAGTTCTCCCGCTACCTGAAGGAGGGCGTGGTCACCTCCTGGCCGAACAAGGAATCCCTGGGCAAGCTGCTCCGCTTTGAATCCACCTCCACGGCTCCGGGAGAAACGACCTCCTTTGAAGAATACGTCACCCGCATGAAGGAAGGGCAGACAGCCATTTACGCGCTCACCGGCCCTTCCCGCTCCCATCTGGAAAACAGCCCGTACCTGGAAGCCTTCAAGGCCCGCGGTTATGAAGTGGCCTTCTTCACAGACCATGGAGACGAGTTCGTGCTGGATTCCCTGTCCAGCGTGGACGGCAAGCCCGTCACGATGATCGACCGCGCCGACGTGGAGCTTCCCGAGCTGGAGGAGGAGCAGAAAGACGCCCTGCCCCAGGAGGAAGCCACCGCCCTGGAGGAATGGCTGAAGGAACTGTACCCGGACAAATTCTCCAAGGTTACCCTGGGCAAGCGCCTGGTCAGCGGCGCCGCCGTGGCCCTGCAAAGCGGCAATGACATGGGACCGGAAATGAGGGCGTACATGAAGGCCATGGGGCAGGAAATCCCTAAAAGCCATCCCCAGCTGGAATTGAACCCCTCCAATCCGCTGGTGAAGAAGCTTTCCTCCCTGCGGACGGAAAACCCGGAACTGGCGCAGATGGTCGCGGACCAGATTGCGAACACCGCTCTGCTCCGCGCCGGCATGCTGGACGATCCCGCCGTACTGGCCCAGTCCTCCCAGGCCCTGATGGAGCAGCTTCTGCTGAAGTAGGGCTCCGGCGAAAACGGCCTCTTTTTTACAAGCCGCTCCCTGCCGGGGGCGGCTTTCTCATTTTACACCCCGTCATGAACGCCTTCCACCACCTGCCCCGGCATTTCCTTTTTCTGAAACTGGCCTATGAAACGGGCATGTGCCTGCTGGCTTTGACCGCCGTTGCGCTGGCGGCCATTGACCTGACTTCCGAGACCGCGGAATGGGAAGTCACGACGGACAGGGTTATTTACTGGATATTCGTTCTGGACTACGCCGTCCGCTTTTCCTTCAGCCCGCGCAAATGGATCTTTGTGAAGGAACACGTCTGGGACCTGCTGGCCATCATTCCGTTTGACGTCCTGTTCCGGCTGTTCCGCTTCGCGCGGCTGGCCGATATTCTCCGTCTTGCCAGATACCTGAACCTGTTCTCCTATGCCATGAGGTTCGCCACGCTCATCAGAAGGTTTTTCAATACGAACGGTTTTAAATACATCTGCATTGCCGCGCTGACCATCATCCTGCTGGGAGCCGTGGGCATTCATCTGGCAGAGGGGATGAGCGTGCCCAACGGCATCTGGTGGTCCTTCGTCACGGCCACCACCGTGGGCTATGGAGACACCTACCCGGTCACCACTCCAGGAAAATTCCTGGCTGTCTTCCTGATGCTCACGGGAATAGGCTTCGTAGGAACCCTCACCAGCACGATCACCTCCTTTTTCCTGCACGGTCACGACGGGGAACCCATGACCTACCGCGAAGAAGTGCTGGACGGCATCAAGAAGAAGCTGGACAGCCTGTCTTCCATGACGGATGAAGACATCGACGCCATGGCTACCCTGCTGAAAACGCTCCGGAACGTTTCACACGCAACTCCCTTCACAGAACAAAAAATCCCCGCAGGCAATCAAGGAGAAGATTGACAAAAACCCTCCGGGACATTCCACACGCCTTTTTAAACCAATCATTCTAACTTGAATCCAAAATCAGGCATGATATAAACGGATGATGGCAATCTGGTGAAAATCGTGCCGTGTTTCCAGCGCGGCATATCCAGCTGAATGCTGTAACGCCTGGGAAGACAGGCATTACGCTAAAAAATAATGGAAGGATGAGATCATGGAACAAGTAAAAATTCAAATGAATATGGCGGATAAATTGAAACGGCATGCAATCATACCTTTATTAGCAATGGGGGTTTTATGGGGCGGTTTGTCGTCTTATACGCAGGCGGATGAACTGGATGCACAACAAGTCGAACAAATGCTTAAAGTAAAAGTTATTGGAAAATTGTCTCAAGCCGATAAAGAAGAGGCTTTAAAAGCGTTTAAAGAAAATGCAAACAACGCAAAATTTCCTAAAGAAATCATAGATCTTGTCACGATTAACACGATATCAGATTATGAGTTGTACAAAAATTATCGTTTAATGTATTATAAAGACGGAATGTGCATAACACAGCTTAAAAAAAATAATAAGCTGACTAGTTTTCCAGCGATTAACCGCTATGATATTACATCTCAAGATATCGCTGAACCGTTGCCTCCATTATCAAATGGGATTAACACAGTCACGAAAAAACCATACTTCACTATTCCTAAAACATTAGCCACCAACGTATCTGATAAAGAATATTTTAAAACGCTCTTAAAAGTGATGAATACAAATTTCGGCACCTTAATGCAAATGTACACCTTAGATGAAAAGAAAGTCGCCAAAAACGGGTATGCCGGCAAAATGGCAGATAAGGCGGTTCTTTATTTTGGGGAAAATCCCATTCTAGAAGAAGGGATGAATGAAACCGAAATTACTATACGACGTCAATTGGGATTTATCGTCAATGGTGCTGTCGATATGATTAAGGCGGGCGGTCAATTGTCCATTGGCGCTGGCGACTGTACCGGTTGGACAGTTCATTGTATAGATAAAAAAGGTAATGATACTTCCGTTTTTGTCGTCTTTAATGGTGCAAAGAACTCAGAGGCTACCTCCTATTACAGGCATGGAGTAGTCTATACAAAAGCTCAGCTCTTAAAAAAAATGCAAGCAAATTTTCATGCTCTTATGCGCGAACATGACGTTGAACCAGGAACTGCCGTCAAAAATGCCAGTTTAACAACTAATGATCAACGCATTTTTGCCTATTTGGGAAATACTATGGACAATTATAGGATGACACTTTTAAAAACCAAAGCACTAGGTGATGATGGTCCGGCTGAAAAGGATCTGGGTTTAAAAACATTAGATAAGTATGCCGGCAAGGAAAATGCAACGCCCGTCAAAACGACAGCAAAAAAAGTATCACAAAGGGATTCGGACAAACGGACACTTAAGATGGCTGACTCAAACAGTAGAGGGTGAAGAGAGGGATAATGAACACCTATAAAAAATTGAAAAACTAAATTTTTTGTGTTTTGCCTGAGTTTTCTTGGCTGTTTAAGTTTTTCAAGAGTTGTTTTGCCTGAAGATTCTCCTTCTGCCCCTGATGCAACTAACTCAGCCTGTTGTATTATGTCGACTACCGGGGTCAACGGAACGGATTGTTGCTACGACGGCGAAACATGCTGTAACGGCTTATGCTGCATTTACGGGTTGTGTGTGCAGAAACGATTCATTCGTTTGGAGCGGCAGCGACGATTGCCGAATACGTCGACAAATGCCCCGGCGCCCCCGGCAACCCTCGCGCGGGGGCGGCGTAAATATACGGACAGCGAGGGTAATGAACAATATTGTTGCAATCCTAAGGAAGTGCACTCAACGACCGGCAATAATTAAACAGGAGGTAGAACATGATGAATTTTAAAGCAATCAGAAAAACAGGTCTTTCTACATTACTGGCAGGTACATTTACGCTGTCTGCGGATAACTCGTCTGCTGCTCCTATTTTAAAAGAGTCGCAAGCCGTCACGATGAATGCCAGACAAGCGGACAGGAAAATGGCCAAAACATTCAAAGATCAGGAAAAACTTTTGTCCGCAGAACAAATGAAGCTGTGGGAGATTATCAAAAAACATAAAGATTTCCCGACGATTTTACCCCATATTAAAATGAATATGGATATTACTCAAATCTTTGCCAATACGAACTATATAAATCTTCCATATGGTCATCGTAAATATGTGACGGTTTTTAAACATAACACAAATGAAGAATTGAAAATCGCTATTAGCGCCCCCACACAAGATGACATGGTGCCGACGTTTGACGTGCCTGAATTTATCAAAGACAAAGCCGACTGCTATTTTTACACATCCAAAGCAGTTTTGGAAAAATTGTCGCCGGCCGAACAAGATTATATTCAAACGTTGGATAAATGCTTAAATGCCGTTTATCACCATATGTACGGCACCGGATTTGTCAACATTGATGCCAAAAAACTCGCCACGGGTGAGTTGGCCGGCTTCATCTATGAAACGCATCGTTTGACTAAAAAGGACACGGACAGGTATGCAGGCTGTATAACCCGCGGCAGAACTGATTTGGAAAATAAATTCTATCAACAGGTAGGTTATCCGTTGAAAATTGCAGACCTTGTTCAAATGGGTGGTATCGGCCAACACGGCGGTTGTGCCGGGGAAATACAATATCAATCCACCGGAACGGCCGGAATATTCGGAATTCCTTTTTCAAAAGATATTTCAAAGGATAAAGGTTTAGTTAACACAACGATTGTTCAAGCCGCAGTGCGGCAAAAGGCCGATATCATTGCCAGTACCAAAATTATCAGTGAAGGAATGACGGCCCTGGTAAACGAAGGATTGCCGGGCGCATCGAAAGAGTTTAAAAACTTGCTTGAATCCAAAGAAAAAACAACTCGTACTTACAATTCCTTGTTATTAAAGAAAATTCGGCCTAATACGACAACACTTGTCGAATCGTTGGCGGGAACCAATGTGTTGACACCGTACATCTCGGCGAATTTTGAAAGTAAGAAAAAAGACGGATGGACTGCGACGGTCGTTGTTGACCATAACCAATCACCGGCAGCTCAAAAAAATCAACCGTCACGTAGAGGAAGGGATAATTAAATGAAATTGAAATTATTTAATTTATTGACTTGTCTTTTGTTTTTGATGTTTACAGGTACAGCATCAGCGTTGTTTATGGCCTGTTGCTATGATAATGCTGAATATCCTCCTTCTGAGCCTGATGCTGCTAACGCAAGATGTTGTGTTATGCCGGCGATACATGTTGTAAATGGGGACTGCTGTAACGGTCACCTACCGATATCCGGAAGAGAGGAAGACTGACAAAAATCCGTCTGGCATTGCACGGACAAAGGCGGACAATCTTTCGCATCCGGGGTGTCCGCACTCTCTCTTTTTCAATCTTTCCTCCTTTCTCCATCATGCCAGCCACCAGCCCTCCCCGCGCCTGGGCCGAAATCGACCTCGGGGCCATCCGCCATAACCTGAACGTCGTCAAGCAGGCGGCCAAGGGCGAATACTACATGCCCGTGGTGAAGGCGGCCGCCTACGGGCACGGGCTGGAACAGGTATGCCGCGCCCTGGATTCGGAAGGTATCGCCTTTTTCGGCGTCGCAAACGTGGGCGAAGCGCGGCGCATCAGCCAGGCGGGGTGCCGCACACGGCCCTACATCCTGGGACCGGCCTTTCCGGAGGAACGGGAGGAGATCGTGCTGAACGGCTGGCGCTCCTTCATCTCCACCATGGAGGAGGCCCTGCATTACAATTCCATTGCCCGGCTGTACGGAAAAACGCTTCCCATCCACATTTCCGTAGACACGGGGATGGGACGCGGAGGATTCCTTCCGGACCAGCTTGAGGAGCTTCTTTCCCGTCTGGAAGAGCTGGACAGCCTGCATATGGAAGGCCTGGGGGCGCACCTGCCCTGCGCGGATGAGGACAGGGAGCTGACCAAAACGCAAATCGCCCATTTTGAAAAGATGGCCGCGCGCATCCGGGAAAAAATACCTCTGAAGTACTTCCACCTGGCCAACAGCGCTGCTTCCCTGGATTATGAGATTCCTTCCAACAACATGTGCCGCCCCGGCCTGGTACTGTACGGTTTTTCCCCCATTCCCTCTCCCTGGGCAGCCCGGCTGAAGCCGGCCATGGCTCTTTTTTCACGCCTCACCGTGGTCCGCACCCTGCCGGAAGGCCACGGCATTTCCTATGGAGGCACTTTTGTAACGGACCATCCCACCAGGGTGGCTACCGTGGGCATCGGCTATGCGGACGGATACCTGCGCTCCCTGGCCCACAAGGGCGCCCGCGTCATGGTGGACGGCACGTACTGCCCCCTGCTTGGCCGGGTGACGATGGACCAGATCATGGTGGACGTCAGCCGGGTGCCTCATCCGGAACCGGGCATGGTCGCGGAGATCATGGGTCCGAACATTCCCGTGACGGAACTGGCGGAACAAGCGGGCACCATTTCCTGGGAGATTTTCACGGGAATCGGACCACGGGTTCCCCGCCACTACACTTATTGATACCTGCACTCCAGTGATATTATTCATGCCGTCTGGCTTTTCCGCGCGCACTTTCATTTCCCATTGACGGCATACCGGAAATATCGTTTAGTGAGCCGGTATGATGAAGGTTTCCACCAGAGGCCGTTACGCGTTGCGCCTGATGATTGATCTTGCCCAGCACCGGGATGAAGGGTTTATCTCCCTGAAAGAAATTTCCTCCCGCCAGGGCATTACGGTCCGGTACCTGGAACAGATTATCGCCATCCTGCTGAAAGCGGGGTTCGTTCAGAGCTTCCGGGGAAAATCCGGCGGCTACCGCCTCTCCAGGAATCCCCGGGAATACACCACGGAAGACATCCTGAAACTGACGGAAGGAGCCCTGCTTCCCCTGTCCTGCCTGGCGGCGCAGGAAAACCAATGCCCGCGCGCTTCCCACTGCTCCACCCTGCCGTTCTGGAAGGGGCTGCACAAAGTCATTGCAGATTACTTGCAGCACGTCACCCTGGAGGATCTGGCAGAGCAACAAAAAAACATCGGCTGCGATTACGGGGCGGGCATTTAAACGGCTTCCCGGCCGGAACGCTGTTCATTCCGCCTTTTCCGTTCCTGGTCTTATGTCCCATTTTTTTTATCCGGCACTTGACATCGGTTCCTCTTTTCACTATCAATTCCCTAGTTTTCCGATAGGAATAATAAAATATGAGCAAAAATTATCGCTTTGAAACACGCCAGCTCCACGTGGGGCAGGAACATCCCGATCCGGCTACGGACGCACGCGCCGTGCCGATTTACGCCACCACCTCCTATGTTTTCAAGGATTCCGACCAGGCGGCAGCCCGCTTCGCCCTGGCGGAACCGGGCAACATCTACAACCGCCTGATGAACCCTACTGCGGACGTGTTTGAAAAGCGCATCGCCGCGCTGGAAGGGGGGGCAGCCGCTCTGGCCGTATCCACCGGGGCCGCCGCCGTCACGTATGCCATCCAGAACATCGCCCGTGCCGGGGACCACATCGTTTCCTCCTCCACCGTCTATGGAGGAACGTACAACCTGTTCGCCAACACGCTGGCGGACGCCGGCATTGAAACCACCTTTGTGGATGCAAGAGACGTGAACAATTTCTCCAGGGCCATCCGGGACAATACCAAGGCCCTGTACGTGGAGAGCCTGGGTAATCCGAACTGCGACATCGTGGATATGGAAGCGCTGGCGGAAGTGGCGCACGCCCACGGCATTCCGCTCATTGTGGACAGCACCTTCGCCACGCCCTTCCTGTTCCGCCCTCTGGAACACGGGGCGGATATCGTGGTACACTCCGCCACCAAATTCATCGGCGGCCACGGTACGGTGATGGGCGGTGTGATTGTGGACGGCGGCAAGTTCGACTGGACGCAGAACGACAAGTTCCCCGGCATCAGCAAGCCCAATCCGAATTACCACGGAGCCGTGTTTGCGGAGGTATGCGGCAATGTGGCCTACATCGTCAAGATCCGGGCCACCCTGCTGAGGGACACGGGTTCCACCATCAGCCCGTTTAACTCCTTCCTTCTGCTCCAAGGGTTGGAAACCCTTTCCCTGCGCGTGGAACGCCACGTCCAGAACGCCCTGCGCGTGGCCGGCTACCTGGCCGCCCATCCCCAGGTGGAGAAGGTGAACCATCCCTCCCGGCCGGACCACCCGGACCATGAATTGTACCGGAAATATTACCCGAACGGAGGCGGTTCCATCTTCACCTTTGAAATCAAGGGTGGCGCGGAAAAAGCTCGCAAGTTCTGCGAGAGCCTGGAATTATTTTCCCTGCTCGCCAATGTGGCGGACGTCAAGTCCCTGGTCATCCACCCGGCTTCCACCACCCATTCCCAAATGACGGATGAGGAATTGGAAGCGGGAGGAATCACCCCCTCCACAGTGCGGCTTTCCATCGGAACGGAACATATTGACGACATCATCGAAGACCTGGAACAGGGTTTTCGCGCCATTCTTTAACGTTTGAACGGCCACAACGCTCTTTCCTTACAAGCCATGAGAATTTACAGAAACATTACGGAACTGATCGGCGGCACTCCATTGCTGGAATTGACCAATTACGAACGCAGGCACGGCCTGGACGCTACGATCCTGGCCAAGCTGGAATACTTCAATCCCGCCGGTAGCGTGAAAGACCGCATTGCCCAGGCCATGATTGACGCGGCGGAAGCCTCCGGAGAACTGAAGCCGGATTCCGTCATCATTGAGCCCACCAGCGGCAATACGGGCATTGGACTGGCGGCGGTAGCCGCCTCCCGCGGGTACCGGATTATCCTGACCATGCCCGAGACGATGAGCGTGGAACGCCGCAACCTGCTGAAAGCCTATGGCGCGGAACTGGTGCTGACGGACGGGGCGCAGGGCATGAAGGGAGCAATTGTCAAGGCGGAGGAACTGGCAAAAACCCTGCCCCATAGCTTCATTCCCGGCCAGTTCGTCAACCCGGCCAATCCGGAAGTTCATTTCCGCACCACCGGACCGGAAATCTGGAACGATACGGACGGCAGGGTGGACATCTTCGTAGCGGGCATCGGCACCGGCGGAACGATTACAGGCGTGGGCAGGTACCTCAAATCCCTCAAGCCGGAAGTCAAAGTCGTGGCCGTGGAGCCAGCCTCCTCCCCCGTGCTGACACAGGGAACGGCAGGACCCCACAAGATCCAGGGAATCGGCGCCGGATTCGTGCCGGAAACGCTGGACACCTCCGTATATGATGAGGTCATCACTGTCACCAATGAAGACGCATTTGCCACGGGCAAGGAGCTGGCCCGCACGGACGGCGTGCTGACGGGCATTTCCTCCGGTGCAGCGCTCTGGGCCGCTACGCAGCTGGCGCAGCGCCCGGAAAATGCAGGCAAGACGATCGTCGTCCTTCTGCCGGATACGGGTGACCGCTACCTTTCCACCCCCCTGTTTACGGACTAACCTTCCCGGCCCGCTTGCCATGAAAACATTCAACCTCCATCTCTACCTGGTCACTGATGAAGCGGCCAAATGCCGCCACAGCCTTCTGGAAACCGTTCGGAAAGCGGTGGACGGCGGCATCACCATCGTGCAGTACCGCTCCACCAATCCGGACGCGGGCACCTGCTACCGGGAGGCCCTGCCCCTCCGGGACTTCCTGGCCTCCCGCGGCATTCCCTTCATTGTCAACAACCGCATTGACCTGGCCCTGGCGCTGGACGCGGACGGCGTGCACATCGGCCAGAGGGACCTTCCGGTGCCGTCCGTCAGGGCCATGATCGGCCCGGATAAAATTCTGGGGCTTTCCGTCTCCAACGCGGACCAGCTCCGCGCCGTGGATGCCTCCCTGGTGGACTACCTGGGCATGGGCCCCGTCTTCCCTACCATTTCCAAGCTGAACGCGCCGCCCGTACTGGGCGTGGAAGGCTTCGCCGCCTTGGCGTCCCAAGCCCCGCTGCCTGTTGTCGCCATCGGTGGGCTGGATGCGGAACGCGCGCGCCAGGTGCGCGCCACGGGAGCGGCCAGCGGCATTGCCGTGGTCTCCGCCATTTGCGGAGCGGAGGATCCGGAAGCCGCCGCACGGGCGCTGGTCTGATTCATCCGCCTTCCGGAAATACCGGGTAAAAACATTCTTTCAAGCGCCATGCCTTCATCAACTGTTCTTGTCAATGCCGTCTTCTCCGATCTGGAAAAAATCAGGGAGGCGGCTCCGCTGGTTCTCTCTCTGACCAACTCCGTCGTGCAGCCCCTGACGGCCAATCTTCTGCTGGCCGTGGGGGCTGTTCCCGCCATGCTTAACGATGCGGAGGAAACGGTGGAAATGCTCCGCGGCGGCACAGCCGCCCTGCTGGTCAACCTGGGAACCGTTACACGCGAACAGGGCGCCGTCATGCAGACGGCCGTACAGGAAGCCAACCGGCTGAACATCCCCTGGGTGCTGGATCCGGTGGCCGTAGGGGGGCTCTCCCTGCGCACGCGGCTGGCGGAACAGCTGAAGGAACAGAAGCCGCGCATCATCCGTGGGAACGCTTCCGAAATCATGGCCCTGGCCGGTTACTCCTCCGTCACCAAGGGGCCGGAAAGCACCAGTTCCAGCGCAGACGCCGTGCAGGCGGCCAGGGAACTGGCCCTGCATACGGGGGCGGCAGTTCTCGTCACGGGCCGTACGGACTATTCTACGGACGGCCATCAGGTGATTTCCACGGAAAACGGACATGCCATGATGTCCCGCGTCACGGGAGTAGGCTGCTCCATGGGGGCTTTGGCCGCTGCCTGCGCGGCCGTCTCCCCCTCTCC
The DNA here is from genome assembly GCF_020860705.1 of Akkermansia sp. GTDB lineage: Bacteria > Verrucomicrobiota > Verrucomicrobiia > Verrucomicrobiales > Akkermansiaceae > Akkermansia. The sequence continues at coordinate 71,935 of NZ_JAJBTT010000009.1, forward strand.
GCTCCAGGCAGCCGTCTCCACAGCCGTGCTGATGGGCATTGCGGGGGAACTGGCTTTTGAACAAAGCCCCGTCCCCGGCTCCTTCGCCGTTTCCCTGCTGGACTGCCTTTATTCCCTTTCCCGGGAAGAAGTAGCCCTCAGGGCGCGTATTCTTTCCCTTTAAAACCCCGCCTCCTCCCTTGGGAGCGGGAGAAAAATAAAGCGCCGCATTCCCTTCCGGAATGCGGCGTTTGGAATTTATCTGCCTTTCATTCGTTTCCCGCAACGGAACAACGCAGAAATGACACTCCCGCCACGGCCACAGCAGCATCACGGCGGACGGTTCCGTAAGTCTGAACCTCGCACAACAGAGCAGCCACCCCGCTGTCGTCCAGCTTCACGTTATGGGCCGTATAACCGCATCAGCATACGTGTGTCTCTTTAGTATTGTGAAAAACACATGCGCTTTCTATAATGGTAGCAACAACTATCAGCATGGCCAATCACATTACCACGCAAAAACTCTGCAACTGGTTCATTCAACGGGCGAATGAAAGCGGAACTCCTCTGAATCCTGTCAAACTGAACCACCTGGTTATTCTGGCGGACTGGTGGCATCTGCACCGCAACGGCGACTTTATCACCAATGAAAGGGCGGAAGCATGGGCCTCCGGACCGGTTCTCCCCTCCATTTATCACGAATACAAGGATGAGCCGCCCTATTCCGCCATTGAACACCCCAGCCGCCGCCAGCCCCCGCTGGAAGAGGAAACTGACATCATTCCCTTTCTAGAACACATCTGGAACGTATATGGCAAATACACCGCCAAGCAGCTGGCCCGCATCAATACAGCGCCGTCCTCCCCCTGGCAGCAGGTGCAGGGAAAACGAGAAGAAGCGGAACACCAGCAAATTACAAGGGAACACGTGGAAGCTTATTTCCAAACCCTGGCGGATTAACACCGCCAGACAAAAGACGGATGGATCTTTCTACCTTCTGCATTATTTTTTCTATTGAACGACGCATTTGAGTGAAAAAAAACTTGCAAAGAACGGGAGCTTCCGCTTTAATTCGCCCGCACTGCAAAAGTGCCCGTTACATAGCCCTATAGTGTAATCGGTAACACAGCGGATTCTGGTTCCGTATTTTGGGGTTCGAGTCCTCATAGGGCTACCAGTTTTAAGGAAAAGGCCGTCTCTTCGGAGGCGGTCTTTTCGTGTTTATTACCTTTTAAATAAGGCTCTTGTGTAGTTTTGCGGAAGAGGAGAACATCTTGAAACGTGATGATACAACTTGCAAAAAGAGCACACTATTGATACCACTAAATCCATGGCATCCATCTACAAAAAGCCGAACAGTCCGTACTGGTACGCACAATACAGGGTGAGAACTGCCACAGGATGGAAGCTGATCAGGTTGTCAACGAAGATCGAACATACCCCTGCCACGGTAACAAGGGAAGTAAAAGAGGCTGCGGAGGCCGTGGGGAGGCCGCTGAACGTGCTGACAAAGGAACAGGCTATGAGCAAGGCACAACGCTTGGCAGACGCTCTAGAATCAACTGCACGGGCAAACCTGCCCGCTTATCAGCTGCGCCGCTCTATCTCTGCCTTATCAACGGAGTTGACCGGAGAATCTGTCGAAATGCCCTCCGTTAAATCCTGGCTGGATGATCACATGCGCCGCATCATACGTAATGGGCTCAAACCCGCATCCATAGCCAACTACAAACAGGCATTTGACAAGTTCCGCGCCTCCATGGGGGAACGTATCAATCTACCCTTGGACCGCATCACTCCCTTAATGCTGGATGATTTCAAGAATCATCTCCTATCCCGCGTCTCTCCGTCTACCGCTAATATTGCCCTTACTCTGGTTTCCGCGGCATTCCAGGCGGCAGTTGATTACAAAATCATCGAGACAAACCCCTTTACAGCGATTGCCAAGCCGCACAAGGGGAAAGTCATCAAACGCCGGAAGTTTGAACTGGAAGAACTTGAAAAGGTAATGGACGCGTGCAGTCCTGAATGGCGCTCCATGGTGAAAACGTGTCTCTACACGGGCGGCCAGAGATTGGGAGACGTGGCAACGCTCCGGTGGTCCCAGGTGGATGAAAAGCGCGGCATTATTCAGATGACCACGCAGAAAAAGGGAAAGCCCCTGATGATTCCGATTTTCCCGGCATTGAAAAAGCACCTACAGCAGCGAAAGAAAGAAGCCCCGGGGGAATACCTGCATCCGGAATGCGCGGACATATTTGAAAAGAAGGGCTCTGGCCGTCTGTCAAACATCTTTGGCCGCATCCTGTACCAATGCGGCCTTATCACCAAAGACCCTTTAGCCGCGGGGAAGAAATACAAAAAGCTGGAAGGGAACGGCACGGCAACACGGCGCCACGTCAATGAACTGTCCTTTCACAGTCTCCGCTATACGGCAACAACCATGTTACATGATGCTGGCGTTCCCCCTGCCCTTGTTCAGGCCATTGTCGGACATGACTCACGGGAAGTCCATGAAGGATATATTGACTTTGGAGCTAAGGAGTTTACACAGGCCCTTGAAAAACTCCCTGAATTGTAAAATCACCCCCTAAGGAGTGCAGCCAGCGTTTTAACGTGATTTAGCCGCATGTTGATAGCTGACTGCATTCCGCGCGTGTCGTGGATCTTGGCACACTCCGTAATAAGTCCGTCCGTCATATGGATGCCTCGCAAAACCTCGGCTACAGGAATAAAATTATTAAATTGTTTGCCCAGGTAGATTTTGACTCCTACGGCTGCCGCTGCTGATTCCGTATCTGTGTGCCCTTTAGCTTTGAAAAACTCAATGATCTTCAAATCTCCCATGCCTTTTTGAGCAAGCTTTATTGCTTGCATCTGCATTTCGTGAGGAACGTTCTGCACCTCTTCCGGAATGTTTTCAGGAACAATAGAAAGCGTGGTTTTGCTTGCATCGGCTACTTTCTTTTTCTTTCGTTTAATCATTTTGTTTTGTTAAAATGGTCAAAGATTGATCTGTAAAAGTCATAGATTTTCTTGTCATTGATAATGACAGCCTGTTCTAATGACTCGTTTTTTGTCATGTTTGCTGATCCAACGATTGAATAATAATCAGGATGTGCATCAATTAAATAAATCTTGGCATGCTGGTTTAACTCAATAAGAGTTCCTTTATACTTTTCAATTGTTTGCAGCAGCAGATAATGCTCTGACGGATAACGCCCTTTATTGGCTCGCGTAACCATAAAAGTCGTTTTGCATCCGTGTTTTTCTATTTGATCTCGGAAAGCAATAACGTTTGCCTATTGTAGGCCCATGTTGCACAATGAATTTCTTTAACTTCTCCGGGTGAATATTGATCTATATTGTCAAGAAGTGTTTCCGTGTTCTCGTTTTGCATGTATTTTACTATTTTGATGTGTTGCGTTCCCGGTAGGACTGCCAGTCGCACGTGATGATGGTGCCGCATAGATGGATGCGGGAAACTATGGCCGGGCCTAAACGATCTTCCAGGACGGCGGGGCTGTAGTTGGCAATGATGATTGTCGGCTTGCCGTTCTGGTGCCGATAATCAATCAGGCGTTCCAGGGCCGGGCCCGTGAAGTCCGTGTCCTTAACCTCGTGATACTCGTCTAGGACAAGCAGGTAAGGCGCCTTGTAGCGAGCCATGATGGAGGATTCGGAGCCTTTGCCGTTGAACGTCTCCCGTAACGCCATGGTGTAGTCATAGGCCTTGGTGTAGAGGACGCGCTTTTTGAGCCTGTACATGGTCCGGGCAAGGAACGTGCTTAAAACCGTCTTCCCGGTGCCGTAGCGTCCATTCAGCACAATGATGCTTCCAGGTATCAAAACAAGGCGGTAGGCCTCGCGGAGGGCCTTATTCCATGGCTCTCCGGTTACTTCGTTGAGGCAATCAAGAGCGCGGCGGGGAAAGCCGCGGTCAATCAGGCCCAAGCGTTCGTATGTCGCCCGGCGTTCTTCTTCCCGCTGCTTTTCGGCAGCGAGTGCTTCCGCTTCCAGTTCTTCGATACTTTTGCCGTCGTCTGTGGCAAGCGCCTCCATGGTGGAAATCAGGTTTTCAAGGTCGATGCCCTGAAGGGCTTTCCGGGCGTCCATGGTGTTGTCAGTCTTTCCAGAGTTCATCTCTTCGTGAGGGTTTAGGTGTTGATTTTGACATGGTTCCCACAGCATTTGCGGGTTTCAGGCTTGATTCGGAAACATTGTTCCGGGCCCAGGTTTCGGCGTATTGGCTGGCGGCTCGAGTCCAGTTCTCAAGGGGAATTCCAAACTTATTCCGCCAACCAACGGCGGAAAGATCGTTAAAGAATTTCTTGGCGCATCGGGAAAGCTCGTCCCCCAATGGATGAATCAGTTGATTGGACATGAAATGCTCCACCTCGGAAACGTCCTGCGGAAATTGGCAGACCTCGCGCCCGGTTGTAGTAGTTGTAGTAGTATTATCTTCTCTTCTCTTCTCTGGTAACGGTTTTTGTAACGGTTCGGGCGTTACATCATCGTTACGTCCTTTTCGGTGATTCGCTACTCGTCGGTTTGTAGTGGCCCTATTCTTAGCGGTTTGGCCGTTGTGGCGGTCAAAATTGGGGATTGAAAGGAGGCCATTGCGTCCATTCAACCAGCCGACTTTGACAAGCCCCACAGCGAAGCCGGGGCAGAATACAAGACGGTCGAGAAACGAATTTGTAACGGTGATAGCGTTACCAGAAACGGATTGTTGATCCGCCCAGATCCAGAGGCGAAGAAGCTTGCCAACTACGGCATCTTGATCAATGCCGAGTATGTCGGCCAACTTCACCACTTCCGGCTTGTCGGGCGTCGTGTGTTCAACTTTTATCCAGTCTCCGGCCATATCAAAAAAGCGTCAGTTGGGGGTTGTAGTTGAGCCAGAGGCATTCCACGCGCGGGCTTGCCATGTTGGAAATGGTTTTGCAGGAATCCTTGTGCCACCCCTGCAGAGCGGAGTTGTAAAGCTCATTGTCATAGCCGGACAACACAACCTTGCCCTGCAGCGTGAGCAGGACGTTGAGCAAGCGCCGGTGATCGTCCTCCGTGTACTCATGGCTGTATCGTCCCGTCTTGGTGCGTGTGGAAGACATGTAAGGCGGGTCAACATAGTGGAGCGTTTCCGGTCCGTCATGAGCCTGTAAGACGTCAAGGGCGTCCCGGTTTTCGACGTGGACATGCTTCAAGCGTTGAGTGGCCAGCCGCAAAGTTTCCGGTAGCCGGTCCCAATCGGAGGCCGGAGACGGCACCCGGTTCCGGCTTACGAGTAAGCCGGACCGTCCAGAACGGAAAGAGTCGCTTGCAATCCCCATCCAGGAGCGCACCAGCAGACGCCGGGCACGTTCCACGGCATCACCTGCAGGAGCAGAGTCATTGAGCTCGTCACGGCTGTAAGGAGTCAGCATGACGGCCTCAACCAGCCGTCCGGCGTCCTCACTGCGGAGGACGCGGAACAGGTTGACAATCTCGCCGTCTTTGTCATTGCAGATTTCCACCGGCGCCGACGCTTTATTGAGTAAGACGCCCAGGCTACCGCAAAACGGCTCCACGTAGCATGTATGAGCTGGGAAATGCTGAATAATCCATTCGGCAAGGCGGTTTTTTCCGCCTAAATATCGCAGCACGGCTTTCATTCTTCCTCCTTTCCGTCCGCCACGTCCCCGCCCACGTGGACCGGGGCGGACATCAATGAGTTATGAGGATTTTCTCCTGGATTGGTGCCCACGGCGTCCGCCGCCATATCCACGCCAAAAGCCGCAGCATATTTATGGGCCTCTCCCTTGTTTTGCAGATAGCCCAGCAGGAATCGCAAGGCATCTTCCACGGTGGCTTTCCTCTTTTGGAGGTTGTCATAAAGCTGCTGAACAGCGGCGCCCTTGGTGTTGCCGTAGGCAATAAGCCCATAGTCATCATACAGGGTGC
>NZ_JAJBTT010000042.1:0-57246 GCF_020860705.1 Akkermansia sp.
AGATACTTTTCACTCTCCGGACTTCCAGGGCCGTTCCGGACAAGAGCCGGAGCGGTCCTCTTTTTTAGTTAACAGTTAATAGGGAACAGTTAATGGTAACTCCACTCTTAACTCTTAACTCTTAACTCTCAACTCTTAACCGTACTCCATCCCCTCCTACCTCCTCCGCGCCGGGGCAGCAGCGGGAGGAACAGGAGCTTTCCCGCCGGAAAACGGCGCAAAACTCCAGGAAACATTGCTTAAAGGCCCCGTACCGCGCACCTGGAACAATCCCCCGGCCAACAGGAAAACGGGAGAAGTAATAATTCCCGGAAAACCACGGAGCCTTAGCTTGAAATCTGAATTGACCTGCAAATCGGAAAGGCGTATCCAGCCGCCCCCTTCCAGGGACATATTGCTGCCCTTGGCTGAGAAATTGCTGGTGCGGATATAACCCTTTTCAATGGAAAAATCACAATCGGCCCTGGTAATCTTGTAATTGATCAGGTGGCCCAGCCCCGGAATATAATTGGAAAGGGCTTCTCCCAAAAAACCGAAGAGGGGGATTTCCACCAGATTCCCATGCACCAGGGCGGCTTCCCCCTTTGCCTGGATGGAATCCATGTTGCCCCCCTTGGATGAAAATTCAATAGCCCCGTGCACCGTGGCCTTGTCCATCTTCTTGTCGTAGGACCTCCCGATGGCCGTCAGGTTCATGTCCTGAAGGACAAAAGAGCCGTTCAGGGCGTCCCCGTCGTCAATCTGGGCCAGCACGCGGCCCGTAAAAGAGCCCTGCCAAATAGTACCCTTCATTTTATCCACTACCACCCACTGCGGGGAAATAAGCACTTCCCCCTTCGTATTCCCAAGGTCCAGCGTAGTTCCCAGCAACGGATAGCGCACGCGCCCCGCGGAAGCGTCAAAGCGGATGCGCCCCTTCATCAGCTTCATGTCATCCCCCATCGGGAACATGCCTCCGCCGGAAAGCGTCACGGGCCGCGTAAAGACGAACTCCTTCAAGACCTTGGCGGCGCTGTCGGAAAACATGCGTATGGTATAGCCGGGATAGGCCTGGCCTTCCATGCCCAGCACCTCCACCGTATCCTGCACAAAATGGAAATCTATGCTCTTGGCCTTGAGGGTGCACTCCGCAGGACCGCCGGACAACCCTGCGGAAGACAAGTAATCCCCATTGGAAACCACCGTGGTTACATTAGTCAAAACCAGCTGGTCCGTCACCAGGTGGGCATCCGCCCGGGCGGACTTCAGGTCCACCCCCTTGTACCGGGTATTCGTTGCGGAAACAGTGGCCTGCAGGTCATACGCCTTTTCCAGATTGTACAGGCCCAGCGTTCCCTGGAAAGACAGCTCCAGGCCTGAATCCTTGCGGAACACGAAGCGGCTCATGAAAAAATCGTCCTCCTTGATGTTGAGCAGCCGGTCCACCGTCTCCAGAGGAACCGTAGACTGCCCCATCACAAACATCTGGCCGTCCAGAAAACCGTTGGCAAACAACTCAAAAACTCCTTTTCCCAACTCTATCCGGCAATTCTGGACAAAAAGCTGGTTGGGGCGGTACTCCACCTCCACATTCGCCGTCTTGACGGGCACCTTGTTCCAGGCCAGGTTTTCCGCATTGACGCGCACGCGGACCAGTGTAGGCTCCACGGGCTTTCCTTCCGGAATGTCCAGTCTGCCATGCACTCTCAACACCGCTTTTTCCGGCAGCTTCAAACTCTCCGGCACGGGAGCCAAATTCCCGGCCAGAGCCACCAGCAGCTCCGGCTTCAAATCAGACTCCAGCGTAAAAACAAGATCGGTCCCCAGGTAGCTGCCCTCCACCTTCACACGTCCATCCTCCCGCACCAGGTCCATCCCGGTGATATTGATGGAACGGCCGATCAATTCCCCCCTGGCGGAAGCGGAGGAAAATTCCACTCCCTGGTAGGATATATCCGTTACGGCGGCCTCAACCTGCAGGCGGTCCACCCGGAACGGCCCCTTCCAGTCCTTTCCCATCTCAACGGTGCCATACACCTTCAATTCAGGATCTCCGTTGATCTCAAGCGTAGGCGGCAGTTTGACGTCTTCAGGAGCAATGGACCGGGCCATGTCCAGCATGGCATTCATGGGCAGCGTGCTGTGCACATCCACCTTGATCTCGCCGTCCACGCCCATCACCCTGCCGGAAAAGCTGCCGCCGTGATGCCGTATATCCAGATCCGTTACATAAAAATTGCCATCCTCGTAGCTGAAATCGCAGGAAGCCCTCTCAAACTTCTCCCCAAGCACGGAAAAGGCGCCCATGGAGCCGGACCCCGTCATGTTCACATGCTCCACGCCCTCCCAGTTCTCCGTAAAAACAGCACGGCCGGAAACCTGCACGCGAGGCTCGCTCAAGAACTTCATTTCGCGAGGAACCAGGGCTTCGTCAACAACGGCCACGGCCCAGGACACCAGAGGAGCCGTGCTGCGGACATCCCAGATCAGGGAACGTTTCTTCAAATCAGCCTGGAGGGAAAGATTGACAAAACCGGCCGTTTCCGCATCCCGCATGGTAAAGCGCTTGGCCATAATGACGGAATCCGCATAATCTCCGCTGAACAGGAAATTCCTGACCCGGATTTTCCCGTACCTCAGGGAAAGCGCCTGCAAGTCCACTCCCACGCGCAAGTCCCCGTTCGGATCGTCGCTTAGATTGACGGCCAGTTCGGGCGGAGACGCTTCAGGCCATTTCACCCGGTCCAGGTACTTCAGCACCAGGTTCAGTTGTTTCCTGACGGCAGCCACGTCCGCGGGCTTCAGCACAAAATCACCGGAATCCCCCTGCCCGACGGAAAAAGCGCCCTGGGCGGTCACGCGGATACCCTGCACCAGGGCGTCAGCCTTCACAATGTCCACCATGCCGGGACGCCCCAGATCCAGCTCCGCATTCAGCCCTGTGGTGGAAAAAATCCTCTCCGGCTTTTCCGCATCCACGGGAAGCCTGATGTCCAAACCTTTCACATTCAGCCGTTCCGGCACCACCTGCCCGTCCATCAGCTCCTTCCAGTTCAGGGCCACATCCGCTTCATGCAGCAGCGCTACGGAGCTGCGCGTTTCCGGAGGAGCCTCCGGATCCAGCAGTTCCACGTTCTTCAAAGTCACCACGGCACGGGGCCACAGGGAAATTTTCAGCGTTTCTATATGAACGGGAACGCCTTTTTCCAGAAGAGCCTGTTCCACGCGCTGCACCACGAAAGAGGGAACGCCCCAGATGGCCACATAGCAAATACACCCCAGCACCAAGGCGCACAGCAAAATAATCATTGAGGGAATCAATCCCTTGATCCATCTCATGAATGTCCGATGAGCCATACGCCTTATATTGTTTGCACAGGTACCCCGACACGGTACCTTAAAATAAGAGACATTGCACCATCAATTTACGTTGCCGATTTATTTTACAGCCACGGGGGCATGCTGTCATCCTCCTTGAACGGCTTGGCATCCCATCCGGTCAAACCATTTACCGGCGAAAAACCGGTTTCAATACCAATCTTATCAACATGAATATCATCATTGACCGTGCATCATCCCGGGGGCATGCCAACCACGGATGGCTGAACACGTACCACACGTTCAGCTTCGCCAATTACTTCAATCCGGACCGCATGCAATTCGGCGCCCTGCGCGTTCTCAACGACGACACGGTTCTGCCGGATGAAGGCTTCGGCACCCATCCGCACAAGAATATGGAGGTGATTTCCATTCCCCTGAAAGGAAAGCTGCGCCATGGGGACAGCCTGAACAACAGCCATACCATCACGCGCGGGGAAATCCAGGTCATGAGCGCCGGAACGGGCATCCAGCACAGTGAATTCAACGGCAGTTCCTCGGAACTCCTGGAATTCCTGCAAATATGGGTCATTCCGGACAGGGTCAACACGCCCCCCAAATACCGGGATTACGACATCAAGCCCCTGCTGAAACACAATGAAATCTCCACCTTCCTGGCGCCGGAAACGGATATCTCCATCATGCAGCAGGCCTGGTTCTCCTGGGCGGAGCTGGACCGAGGCGTTGAACGGGAATACCGGTTCAAGTGCCAGAACACGGGCGTCTACGTCTTCGTCATCGACGGGGAAATCAAGATCGGAGATACGGTGCTGCACCGCCGGGACGGAGCCGGAATCACGGATACGGACTCCATCACCATAGAAGCCCTTCAGAATTCAACCGTTCTGCTGATGGAAGTGGCCGTCTGACGGCTGGAACGATGCTCCGGCTTCGCCCTACATAAGGCACACCGGGGAATCTCCGTGATTTCAACTTCCAGCCGCAACCACGAAGGGCTTGGGACCGTAAAAAAGAAGGATTAACAAGACTTTATCTGGCATCCTTTTTACTGCGTCCCTTGTACAGGAATTCCGTGGAGGAATCCCGCCCCACCGTACGGTCCACAAGGTCATTGATTTCCCCTTCCTGATAGCCCGCCATGCGGATATATTTGATGACCTCTCCCTTTTTTCCGGGAAACAGACGGACAAGAGTGGGCACGAAATCTTCTTCCATCCTCTCGAGGGTATTTTTAATCTCCATGTTCCTTCCGTCGTTGGCCACTATTTTATTATTCAAATTAGTAGCCATCCTTCCAGTCTCCGCTCCAAACGGATCAAGTTTTTCTTCCAGCGTAGTTGCGTTTTCCCTGCGTTCGGCAAGCGCTTTCTTATAGTCCAGCCGGGCGGCCTTTTCCCGTTCCGGCAAATCGCCAACATAGGCACCCCGCACTCTGTGCAGCATGCGGGCGGCATAAAGGCTGAAAAGATGCGCCAATTCCTTCCGTTTCAGGGGCTGCTGGGTTGTGAATTCATCCAGATTATTCCGGGCTATTTTGAGAAAACGATTAAAAACATTTCCCAAAAGCCGTAAATCTATATTGTCGTTAAAGGAAGCCGTTGTCCTGCAATCGTAATCCTCAAAAGGAAAAAGAGGAGCGAAGGAAACATAATAGGCAAGCCAGAAAAACTCCCGGATGGATTCAAGATCTTGAGATTTTGGATGGTTTTTAATATAAAAAACACGAGATTTTTTATAAAATTCCTTGAGCTTGTTTTCCTTGAGCAAAACATCCAAGGCTTTGAAATCTTCTGGAACATTACTTAAGAATTTGACACTACTGGGTTTCTCCAAGGGAACTGGAAAATCTGACGCATGTGAAGAAACCACGATTCCCATAAAGAGGGAGAGAAGACAAGACTGCATTTTCATAATTTAATTCCGTTAATCCGTTTCTTTAGGCCCTAAATAGTTATAATGATTTCCGGTACCATCTGAATAAGCCTCAGCCGTACATCCGAATTTCGACACGTCCTCACAAACTCCACTTATTCTTTGCGTTTGAGGATTGAACTGATACTCCTTACTGCACAACACAGGATAGAATGGGTAGATTTATTTACTAAAACCTTTCCCGGAAGAAGACTTACCCGAATTTTTCCTGCTGCGCAGAAAAAGGCCTATCCCCCAGGCAGCCTGCACCAGTCCATAGCACAGGCATCCCAATACGACGCTGGAAATAATCCAGCCCGTCACGAATTCCAAACTGACCATGCCGATGCCCAGCCCGTCAAAGGGAGCCCAGGACCACTGCTGCACCGCTGTTTTCAGCATCTGCCAGTTTGCTCCGGACGTGGGAAGGCCCACGATGGAAAAAAGGAACCACCCCAGCCACCACTGGGCCGGAATGGCAAAGAAGGTAAACCCGGGGGGAGAAAGCCACGCCATCAGGATGGCTACGGGAATATTGCCCTTGCGCCACAGGCAGGCGAACACGCCCCACAGGCTCTGCATGGGAAGCGGGGCAATCGCCGCCGCCGCGCCCCACCCTGCGCCCGTAGCCACGGACTGCCTGTCCCAGGACCAGTAAACATGGTCGAAAATCCGGGCGGAAAGGAACTTGCTGGTCCATGATTTTTTGCGCACCTCCGTCAGCAGGTAAAGCCTGACCTTGCGCATCAATTGCCTGTAGCGGTGTTCCATTCGCCGCAAAGTCTCGTATAAATCCGCGCTGAATCAATCGTAAAATGCTCCAGCGGGCGCCATGCCGCAATTTTATCCCCAAACGCCCTTTGCGCGCGGTTTTTCTTGATTCCCCATGCGGTTTCATGAAATACCTGCGTACGCACCTTTCTTCCCCATCATGAGCAAGCAACGACTCGACGTCCTTCTGGTTTCCCGCAACCTCGTAGAATCACGGGAACTGGCCCAGAGGCTCATCATTGCCGGAGAAGTCAGCGTGGGCGGCCACCCCTCCACCAAGCCGGGGCTCAAGGTCAATGAAGACGCGGACATCGCCATCAGGAACCGTCCCCGCTACGTCAGCCGCGGCGGCTTGAAAATGGAGGGCGCCCTGAACGCCTTCCCCGTATCCGCAGAGGGCAAGGTCTGCCTGGACATCGGCGCCTCCACCGGGGGGTTTACGGACTGCCTGCTGCAGCATGGCGCCGTCAAAGTCCACGCGATCGACGTCGGCACCAACCAGCTCGTCTGGAAACTGCGGCAGGACCCCCGCGTCATCGTGAAGGAGAAATTCAACGCCCGCTACATGACTCCGGAGGACATCGGGGAGCAGGTGGATCTGATCGTTTCCGACGTCTCCTTCATTTCCCTGAAAAAAATCCTTCCCGCCGCCTTCCCCCTGCTGAAGGAAGGAGGGGACGCCCTGGTACTCATCAAGCCCCAGTTTGAACTCCAGCCGGAGGACATCGGCCCCGGCGGCATCGTCAGGGACCCGGCCCTGCATCAGCGGGCGGTGGATTCCATACGCTCCTTCGTCACGGAGGATCTGAACCGCTCCTGGATGGGATGCGAACCCTCCCCCATCACCGGCACGGACGGCAACCATGAATTCCTGGCGTGGCTCAAGTAGTCGGAGGCCCTTTCCTGTGAGGCATATTATGCCGCCGGAACGCCGCAACAGGCGGTCCACCCCCGCTTCCCCCTGACACTGCACGTTGCCGACGGAGCTGGACTTTCCTTTCCAGGCGGGTCAGAGCTTGCGGTAAACCTCGTCGAACGGAACTCTGTACCGCTCGCCCCAGATACCTTTCTCTCCGTCCCGTATTCCGCAGGGAACAACCATATTGATCCCGGCGCCATGAGGCAATTTCAACAGCTTTTTCATACGCTTGCTGTCAAATCCCTCCAGCGGGCAGGTATCGTACCCTTCAGCGGCCATGGCAATCATGAACGTCTGGGCGGCGAGGGCGCAGGACTTGTTGACCGTAACGCGCATATCGCACTCGGAAACTTCGCGCATCATAGGGCGGAAAAGTCCTATTCCCCTGGCCAGCAAAGCCCGGAAAGCACCCAAAACGCCGCCACAACGAGCATAAAGGAACGGCATCAGCTTCCCATAATATAACTCCCGGTCCCTGATGCGCTTGGCCTGGCGTTCCTCCGGACTGTTCCGCCGGATGTTTCCACGCTCGAATTCGAGGACGGATTGCGCCCGCTGCCGGTACAGGTCCTGCCGCGTCACGAAAACGACTATTTCCGAAGCCGTGACGGCAGCCGACTGGCCGAGACAGGCCCCGGCAATGCGGGCTATCAATTCGGGCCGGGTGATTTGGAAGAATTCCCATAACTGCATGTTTGAACTGCTGGGAGCCAGGGCGGCCAATTCCAGGCAGTGCTTTACCTTCTCGGGGTCCAGCGGTTTATTTTTATCAAAGACCCGCACAGCCCGCCGGTAAATCAAGGCTTCTTCCAAATTCATCACGTTCACTGCCACTTATTATTGATTGAACCGGTCCATCACCGTTTCAGCCATTTTCTCCGAACTGAACGGGTCCTGGCCCGTGATCAGGTTTCCGTCGGTCACGACTTCCGGCATCATCGGGATCAAAGACTTCTTGTAATCCGCCCGCCGTTCCTTCAATGCGGATTCCAGATCGAAAGGCACCTCCTTTTTCTTTCCGGCCAGGCCTTCCTCAAACCAGCTGAATCCCGTGACTTTCTTATCTTTTACCAGATATTGCCCGTCAGAGAGTTTCACGTTTAATAATCCGCATACGCCATGGCAAATAGCCGCAACTACTTTATTATTTTCATAGTGCTCCTTGATGAGCGTTTGCAAAACGGCATTATCCGGGAAATCAAACATTGCACCGTGGCCGCCGGCCAAATAAATGCAGTCGAACAACTGTCCGGAAACTTCATCCAGGCTTTTCGTGTGCCGCAGCACATTCCGGAATTCCGAATCGTCCCAGTATTGCTTGGACAATTTGTCCATGTACATCGTCTTCAGGCTCGTGGGATCAACCGGGATGTCGCCTCCCTTCGGACTCGCAATGACAATCTCATATCCCTGCTTTTTCGCGCTGTCGTACATGTGGGTAAGCTCGCTGAGCCACAATCCCGTTTCATCTTTTCCGTCGGGGAACATCCCGGTTCCGGTGACGACCATCAGTATCTTCATTTGTTTCATTTTTCTGTTTCTCCTGTTCTATATATAAAATCGGCCATCATCTGTAATTCATGAATGAACTATTAATGATACACTGCCGGCCATATGTTATTTTTCATTTATTGGCACTTCAACCATGCGCGGAAAACAGAACCTTTGTCAATGCATCACTCCATCTTAATAAAAACGCGCAGCCGGTTAAAGGACCAACCTGCCGTGCCTCTTTTAAAAGGAATTCTCCGCGGAAACTCCGGGTTTTCCTCCGGGCTTCAGAGCTATCTCCGCAAACAGGAAATCACGGGAAACCATATCCCCAACCAACACCAAAACTCATTCATTGCCAAGTTTCTGTAAAAATCCATTCTTCATTCATCCTGCCGAATTGGCCATGGAGGGGAAAAACGGTTCCTCTCCCTTCCCTGCCGCCCTGCGTTCGCCGGAACAGCCACATCCGTTCCGCGCTTCCCCCAATGACACAAAATCCTTATTCGTTGAAACCCTCCGTCTGAACATGACGCGAGACTCTCCGGCATCTCCCCGCTGGAAAGGAAGATTCAGCCTTCCTTCATTTCATCAAAAAAACGCCGCCTTTCCCACCAATCGGGAAAAGCGGCGTGTTCGTGTTGAAACGGAGGGGTTACAACAGGGAAGCGGCGCCCTTGTCCAGAAGGAACTTGGCGTTCGGATGCTTCTGCAGGTAGGAGGCGGCCACGTCCACCGTCACAGGACCCTGGACAGCCTTCTTCACGATGGAAGCCTTCTTTTCACCCCAGGCCATCAGGGCCACTTCACGGGCGCCCATGATGGTGGCCACGCCCATGGTAATGGCCGTGGTGGGAACATTTTCAATGCCGCCGAATGCGGGAGCGGCGTCGGAACGGGTCAGTTCGTCCAGGTGCACCTGGCGGGTAATGGTGGTATCGTCGGAGCCGGGTTCGTTAAAACCGATATGGCCGGTGCGGCCGATGCCGAGAATCTGGAGGTCAATGCCGCCGCAGTCCTTGATCTTCTGTTCATAGGCGGCGCAGTGGGCGGCAATTTCATCACCCTTCACCGTGCCGGAGGGCAGATTGATGTTTTCCGGCTTCATGTCGATGTGGTTGAAAAGATTGGTGTGCATGAAGTACCAGTAGGATTCCGGATGGTCATGGTCCAGGCCGCTGTATTCGTCCAGATTGAAGGAGATGACGTTGGCAAAGGAAAGGCCTTCTTCCTTGTGCAGACGGACCAGTTCCGCATAAAAAGGCAGCGGAGTGGCGCCCGTGGCAAGGCCAAGAACCACGTTCCTGCCTTCGGCGGCGCGCGTACGGATCAACGCGGCAACTTCTCCTGCCAGTGATTTGGCAGCATCCTGGGGAGTTTCAAAAGTTTCTACTTTCATAACGCGCCGCATTTTACTTCGTTTCCGGGCATTTTCAACCGAAATAGTCCCGGAATGATGCCTATGGACGCGCTTGTGCGGAAAATTCCCGGAAACGGCAGCCGCCACCCGTCCGCCAGCAGGAAAAAAATCCGGATCATCCGGAAGAGGGCGGCTCGTCCCCGGGAGCGTGATGCGAATGCAGGGATTTTTCAACCGCAGCCCGGCGCTCTTTAAAAAAGGCAGCCTGCCGCCCGCCTCCCGGAAGGCCGTCCGCATTACCCTTGAACTTTTCACCCTGATCATGTATTGCCTTTCCTGACATGGCAGGTTTGATTATTTCTCCAAGAGCACGCATTTTTCAGGGGCATGACTGGGTTTACGGCACGGAAGTGCGCAAGGTCTTCGGCAATCCGCAGCCGGGGGACGTAGTGGCGCTGAAAGACTTCAAGGACCGCTTTCTGGGGTCCGCCATGTTCAATCCCCATTCCCAGATCGTCGCCAGGCGCTTCTCCCGCCGCAAGCAGGAACTGGATGCGGACTTCTTTTTCCGGCGCATCAGCCAGGCGGTGGAGCTGCGCCGCCGGCAACTGCCGGAAGAAACGCTTACGCGCCTTGTCTGGAGCGAGTCTGACGGCCTGCCCGGCCTGATCATTGACCGTTATACGGATTACCTGGTCGTACAGACGCTGACCATCGCCATGGAGCGGCGCCTTCCCATTATCCTGAACGTTCTGGAAGAACTCCTCTCCCCCAGTGGAATAATCGTCCGGAATGATTCCCCCATGCTGGCGGCGGAGGGCATTGAACCTTCCGTCCGGGTGGCGCGCGGACAGGAACCGGAACCCTTTGCCGCACGCAGCGGCAACGTGCAGTTCATGATAGACCTCCAGACGGGGCAGAAGACCGGGCTGTACATGGACCAGCTGGACAATTACGCGGCCGTCGCGCGCTTTGCCCGCGGGCGCCGCGTGCTGGACTGCTTCTGCAACCAGGGCGGCTTTGCCCTGGCCTGCGCCCTGGCCGGAGCCGCCGAGGTAACGGCCGTGGACGTCTCCCAGGATGCCATGGACGCCGTGGCGCGCAACGCGCAGCTGAACGGCGTTTCCGTGCGGGGCGTTACGGATAACGCCTTTGACTTCCTGAAAAAGGAGGCGGCCCTCGTCCGGGACGGAGGGGAACACAAGTGGGACCTCATCATCCTTGACCCGCCCTCCTTCACCAGAAACAAAAAATCCGTGCATGACGCCATGCGCGGATACAAGGAAATCCACCTCCGCGCCATGAAGCTTCTGGCCCCGGGAGGCATTCTTTCCACCTTCTGCTGTTCCCACCACGCCGGAGCGGACCTGTTCAGGGAAAGCGTGCTGGACGCCGCCATAGACGCGCCCGCCACCCTGCGCCTGATACAGCAACACGGCCAGAGGGCGGACCATCCGGTTTTACTGAACATTCCAGAAACGGAATATCTTAAGGGCTTCACTTATGAACTGCTTCCGGGAAGATGATTTCGTTGTAATAACAATATCATTTTCTCTGGACTGATATTGTAAAAAAAACGATGTTATTTTTCCTGAATAAAAACAATCGTTTTAATGAAAAAATACTTGCTTATCCCTTTCCGCTGCCCTATATTGCGTTTCGAGCAGGTGAGCGCTCGTTAAAAAAGCTCTCTGGATCTTAACGGATCCAGTTTCATAGGGTAGTTGGGGCGCCCCGGTCGTTTTACGGCCGGGGCGACTTTCTTTTTCGGGGAATGTCTGGAATTGTATCTTTCCAATCAGGAGGTTTTATAGTAGGGTATGGGAAATAACCCACATTTCCCTTCATGCATCCTGCCGTAGAACAAATCCGCCAGTACCTGCAATTGATCGCCCTGCAATTCGTGCAACACCCGGAACAGGCGGAATTGCGCGTTGCGGAGTCCCCGCAGGGAGACGCCGTCCGCTTCCGCCTGATTCTGGAAAAAACGGACGTGGCCCGCATCATCGGCCGCAACGGAATGACGGCTTCCGCCATCCGCTCCCTGGCGAAGGCGGCCGGGGAAAAGCACGGCATCAAGGTCATCGTGCACATGCTTTCCCATGAAGAAGCGGCGGAACAGCCGTAAACGCCCCCTTTCCCGCCTATAATTCCACATCCAGCACCAGGGCCAGCAAATTGAACGGTTCCGGACTTTCCGCGCGGAGGGCAAAGGAGGACTGCTCATCCATGCCGTAATTGTGGATCATCCGCACGTAACCGGAATAAGGCTCCTCCACGCCATACCTGCCGGGCTGGAAGTCCCTCCACGCATCCGGGTGCCCCGTTCCGTAGCGGAACTTCAGGGAGCTTTCGTGAAGGAGGGCCCGGGCTCCAAGCTGTTTTTTAAACCTCCCCAGCGTCTCAAGCGTTTCCAGCGGCAGGGTTCTTACCTCCGCCGGGGCGGGCAGTCCCACAGACACGCGTTCCCCGTCCCTCCTTCCCGGGCAGGCCCCCCTTCCCTCCCGGTCAATGCTGACAGGCGTGCACATGCCATTCCCATCCACTAGGAGAGCCTCACACCCAGCCAGATGGCCCAGCCCGGACAGAGCCTCCCCTTGCACAACTGTCTCCGTGCAGGCGTCCATGCAGGCATTGCCGTCCGCCAGGCGTTCCACGGTGATGCAGGATTGCTCCCCTTCCCCGCGCGCCACCGCAAACCACACTTCCTCATCCGGCGTGTCACGGGAACCCCGCAGGGACGCCACGGATAAAATGCGGCCATGCTCCAGACGGTGGGCATGCCACGCCACCACGTTCTGTTCCTTGTTCAGCGTCATGCACACGGCACTGCCGTCCCCCAGCACGCACCAGACATGGAAGGCCGTGCTTCTCTGAACCGTCCAGTCCACAATCCCTGACGTGAGCAAATGATCGGACAGGAGGCTGACGTCACGCGTCAGGAACCCGTCCGCCTCCAGGGAATAGAACAATTCCCGCACCTTCATGCTCCCCTGCTGCACGAAAAGAAGGCTGTTTTCCACCGTCAGGGCGTCCAGGGAGGCGGACCCCACTCCGGAATGGCGCTCAAACTCCGCATTGGTTGCATTCATTCCTTCCTGGCCGGAGGAGCCCAGCCGCCATTCCCCCTCGCTGGTTCCTATCATCAGCCCGCGGAGGGAGGAAATCCAGGAGATACTGTTCTGCTGGGAGGCCGCCATGGTCAGGATCATGGGGGAATCCGACGGAATGCCGGGCGTAAACGCGGAGAAATCATCCACTCTGCTGGCCCATAGCGTCTGGGGCTGCCCCGGAGTGCCGCCGAACCACAGGCGCCCCTGATGGAATTCCACCGTGCACGGATACCCGTTCCTGACGCCGAACGCGCCGAAGGACCAGTCATTGGTCTCGCAGTCGCTCAGCCCGTAATAGGACAGGTGAAGGGCGTTCGCGAGATAAACGCTGCGGGGAGAAACGTATTCCTCCACCACCATTTCATGGTTGAAGGAACCCGCCGAGGCGCGGAACACGGGCTTTCCCGTGGAGCTGCCATTCTTGTACGCCATCAGGCGGATTTTGTAATAGGACATTTCCTCTTCATTGCCGCTCAGGGCGAAGTTGTTCCGGAACCCTTCCCTCTGCTGGAAACTCTTCACGGAATGCCATACCAGGGAAGGCTGGTTGGGAAGGTAGTTGGACCCGTCCGGATACCCCCGGCACACTTCCCACTCCGCATCCCAGTTACCCGTCGTTTCCAGCGTCCACGCGCCGCGGACATAAACGCGGGCGCTGGCATCGGAGCCCTTTTCAAAAAAGGCCGTGTACCGCTCCGGACGGTTCACTCCCGCCTGGTAGTCGTCCTTCCTGCTGAAATCACGGATGCAGGTATAGGTCTGGCGCCAGCCGTCCTCCCTGTCCATGGAAAACGTCTCTCCCTTGTAAAGATCCCGGTCCAGGTTCGTCAGATGGTAAAAAGGCATCTGGGTTCCTTCCACGACGGCCTCTCCGTACTTCCTGGTGACGCACAGGAACTCCTTTCCCTCCATTTCCGGCGTAAAAACATCCTCGTCCGTACTTGCCAGCAACCTGTTGACGTTCCCTTCCCGCATGACCCGGCATTCCAGCCTCACATCATTGAACAGGGAGCTTTCATAAGGCATACCGGAAAACTCCAGCGCCTCCAGCCGCCAATCGTCATCCGCATGGCGAGCAAGCGTCATGGGCGGGGTGGCAGGCTCCACGCAGTAAATCACATCATTCAGCTGCTGCAGCCGGAGATTCCTCACCTGTTCATCCGTCTTCCATGGGGTGGACGTTTCCAGCACGCCGCCCTCCGCATCCGGCAGGGGCGCGCCATCCTTGAAATAACGGATGTAGCCGCGCCCCACTTCCAGCATGAACTGGACGCCTGTAGAATATTTGAAGGAGACCAGCCTCACGGCCCCCTCCGTGCATCCCGCACGGGCCACCAGGCGCGTTCCCGGCCTGCGCCGGAGGCCGCCGAAGGGGCTGACCAGAAAATTCATCAACCGGGAAGCGCCGCGGGACACAGGGTCCAGGTCGGCGCGGCCGGCCAGCCACGGGGTCAGTTCCCCGGCTGTGAAACTAAGCCGCTGTAATACTTGTTTTGCCATATTCCTCCCCACGAAAGCAGGGAGGAGGAAAACCCGTCAACACGCCGGAAAGGTTCTTCCAGCTTTTTTCAGATGCGTTCCGCACGCCGCGCAACCCGGTTACAGGGCAATCGCCCAGAGAACCTTCAGATAGCGGCCCTCCGGATACGTGCTCAGGAAGGGGTGGTCCCAGCCGGGGCCGGTCATGGCCATGATCTGGAGCTTGCGCCCCTGGCGCTGGG
Organism: Akkermansia sp.; assembly: GCF_020860705.1. Lineage (GTDB taxonomy): Bacteria > Verrucomicrobiota > Verrucomicrobiia > Verrucomicrobiales > Akkermansiaceae > Akkermansia. Next base: position 14,605 of record NZ_JAJBTT010000042.1, read on the forward strand.
CCGCCTTGATGACGGTCTGCTCAAACTCCGAAGGAGAGAGCAACCCGGAACAGGAACAGGTGACGAACAGGCCGCCGGGCCGCACGCATTGCAGCCCCAGCATGTTGAGGTCATGGTACTTCTTGATGCCCTCCTCATAACCGTCCCTGCCGATGATGAATTTGGGAGGGTCCAGCAGCACGGCGTCAAACAGGCGGCCGTTGCGCACCATCTGGCGCGCGTAAACAAAAGCGTCCGCATGCACGAACTCAATGCGCTGCTGGTTGATGTTCCCGTTCCTTTTCGCCATGGCGATGGCTTTCTCGTCCAGATCCACGCCCGTGACTTCCGCTGCCCCTCCCAGCATTTTGGCGGCAATGGAAAAACCGCCGCTGTAACAGCACAGGTCCAGCACCGTCGCCCCCTTCACCAGGGAGGCGAACTTGAGGCGGTTATCCCGCTGGTCGCAGAAAAAGCCCGTCTTGTGCCCCTGGGCAAAGTCCACTTCGTAAGTGATGCCATTCTCCACAATCTTCACCAGCCTGACGGGGGCCGGGGATTCCGGGGCGTCCTCCGCACGGATGCCCTCCATGCGCGCAATGCCTTCATCCACCTGCACCACATGGCGTTTTGTGCCGCACAGGCGGTGCAACAGGGGGAGCCAGCGGTCCAGCCGCTGCCAGACGGCCAGCGTGCTTACCTCCAGGCTCAGTACATCCGCATAACGGTCCACAACCAGGCCGCCCAGGCCGTCGGAATCACCGTGCAGCACACGGTATGCGTTGGTGGTCTCATCCAGGCGGAGAATCTCCCGGCGCAGCTTGACGGCGCGTTCCAGAGCGGCGTCCAGGTCCCGTTCGGAAAAAGCATCCTTCCCGTGGTACACCATGCGCAGGGGTGTGCGGCTCGCCTCATTCCAGAAACCGGCGCCGAATAGTTCCCCGTTCTTGTCATAGACGTGCACCAGGCTTCCCGGCGCAATTTCCCCGCTGACGGAGCCGAGCATGCGCGGGAACACGGCCGGATTATACGTAAAATACTTCAGCTCCACCCACGGCGCGAGCCATTGTCCGCTGCCCTCCGGGGACTTGTTGACAAACAGGTTCTTTTTGGGAGACGTGCGCGGACGCGCCGTCTGGGAGCGCCGGTCCCGGTAGGAGGGCTTGGGACGGGAATCACGGGAATTGCGGAAATCGTTCATGAAATGCAGGAGCGGAATGTTGGATCTGAAGCATAGTGCGCTACGGCCAGGTCAATGGCCTCTTCATACGTCCTCACAGGCCGTTTCATCAGGGAAGCGAGCCGTTCGCAGGACATGGCGGTATGCCTGGGCCGAGCATCCCTGAAACCGGACTGTTCGTCGAGCTTTTGTTCCGCCACAGGCGGCAAAGAAGGCAGCAGTCCGTGCCTTGCCGCGCTTTTCAGGACTGCCACGGCATACCCGTGCCAAGAGACGGGTTCCCCGGACTGGCACAGGTGCAGCACTCCGGACGCATCACTTTCATAAGCCAGGAAACGGAGCCACCCGCACAAATCCTCCACCCACGTGGGCATGGACCACTTGTCCGCCACGGCAGAGAGAGGTTCCCCGTTCACCGCCTTCCGCAGCACCATCTCCGGGAAGGAAGGCCGCGCCGGATTGCCGAACACCCAGGAAACGCGGGCCACCAGCGCCTCGGGCATCTCCTCCCGCACTCGGAGCTCCGCTTCCAGCTTGGATTCCCCGTACACATTGGCGGGGCGGCACTTCCCCGCCTCCGTCTTCAGGCCGCCCCTCCTGCCGTCCAGCACGTAGTCTGTGCTCAAATGGATCAGGCGCATGCCCTCCATGCGGCAGATGCGGGCCATCATCTCCGGAGCCATGGCATTCACGCGGTGGGCCGTCTCCGGATCATCCAGGCAGGCTTCCAGTCCGCTCACGGCCGCGCAATTGATCACATGGGTAGCGCCGGAAGAAAGCAGCACGCGTTTCAAAGCGCTTAAATCCCTTAAATCACAGGCATCCCGTCCGCAATCTACCACGTCCATGCCTTCTTCCCGCAGATGCGCCGCCAGGCGGCTCCCCACCCGGCCGCATGCCCCGAACACCAATGTTCTGTACATGACGCAGAGCTTATCCATTCCCCCTCCAAAATCCAATGAAAACCTTTTTTCATCGTGACAAAAGATGGAAAGGTTGTTTGAATGAAAGTTGTGTTTTACCATGAATATTCTTTAACAGCCTGCGGTCCTCTGAACGCCAGAGCCGCGGAAGTGTGCAGGAAAGGGGCCCTCATTAAAACGGATGAGGGAGGGTACGGCTGCATCCAGCCCTGGCCGGAGCTGGGCGACGCCACCTTGCAGGAGGAACTGGACGCCCTCAGGAAAGGAAACCCGCTGCCTCTGGGCATCCGCGCCCTGGAATGCGCCCTGATAGACGGAGAGGCGCGGGCGCGGGGCGTCAGCCTTTTTGACGGCCTCCACATTCCCGCCAGCCACGCCACGCTGCCCTCCTGCGTCAGCCCCGCCACCATCCGCATCATGGAGTCCAAGGGATTCAAGGCCGGAAAAATCAAGGCCAGTCCCAACCTGGCCGCCGCTCTGGAACGGCTGACGATGCTGGCTTCCATGGTCCCCTTATGGCGCTGGCGGCTGGATTTCAATGGCTGCCTGAATGAAAACGACGCCCTGAAATTCTGGAAATCCCTGCCCCACCACCTGAAAACCCGGATAGATTTCATTGAAGACCCGTGCCCCTTCTCCATCCAGAGCTGGGAACGGCTGGTAGACGCCGGCATGCCGCTGGCCCTGGACATGGGTTCGGACTCGGAGCATCAGCCGGCCATCTCCTCTGACCTTCCCATCATCCGCATTGTCAAGCCAGCGCGGGAAGCCACGCCCGCCAACCTTTACGGGTCCCCCGTCTTCACCACGGTCATGGACCATCCGGTGGGGCAGCTCTGGGCCGTTTACCGGGCAGCGGACTATTACCGCAACGCCCTTCCCACGGAGATCCCGCTCTGCGGCCTCTGCACGCACCTCCTCTTTGAACCGGACCCCTTCATTGACCAGATGGGCGGCATGAACCCGCAAGTAGCCGTACCGTCCGGCACCGGACTGGGCTTTGATTCCATGCTGGAAGCCCTGCCCTGGAAAAAACTCTGACAGCCTTTCCCTCCTTTCCCTCCTTTCCCTCCTTTCCCTCCTTTCCCGTCGCGCCCGTCCGTGCACAAAAAAGGCATGAAGCAGAAAGCGCTTCATGCCTTTATCATGGAACGGGAACAACGGAAAAACCTTTACTTCGGTTCCGCGGCGAACTTGAGGCCGGGGTATTCCTTCACATTGCAGCCGGGCGTCTTGGGATTCACCTGCACCGGAACGAACGTGAACATCCATCTGCGGGTGGAATTGTTGTTGGGGCTCTTCACCAGCACCCGGTTCCAGCCCTTCTTGAGAGGCACCATGGAAGGTTCACGGAAATGGTAGTTTTCATCCACCATCACGCCGCCGTTGCGGGGCTTGGCCCATTTGGGCGGTTCAATTTCCTGGCCGTTCACAAAAAACTTGGGATTCGCATGGAACCACTTGCCGGGAACGCTCGCCGGACCGTTGCGCCAGTCCGACGTGGCCCAGGTATGGCCGCTGATCCAGAAAGGCACTGTCTGAGCCTTCGGGGAATAAATCCAGGTCTGCGCGTAATAAGTATGATTCTTGTGGGGGAAGGCTCCCATCTTCGCCCCGTTGAACAGGGTCGGAAAATCGCAGTAATGCTTGAAGATGATCGTGGCGCCCGTGTAGGCGTCCTTGGACCACTCATAGGTTACGCCGTCAATCTCATAGGAATCCTTCATCTTCCCGGTCTTGTTGTCCTCTTCCGGGGCAAATTCCGTTTCCGTCTTGCCGTTGTGGGGAATGGGCCCCAGCAGCTTCCAGGGAATGTTCGCCTGGCGCACGTAATTGAACTCCTTGTTCACGAAAAAGCGGTCCCGGATGGCGAGCACGCGGTTTTCATACTCCGCAAACCCTTTCAGGAGGGGATCGCCCTGCACGGGAAGATTGGAAAAATACTTCATGTACTCATCCTGGTTGGGGTCTCCCTGCACCTTTTCATGGGGGTTGTTCCACAAGGGCTCGGAAACGAACGCCATGCCGGCGTAAACGGGCGTCTGGAGAACCTGGTTGCGCGGATCCGTGATTTCCAGGTCAGGCCAGGAGCACAGCATCATGCCCAGGCCGTCCGCATTCTGGAAGGGGCACGCCCGGCGGAAATACATGGTCATGGCCGTTTCAAACGGATCAATATGGTTCAGGTAGGTTTCCAGGGAATCGACGTACTTCGCCCCGTTGGTAGGCCATGCGCCGCGGTTCTGGCGGCCGGACCACAACTGCTGGATGGAGCCGTTGTATCCTTTCGGAGTCAGGCCGGGATGCCATCTCATGGGCGTGCGCCCGCAGGATTCCACGGCATTGACGTACTCTTTCAGAATGTCATTGTTCACCTGCTCGTCCTTGCCGTGCGCCTCGTCCGTGCCGATGTGGATGATGGGCATCTTCTCCTTGGGAACCAGGGAGCACATCTCCTTGATCAGGGCCACCAGGGCCTTGGTGGCCTTCTCATCGCTCATCTTCACGTTGAGCGCCTTCCGGAACGCCTGGCTGTGCCCCGGCATGTCCATCTCCGGAATCAGCAGGATATTCCGCAGGCGGCAGTATTCCACCAGCTGCTTGAACTCCTTCTGCGTATAAAACTTGCCCGGCATGCGCGTGAAGTTCTTGGGATCGTTCAGCTCCGGATAAATCTTGGATTCCAGCCGCCAGCCGGGATGCTCCGTGAAATGGAAGTGGTACACGTTCAGCTTCAGCTGCGCCATGGAATCCAGCTCCTGCGCGATGAGGGGCAGCGGCATGTAATTGCGGCCCACGTCGTTCATGAACCCGCGGATTTCAAAATCCGGCCAGTCCACAATGTCGCACGCGGCGACGGTCGTGGTTCCGCCGCGCCGTAACAGAAGCTGCTCCAGCGTCTTCATGCCGTAATAAAACCCCTTGGTGTCCTTTGCCGTAATGAGCGCGCCGCCGGGCGTCACGCGGAGGGAATAGGCCTCCTCCTTCAGCTTGGGATTTTCCGTGCCGGCCTTGACGTCCCCTTTCACGAACTTGATGGCAAACGCCCCGTCCGGAGCCACCTTCACGCGGTGGTCTGCCAGAAAGGATTTCAATTCGGAAACGATGAACTTCATCTGCTCCGGATAGGAAGTCTTGGACGGAGAAGGAGCCAGGATGCGCACGGACTGCACGGGAATGGCCTTGCCGTCCCAGCGCAGCTGCTGGGGCTTGGGAACCAGCGGCGGCTGGTCCGCCGGGAACAATTTATAATTGGCCCCGTTGGCCGGGAAGGAAGGAGCCGTATCCTGCCCCCACGAACCAGCGCACGCCATGCACAGCCATGCAAACGAGAGTAAAAGGAACTTCATGCGGCCAATAATACGCCTGCAACACCCCCCGCCTGTCAAACCTATCGTGTTCAGCTATCCGTAAAACGGGCTTTTTAGAGCGATTTTTGCAAAAAGACCAGAACCCCCTCCTACATGACGGAGGGAGACGGGGGAGCCTGCACAGCGGGGCGGTCTTCAATTTCCCCGGTAATTCCGTTCACGGCTACCCCGTGGCGCACGGCATACAGCCCAGCTTCATCCTCCTTCTTCCCGGCAACGAAAGACCAGTAGTAATTGTTCCGGTCGCGGTAGCAGGCCCATTCCCCGCTAATGCCGGGCCTTGCCTCCATCAGCAGGGAATAGGAATCAGCGGGAGAGACCCTGAAGCCGCGGGGCGTCTCCAGCCCGGAGGAAGGAAAGGAGCAAAGGTCTCCCCTCCAGACCAGTTCCAGGGAAGAGGTGGACAGCAGGCCGTCCGCAAGGCTGCTGCCTGCCAGCATCTGCCCGGTGCCGAGCATGGGCAGGCATGAGGCGCACAGAAGGGCGGCTCCGCAAACGGCGGCGCGCAGGAAAGGGAAAACGGATAAAGACATGGCGTATTCCTGAAAAATGGCGGAAAGGAATCAACCTCCAAAAGCTTCCCCAGTCAATCAAAAACAGGCCTTTCGGCTGATCCGGCAGAAAAATGGCTCCTCTCCGGACGGGTGGACAGCTTGACAACCCCTTCCGGCATTCCTATAGTTTGCCTCCCGTCTGAAAAGGAGGTCCCTTCATGGCAGCCCAGTCACGCAATATCGCAGAGTTGGAAAATGCCCCCATATGGCGTCTGCTGGTCCAGTACTCCCTGCCCTCCATCGCCGGCATGGTGGTGTATTCCCTGTACAACATCATTGACAGCGTCTTCATCGGCCATGGCGTGGGGCCCCTGGCCCTCTCCGGCCTGGCCGTTACCTTCCCCATCATGAACCTGACCTTCGCGCTGGGCACGCTGGTGGGCATCGGCGGGGCGGCCATCAGCTCCATCCGGCTGGGAAAGAAAGACCAGGAGGGAACGGAGCGCACGCTGGGGCACGTCCTCATCATGAGCCTGATCGCCGCCGTGGTGCTGGCGATTCCCACGCTTCTTTTCCTGAAGGAAATCCTGACCGCCTTCGGGGCCAGCGGGCAAACGCTCTCCTATGCGTATGACTTCATGCTCGTTACCCTGCTGGGGCTGCCCGTCACGTACGTCTTCTTCAACCTCAACCACGTCATGAGGGCCACCGGCTACCCGAAAAAGGCCATGGGCTCCACCCTGCTCTCCGTGGGAATCAACATCACCGTGGCGCCCATCTTCATTTTCTGGTTCAAGTGGGGCATCACCGGGGCCGCCCTGGCCACCCTCCTTGCCCAGATCACCGGGATGGTGCGCGTGCTGCTCCATTTTTCAGATCCGGCCAGCACGGTCCGCTTCCGCCATGGAATCTGGCAGTTGAAAAAAGCCATTGTTACAAGCATCCTGTCCATCGGCCTGGCCCCGTGCCTGGTGAACGTATGCGGCAGCGCAGTCACCGTCGCCATCAACAGGCAGCTTGCAGACCACGGGGGAGACCTGGCCATCGGAGCCTACGGCATCATCAACCGCATCCTCATCCTGTTCGCCATGCTCGTCATAGGCCTCACCCAGGGCATGCAGCCCATCATCGGCTACAACCACGGGGCCATGAAGCCGGACCGCGTCCTGCTCACCCTCAAATACGGCGTCCTGGCGGCAACCTCCTTCACCACGTTGGGCTTCCTGGCCTGCATCCTCTTTCCCCGCGGCATTGCCGGAATCTTCACGGATGACGCCGCTCTCATCGGCCTGGCGGCCAACGGCCTGACTATCTGCATGCTGGCCTTTCCGCTCATCGGAAGCCAGATCATCATCGGAAACTTCTTCCAGGCCATCGGCAAGCCCCGGCTGGCCATCTTCCTTTCCCTGACACGCCAGATGCTCTTCCTGCTGCCGTTCCTGCTGGTGCTGCCCAGGTTCTGGGGGCAGGACGGCGTCTGGGCCTCCCTCCCGCTGGCGGACGTGCTTTCCTTCATCGTCACCCTGCTGTTCATTCGCCGGTTCCTCAAATACTACCGCCTGAAAAACAGGCATTATCTGGCGGAAGCGTAAGCAGCCGTCCCCTGGCCTTCCCGGAACGCGGAACGGCTGGACGGAAAAGCCTCTTTTTTCCCGCTTTTCATCCCCTTCCCCGCCATTTTTGCGGGACATAACACCGGCAGTATGCCGAACGCGCCGCGTTTTTTGGAATCTATCTTGTTAAGGTCTCCGTGTGAAATCATCCTCCGGAGCCGTGCCGCCCGGCGCCAGGGAACCGCTTTTCCCATCAGCCGGCAAGCCTCAAGACAGACCAATACGAAATCAACTTACAAGGAATCTGACAAAATGAAAAACGGAATCATGATGCAATACTTTGAGTGGAACCTGCCCAATGACGGGCAGTTCTGGAACAAGCTGAAGGCAGACGCTCCCCATCTGGAGGAAATCGGCGTCACGGCCGTCTGGATTCCGCCGGCCTACAAGGCCAAGGAGCAAAATGACGTGGGCTATGGCACATACGACCTGTTCGACCTGGGGGAATTCGACCAGAAGAACACGGTCCGGACAAAGTACGGCACCAAGCAGGAACTCCAGGACGCCATCAAGGCCCTTCATGAACACCATGTGGGCGTTTACCTGGACGCCGTGATGAACCACAAGGCCGGAGCCGATTATACGGAAAAATTCATGGTGAAGGAAGTGGACCAGGGGGACCGGGAGAAGGAAATCACGGACCCTTATGAAATCGAAGGCTGGACCGGCTTCAACTTTCCCGGCCGCGGAGACAAGTATTCCGACTTCAAATGGCACTGGTACCATTTCACCGGCACGGATTACGACGCAGCTACGAAAAAAACCGCCATCTTCAAGATCATGGGGGACGGCAAGGACTGGAGCGAGGGCGTGGATGAGGAAAACGGCAATTATGACTACCTCATGTTCGCCAACCTGGACTTCGACCATCCGGAAGTGGTGAAGGAGATGGAAAAATGGGGCGTCTGGGTGTCCCGTGAACTGGATCTGGACGGCATGCGGCTGGACGCCATCAAGCACATCAATGATGAGTTCATTAAAAAATTCCTGGCTGCCGTGCGCAAGGACAGGGGGGAAGACTTCTATGCCGTGGGGGAATACTGGAAACAGGACAAGGACTCCCTGGACGCCTACCTGAAGGAGGAACGCTACAAGGTGGACCTGTTTGACGTGCCCCTGCACTACAACATGTACCAGGCTTCCAAGCAGGGCCGTGATTACGACCTGTCCAAGATTCTGGACGATACGCTGGTCCAGAACCATCCCACTCTGGCCGTCACCTTTGTGGACAACCATGACTCCCAGTGGGGCAGTTCCCTGGAATCAGCCGTGGAAGACTGGTTCAAGCCTTCCGCTTATGCACTCATCCTGCTCATGAAAGAAGGCTACCCCTGCATCTTTTACGGGGACTATTACGGAGTGAGCGGCAATCCTCCCATGCACCGCGGCATCATCGACAACCTGCTGGAAATCCGCAAAAACCATGCCTTCGGCGAGCAGAATTACTACTTTGACCACCCGAACACCATCGGCTTCACCCGCGTGGGGGATGAAGACCACCCGCATTCCGGCGTGGCCGTGCTCATCTCCAACGGGGAGGACGGAGACAAGGTCATGAACGTGGGCAAGACGCACGCGGGAGAAACCTGGAAGGAAGCCACCGGCAACGTGGAGGAAACCGTCACCATTGACGAAGAAGGCAACGGACAATTCATCGTCCACGGCGGCAACGTAGCCGTCTGGATTCCGGAAAACGCTCCTCAGGATCCCAAGCAAGACGCCAGGGTGGAAGATGAACAATAAACGCTGAACCGCTGCCCCGGCGGCAGACAAGCCTGCCCGGGAGCTGATGAACGGCCTGGCCCCATCTCCGGATCATCTTCCGGAATGCGGGTCAGGCCGTCCTGACTTTAATCACCAGTTTCCGGATCGTCCCTTCCCCGATGCAGCCGGCATGGGCGTCCTCCGGAAAAAAGACGGCGAACTGCCCAGGCTTCACGACAAAGGAGGCATCCGCCGCATCGTCATAATGCTGAGCGTCCTTTTCCACATGAAACGGTTCGGAGGGAGTTTCCAGATCCGCCCGGTTCTTCCAGGTGAACCCTTCCTCCCGCGAGAGGGGGACATGAATGTCAATGAACCTGTCGTGCACTTCCATGCGCGCCTTCTCCGGCTTCTTCATCAACGGCTCATTCACCATGACGATCAGGGCGTCCTCCTCCAACACATGAGGCCCCGGTTCCAGGGAATCCAGATCGGCTTCCCTGACAAAATCAAAGGCCCGCTTGAAAAGGGGATTCAGCGTCTCATAACGGAAGGAATCGGAAAGGGAGGCAATAATCATGGCGCATGCTCCATGCTGGAGCGGCCCCTATTGTAATAAGCAGGAATAGTCCGTCAAATCCTTTGAACCCTCGCCACGGGATTTCCCGGAATTCCCGTTCCAGATACTTCGCTACCGGGCCTCTCTGTCCGGCGAATGAAAAGCCGGTGAAAGCTGAGCTTCAGGAAACGGACGGCGAAAATACCGCCTCCATTCACCTCCCTTCATGGAGACGTTTTGTCCCCTTTTTCCCCTATCTACAGACATTAACAAAGGAGAAGAAAATCTTCTTAACGTTTCCATAATACTTTCTTTTTCAATCATCCAAAATATAGAAAAGACCCACGCTCGGATTAGCAATCCGGAGTCAAGCCAGAACATTTGGAAGAAAAACGTTTCCTGAAAATTTCCCTTGCCCATCCTCCGTGAATCGTCAACTTTTGCTCAGGAAGCAGATGTGCGCCTCTGGAGCCTGGGAGCGGAAGGCTCCCGCTTTTCGTGGTTAAAAGCTTTTTTGGAGCGCAGCGGAAGCTCTCGGTTACTAGCCTTCACTCCGCTCCGCCAGAGTATCCATTAGGGCCGGGAGGCCCTAATTCCCAGGAGAGAAACTTGCAAAAAAACGGCGGAAATGTTTGCTCACAGCAGATTTGCGCCTCCGGCGACTGGGAACGGAAGGCTCCTGCCTTTCGTAGTTGAAAGCTTTTCTGGAGCGCAGCGGAAGCTCTCCTTCAATAACAGCCATCCTGCTCGCCAAAATATCTATTAGGGCCGGGAGGCCCTAACTCCCACTAATCCCCAGGCGACAGGTGGCCGTAAAAAACGTGCAAGTATTTGTTAAACAGGTATTTTCTCTTTTAAAAGTTTCCGATTGAAACGTCTCCGGAACTCCGCGGATTGCTAATCCGGTAGCGTGCGAATAGTTCAATCATTTCACACGAATATGAAGAAAGCATTATACCTCATCATCCACCTGGCCGTAGTCTCTTTGACAGGCGTCGCTACCGCTGCAACCGTCGAGCTGATGCCGGACATTGGCTCCATGACCGGCCAGGGTTATAACTCCAACGGCCGCCTTTCCGGCGGCAGCATTACGGGAGACGACGTTAAAAACTGGCTCGGTTCCCGTTCTGACGGATGGTACACCACCACCGGCAACGGCGACATGCGCTGGGGGAACGCCACCTCCAACCCGGAGGACCAGACCATCAACCTTCCCAGCATGAACGGCACGGCGGGCGTTTGCTTCGGCCTGAAAATGACCATTGAAAACATCCAGGACTATTCCGGCCTGAGTTTCAGCATGAACCTCACCCCTTCCGGAACTACCGGCACGTACACCTATTCCGTCTGGTATGAAACCAATGACGGGGAAATGGTGGAACTCTGCAAGGAAACGAGGAACAATAACGGTACCCCCTGGAACGTGCACTATGACCTCACGGAAGACCAGTTGAAAGCCATGAAGGAAAACGGCAACGGCAAGGTTTATGCCGTTGTGGGAAGCACTGGCGGCAACGGAGGCGATAACGCCACTATTGAAGACTTTTCCCTGGAAGGGACGTTAGCCGTTCCCGAACCGGCGGCGGCCTCCCTGGGGCTGCTGGGCCTCGCCGGCCTGATGCTGCGCCGCCGCAGAGTGCGGTCCTGAAATATGCTTTCTTTCGGTGAATCAAGGCTGTTCCGGAACGGGAACAGCCTTTTTCATGTCCGGGCGTTTAAAAAACAGCTGTCTTTCCTGTGCCATGCTTTTTCCGTTTTTTCAATCCGGCTGAACAGAGTTAAAAAAAACTCCCTACGGCACCAGAACCAGGCTTCTGTTGTTTTCCCTGTATATAAACATGTTATTAACCATAAAACACGGGGAAAACTTGCCAGGTCGTGGCGGATGGTATATTAGAGTAACTATAAGCAATCCACCACACGATGATCACCCGGAAGAATCAATCCTGCACCTATCGACCCTCTCATGACCGAACCCCCAAATATACCGTGAAGCAGGTTGCGGAAATGATGGAAATGTCCGCCTACACCATCCGCTACTATGAAAACGCCGGGCTAATCCCGGACGTGGACCGCAGCGGAGGAAACGCCCGCATGTTTTCCGACTACACGCTGGGATGGCTCCGCCTGGTCCACTGCCTACGGATGACGGGCCTCCCGATTGAGGGCGTCAAGCACTACATTGACCTGTGCCAGGAAGGGGACACCACCATTCCGGAACGCGCCGAACTGATTTTCAAGCAGGAGAAAAGCCTGCGGGAACAGCTCCGCATCCTGAAAAAACAAATGGAAGTCTTGAAGTACAAGAAGAAATTCTATCAGGACCTCCTGAACAACCGCAGGCCGGACAGCTGCAATCCGCTGAACCACCTCAGCGCAAACGAACCGAACATCGCGCCGGAGGAATAACCCCTTCCATCAACAACCGTAACAGGCAACGTCCTGGAATTTCAGTGAAATTCCAGGACGCTCTATTTTTCCGTTAAGGAGAAAACATTTCCCCTCCCTGCCCCCGCTTCGGAGGGAAAGGAGGGGAACTCCGGAAAATCCCGGGTCTTTATTTACTCCCCGTCGCCTCCGCGTATTCCGCATCCGTCACGGGGCCTCCCCATGTCGTCTTGTTGGAAGCCGCCCTGGGCGTAATGCCGAGGTGGACGAATTCACTGTCCGGCGCGGCGCCGTGCCAGTGTTCCGTATTCGCCGGGATTTCCACCACGGCCCCCGAAGCCAGGCGCCGTGCGGCCTTGCCGCGCTCCTGGTAATACCCCGCGCCTTCCGTGCAGAGCAGCACCTGCCCCACGGAATGGCTGTGCCAGTTGTTCCGCGTACCCGGAGCGAAGGTGACGTTATAGGCGGACATGTCGTAATTCTTGTTGTCCACCAGCATGGCTACCCAGGCTTTTCCGGTGAAATTGGCCGGAGCCGGCTCCCCTTTGGGGAAGACGTCTTTTTGCGCCGCCGCACCGGACACCGCCAGAATGGCCTCCACCTGCTCGTCCGTCAGGCCGTTGTGCCTGCCGATGCGGATATGGGAATTCAACTGACTTTCCGTTCCCGTCATGGCAGCCAGGGCCGCAATAGTGGCAAGCTCCCGGGTTTTCCAGTCCAGGTTGTCGCGGCCAAAAATATCCCCGAACAAATGCGCTTTCAGGAACTCGTCAATGGCCGGGGCAAACAGGAAGAGATCTCCCTTCACCGGAGCGCCGCAAAGCTTCGTCTGGTTGGCCGTGCCGAAGTCAATGCTCTTTCCGGCGGGAGGCGCTCCCGCCTCCGCTCCCAGCGTATCATTGATGCCTCGCGCGGCGCGCTCCTTCGCCAGGGCCATCAATTCATTCAGGGCGTTCAGACTGCGGGGGAAACCGCAGTAGGCATACATCTGGACCAGGACTTCCTTAATCTCATTCAGGGTCAGGCCGGCGTCCAGCCCCGCAGCCAGGGCGTTCCGGAGGCCGGGCATGTCCCCCCTGGCCGTATGGGCGCTGATGGCGGCGATCTGCCGTTCCTGTGGCGACAAGGCGCTTGTATCGTTATTCATGGTTTGAGCTTCTGAAAGGTTCATCAGACAGGCGAGGGAAAAAGCCATTCCCATCAGGATTCGTTTCATGGAGAGCGTTATTTGTTGATGGTGATCGTGTCATTGACCCACTTGACCAGAGCGGCCCTTGCCGTACGGATGCCAGCTCCGGAAAAGGCCCCGCCCTTGAGAACGGTGGACTTGGGGCACAGTTTGCGCACCTGCTCCTCACAGTGCGCCATGCCGCCTCCCCCGTGCGTCACAAACGGGATCACCGTCTTTCCGGAAAGGTCATGGCCCGACAGGAAAGAGGCGACCGGAGGCGCGAGAGAACTCCACCAGTTGGGACTGCCGATGAAAATCACGTCGTACTTGCCGATGTCCTCCACCTTGGCAGCCAGCTCCGGCTGAACTCCGTCCTGAATCTCCTTCTTGGCCTGTACGGTACATTCCCGGTATTCGGAGGGGTAAGGCTTGACCGGCTTGATTTCAAACAGGGTTCCGCCCGTCGCCTTCTGAATCTGCGAAGCAGCGTACTTCGTATTGCCGCCCCAGGAATAGTAGGCAATGAGAACCTTTCCCGGTTCCGCGGAAACCTTGGGCTGTTCCTCCCCTGAGCAGCCCGCCCCCGTCATCAGGGCGGCTGCCAGCGTGCATATGATTGATATTGTTTTCATATATTGAATGGTCTTGATTGAAAGAAGAGGCGGAAAACGGCCTGCGGTGAAACACGGTTTCATCCGGCAGTCTTCCTGCACAAGTCTTGTTTCTTATCCATCTCTAAAGGTTAGAGTAACTATAAGTCAATATGTTTTTTCATCTTTCCAAAAGACTGCATCCACCCTACTCTAAATTCTGCATTCTCCACACTCTTGCTACTCTTTCCGAAGCCGGAGCAGCACGATTTCCGAAGGAACGCCGATGCGAATGGGAAAACCGTTCCAGATTCCCGCCCCGTTGGAGACATACAGCTTCATGCCTCCTACCGTGTACAATCCGGAAACGAAGCCTTCATTAAACCGGGCCACAATCCGGTCAATTCCGGAAATCATGCCTCCATGCGTATGACCGGAAACCTGAAGGTCCACGCCGTGTTCCGCCGCCTCCGGCGCCAGCCGCGGCTGATGGGCGGCGAGAATGCGCACGCCCCGTTCCGGAGCTCCCGCCAGGGCCTTGCCGATGTCCGGCTCCTCCCTCCCCATGATGGCGGCCACAGGATCGGTCACTCCCGCCAGCACCACGGCGTCCCCTCCCGTCAGCACATGCTCGTTGGAAAGCATCCTGATACCCAGGGAGGGAAGAAACTCCATCCATTCCTCATACCCGGAATAATACTCATGGTTGCCCGGCACGCCGAACACCCCGTATCTGGCCTTCAACTCCGCAAGCGGCTTCAAGTCCTCCCCATGCACGGGAACCGTTCCATCCACAAAATCCCCGGCAATAATAACGATGTCCGGATTCAGGGCGTTCGTGCGCTGCACGATCTTCCTGATGCGGTCCGCCCGCGTGATGCCGTCCACATGAAGGTCCGCCAGCACAGCGACCGTCAGGCCTTCCGCACGTTCCGGCAGATGGTTCACGGCAATCGTTTCCTCCCTTACCTGCGGCACGCCGGTGCCGCCGATGATGCCCACGGTAGCCAGCACGGCGGCAAGAACCAGCAGGGCAAGATTCACCCGGTTGCCGATGATGCGGAACTGTTCCGTCCTCTTCTTACGCAGGCAAAGCAGGACCAGCAGATACAGGCCGCGCACCACGTCCGCCGCCAGCAGCAGGAAAAAGAACAGGAAAAGAACGGAAAACAGCCATGCGGCCGCCAGCAGGATTCCTTCAGGCAGAACCGGGGAAAAGAACATGGGGCCGCCGAACAAATGCAGCAGATGGAATTTAAAGGCAGCCACCGCCAGAAGGAGGGCCAGCAGGAGCTTCCAGCCCCATTTCAGCCGCAATGGCAGGATGGCGCGGCAGAAAACGTAAACGGCGAGCAATGCCCCGAAAATCAGTATCATGTGTTTTTTCAGTAAAAATTCATTAAACTCCGCTGAATTGGTATGGCCGTAGGGAGGGAAACCCGGCGGCATCCCCCTACCGTGAAAGGGAAGATGCCATGCCGTCCTATCCGGAGACGGCCTCCGGGCCGCTCCCTGTCTCCTGCCATGGCCGCAGGAAAGAAAAGGCTTCCCCTAGCCCAACGGCTCCTATCCCGGCCGGGACAGGGCTTTCCTTCTCTCTTCCCTGACCCTATCTCCCGTAATTGATCAGGTACAGGACGGATTCCGGATCCTGATGGCACAGGAAAAGGCTTTCCCCGCGGTCGAGCCTGGCGATGGCTCCCATGTCTTCCTGGGAAAGTTCAAAGTCAAAGACGTTAAAATTCTCCTCCATCCTTTCCCGGTGGGTCGTCTTCGGAATGACGATGATCCCGCGCTGAATCAGGAAGCGCAGGGCCGTCTGCGCCGCGGTCTTGCCGTACTTCTCTCCGATGTCCTTCAGCACCGCGTTCGTGAAAAATCCGTTGCGCCCTTCCGCAAAAGGCCCCCAGGATTCCACCCGGGTACCGTACTTGGCCATGAGTTCCTGGGCCTTCACCTGCTGGTTGAACACGTGCGTTTCCACCTGGTTGACGGCGGGCTTGATCTCGCAGAACTCCGCCAGGTCCACAAAACGGTCCGGATAAAAATTGCTCACGCCGATGGCGCGGACCTTGCCGGCCCGGAGCGCCTCTTCCATGGCCCGGTAAGTGCCGTAATAATCGTTGAAGGGCTGGTGGATGAGCAGCAGGTCCACGTAATCCGTGCGCAGCTTGCGCAGGGATTCGTCTATGGAAGCTTTCGCCTTTTCATAACCGCCGTTGGTAATCCACACCTTGGTGGTGAGGAACAGCTCTTCTCGCGGCACCCCGCTCTTCTCCGCCGCACGGCCTACGGCCTCCTCATTGCCGTAAATCTGGGCCGTATCAATGGAACGGTAACCGACGTCGATCGCGTCCAGAACGCAGCGCTCGCACTCCGCGGCGTCAGGTATCTGAAAAACTCCAAAGCCCAGGATGGGCATGACCACTCCGTTATTCAATGTAACTTCTTCCATCATTGTTTCTGTTGGTATTATTTTCTTAATATTAAAGGGAAATGTTTCGTCAAGCGACTGTCTGCGGCGGCAGCTCCTTCAGCTCATACTTCCTGGTGCCCAGGCCTATTTGTTCAGCGTAATCCACCGTATGGCGGCCATGGCGGCTCTCAATACGCTCTATCAGGGGCTTGCTGTTGTCACCCTCGGATGGCTTGACGGCGTAAACGAGGTCCAGGCAGGCCTGGTCCAGCGCAACCGGATCGGTGGAGGCCAGAATGCCGATGTCCTTCATTTCCGGATCATGGGGATGGGCGTCGCAATCACAGTCAATGGACATCTTGTTCATAACGTTGATGTACAAAATCCTGTCCCCGAAGTAATCGGCCACCGCCTGCGCGGAAGCCGCCATGGACTCCAGAAAATCATCCTGTTTGGCCAGATTGTTCCACACGGCGGAAACGTCCCGCGTTTTTCCGGCGGAATGGATGTACGCCTTGCCGCCCGCGGAAGCCACGCCAATGGACTGGTTCTTGATCACCCCGCCGAAGCCGCCCATGGCATGCCCCTTGAAATGGGCCAGGTTGATCATGAAATCATAGTTCTTCAAATGATTCCCCACGATGTCGAATTCCAGGTGCTTCCTGTCCTTCACCGGAATGGTGAACTCTCCCTCCGCGTCCATGATGTCCACCCGGGCAATGTCGGAAAAACCGTGGTCCTTCGCCGCCTTAAGGTGGTCCTCCGTCCGGGAGCGCTTGCCGCCGTAAGCCGTATTGCACTCCACAATGGTGCCTTTCACGTGATGCACCAGATCCTTGATCAGATCCGGACTCAGGAAGTTATGGCCGCCCGGTTCCCCGGTGCTGATCTTGACGGCCACCCTGCCGGAAGCCGGTCGCCCCAGAGCCTGGTAAATCCTTACAAGAGCCTCAGGAGAAATCTCCTTCGTCATCCATACCCTGGAGGCCCCGTTCTTCTCCCCTGCGGCGCCCAGGGCGTACTCCGGCAGCGCCAGAGAGGCCAGGATGGCGGTGGAGGATTGAAGCCACGCTCTTCTAGTCAGATTGTTTCCCATGGTAACTTGATTGTTTGTGATTGATGATTGATTGTTCTTCTCCCTATTGGTAAGAGACTCCGTACGCCGGGAGCGTTCATGTTCCGGCAACGCGGCCGCCCAGGGTCCGGCAAATTCTTTCCAGCCCCTCAAGCAGCAATTTCCGGGGACAGGCGATGTTCAGGCGGATGAAGCACCCCTCCGTCTCCCCATACATTTCCCCGCCGTTCACCAGCACCCGGCCCTCTTCCTCCAGCAGACGGACAACTTCCCCGGAGGCAAGCCCCAGCGCGGAACAATCTATCCAGACCAGATAGGTTCCCTCCAGCGGCAGCACGCGGAGCTGCGGCAGGCGTTCCTTCAGCACATCCCTGACCGTCCCGTAATTCCCGTAAAGGTAAAGCTTCAGCTCCTCCAGCCAGTCCTCCCCGTGGTTGTAGGCCGCTTCCAGCGCATCCACGGCGAAGGAGTTGACGTCACACACCTCATTGATGTTGATTGCTTTGTCAATCTTCTTCCGCACCTCTTCATCCGCCGCGACGATGTTGGCGATCTGGATGCCCGCCAGATTGAACGCCTTGCTGGGTGAAATGCAGGTGACGGAATGGAGCAGGACATCCTCTGAAAGGGAGGCGAAAGGAGTGTAGGGATGCCCCGGATACGTCAATTCGCAATGAATCTCGTCAGACACCACAAAAACGCCGTTCTTCCGGCAGATGGCCGCGATCGTCTCCAGCTCCGGCTTCGTCCAGACGCGTCCGGCGGGATTATGCGGATTGCACAGGAGCATCAGCTTGACGGCAGGATCGGCCGCCTTCCGCTCCAGGTCTTCCACATCCAGCGTATATCTTCCGTTCTCGTACTTCAGCGGATTGGCCTCCGTCACGCATCCGTTATTGCGGATGGAGGAGAAAAAGCAGTTATACACGGGCGTCTGCACCAGCACCTTGTCCCCCGGAGACGCCAGGGCCCTGATAATGGCGGACAGCGCGGGAACCACCCCCGTCGTGTAAATCATCCACTCCGGATTGATCTTCCAGCCGTGGCGGCGTTCGAACCAGTTCGTGACCGCCTCATAATAGGAATCCGGCACCCGGGTGTAGCCGAAAATGCCGTGCTCGGCCCTCTTCCGGAGGGCCTCCGTCACGGCCGGGGCCGTCCGGAAATCCATGTCCGCCACCCACATGGGCAGAATATCCGCCTGCGGCATGGAATCCCACTTGTAGGAATTCGTGCCGCGGCGCGGAACAACGGTATCAAAATCGTACTTCATGCGGCTTCTCCCGATTGTTTTTTCCCCGTTTCAATGGAACAGTTGCCCGGCGCCTTGCAGTGCTCGTCCAGAATGATTTCCCCATACCCTTCCGCCACGATGCGGCCGCTGCGCGGATTCTTGACGCTGTGCACGCGTCCCTTGATCTCCGCCTGGACGGAAGAACACTCAAAGCAAAGGTCAGCATCCTCCCCGAACGTGCAGTTCTCCAGCACCAGGTTTTCCGCGTAGCACAAGGACTGCGTGCCGGAGATCCGGCAATTCACCAGACGAAGGTTTTTGGAATGCCAGCCCAGGTATTCCCCGTCCAGCACGGAATCATGCACCGTAACATCCTCCGTATTCCAGAAGGCATCCTTGGAATGGATCTCCGCCCCGCGGATCACCACGTTCCGGCAATACTGGAAGGAGTAATTCCCGTTCAGGCGGAACCGGTCAATGCGGATATTCTCCCCATGCATGAACAGGTAATCTCCGTTGTCCGCCTGCACATTGCTCAACTCCGCATTCCGGCAGTGCCAGCAGCATTCCAGGGCATCCGTCAGGACCACGTTCTCCAGAACCATTCCGTCCATGTCCCGGAACATCTTGGGGGCCTCCACCCGCGTATCCTTCATGCGCAGGTTCCGGGAATACCAGATGGCGGCCCGGGCGCCTTCCTTGAACAGGCAGTCCTGAATCAGGATCCCGTCATTGTGCCAGAAAGGGTACTTCCCCTGGAACTCGCATCGCACGGCTTCAATGTCGGAGCACTCCTTCAGGGCGGACTCCCCCGGATAAATCGTAACGTCTTCCAGCCTCAAATGATGGGAGGCGAACAAGGGGCGCTCCCCCTCGTAGGAAGTGTTTTTAATAATTCTCTTGGTCATGGTGATGATCTGGTAAAATGTTCTTCCGGCCTTCATGGCGTGCCGTTTAAGCAGCGGCCGATTTCCGGAAAAGGAGAGAGCCGGAGAAAGATGGGGAACGGGCTGGCCGCCCTCCATGCCTTCTTCTTTCTTTCTTCAGGCTATTCGTTATAGTAACTGTAATGCAAAGCATTTTTAGCATTTTCTGGTTCATCATTTATAATGTTTTCATATTCAGCAAATATTAACTGTCATAACAATCTCCCCATCAACGGGGATACATGAAAACATCTTCATTCTTCCCTTTCACTCCGGCCGCGCACCCAAAACGACGGTTACCAACAGGTTCCCCTAAGCGCCTACGTTGTTGACCGCTTCCTCTGCGCTGGAACGGTACTTGGCGTAGTCATCGCTTCACGTCAATGGTCACGCGGAACTTCCCGGGAACATCCAGGAACTTGAGGTCTTCCCCATCCACGCTTCCCGGAATGACCAGGCTGCCGGAGGGCCTGAAATCCTTCCTGAAAATGCACAAATTGCCCCACGGGTCGTAATAGGCAATCGCCCCGCGGAAAGGTTCTCCCATGGCGGGAGCCCCGTCCGTGGACAACTTGCCGGACAAGGGGCCGATCTTCTCTGTACCGCCGTAATCTTCCAGAATAAGAGTCAGGGGAAGCAGGAAAAGAAAATCCATGCAGACGCCGGTTCCCCATCTGAACTTTTCATGCCTGCACAGGGCCGTTTCCACCGGAGGAAAATGCCGGGTTCTTCATCAAACATGGCCCCGAATTTCTCCGGATACGGCATCAAAAAGGAACCGTTCCGGAGAGTTGGCATAAGCACGCTTACTGCCTCTCGGCACAGGAGGCCTTGGCCGCCTGCAAATCGGAATTATCCATTTCCACAGCCAGCCAGAATACTCCGACAGCCAGCAGGCCAAAAGCGCAGGCTCCTGCAATGGAAAAAATGGTTTGAAGTATTTTCTCCCGTTCCATCTTTGCCCTGCATTGATGGATCAACGCTTGCGCCCCCCTGAAAACCGAATGGATCCGGCCACGCCATCCTTCTTCTTCCGGAGGCTGTCTGTTGGAATAAAGGTCGGACCTCATGCCCAGGGGACAGGGAAACGGCTCAGGCTTCATCATGGAAAGGTCTAAAGGCATGTACTTCATAACGCCTTTTTAACGATTTTCGTTAATCAGTCAACCTAATTTCACGAATTTAATTTATTTCTTTCTATCGACAATTCACGAAAATCGTGTATCATTAAGCCATGACCCCGACAAAGGAGGATGTGAAAAACTGGTTGAAAGCCATTGGCAAGGACCGTGACTGGCTGGCCAGGGAATGCGGCACGGAAAAGGGAACGGTGAATAACTGGCTTTCCCCTTCCGGCCCCTTTCCTGCAAACGCCATTTTAAAAATTCACTCCCTGATGTCTCAAGGCACCCCCGTTCAGCCGGAAGACGTTCCCATTCAGCTCAACCGCCTGGTGCTCGAAATTACGGAGGAACGCATGCGGAAGTATGAAACGGCAGCCTCTGAAAAAGGCGTTCCCCTCCGCCAGTGGCTGACGGATCTGGCGGATGAAGCTGCGGACGTGCATCAACGCCGCCCTGAACGAACTCCCTCCGTTCCCATGATTGAAAAATTCCCGGTCCCTGCCGGACACGCCGTTCACGAATACAGTACGCAGATTGTCGGCAACATTGCCGCAGGTTCTCTGTCGGAAAGCGATACCGTACCGTCCACCATTTACTTGAAAAAGCCCCTGGGCAGGAATGAATACGTCGTCCGCGTAGAAGGAAAATCCATGGAACCCCTCATCATGGACGGTGCGCTGGTGGTCATGCGGCGCCATACGGCCCCGCCCATCCCCAAACCGGGCACGATCGTGGAATACAATGACGGGCGCGGCGTCACCCTGAAAAAGCTGGTATGCAGGAAAAACGCGAAAACAGGGAAAACGGAACACGTGCTGCAACCCATCAATCCCGCGTTCAAGGACATTGACCCCATCGACGGAGGCAGCATTTCCGGAGTATATGTGGAAACGCTTGCCAACTATCGCAAGGGATAAACTCCATCTGCCTGTTCCCGAAAAAATTGCTTCCGGCACTCCGGTTCCACCGGCCATGCTGGCCCCTGTTTCTTCCTTCCCCTACAGCGCCAACGTCCGTGCTCCGGGAGCATGTCTCGGCATCTGTGACTGTACGCTGGCCGGGCAGGTAAGCCATTCTGGACGCCGTTAAGATCAGGAGACGGTTCCATCCTGAATAAAATGGATAGGGTTGCCCGCTTCATTAAGATGCCCCCGTTTCCTTCGGCAATATTGGGCTCTCCCTTCTTTCCTGCCCCTTCCGGGCGATCGCCTGCCCCATTATTGTCGCCTTCCTTCTGCCACCGTTCCCCCTGTCACGCGCAACCGAATTCCTCTTTCATACCCTCTCTTTGCCGCTTTTTGGGAAAAGACCTCTGTGTGCAGGAAAGCAAACTGAAAACCGGCTCCCGGAAAATACTTCTGTGCTAAAGGACGTCCTGCTCTTCGTCCCATGCCCGCGCCTTCCGGCACCTGTGGATGATTTTCTCCTTCCGGAAACGGTCTTTCGGTCTGCGCCTTGCTCCACAACAAATAGGGGACAATGAATGAAAGAACTTGCAGGGGGAAATGGTATTTGCTTAGGTAACGCGACAATAGCGCCTCCGGATAGGTTCTGCCTTGTACGAACCAATCCGGAGCGGGAAATGGGCTGATCTCTCCAACCAAACCGAAAACAAAATTAAAAACTGCTGCTCCTATGTTGAAAGCACAAAATTTCCCCATTCCACCCGGAAGCGAAAAACATCACTACCATATTCTTGACGGATTGCGCGGAGTGGCCGCTATCGTCGTCGTATGGTTCCATATCTTTGAAGCATACGCAACAAGCCATGTGGACCAAATCATCAACCATGGTTACCTGGCCGTCGACTTTTTCTTTATGCTCTCCGGTTTTGTCATCGGTTACGCCTATGACAACCGTTGGAAAACGATGACGACGAAAGAATTCATCAAGCGGCGGCTCATACGCTTGCAGCCCATGGTGGCCATAGGGGCGGCCATTGGCGCGCTCCTGTTTTACTTTCAAGGCTGTTCCGTGTGGGATGTATCGCAAATCACGGTCATCTCCCTGCTGGTCGCCACCTTTGTCAACGTTCTGCTGATCCCTTCTCCTCCCAGCCTTGAAATTCGCGGCCTGGGAGAAATGTATCCGCTCAATGGTCCCAGCTGGTCGCTGTTTTTCGAATACATCGGCAACCTGCTCTATGCCCTGTTTATCCGGAAACTCTCTACGCGCTCCCTGGCGGTATTGGTTGTCCTGGCCGGGTGCGGACTGGCTTCCTTCAGCTTCTGGGGGCCTAATGGAGACATATGCTCCGGATTTGCCATGACCGGAACGGAATGGACGGGCGGCTCCCTGCGCCTCTTGTACTCCTTCTCCGCAGGACTGCTCTTGTTCCGCCTGTTCAAACCGGTCAACATCAAGGGATCCTTCTGGATATGCGGCCTGTCCCTCGCCATTTTGCTGGCCGTTCCCCGTTTGGGAGGAGAAGACGCTTTCTGGATGAACAGCCTCTATGAAACCGCGTGTTTCGCGGTATTCTTCCCGCTCATCCTCCTCTTCGGCGCTTCCGGTAAAATCACCGATCCCTATACGGACAAAATATGCCGATTCCTGGGCAGCATCTCCTACCCCCTCTACATGGTGCATTACCCGTTCATCTACCTGTACTACGCATGGGTGAAAAACGGCGACCTCTCCTTCTCTGAATCCCTTCCCGGCGCCCTGGCCGTCGTCATCGGAAGCATCCTGCTGGCTTGGCTCTGCCTGAAGTTCTACGATGAACCCGTCCGTCAATACCTGGCAAAACTGTTCTTGAAACGGAACAAATAACCGACGGCCCTGGAACGAATATCCTAAGCATTTTCCTCTTGGCCAAGTGCCAACGGTCATGAAATTCATAGCCTAGATACATAACATTTACCATAACTTCCCGGAGGGCTGATTAACAGGTTGTTCCGGCGTTTATTGCCCGTCCCTTTGGATACCAAGACAATTGCAAGGCCGAATGAAAACATGGAGGTAAGCGCGACGGACTCCATTCCTTTCCACACAAGGCAGGCTGTCCGGCCCTGCCGAAGGAAAATGTACTCCGCCGATTTGCCCGGAGCTCCGCCTTCTTCCATCTTTCCACAATGATGGAATAACTCCATATTCAGCCGTTGGGAGTGAGGGGAAACAGGGGAAGGCGGAGATGTCTTAACCTTCGTCACGTGGGAACGAAGGTTTGATTCGTTCATCCTTTGGATTCACTCACCCTGCGGGTTTCAAGCTGTGCTTTCCATCAACCGGGCCTGCCCGGTTTCCCGGCCTTCGGGTTGAAATATTTTCCGAAGCGCAGCGGAAAAGGAATTTCCCTTCTTCTATGTATTGTCCAGGGTTTTCGGCTCAACGTCAACATCGGTCGGTGGATAAGCATTCGCAAGAGTGAAGTAAAAGGAATTGAAACAATCATTCTTCCCACCGATTTTGGCGTTGACCCTAATAAAAAGCCTGCTCTTGATGAAGCAGGCCACAGATGGAAAAATGGAGAGGCGTATCGGATGGAGGGCGATTCATCACACGAATCGGACGTGAGGGCATTTATCAGGTAATTATCTGATAAAATAGTGTGACGCTATTTTCCGGCATTGCGTCTTTCTTCCTCCTGGTCAAGGAAAGGGGCATGAGATTCCTTCGGGATAAAACACACGATTCCCTTCTTGAAACATGGAAAATCGTCCTGCGGAGACTTCCTCCCGATTTAGCAATCAGAAGAGCTGCTCCAGTCTCGGGCAGTCCTTTTCCGTTTCCTGCATTTACTTATGCGTGTTCCGGAAAAACCGGAAATACGACAACCATTTGAAATAGCCGTTTATTGTTTTTCTGAAGATTTTTTCAACATGAATGAGATGTTTCCCCCTATACTTTCTTCCAGTAAAGAATAGGCATTGCCCGCATCAGATGTCTTAAAATAAAGGAATAATAGATAGGTAACCAGTGAAGGTTCCCCATTCTTTATCTCTTCCAATGTGATGATCAACTTGTCATTCCCTATTTTTTTACAAGTATAACTTCCTGAATTCTGTCCCTTTGTCCATTGGTCTTTGGAAAATATGATGGTAACATCGTAGGGAGAATTTGAAGTATATGCTCCTTGTATTTTGTTTTCTTTATTTTTTTCGTAGTAGTCTCCAATTCCTCCATTTCTGACGATTGCACCATTGTCAAGATCAAGCTGATAGTAGCTGATATAAAGGTATTTTAACTCTTTACTCGTCATGGTCAGCGTATACCCGTCAAGAGAATCGGGGATTGTAATGGCCTGGTCGCTAGGAGAAGAAATGCTTTTTTCTTCCGCCGACATGGAAGGATGGACGGAGAGCAGAAAAGCGCATACACTTATTGGCAATAATATATTCATGGTAAATTGTCTCTAATAATCAGGATCATTTTTACTATATATCAATGATGGAATAGTAATCAACATGATTATCATGGATCATTGTTGATTTTCCACTTAATTGGATTTCGCCCAATTATAGTCGCGTGATCTATAGGTTCACAGAATATGTCACCGATCAAAGCAGAATCCAGAGTTTCAGCTTTGCACAATTCTCCAGAAGTAAGCTACCAAGGAAAGTAGATGGACAAGCGATTGAACGAGCTTTTGAGAAATACTTTACCGGGTACCAGGTTCTGAGCTCCTTTTCATTCATGATGATGGATGAAGGGATGATCAAAGAACGAAATTCCCTTTACCATATGCAATTCCGGATGTGGCGGAGACGTTTTTTGGAATTTTCAGGATGAAGAGGAAATGAGATGTTGGAGAGGGAGCGGGAACGATTTCCGGTGGCCGGTTAGCTATAGAGGGGTAAATGGGA
The DNA here is from genome assembly GCF_020860705.1 of Akkermansia sp. Taxonomy (GTDB): domain Bacteria; phylum Verrucomicrobiota; class Verrucomicrobiia; order Verrucomicrobiales; family Akkermansiaceae; genus Akkermansia. The sequence goes on from NZ_JAJBTT010000042.1 coordinate 40,157, forward strand.
ATTTCTCGGTTGCGGGGTGAATGGAATGGTGTCAAGGATGGAGGCGTCTTCTTTCTTGCAGCGCTGTGCGGCAAGGCAAGAAGAGACATCAATAAAAGATTTTCCCGGGAGACAGGTGTCTGCTGGGAAAGACAGTAGCCCAGCCTCCAAACGAGAAACAAAACAATAATACCAGGCAAACTGAATTATCAGATACCCATGAAGCCAAAGAAATGATGACCCAGAACCGGGACATGTTCAATTCCAGCCTCCCTTCCACATCGAGTGTCCCCAGGAGGCCAACAGTTCGTCAGGAGTACGAAAAATAAGAATTGCTATTGAAGTAGGTCACGGTGGTGGCGATCCCGGAGCTCTGTTTCAGCCACCCTTTAATGAAAATTATGAAGGAGAATACGATTATTGATCAAGACACGCTCAAACGGTCGGAGATATTATTTACAACGAATTTGAGCGCACCAAACACAGGCTGCCGATTCCACAGAGCTTTCTGTAAGAATATTCAACAGAGGGAACTATCCATCCCAGGGTAAGGATCATGGCTTCAATGCAATGATTACGACAGTGAAGTCTTGGACACCTCAGGTAGCGGTCGGACTTCATCCCAATGCCTACAATGATGAAAATGTGCTCGGCCATTTATGCGTTAAGGTAAAAACGAACGCAGAAGCCGTAGCCTTGTCCGCGCGCATCAACAGCAAAATGACTGATATACCTCATCACCAAAGATATGATACAGATGGTTCTACTATGGCGTGGTGCAAGGTAACGGATGCATCAGTCATTGTTGAAGCAGGCTTCGTTAGTTCACCGTCAGGTGCCCCTTTTCTTTGTTATATGCACAAAGAGATTACGGAAGCCATCGCATCAGGCATTTACGACTACATGGTGGATAAAGAATATGCCATCCGAACCGGCGCCTGAGCTGATTCCGGAACATATGTTCTTTTTCTCCTTCTGTTTTCCCCATTGCTGCAACAATGATGGATAAAACGCCGTAGCTCAATAACGCAATTTTCCATGTTTCATTAGGATGAAACATGGAAAATCGTCCTGCGGAGACTTCCTCCCGATTTAGCAATCAGAAGGGCTGCCCCAGTCTCGGGCAGTCCCTTTCCGTTTACTGTTTTTCTGAAAATTTTTTCAACATGAATGAGATGTTTCCCCCTATACTTTCCTCCTCAAAAATATAAGCATTGCCTGCATCAGATGTCTTAAAATAAAGGAATAAATAGGGTTCAACCGCACAGGGAACACCTTTTTCTATCTTTACGGATTTGATAATCAATCTGTCCTTTCCTATTTTTTCACAAGTATAACTTTCTGAATCTTGCCCCTTTGTCCATTGGCCTTTGGAAAATACGATCGTGGCATTATAGGAGGAATCGGAAGTATATGATACACGTTCTTTATATTTTTCGTAGTAGTCTCCAATTCCTCCATTTCTAATGATTGCTCTATTGTCAAGACTTTGAGTATAAAAGCTGATATGGACGTATTTTATCTTTTTGCTCGTCATAGTCAGCGTGTAGCCGTCGAGGGAATCGGGGATCGTGATGGCTTGGTCGCCAGGAGGAGAAATGCTTTTTTCTTCCGCCGACATGGAAGGATGAACGGAGAGCAGAAGAGCACATGCGCTTATTGGAAATAATATATTCATGGCGAAATAACTTTAATACCCAGAACCACTTTCACTATATCAATAATGGAATGGCAGTCAATACGTTTATAAGTGGTCATTACTGATTCAGTGAATGATTGGGCATAGCGTAATCTATTGGCTCAAGGAATGCGTCCCCAATCAAAGCAGAACCCAGAGATTCAGCTCTGCCTATTTTGGCTCATCGCCAAAATCAGTAAATGAACACAAAAAAACTGCCCGGAAGGAGCAAGTTGGAAAAGAAAAAATGGAGCGGATGATGGGATTCGAACCCACGACATCAACCTTGGCAAGGTTGCGCTCTACCCCTGAGCTACATCCGCTTTGGATGGGTTAGCGGACCGGAACGACCGCTGGAAGGTTTATACGCCCCTTGCGGGGAAAAGCAATCTTTATTTTGGCATTTTCCAGACTCTCTCTCCTTCCCATTCCTGCCGAACTGCATCAAAGTGTGGCTTATCCATGAAATTCTCTCGTCAGAGGAAAGGACAAATTCTATGCTGTGGCAGCATGAAGGAATTGCTCATTACCCTTATCACACTGGCCGGTCTGTTCATCGGCATGCATTATCATGATTCCCTGGTGGGAAACGGAGAGGCAGGCCAGCAGAAGACGGAAGCTCCCGCCGCTGAACAATAGCCCCGGCCATCATGAACACAGCCTTCCGGCAACCCTGTTTTTCCGCCGTTCTCTATGGAGCGGCCCTGCTGGTTCCAGCCACGCAGGCGCTGGCGCAGTCTGACGACGGCGCCGGAATTCTTTCCACGACGCCGCAGTCCGTGGAAGATCTGCAGCGGATTGAACACCAGCTCCAGCAAATGCTTCCCCGGGTTCTTCCCGCCCTGGTCTGCATTGAAGTGAACAACGGGAGCGGCACCGGCGTTCTGGTTTCGGAAAAAGGCCTGATTTTTTCCGCAGCCCACGTCGTGGACAAGCAGGACACCGTGCTCAAGATCATCCTGCCGGACGGAACGCGCCTGCCCGGAAAAACCACGGCACAGAACAGCGGGTCCGACGCCGGCATGGCTGAAATCACCACCAAGTTGAACAAGAATCTCCCCCGGGTGGAGAGGGCGGAAAAATTGCCCCGCGTGGGAGACTGGGTGTTCGCCCTGGGCCACGGAGGCGGCCTGGACCGGAAACGCGGCCCGATGGTGCGCCTGGGAAGGGTGGTTTCCCTCAAGAATGGCGTCATCCAGACAGACTGCAAATTGATCCGCGGGGATTCCGGAGGCCCCCTCTTCAACCTGAACGGAGAATTGATCGGCATTCACAGCCGGGTCGGTTCCGGCCTGGAAGACAACCTCCACGTTCCCATGAAGGAATTCGACGCGCTGATGGAACCGCCCCCCGCAGAAAAGGCCCTCCCTCCCCCCTCACCGGAACAGGACAGCTAGTCTTCCCATGGTCATGAAATTCCCCTCCTGCGCCTGCCTGCTTCCTCTGGCCTGTTCCCTGATTCCCTCCGCCCTGTCGGAAGGGTTCAACGGAAGCCTGGATTTTGAACAGCGCATCAACGGAAAAATCGTTCTCAAGACGATTGAACCCATCCGCCAACGGCTTCAGGAGCTGAGCGCCGTCTTTTTTTCCGGCCATGACGTGGTAGTTTACGGCGTTATCCTGAGCCCGGACGGCTATATCGCCACCAAGGCCTCGGAATTCCACTCCCACCAGAACCTGGTCATCCGGATAGGTTCTGCCAAGTACGATCATTTCAAGGAAATAGGCACGGACCCTGCCACGGACATCGCCCTGATCAAGGTGGACGCCGCCAGCCTGGACGCTCCCGGCCCCGTCAGCCATGAGGCTGCCATGGGTACGCTGGTTGTCAGCAACGGTTCCACCACCCGCAGTTCCAGACGGCCTCAGATTGGCACCATCAGCGCGGCGCAACGCCCCATTCCGAATGGGGACACGGCCTACATGGGCGTGATTTTCGGCACTCCCTGCTCTATCCAGGAGGTCATCAAGGACGGCCCCGCCGCCAGGGCCGGAGCCATGGCCGGGGATGAGATATTGTCCGTGGACGGCACGCCCATCACCACGCTGGAAGCCGTTTCCCCCATTCTGTCCAAGAAAAAAATCGGGGAACCAGTGACGCTGAACGTCAAACGCAAAGGCAAAAAGATTTCCTATACCATTACGCTGGGTTCCCGGCGGCAGGCCCTGGGGGAAAACACTCCCCAGAATCCCAACGACCAGATCAGCGGAGGTTTCAGCAGGCGCAGGGATGATTTTCCCATGGTCCTCCAGCATGACACCCCTTCCCGGTACACGCTGATGGGAGGCCCGCTGCTGAACCTCAGGGGAGAACTCGTCGGCATGAACATTGCCAGAGTAAACCGGGCGGAAAATTACGCCCTGCCCATCCGCGTGGTGCAGGAAAGCGTGCAGCGTATTTTGAAAAACGCAGCGCAGCCGGGGAACAAGCCGCAGGGAAATTCCTGAACCATTTTTTCCGACAGGAAGAACCGGGCGGTCCCCCGTGCGCCTGCTCCCACGCAGAACCGCACCAAACAACACATTTACATGCCAGGAACGTCCGCGGCATCCGGCACCGTCTTGGGCTGCACGGTGGGATCATAATGGACGGCCCCGGTCACGCGCACGCTGCCATCCGGCAGGAAGACCATGGACGGGGTGCCCATCACCTTCTTGTAATACTGGAGCTTTTCCATGGTTCCGCGGTAGTTGATGCGGGCATACGCTCCCAGCATGGGAGTGGTGGGGAAGAAGACGTGCACGTTCGCCTTGCCGTCCACCATGCACTGCGGGCGCGTCGTGCCCAGCCAGTCTCCGATGCACACGGCATTATAGGCCACGCCCGTATCAGGATCCTTCGTCTGCACGTACAGTTTCTGGATTCCCCGCACGGCAATGGTGCAGATGGAGAAGGAACACCGCTTGGCGCTGGCCGGAATGGCTACGGTCTGGGACCACATGGGAGTGCCGGTCCGGACAGCGAACAGGGATTTCTGTGAGGCGAAGATGTCCTTCTGGTTGGGCATTTTCACGACCGCCTGCACATGGTAGTTCCCCTCACGGGACAGGTCATAGAAGTGCCGCAGGTCAATCTTGCGGGAGACGCTCATGCCGGCGGGAACCTTGAGCGGAGGGAACATGGCAAATTTGGACTGGGGCATTTCCGCGCCCGCGGTGGAGTGCTCCACATGGATGTCCAGCCAAGAGGAATACTCCTGGCTCTTCAATTCTATGGGAACGCCGGAATTGTTGGTTATCGTCAGCCGCATGTACATGGCCTCCCCGCTGAGGAAGGTTTTCTTTTCCGGAACGACTTTCACGTAAATCTGGGCCAGGGCCCCGGACGCCCCAGCCAGGGCCAGCAGCAGCATTGCAAGGATGTGTTTCATGGTATGTGTCAAGTAGGTGTTTTAAATGAGTCAGCGGACGTCCCGCACGATTCTGAAGCCCAGGTTATCCCGGCATTCGCCGCGGGAGCGCAGGTATTCCACGCGGTTGGTAATGCCGGGCTGCCTCCAGTCCCCGCCGCAGGCCACCGGGCCAGGCGGCTCTTTCACGCGCGCGGGGTCCTTTTCCATGGAAGAAGTCCATTCCATCACGCCGGAAGCCATCCCGCACACGCCCGTCTTTAAATCGTAATCATTGCTGTACCGGTCAATCACCAGGGTCTTGTCCCCTTTTTCATTCGTGTTCATCATGGCCCCCAGGGCCATCCATTCCCGGAGCGCAGGCAGACGGTAGCGCGGCTCTCCAGGGGCGACGGGCTTCCAGCTCGCATATGCCCAGGCATCCCAGAAGGTGACGTTGACGACGGGGGAGCGGGGGGTTATTTTCCTGCCCTTCCATTTTTCCCCCGGGGTCGTGGCCGCCTTCCACATGGCTTCCCAGTCCTCGGGAACATGCATGGCGGTCTGCTTGTCCGGCTGGTCCGGATGGGAATATTTCTCCCTCAGTTCCGGAGTGAGGCGCGCCCACTGGTCCAGAAACAGGCGGTAGGATTCCAGGGTAATTTCATGGGCTCCCACGATCAGCTGCCCCACGTCCGGAATGTCCACGAGAGCTTCCGTGTGGTCGCTGGCGGAGAAATCAGGATAGTGTTTCGGAGCCGGGGGAGGCGCCGGTGCAGGAGTTTCCTCCCGCGGAAATAACAGCAGGATGGCAGCGGCAGCAGCCCCTGCGCCCAACAGGCCGATTCCCGTCCAGAGCATCCAGGCCCCGGATTTTCTGCGGGGGTCCACGGGAACGGTATAGCGGTGGGTGGTGGCCCGGGGAGAAAGGCCCAGCTGTTCGCGGACCGCAGCCACCAGCTCCATGACCTGGTCCCACTGCATCGGCTTGCCGTTCTGGCCTTCCTGCAGCCATTCCAGCAGGGTGCGCATGCGGGTGCTTCCGGGCACGTCAGGCGTCACCAGGGGCAGAAGGTCGGCCCCCAGGCGCTTCATCTGGGCACGGGACACTTCCTCATGAAAATTGCCGGGCACGGCCGTATTCATCAGCCGCACCGTAGATTTGTCATCCAGAAAGATGTGGCGCGGCTCCATGACGTGGAAGGCGGTCTGCAGGCGTTCATACTTGCCGCACATGGTGCCGACCGTTTCAATCACTTTCAGCAGGTCCTTCATGGACAGGGTCTGCCCGCGGTCCAGCATGGACTGGAGGGAGGCCCCTCCCAGCTGCTCGCTGGTGACAAACCAGTAACCCTGCGCCTGGGAAGCCTCATAAACGGTGCCCAGCACCGGCACGCTGACCGCCGCGCGCGTGCGGGCCTTCATCAGAAAATCCTCCACGTCCACGCCTTCCGCATTGTCCGGATCCAGCAGTTCCAGAAACACGGAGCGGTCCATGCCCTGCTGGATCGCCTGGTAAAGAATGCCCCCGCGCGTGCGGCCGATGAACGCCACCAGCGTATAGTCGCCAAAGTTGTGAGGGAGGTCGAACATGGATAATTCAGGCATCAGGGAGGGAGAAGGGAGTCATAGGAGTCCGAAACCGGAGCGGCCTCCACGGGGGGAAGCAGGCCGCCGTCATAAATTTCAGGCATGCCGGAAGGGGAGCTCTGGTTCATCTGTTCCAGTAAGAATAGCACAGGCGGGGAGGCATGGCAATCCATCGGTTCACCCTTATAGTACAATTTGGCGGTGTACCCGTAATACTTGAGGCTTCCGTAGGCGATCGTCTCTTCTTCCGTCAGAGGAGGCATGTAGTAGGTCACCTCCATGATTTCCTCACCGTCCGCCCAGTCCGCAGGTTCCGTGATGCACCGGGAGGCAGGTTCCGGGGCATGCGTCTTTTCCACCTTCTTTCCGTTCACCTTGTCAAAAAACTGGATGATGACGCGCAGGTCCTCCGGCCTGACGTTCAGGCCGTCCTTCATCAGGATGGGCACGATCAGCTTGACGCGCTCCCCGGCGGGGCATTCCGGGTCCCGGTATTCCAGGATGGTGCCGAAGGACATATCTCCGCGCAGGTCTGCGGGGCTGGAAAAACCGGCCTGCAGGTGCTGGGCCGCACGCGCAAAGTATTTCCCCGCCTTTTCCCGCTGGGTGTACACCTTCAGGAAAAACTCCCGGGATTTGTCCGCATTCCTCAGCCATTCATACGTGAGGCCGTAATAATAAAGCACCACCGGGTTTTCCGGTTCCAGCCTCAGGGCCTGTTCCAGCTTGACCACCGCCACTTTCAAGTCCCCGTCTATCTGGGCGTACCGCGCCGCCTTGACAAGCTCCGCCACCTCCTCCGTCATGGGCGGCATGACTTCCTCCGGATTCTCCGCTGAAAGGGGAGGCTGGGCGGAAACGCTTTCCCCTCCCGGCACGGAGGCCGCCGCGGGCGCAGGCGCGGCATCGCGCGCCGGATCGGACAAGTCGGCATCCCGGAGCATTTCCTCCACGGAACGGGGTTTTTCAGAAGAAGACGCAGGGATGGGGACTGCCTCCGCAACGTCTCCGGCTTCAACGTTCCCGGACGGTTCCTGCGGCCGATCATCCGCCGGAACGGGCACGGGAACTTCCACCACTTTTTCCATGACCACCGTGCGGGCGGACAGGCTGAAGGAAACGCCCACCATCAGCAGGAGGACGAACGCCAGCGCGCCCAGCGTCCAGCAGGCGATGCCAAACGCACGGTCACGGGCGTTTTTTCCAGTGGGGGGGGAATCGCTCATACAGCATCATGCTCCGCATGTTCCTCGTCATCCTTCCGGGCAGACGTGTCGGCTGAATCCGGAGTTTCTTCATAATCAACAATCTCTCCCTGGTAAAGGGACAGAAGGGCCTTCATGAAATCTTCCGCGTTATGGGGGGAGTCCTCCTTCCGGAAACCGCCGTAAGTCAGGCCGTCCAGCCTGATTCTGGCGCCTCCGCATTCCGGTTTCAGCGTCGCCAGGGCCAGCCCCTTCATCTTCCAGCGGCGCAAGTCCAGCCGGGCGATATCCTCCACGCGGAACACCCTGCCAGCCGCCGTTACCTGACCGTCATTGAGAACCATTTTCCGCCCGCGGGTCCTCACCAGGAAAAACAGCGCCACCATGGCCAGCACCAGGCAGACGCTCCCGGCCACCCATTGTTCAAAAATCTTGGAGTCGTCATACGGATGGTCCACCGGCTTGATGGGGTAGCGCATTTCTCCGGAATAAGACTGCCATGCGGCGCTCCACCCCTTGCCGGGAGCGGACATCACCCCGTAATCCGCCAGCACGGCGGGCCACGGCGTTCCGTCCCTGTCCACGCCGGACGGCACCTGGTATCCCTCCGGGAATTCCACCGTGCGCGCCAGGACGGTGCGTTCCCAGTCCTCCCGGGACGCCCCTTTCCCGCTTACCTCACGGTCAAACAGGGCGCCGGCGTCCACAAAGGCCTTGTGCATGAAAAACTCCAGGTTCTTTTGAGGATACCCCGTGGCAGCATCGTAATAAAAATACACTCCGAACCCCAGGAACATGAGCGCCATGATAACCGCCCTGCCGGTAAACCACATGGTCGGCTTACATTCTACCGTGTCAGACTGCATGTTTCTTACATACCAACAATCCCATGCCCTTGACCATAAAAAAAGCGCACGGAGTCCACCTTTGCGGGAATGAGGGGAGGAATGCCGCCCGGCAGCCCGTCCGGACGCATGCCGCCGGGAGAAAAAACGCCGCCGCATTCCCTTCCGCGGCCGTATCCGGAAAATCACTTTTTACCTTCTTCTTGGCTTGATTTATTTTGTGAAAGTTAAATAATAACACGTGCAGGGATTGCCCGGCACACCCATACTGGCCGGAAACACTGCAATCCCCGTAACCGGCCCGCATCATTTTTACCGCATATGAGACCTAGCAATCCCCAATACCGCCGCATGGACGCCGAGCCCGGCTACCATCCCCAGGCAGACGACCAGGTGGATGCCGACATGGAACAGGCCCAGCTCAGGCTGGAACAGCTGCGGAAGGAAAAGGAGGAGGTGGAAAGCTCCCGCCGCCGCCTGGAGGAAAGCCACCTGCGCAAGGCACGGTTCATGGACCAGCAGAATGAACTGGGCGACCGCATGGTCAACGCCGCGGACCTCATTGCCAGGGAGGTGGAAAGCCTTCGCCAGGAAAGCAATGAACTGGAGCAGATCCATATGACCCTGACGCGCAGCCTGAAAATGCTCAGCACCGTGCGCCCGGATGAATGGCCCATTGAAAACACGGAAAACCTGATCAACCAGGGCCAGCAGGTCATGGACCGGTGTGAGGAGGAATTCGCGGACGCCGTCCAGCAGTGCGCCCGCATGCAGCACACCAAGGTACTCACGGGGGTGCGCCGTTCCAGCAAGGTGCGCATCAGCTCCCGCGAATTCATGACCCAGTTCCTCCAGGGCCTGTCCTTCCATCTTCCCCTGCTCCTGATTGCCCTTATCATCCTCTTCTTTATCTGGATCTTCAGCCCCTCCGCATCATGATTAAAAGAAAAACCAAACGCCGTTCCTCCGAACTGGCAGAACTGGACCGCGCCTCACGTGAAATTGAGAACCGCATCCAGGAATTGGAAGCCTCTCTCAAGCGCCCGGCCCAGCAAACCCGCATGCGCCTGGACCGCAACACCATGCCCCCTCCCGACCGCGTGCGGGAAGGCACCCAGAACCGCGCCCTGCGCGCCGTGGTGGCCCGCGACGGCCGCGCCACCAACATGAGGCGGGAGCTGCGTGAAAATTTCATGCTGCTGGGCCTGCTGGTCTGCGCCATCGCCGCCTCCTTCTGCTGGATCGTCCGCCTGCTGGAACAGCAGTAAGCATCCCTTCCCTCCCTTTTCCCATATCACGCACGTTCCCATCATGAGCACGCCCCAAATAGACGTAGCCTACATTGCCAAACTGGCGCGCATCGACCTGACGGAGGAAGAGGCCGCCCTCTTCTCCAAGGACCTGGACAAAGTCCTGGCCTACATCACCAAGCTGGAATCCTACGACGTCACGGGAATCTCCCCCATGAACCATCCGCTGCCCGCCATGGACATGATGCGGAAGGACGTGCCGGAACCCGGCCTCTCCCAGGAGGAAGCCCTTTCCAACGCCCCCCAGCAGTCCCAGGGACAGTTCCGCACGCCCAAAGTGGTGGAATCCGCCTGACCCCGACCTGTCTTCCCCTTTTCACGTTTCAACCGTTCTTACCCCTCCCTTTTTCATGTCAAGCATTCAAGGCACACTGGCCCAGTGGCGCGACCGCCTGCGCCGCAAGGAACTCTCCCCCGCTGAACTCGTCGGCCTGGCAGCGGACGCCATTGAGGCGGACCGGACCACCAACGCCTATATCTCCTTTGACCGCGAGGCCGCCCTCCGGGCCGCGGCGGAGGCAGATACGGACAGCCCCCTGGCCGGCATCCCCATCGCCGTCAAGGACAACATCAGCATCCTGGGCCAGCCGACGCGCTGCGCCTCCCGCCTCCTTTCCACGTATACCGCACCCTATGACGCCACCTCCATCCGCCTGCTGAAAGCGGCGGGCGGCATCCCCCTGGGCCGCACGAACATGGATGAATTCGCCATGGGGGCCAGCGGGGAAAACTCCGCGTTCGGCGTCACGCGCAACCCGAACGCCCCGGATCACATCCCCGGCGGTTCCTCCAGCGGTTCCGCCGCCGCCGTGGCCTCCGCCACCGCCATCGCCGCCCTGGGTTCCGACACGGGCGGCTCCATCCGCCAGCCTTCCGGCCATTGCGGGATCGTGGGCCTCAAGCCCACCTACGGGCGCGTTTCCCGCTACGGGCTGGTGGCCTTCGCCTCCTCCCTGGACCAGATCGGCCCCATGACCCAAACGGTGGAAGACGCCGCCATCCTGCTGCAAGCCATTTCCGGGCACGACCCGAAGGACTCCACGTCCGCAGACCAGCCCGTTCCGGACTTTGAAGCCGCCCTGGGCCGGGACATCAAGGGGCTGAAGGTGGGCATTCCCGCGGAATACTTCACCTCCGGCAACCATCCGGGCATTTCGGAAGCCGTGCAGAACACCTTGAAGCAGCTGGAAAGCCTGGGCGCGGAACTGGTGGAAATCAGCCTTCCCCATGCGGACGCCGTCGTGGCCGCCTATTATATTATAGCCTGTGCGGAAGCGTCCTCCAACCTTTCCCGCTTTGACGGCGTGCGCTACGGCAAACGTGCGGAAGACGCCAGCGGGCTGATGGAACTCTTCTCACGCACCCGTGAAGAAGGCTTCGGCCCGGAAGTCAAGCGCCGCATCATCCTGGGGACCTACGTGCTCAGCTCCGGCTACTACGATGCCTACTACTCCCGCGCGCAGAAGGTCCGCTCCCTGGTCGCCAGGGACTTTGCGGAAGCCTTTTCCAGGGCGGACATCATCGTAGGTCCCACTTCCCCGGCCCCCGCCCCCAAAATTGGGGACTCCGCGCTGGACCACCTTCAGACCTATCTGGCGGACATTTACACCATCCCCGCCAACCTGGCCGGGCTGCCCGCCATCTCCATCCCCTGCGGATCCGTAAGGGAAGGAGGGAAGGAACTCCCCGTGGGCTTCCAGATGATGGCCCCCCATTTCCAGGAAGACCTTTTGTTGAAAACCGGATTTGCCCTTGGGAAATAATCGGAATTTTTCAACGCAAGCACCCGGCAGACTGTCTCACCCGCTATTAAGAATCATGGACACCCGAGAATTCAACGAAATTATCGCCGCGAACTCATCGTGGATTTCTGCTCTCAGAACGGAGGTTGGCAAGGTGGTCATCGGCCAGCAGGCGCTGGTAGACAGATTGATCCTCAGCCTCCTGTGCAAGGGGCACGTGCTTCTGGAAGGCGTGCCCGGCCTCGCCAAGACGCTCTCCGTAAAAGCCATGGCTGGCACGCTGCACGCGCAATTCGCCCGCATCCAGTTTACGCCGGACCTTCTGCCGGCGGACCTGCTGGGTACGATGATCTACAATCCGGAGGAAAGACAGTTCACTGCCAAAAAAGGCCCGATCTTCGCCAATCTTATCCTGGCGGATGAAATCAACCGCGCCCCGGCCAAAGTCCAGTCCGCCCTGCTGGAAGCCATGCAGGAACGCCAGGTGACGCTGGGTGAAACCACTTACCGCCTGCCGGACCCCTTCCTGGTGCTGGCCACGCAGAACCCCATTGACCAGGAAGGCACCTACCAGCTTCCGGAAGCCCAGCTGGACCGCTTCCTCTTCAAGGTGCTGGTCACCTACCCCTCCCGGGAAGAAGAACTCCAGGTGCTGGACCTCATGGCCAGTTCCGCCAAGCCGCCGGAAACCTCCCCGGTCACCACGCCGGAACAGGTGGCGGCCTCCCGCGACCTGGTGAACCAGATTTACATTGACGACGCCGTGCGCGGCTACATCGTGGACCTGGTGCGCGCCACCCGCTTCCCGGAAACAGTGGACGTGAAACTGCGCGGCCTCATCCGCGCGGGCGCATCCCCCCGTGCCACCATCAACCTGGCCCTGGCGTCCCGCGCCAACGCCTTCATGCACCACCGCTCCTTCGTCACTCCGCAGGACATCAAGGACCTGGCCCATGACATCCTGCGCCACCGCATTCTGCTCTCCTATGAGGCGGAGGCGGAAAACATCTCCACGGATGACGTCATCGACCACATCCTGACGAAGGTCCCCGTACCGTGACGGCACGGAGGCGGGCGTCCCGCCGCCCGTCCTTATCCTTCAGGCCCTGCGGGCCGCCTCACCGGAACCTGATTGAATTCAAACAGGGAGGATCACTTCATGGATAAAGCCTCAGACATTCTCAAGCGAGTGCGCCGCATTGAACTGCGCGCCAGGCATCTGGCCACGGAAAACTTCGCCGGCCAATACCAGTCCGGCTTCCGCGGCCAGGGGCTGGACTTTGACGACTTCCGGGAATACATGCCGGGGGACGATCCCCGTTTCATTGACTGGAAAGTCACGGCCAGGATGAATTCCCCCTTCGTGCGCCGCTTCCGGGAGGAACGGGAGCAGGCCGTCATTCTGGCGGTGGACGTCAGCGGCTCCATGCACTACGCCTCCTCCGCCGCCCGCGTCTCCAAGCTGGATTACGCGGCGGAAGTGGCGGCGGTGCTCGCCTTCAGCGCAGCCCAGAGCGGGGACAAGTGCGGCCTTCTCATTTACGGGAACCGCCACTCCCGTTACATCCCCCCGGCCAAGGGCATCAAGCAAACCCTGCGCATCGTGCGTGAAATCGTGGCCAGTGAAAACGACGGGGCCGACCAGAGCATCTCCGACGTAGCCCGGCAGCTCGTCCTCTCCCAGAAAAAGGCGGCCATGGTCATCATGATCAGTGACTTCTGGAGCGAGCACAACAAGGCCGCCCTGGGCCAGCTCAACTTCAAGCACGACTTTATCCCCATCCGCATCGCGGACCCCATGGAACTCCACCTTCCGGACGCCGGGCGCGTCATCCTGAAAGACCCGGAAACCAGCCGGAGCATGTTCCTGAACCTCTCCCGCCAGGATGTCCGGGATGCCCACGCCAACGTCGTGCACCTGCATCGTGAAAAATGGACGCAGGACTTCCGCCGCCTGGGCATCGACTTTCTGGATCTTCAGACCACGGACAACTTCATGCCGCCCCTCCAGGGCCTCTTTTCCAGAAGGTCCCGCAAATTCTCACGCTAATCCCCTTCTCTGCCAGCCATGCCAGCCCCCGCCACTTTCCAGACTCCCCCCACGGCCATTCCGGAACCGCCGGCCTTTCCCTCCCTGATGGAGACGCAGGCCCCGGACGCCTACCTGCACGCGGGCTTCTGGGACGCCTGGGGCATCTGGATCATGCTGGCCGCCATCCTGCTGGCCGTCGCTATCGCCGTCATCGTGCTCATCCGCCGGAAAGGGCGCACCCCCGCCGCGCCGCTCAGCCCGGCGGAAACCGCCATCCGGGACATCACCGTCCTCCGGGAAACGCACCCCTCCCTCAGGCAGGCCGCCGTGGAATTTTCCCTGCTCCTCCGGAAATACCTGGTGGGGGAAACCAAGGACCCGGCGCTGTATGAAACCCAGCAGGAATTCAACCGCCGCGCGGACGCGCTCACCGCGCTCCCCTCGGAACTCCAGGCCCCCACGCGCGACCTGCTGGACCGCATGGCCTCCCTGAAATATGAACCGGACACCCCGGAAAACGACTCCCTGGTCAACGAACTGGCGGACAACACAGTCCAACTCATCAACGACATAGAGGCGGACGCCCACCGCACGAAAGAGGAAACGGACCTCGTCGTCAAAAAGACTTCCCCACGCTCCAACCAACGCTAGCACACCATGACGGAACACTTCCAATTCGCACAACCTGAATGGCTCTACGTCCTTCCCTTCATCTTGTGCCTCATCATCCTCCGCCGCAGGCGGGGCGCGGAAGGCTCCATTACCTACCCCACCGTACGCTTCATCTCCTCCCTGGCGCGCACGCCACAGTCCCTGGCCGGGAAAATAGGGGCCGTCTGCTTTGTGCTGGCCGCCGCCGCCCTAGCCATCGCCCTGGCGCGCCCCCAGAAAGTGGAGGACAAAACCTTCCGCACCGTCAACGGCATTGACATCATGATCGCCTTTGACCTTTCCTATTCCATGGAAACTCCGGACATGGTCCTCAACCGCATGCCCATCAACCGCCTGGTGGCTGCCAAGCACGTCATTACCCAGTTCGTGGACAGCCGCCCGGACGACCGCATCGGCATCGTGGGCTTTGCCGGGAAAACCAAATCCTTCTGCCCGCTCACGCTGGACCACGCCCTGGTCAACAGCATCATCCGGGACTTTCATCCGCGCATGATCCAGGCGGACGGCACGGCCATCGGTTCCGCCATTGCGGCGGCGGCCACCCGGCTGGATGACCGGAAGAACACCAAATCCAAAATCATCATCCTGGTGACGGACGGAGCCTCCAACTCCGGCCAGATATCTCCGCTGGTAGCGGCGGAAAACGCGGCCAAGCTGGGCATTAAAATCTATACCATCGCCGTGGGCACGGAAGAAGGCACCCTGGCCAACGGCATGGTGGTGCAAAGCGAATTTGACGAACCCACCCTGCGGAAAATAGCCCAGCTAACGGGCGGGGAACACTTCCGGGCCACGAACATGGCCTCCTTCAACAAGGCATTCACCTCCATCGGCAAGCTGGAAAAAAGCGAGGCCAAGGTGCAGACCGTCCGCCACATTGAAGAATACTTCATGTACTTCCTCGTCACGGGCGCCGCGCTGACGCTTCTGGGGCTCTCCCTGCAAGTCCTCAAACCCGCTCCCGCCCCGTAACACCATCCTCCACCCGTCATGACCTTTCTTTATCCCAACGTTCTGTACGCGCTCATCCTACCGGCCCTGCTGGCAGCGGCGGCATGGTGGCTGTGGCGCCGCCGTTCCAGAAAATGGGAAGTGCTCGTCTCCCCGGACTACAGGCAGGAGCTGGTTCACGCTCCGGCCACTTGGCACAGGGTGCTTCCCGTCATCTTTGCCGTGCTGGCCTCCATCTTCGCCATCCTCTCCATCGCCCGCCCGGTGGACGGCTATACGGAGGTAAAGGAAATCCCCAAATCACGCAACATCCTGATTGCCATTGACTGCTCCCGCTCCATGCTCAGCAAGGACGCCTCCCCCACTCGTCTGGGAAGAGCGAAAACCGCAGCCTACGACCTGCTGGACGCCCTGCCGGGAGACAACTTCGGCATCATCATCTTCTCCGGAGACGCCGTCCTGCTCATGCCCCTTACGCATGACCACAACGCGTTAAAGGAAACCATTGAACAGCTTCAATTCGGCTGGGTCTCCCAGGGGGGCACCAACCTGGAAAACGTCGTGCGGCTGGCCCTCCAGACCTTCAAGCGGGACAAGGAGACGGACGCTAAAAACGCCCTGGTCATCCTGAGCGACGGGGAAGACACCGTCAACATCACGTACAAGACGGCGGAAGCCGCCAGGCAGCATCAGCTCATCATCGTGACGGCCGGTATCGGCACCACCATCGGCACCACCATTCCGGATGAACAATCCCCCTCCGGCCTGTACCGCGACCGCCGCGGCCAGCACGTCATCTCCAAGCTCAATCCGGAAAGCCTGCAATATCTGGCAAGACAGACGGACGGCCAATACGTGCAGCTTTCCGACGGAGCGGCGCTGAACCGCTTCGTCAAGGACATCGCGGACCGCCTGGACGTCACGGAAGGCCGGGAGGAAGTGCGCAGCGTGCCGAACGACCGCTACGTCATTTTTGCCGTTCCGGCCCTCATCTGCCTGCTTCTTACTCTTCTTGCGGGCACCCGCTGGCGTTCCTTCCGCCGTTCCGGACGCCACGGCATGGCCGCTTTGGGCGCCGCAGCCCTGCTCTGCGCCGGACTGCTAGGTACGGAGGCGCGCGCGGATACAAGCCCCCTGGACAATGTCACGGACCTGATCCGCACGGGAAAAACGGAGGAAGCCGTCAAAGCCATTGACGAAATGCTCTCCACTCCGGACCTGGCGGAAGAAACGCGCCAGGCGCTGGAATTCGCCAAAGGCTGCCTGGAACAAAAGGACGGCAACTCCAAGGAAGCCGCGGAAGCCTTCTCCCAAGCTCTTCTTTCCCCCAAAGCCAGCCTCCAGGCGGACTCCCACTTCAACCTCGGCAACATGGAAGCCGCCCAGGCGCGGAAAACCATGACCTTCTCCAAGCCGGAAGGGGAACAACCGCAGGCGCAGCCCTCTTCCCTTGATGACCAGATCAAGGAGATCGACGCCCGTCTGGCAAAAATCCCTGTGGCTAAGGAACACGTCAAAGAAGCCGTCAAGCGTTTTGACGACGCCCTCTCCGCCTACCGCTCCCATGAAGGAGCCGCCGCCAACAAGGAAGAAATGCTCCGTTACGACAAGGCCCTGGACGAATACCGCAAGCAGCTGGAGGAATTAAAGAAGAAATTGGAAGAGGAAAAGAAAAAACAACAGCAGCAGCAGGATCAGAACAAGGATCAGAACAAGGATCAGAACAAGGATCAGAACAAGGATCAGAACAAGGATCA